>JBGCXS010000006.1:0-93733 GCA_048496475.1 Rickettsiales endosymbiont of Dermacentor nuttalli
CAAAAATTTACCTTCAAACAATTCTGGTAAACAGTTAAACTAGTACTTACAAACCAAAAAATATGTAAGATTGCTTTTAGGTAAGGAATGTAACAACAAAATTTCAATTTAATTTAAATAAATATTGCTTAATTAATGATGATAAAAGTTTATTGGCATAATAAAAATATAGTTATTTTTGAAAAAGCAGAGGGTTACTCTGATATTAAACTTTCCTGATATAATATTTAAGACGAATATCAAATATCTTATGGTCCTAAGATAACAATTAAGGCATTATATCTTAATCACGAAATAAAATTAATAGATAAGATAAATCAATTTATAGATTTATAAGATGTTGTTATTGTAGCACCTGATCCAGGAATTATTAGACATTATTATGATGAAATATAAAGATTTGAATTTGTTTTATTACCTTGTTATTAGTTCTTATTACTTTTAAAAGGTGATGGAATAAGTGGAGATGGTGTATAACATAAAAAGAGAGACTGCAGAAATTGCAGTCTTCTTCTCATATTAGTTTTTAATTTTCTTAAGTATTAGGCTTCTGATGTGAGTGGAGTGGTTACTCCTGTCATAATCTATAGGATTGTCTCCACTATTTTTGGAAGAACAGTATTTAGAAACAAGAAAACTTCCTAAAACTCCTAAGGCAACACCAGGAATTATCCCTAAGTTAACTATTATCATCTAGTGATGTTAGGGCATAAAAAATATCACCTATGGATAAATCACTATGTTGGTGATATTTGTCTGACAATTTAGGTTCATCACTTATATTAGATGTTGTTGAATGTATTGTAGAAGTATCAATTATATATTCTGAAGTTGCTGTATCACTTAATATGGGATCCTCAGTTGAAGAAGTGAGTAGGCTTTTTAGAGCCATAACAGAAGGTGGTTGAAAATGTGCAGTATTATATTAGATTCGACTATATAATGGAATAAATGTTGTACTTTTTATTTGAAGTTGGTTGTTGATTTTACTATATATATAGTCTAAGTACCTTCAATCATTTCCTGAGTTGCAGTATGAATTATTTCTTTAGAAAATTTTTTAATATGTGGACGTGTTGCTGTGCACATATAATAGGAATTAGCTAGTAAATTTATACTGTTACTATTTCCGTAATGATCGTTACCATTATCATAAAATATTATATGTGGTGATAGTTTACAATATTTACAAGATATTAGCTTGAGTACAAGATGATAATAATAAGTTTTTTAATTGGTATTCTGGTATAGTTAATAATTGATATTCGGTAGTATCAGAGCAATATTTTTAGAGTTTTATGTATAGTTAGTATATGTACCAATATTATTATTATTATCGTTTTCACAGGTATCAACTATTCGTACTGGATATCCATCTAGTCTTTTAGAACAATTAATATAGAACGTTTAAGTTGGCATCAATAAGAGTTTTATGAGTATGTCCTTTAGAAAGCTTATATTATTCTGGGTCTTGCTTTAAAGGTTTACGATAGGTTATTTATGATTAGTAATGATATTAACGTTGTTATTATGTAATATCACATTAATACCCTTAATAGGGTGAGCTAGATTTAGCATCAAATTATTGTATGTTGTTATTTCGCATGATTTTTTAAGTAATGTATGTAGATCATCTGAACGCATAGTTATTAGTTGTTCATAAAACACATTTTTGCACATAGAAATTTTATATTTGTCTTTAGTTTGTTCTATAAGACGTAATATTTTTATATATTATTTATAATTTATTAAAAAGAATAATTAGCTCTTAATTGTTAAGTATTGTCAACTATTTATAGGATTAGGGTTATTTAAAAGAGCAATAAAAGTAAGCATTTATAGTTATTAAGTAACGATATTTATAGGTTTTTAAGATTTTAAGAAGAGGTTATAAGGTAGGAAAAACCTACCTTATAAATTATATATTGATTAAGCTTACTCTGTAGGGTCAGTGTTCAACATAGGGTTGTAATGATATTTAGTCAAGTAATGTGACATTAAGCCGGCTTAGTGGTAGCTTCTATTTATTACTACTCCTCCTACTCCTATTACTCCTGAGATTACGCAATCTATAATATGTCCTTCACAAAAAGAATGAGTTTCTGTAGAATTATCAGTAGTTTTATTAGGAATAGAAAAATTCAATGAATCTATAGATGGATTTATAGTGAAATTAGGTGTAGTTATTACTGTAAGATTATCAGTCATATTTTCTCCTTGTTTAATGTTATTGAGGTTGAATTTAGGGGTTGCGGATATACTTGAGATATGCTCCTTTTATATTATATCATCAGCAATATTAATAGAGGTGTGGTCTTCACTTGCGAGTTGGTTCTGTAAGTCTAGTTGTGTAGATTCCTTGATTAATTTCGTTGTAATAGCAAGTAATGCTAGTAGAAAGTGTAGTTCTGATTTTTGATAAAAAACACCAAGTCTAGTAGATTCAATAAGTTGATTGTAGAATGCTTTCTCAAAAATATTACATATATGTGTAGTGGTATAATTATTATTTTAAGAATAAATGAATTGATACAAATCTTTTAATTCTGTGGTCATTATACCGGAGACAGTATGTTTCATAGGATTAGATATAGTGCATATGTAATATGAATTAGTTAATAAAGCAGTAGTATAATGAATGTCAGGGTGAGGTATAATGTATGATGCTAATTTTGCTGAAACCTTTAAATAATTAGGGAATGTTATATGTGTACTAGAAAGTGCACTACTATAGTAATCTAAATTGCTCAACAAACTAAGTTTATCTGTGTAATGATCAGGATTATAAGATATGGTGTATTGTCCATTTTTTTCTCTGCTAACAAATAACGTGGGTGTATAACTTTCAGAGGATGATTTAGCAAAACTAGATATATTATATTTTGAAGGGCCTGTCTAAGTTTGATAGAACGAAGAATATAATAATTGTTCTATTATAGTATAATTACCTATATTATTTTCATAACTTTGACATAGTTTATCTGAAGCAGTTTTCTCTTCACTATGGAATATAGAGTCATACAGTTTTAATAATAAGTCATTTGTAGATGTTTGTTTTCTATGACCATTTATACCGTCTTTAGATAAATCTAAATTTTGAGTAGAGTTAGTAGTTGAATTGTAGTATTTAATATTATCACGTGTTATAGCATTTATGCTGTTAATTGGTAGGTCTAGTCCATTCATTAAGTCATTGTAAGTAATTACATTAAATGATGTCTTAAAAAGATTATATGTAGAGCTTATGGGATCAGCAATTTGAGTATATGTAAGTTCGGGATATATAGAAATTTTATATTGATTTTTATCCTCAGTTTGTTCTATAACACGTACTGATTGTTCAGGGTTGTATGGTTTTATAGGTTATAACATTTTATCTGGGTAAACTGTATAAATGTGCTGTGCATTAGTATTTATTAACATTTTAATATTTCTCTATAGATTTATTTAATTTTTATACTATTTAAATTATTAACTCTTAAAAAATTATAATAATATACAGTTGATAATTTAAAAGTTACATATTTAGATCACATAAAATTATTAATAAATATAAAATTTCATTCTATTTATAGAATATGAAGTAAACTATTTGATTATGTTTTGAAATGTATTATATAGATGTTTAAGTGCTATAAGAGTATAAGATATAAACAAAAGAAATATTATACTTATCATGTTGTTAGAAACAAGATAAGTTTCACTATTCAGAGGAATAAAGAATATGCAATTAAACCAGAAAATAAAAAATATTTTAGATAATTATGAAAGTGATAATCCTGGAGTTAAAAATAATCTTGGTAGAATATTGTTACAGGGTAAATTAGGTGGTACAGGTAGATTATTAATATTGCCTGTGGATCAGGGGTTTGAGCATGGGCCAGGACGTAGTTTTGCAGTTAATGAGGATGCGTATGATCCGTATTATCATTATGCATTAGCGATAGAGGCTGGTTTAAGTGCGTATGCTGCGCCACTTGGTATGCTTGAGGTAGGTGCTTCTAATTTTGCTGGTTATATACCAACAATATTAAAATTAAATAGTTCTAATTCACTGGTACCAAAGGACAATATACCAAATCAAGCAGTAACTGCTACTGTTAAAGATGCGCTTCGTCTTGGTTGTTCTGCTATTGGACTAACTATATATCCAGGTTCTGGAGCAGCTTTTGATATGATTGAAGAGGCTAAAGAGCTTATTGCTGAAGCTAAGTTTTATGGGCTTGCAGCAGTGGTATGGTCATATCCACGTGGGGGTGATTTATCTAAAGAGGGTGAAACAGCAATTGATGTGTGTGCTTATGCAGCTCATATAGCTGCATTAATAGGAGCTCATATTATTAAAGTAAAACCTCCTACAGCATATATTGAACAGATAGAAGCTAAAAAAATGTATGAAAACATGGATATAACTAGTTTAAAAAATAGAATTAAACACGTTAAACAAGCTTGTTTTAATGGTAGGCGCTTGATAGTATTTTCTGGTGGTGTTAATAAAAATTTTGATGATTTATATAAAGAAATACAGGAAATTTATGATGGTGGTGGTAGTGGATCTATTATAGGGCGTAATAGTTTCCAGCGCAGTCGTAAAGATGCATTAGAAATGCTAAGTAAAATTATAGAGATTTATAGAGGGAATAAATAATGAGAATAATTGCCAATGATATAAGGGCTGGAAATGTTTTAGAATATAAGGGAAAGCTTTATGTAGTAAGTAAAACACCAACTTGGGCTATGCCTGGTAAAGGAGGGGCTTTTGTTCAAGTGGAAATGAAAGAAATGACTACAGGTACCAAGATTAATGAAAGGTTTCGTTCTACAGAGGAGGTAGAAAAAGTACGCTTGGATCAAAAGGAGTATGTATATCTTTATACAGAAGATGATAAAATTACTTTAATGGATAGAGAAACTTGTGATCAGGTGGTTATAGATAAGAATATGATCGGTGATAAGGCCGCATTTTTAAAAGATGCAATGGAAGTGACTGTAGAAAGTTACGATGAAAAACCATTAAATATTATCTTACCTGATATGGTGATTCTGGTTGTCGAAGAAACAGAAAGTGTTATTAAAGGGCAAACTGTTTCATCTTCTTACAAACCCGCGATATTGGAGAATGGACTACGTATTATGGTGCCTCCATTTATTGAGGTTGGTACAAAGATTATAGTAAAAACTTCGGATATTTCTTATGTTGAAAGAGCTAAGTAATGTATAATAATTATTCTGCGAACATAAATGTTATGATAGGGGCAGTACGTAAGGCCTCCAGGCGTTTGGTAAGAGATTTTGGAGAAATAAGTAAATTACAAACATCCAAAAAAGGTACAGAAAATTTTGCTAGTATTACTGCTTTAAATTTAGAAAAGATTATTATAGAAGAATTAAAAAAAGCGCGTCCTTCATATAATATTATACTAAATAATAGACGTATTATAAATGATGAAAAAACTGAATTTCAGTGGGTTATTAATGCAATTGATGGTAAAGAAAATTTTTTACGTGCCTCTCCATTTTTTTGTATTGCTCTAGCCTTAGAAAAAACGAGCAATGATAGTGTAGAAACTATAGCATCAGTAATAGAAGTACCAATATTAGGTGAAACTTATTGGGCAGAAAAAAAACAGGGAGCATGGTTAGAAAATCATCTAGGTACTACTATAGGTAGACATAAATTAAGAGTGTCTAACAAAGAAAGTCTAGATAGTTCTATTTTGGCAACTAGTATGGTAGAAAAATTTATTTCAAATAAAGCTAGTGATTTTATAGCACATAATTTATTAGTACGTGTAACTGGAAGTTCAGTTTTAAATTTGGCATATATTGCTTCAGGGCGTTATGATATAATAGTAGAAAGTCAAGATTTATCATGTATACAAGCTGGTTCTCTACTTGTTGGTGAAGCAGGTGGAGAATGCTTTAAATTAAAGCATAATGTTATCGCAACTAATCGCATTTTATACAAAAATTTTGAGTCGATTATAGTCAAATAAAACTTGAATGTTATAAAATTTAAAGACTATAATAAGTATATTATGTATAAGGAAAGGTTAATTATGAAAAAAGTGTTGTTTAATGTGATGCTATATATTTATCTTATAGTATCTGTCTTTATTAATATATATGCTTTTGAATATCAAGATATGTTATATAATAAGCCTGATGTTGAGTTACACTTAGAAGTATTAAATAAAAATTTTCATAGTAATAGAACGGACATAGCCTTTCCTTTGGTTTGTAAAGATAAGGTAAGCAATAAAATAGAACATAAAAAGTCTATACATGCCAAACATCATGGTAAAAATAAAAAACTTGAAGCTAATTATAAAAAACGCAATGTCGTTCAGGAACAAAAGAAATTTACCTTAAAACCCAAAGAGCCATTTCATCCGAGACCAGTTATACAGTCTAAGCAAGATGAAAAAATTGTTTCGATGACTGTTATTACTCCTGTGGAAACTCTTTCAAGTCAAAATAAAAAGGAACAGAATTTACTTAAAACGGAAGTGCCAGATGTTCAGAATGCTGTAATGCCTGCAATTGTTGTACCTTCTACATTGCTTGAACCTAAGCATAATGAAGATATACAGCAGTCTAAGATGGAGGATAAAATGTCTATACAACCATCTAATAATATACAAAATATGTTACCTTTGCCAGATAAGCAAACAGATCAAAAATCTTCTATTAGACCAGTTTCTCCAGTAATTCCTATTCCTACAATACCACTAGTGCCTCCTGTGCCATCAGATTTACCTAAAAAAACTTTATTAGAAAATAAAGCTGGTCTTCCTGTGCAAGAAATTGGTTTAGTTGAGCAAGAAAACAATAAGACCTATAACATTAATTTTGAAGGTGGTACAAAATTATTAAAAGATACGGAGAAAACATTAAACATAATTGCACGAGAATTGCATGATAATAATTCTAAGATATTAAAAATTATAGGTTATATTAAAACAGAAAAAGAGCAGGATGCAGAAACTAGAAGTGCTTCATTGAAGAGAGTTATAGCAATACGTAATTATTTAGTAGACCAAGGTATATCTAGTACTAGACTCATGGTACAAGCTGGAATCTTATCTTCAAATGCTAATATACCTGAGGTTGAAATACAGGAGATGAATAAGGCTAAATTAAATTAAAATATTATTGAATTATAATTTGATATTTAAGGTTTTACTTTTACTAATTTATAAAAGAATATAGAGATATAAATGACAAAAGCTTTTGTTTTTCCTGGACAGGGTGTTCAATTTGTGGGTATGGGTAGAAACCTTGCTAAAAATTTTGTAAATGCCAAAGAGGTATTTGAAGAGGTTGATGAAATTTTAAAACAAAAACTATCTGACATTATTTTTAATGGACCTATAGAAGAATTAAGCTTAACAGAGAATACACAACCAGCGCTAATGGCTGTTTCTATGGCTTTAGTAAGAATATTAGAAAAAGATGCAAACATTAATTTAAAAGAAAAAGCTTTATTTGCTGCTGGCCATTCTTTAGGGGAATATAGTGCATTATCTGCAATGAAAGCACTTACTCTTAAAGATACTGCATTATTATTACGTATACGTGGTAAGGCCATGCAGCAGGCTGTACCTGTTGGTCAAGGGGCTATGGCTGCATTACTGGGCGTAGAATTTACAGAAGCAGCATCCATAGCAGAGCAAGCTGCAAATGGTGAAATTTGTCAAATTGCTAATGATAATTCTCCTGGACAAATAGTGTTAAGTGGAACAGCTGAAGCTATAGATCGTGCTATCAATGTAACTGTGAGTATGTATAGTAAAAAAGCTATAAAGCTTAATGTTAGTGCGCCATTTCACTCTGAATTAATGAGTCCTGCAAAAGAAATAATGGAGCATGCATTATCTAAAACTGAAATTCAGTCTCCAATTGTGCCTATAGTTGCAAATGTAACTGCTTTTAGTGTACAAAATTCTAATCAAATTCGTTCTTTGCTTGTAGAACAGGTAACTTCTATGGTTAAGTGGAGAGAATCGATAATGTTTATGAAAAATAATGGTGTTGAAACTGTTATAGAAGTTGGTGCTGGTCAAGTGTTAACAGGGCTTACTAAACGCATAGATAGAGAGTTAAAGTCTATATCTATAAATGATATTGAGGATCTGGATGTTTTGGTTAAAACATTATAGTTTTATATTTATGATATTCTTTTTATAAATTCAAAATTTTACAAACTGCTCAAAATAGTTTCTTATACATAATCTTTAGTGCTTTGAATAACATTACATTTTTTGTTATATTGTATTTATCGGTAAATGGTTGCTGCTTGTAAGTGAGCGTATTAGGATTGATATATCATAATAGTTGTATTATTTTTAAGATTTGCACCTATATTTACATACCTTATTGTATAATAACATCCTATATACTATATGTATTTCTTATAAATTTTCAATTAAAAGTTGTTCGTTTTTTATTGTATACAACTAAAAATTTTGATAATTTATCCAAAACACATGCTTTAAACCATGGTTTAAAAAATATAAGGAGGAGTAATGCGTAATATAAAATCTACTGTGTTAATAAGCGATAGCATATTACAAATGCGTAAACTATTGAGGAATGCATTTGTATAGTGCTGGCTATAGGATTATTGAATCTGGAACGGGTAAAGAAACTTTGAGATTATCACAAATGGTAAAGCCAGAATTAATTTTACTTGATTTAACTTTTTCAGATATTTCTAGTATAGAAGTTATAACAAAAGTTAGAGAAAAACCTCAGTATATACCCATAATCGCAACTCTTGAACAAGATAATGATTCCTTAATATTGGACGCTTTTAGTGAAGGAATAGATAATTTCAAACCTTTTAATATAAATATTCTAGCTGCTAAGGTAAAGGCTGTTTTGCGTACCACAAAATTTAAAGAATTACAAGAAATTAAGTTAGAGTTTGGTGAAATTGTAATGGATTTGGAAAAACACGAGGTTAGAAGAAGAGGAGAAATTGTGCAACTTTCACCAAAAGAGTATAATTTATTAGCATATTTGATACAAAATAAAGGAAAAATGCTTACGCATACTCAATTAAATAAAATATGGGGGCCATCTCAATTCATACGATACACAATATTTACGTGTTTATATTGGTCAATTACATAAAAAATTGGAAATGAAGCCTAATTCTCCATATTATATTAGAACTGAAGTTGGTATAGGGTATAGAATGGAAAGAGTGGCTGCTAATAATTAGAAGTAGTTAGTATAATTAAACATTTTTCATTAAAATTATGCTAACTAATAAATCTATATAATGAAAGCTTTGAACTTTTCTATATTGTTATGTTTCTTATCTAGTGACTGGCTATTTTCACTATAATTCTGTACATTGATTGTAGGATATACCAATATTATCAATATTATTTGTAGTATGGTTAAAGTAACCATCATAGTCATAAATGTGTTGTAAAGTATTTTGTAAATTATGCAGTCCTGTAAGTACTTTTTCAGATTCATTTATATAAAATATATTAGATAATATTAATGTACCTATGATTTCTTGAATAGGGCTATTTTTAGCTAGTTGTTGATGAGCTTCTGCAAAATGGTATATAGGGTGTATTGTGGCCCATATATCATTTACTGTATTATAATCTTGTTCTATAGATGTCCCTTTGCCAGCATTTTGATACCAGTTTTGAATTTCTAAAGAGTAAGAGCTAAGATTACTATATTTATCAATAGAAGATTTAATACAATCTTGAAAAAGATGCAAAATATAGAGAGGTAGTGAAAGTTGTGAGATATCTATTTCAATGCATTCTACTAATTTATTTATAGGTGATGTTGTAGTAGATAAAATACCAGATAAAGTATTATATAGTAAATATGATGCTTGTAGTAAAATAGAATTATAATTATTGTCATGGTATCGTGCAGTGATATGATTAATAACAGTTGTAATAGCAAGAAATTCTAAATGGTGTAAAGCACCTTCAATGATTAAATTCTTGATTATAAAATGACCAGTAGTTTCTGCTATTTCACATAATTTATTTCCTACATTATACCCAGATATAATATAATTACAGAGGTTATTTGTGCGTATGTAGTACGCAGAATACGAAATTGTAAGTGGTGCGCTTATTAAAATATATTTGTTCATACTGATTCTCATTTTTTGATTAATATAAAAAATATATTAACCTATGTCAATCATTGAAAGTATAATATTTTAATTAAATGAGGTTTGTAAAATAAGAACACATAAGAGATGAATTATTTATTATGAACGTCCAAAAAGTTTTTCTATATCTTTAAAATTTAGTTCAATATAGGTTGGTCGGCCATGATTACATTGTCCAGAATGTGGAGTGTTTTCCATTTCCCGTAACATGGTGTTCATCTCTTCTATAGAAAGTTTGCGTCCTGCGCGAATGCTATGATGACAGGCAAAGGTTTCAAGAATGTGTTCCACGGCACTACTTAAGCTTAAATTTTCTCCATATTCTAATAATTCATCTGCAATATCTTTTATTAGGCTTTTTACATTTGTTGTACTGAGTAATAATGGTATCTCATTAACTATTACTGTATTTTCTCCACAAATTTCATAAACTAAACCAAGTTTACCTAAATCATGTTTTGCTTTGCTAAGAGGTATAATTAATTTGGAATCTAGTTCCAAAATTTCAGGTACTAAAAGTCTTTGTGTTAAAATTTTACCTTGATTATAAGATAATTTTAATTTTTCGTAAATTAATCTTTCATGTGCGGCATGTTGGTCAATAATTACGATACCGGTATCTTTTTCGGCTATTATATAAGTAGAATATAGTTGGCTTTTTGCATTTCCTAGATTGATTGCATTAGTAGAAGTTTCTGTATATTTTGTTTCGTTGGTATCAATTATCGTTTCTGGTATAAATTTAGTAGTTGATGGCTTTTTATCCAGGAATTGAGAAGTTGTACTGGGAAAACTATGTATAGAAGAGACAATTTTTTTGTTAGATTCTAGAGATGCATAATAATTGTTAGTTAGTTTATTTGATTTTATGGTAAGGCTGGTCTGAGTTTTGGGTATATTACTAAAAGATTGCTTAAAACTGTTAATTGCTTTAGTACTGATTGTATCAGAAGTGCGGTGAGAACCTTTAGATAAAGCACCTTTAATGGATTTAATAATAATATTGCGTATTATATCACTATCTCTAAATCTTACTTCGGCTTTTGTAGGATGAACATTAACATCAACTTGATCATATGGAATATTTAAGAATAAAACTAAAACTGGATATCGTTCGCGAGGCATGAAGTCTTGATAAGCTACTTTAGTAGCTGCAATAATAAGTTTATCCTTAACTGGTCTATTGTTTACAAACAAATATAATTCAGAACTAGTGTTCCTGCTAAACGTAGGTAAGCTAGTATAGCCTTTTATTGTTAAATTTTCTGTTGTAGTATTGAGTTCAAGGGCATTATTTTTAAATTCTTGACCTAATATTTCACCTATACGTTCTAAAAGTGTTGAAGGGCGTAAGTTAAAAATTTCTTTTTTATCAGTAGACAATGTAAAGCCTATGTTTGTGTGTGAAAGAGCTAGTTTATGTATAATATCAATTATATATTGTAACTCTGTTCTTTCGCTTTTTAAAAATTTAACTCTTGTCGGAGTAGCAAAAAATAAATCGCGTACTTCAATAGTTGTACCTATCGAAGAAGAAGCTGGAATAATTTGATTTTTGTCTCCGCCGTTAATTGTAATACTCCAAGCATGTTCGGCATCTTTAGTGCGGCTAGTTATAGTCATGCGACTTACAGAAGCTATAGAAGGTAACGCTTCTCCACGAAAACCAAAATGAGATATATTAAGTAAATCATCTTCTTGTAGCTTAGAAGTAGCATGGCGTTCAATAGCTATATTCAATTCTTCATTGTTCATTCCATATCCATTATCAGTGATTTGGATAAGATTCCGTCCAGCATTTTGTAATAAAATATCAATTTGTGTGGCATTAGCATCTATTGCATTTTCTATTAATTCTTTGATTGCAGATGCGGGTCTTTCAATCACTTCTCCTGCTGCAATTCTATTAATGGTCGTTGAAGATAGGAGTTTAATAGGTTTTTTCATATATTTAACTAAAGTAATGATTAATTAAAATCAAATTTCATATTAAGTAATATTATATACATGTGTATATATAGTCAAGTTTAGCTAAATATGGATTAGGAGATGAAAAATTGCTATATGGCTATAATTTTTTACTAAAAATTTTGATAATATTAAATAACTATAGCAGTTTATGCGAATTAAATATACACTTACTGCTAATAAATTGTATGTATTAAAGAGGTAGTTAAGAGGAGGATTATTATGTCATTAACTTCTAATATATTAATGGATAGGAAAAAATTAAAAAAGAATCTTTTAATATGGAAGTTAATAGCTATTTTTGCTGTTCTTTTTATAGTTTTGTGTGAAGCTAATAAGCGTGTGCCTATTTTAAGAAATCAATCAGAATATATAGCAAGAGTAAGAATAAATGGCATAATTACTGAAGAAGAAAATTATGAAAAAGCTCTCTTAACTCTTGTAGAAAATCCAAGAGTAAAAGCTGTTATAGTGCATATTAATAGTCCAGGTGGCACTGAAGTTGGTAGTGAAATAATCTTTCATGCATTACGTGATATATCTAAAACAAAGCCCGTTGTAGCTGTAATGGGTACAATAGCAGCTTCAGGTGGGTATATGGTAGCATGTGCTGCAGATTATATATTAGCAAGATATGGTAGTATAACTGGTTCAATAGGAGTTATATTGCAGACATTTGAAGTTACGGATCTGATCGAAAAAATAGGTGTAAAGCCGTATAGTTTTAAGTCTTCTCCTTTAAAAGGTATGCCATCTCTTTTTGAGCGCATAACGCCCCAAGTAGAACAAGAAATAAATACAGTCATTATGGATAATTATAACTTTTTTGTTGATCTTATAGCTAGTAGTAGAAAAATGTCTAAAGAGCAGGTAATAGAGCTTGCAGATGGTAGAATTTTTACAGGAAATCAAGCTGTGAAAAATAAACTTATTGATGCAATAGGCGGTGAAAAAGAAGCACTTATTTGGTTGCAAGAAAATAAAAAAATTAAAAATGTTCCTGTCTATGATTTTAATTTACAAAAAAAGGTTGGAATATGGCAAAATCTTGCTAGTATTAGTGGATTATTATTCTCAAATTTATTTGATATAAAACAAAAAGTACAATATGGCCTTTTAGCTTTGTAGTATGAGAAGGATGGATTCTATAACTTGCTTTATGAAGAAAATAGGTAGGTTGTGTTATTATTAAGGTTGATTTAGAATAGTTTAGAATAATATATTAAGATTTTTGATATATCAATGCTGTATAAATATTTATAGTATATAGTAATGATAATTATAATAGTTGTAGTTTTGTTAATTTGAATTAGAGCATTTATATTTGCATAGAATTTTGCTGTATACATGTTAGACGCTGTATTATGCTTTAATTCAAATTAATTCACTATAGGAAGGTAAGAAATAATAAATAGAGGTACGTATAGTGTCCCAACATATAGTGAATTCATATGATCAAGAGCTATCTGCACTTATTAGTGCTATTATTAATATGGGAGGGTTAGTAAAAGAATTATTAGAAATTGCTGGAAAATCATTGCATGAATTAGATAAAAATTTTATTGAAATAGCAAATATTACTGACCAAAAAATTAATAAATATGATTCTGAAATAGAGTATAGAGCTACAGTGTTATTAGCGTTAAGGCAACCTATGGCAATTGATTTACGTCAAGTAGTATCGGCATTGAAATTAGCTGTGATTATGGAGCGCATGGGAGATTTAGCTAAAAATGTAGCTAAGCGTGCTACTAGGATGGATATGGAAATAAGCAGTGATATTTTAGATAATATAGATCAAATGATTGCGATTATTGTCACAATGCTTGAAGATGTAATGATAGCTTTTAAGATGCATGATGACAATAAGGCTCTTGATGTAGCTGAACGAGATAGAAATGTAGATAAAATATATTATGATTTGATGAATAAACTAATTAATGATAACTTAAAACTTTCTTCTAATACATCTTCAATGATGCAACTAATTTTTGTGGTCAAAAATGTAGAACGTATAGGTGATTATGTAACAAAAATTGCTAAAATTACACATTATATAATTACTGGAGAAAGATTGAAAAAGGCGTTGTGATTGAGATATAATGATTAAAATAAATAAATCTGGGCCAGTAGTATTATGTATTTTAGATGGATGGGGTATTGGCGATAATAATAATGCAAATGCTATTGCTAAGGCTAAGACTCCGGTTTGGGATCATATAATTGAAAAATATCCCTACTCCAAGTTATTAACATCAGGAGTATCAGTTGGATTGCCTGACGGGCAGATGGGTAACTCTGAAGTTGGTCATATGACTATTGGTAGTGGGAGAATTATAAAACAAGACTTACAACGTATAAATGATGCTATTAACCAAAATACTTTAAAGGATAATGCATTATTACAAAATTTGATAAAACATTTAAAAGGCAATAGTAAAACTTGTCATCTCATGGGATTGCTTTCTGACGGTGGCGTGCATTCACATATTAATCATATAATACATCTAATCCAAGTTCTTGCATCGTATGATGTAAAAACAGAGGTGCATGTTTTTTTAGATGGTAGGGATGTATTACCTGGTAGTGGAATAGATTTTATTAATAAACTTCTGAAAGTTACTGAATTTACAAAAGGGGTAGTAAAGATTGCTACATTGGCTGGTAGATATTTTGCTATGGATCGCGATAAACGGTGGGATAGGATAGAAAAAAGTTATCGTGCAATAGTAGAAGCAAAAGGTAATATAGTAGAAAATGTGATAGATACTATGTATTATAATTATCAGAATTCCATAATAGATGAGTTTATTGAGCCTATGATAGCATTAGATTATCATGGTATGGAGAGTGGTGATGGATTAATTATGGCTAATTTTAGAGCTGATAGGGTTAGACAGATTTTAACTGCTATTTTAGATCCATCGTTTAAAGAATTTAATGTATTGAATAGAGAAATATTTGCTCTTGGCATGGTAGAATATTCTGAGCAATTAAATAAATTTATACCACCTTTATTTCCTGTTCTAACTATTGAAGAAAGTTTGCCTGAGGTAATTTCTAGAGCTGGTTTAACTCAACTACGTATTGCTGAAACTGAAAAATATGCTCATGTTACATTTTTCTTGAATTGTGGTAAAGAAGATACATATGAAGGTGAAGAAAGAATTTTAATCCCATCGCCTAAAGTGGCTACTTATAATTTAAAGCCAGAAATGTCCGCGAGGCAGATTACAGATAACTTACTTGATGCTATGGATTCAAAAAAATTTGATTTGATAATTGTGAATTATGCAAATAGTGATATGGTAGGTCATACTGGTGATATTACTGCTACCATTCAAGCAATTGAAGTACTTGATGAGTGTTTAGGTAGATTGTTAAATGCTATCTTAAAAATTGAAGGTGTGATGCTTGTTACTGCTGATCACGGTAATGCAGAGTTTATGAAAGATGATGTTACAGGTAATGCTTATACAGCGCATACAACTAATCCAGTGCCGTTTGTACTTATAAGTAAAAATATTGATAAATCGATAAAGTTAAAAGATGGTGCTCTGTATGATATTGCTCCTTCTATTTTATATATTATGGATTTACCTAAACCTAATGAAATGTCAGGACAATGTTTGATAATAGATACAATTTAATTTTATGGAAAAGATGGTAAAGAAAGATAAAGCTTATTATAATGAATTTTTTAGGACGTTTTTTGTTGCTATTTTAGTGGCATTGGTTTTTAGGTCATTTGTATACGAGCCATATCATGTGCCTTCTGGTTCAATGAAACCTACATTGATTGATGGTGATTATATTTTTGTATCCAAATTTGCTTATGGATATAGTAGATATTCTTTACCGCTTGGATTTAATTTGTTTTCAGGGCGTATTGCTGAGTTTGGTACACCAGAACGTGGTGATGTTATAGTGTTTAGAAATCCTTATAATCCAAGTGTTAATTATATAAAAAGGCTTATAGGGTTGCCTGGAGATAAAATACAAATAATGAATGGAGTAATATATATCAATGGTGTCGCTGTTGAGCAAATAAGGAGAGGTATATTTATTGATAGTAATGATAGGCATATTGAAAAATATATTGAAGTTTTACCTAATGGTGTTTCATATAATGTATTAAAGGAAAAAAATAGAGGTCCTTTTGATAATACAAAAGTTTATATTGTTCCTAAAGATAAATATTTCTTTATGGGGGATAATAGAGATAATTCTATAGATAGTAGATTTTTAGATAAAGTTGGTTATGTGCCTCAAGTTAATATTGTAGGAAAAGCGGAATTAATTTTCTTCTCGTCTAAATCTTCTTTATGGGCTATATGGACGTGGTTATATGATTTAAATTTAGGAAGATTCTTTAATAAGCTTTCGCCCCAAAAAACATCAGGTAATAATTTTGAAGAAGTCACATATAGAGCAAATTAGTAATATAATTGATTATAAGTTTAATAAAGAAGAGCTTTTGATAGAGGCACTGACTCATCCAAGTTTGTCTACATTAAACAATAATGTAGTGAAGGGTAATTATGAGAGATTAGAATTTTTAGGAGATGCAGTACTTGGACTTATCATTACAGAGTTTTTAATTAATGAATATGGTAGTGAGCGTGAGGGAGCACTAGCTAAAAGAAGATCGGCATTAATTTGTGGTGAGGCATTATCAAAAATTGCAACTCAGCTTGGACTAGGAAATTTTTTGATGATGACAGAAGGAGAAAAAAATGGTGGTGGCCGAAAAAATAAAACTAATCTTGAAAATGCTTTAGAAGCATTAATAGGCGCTATTTATATAGATGCTGGTTTTGAAAAAGTACGTCAATTTGTTTATAAATATTGGTTACCTATTGCGCGTTCAGTGAAAATACCACCTAAAGATCCCAAAACTGCTTTACAAGAATGGGCACAAAAACAGGGTAAACCTATACCAATATATAATGTTATAGATACAAAAGGACCTGCTCATTTACCTATATTTGTAGTAGAGGTAAAAGTAGAAGGGCTAAAAGAAATTTCAGCTTCTGCTTCTTCAAAGAGATTAGCTGAAAGGTATGCTGCAGAATTATTATTAAAAGAAATTAAAAACTAAAATAGAAAAATAAGACTTTGCTACAAGTATAAATTTCAACTTTTAGAATTATAAAAGGGCTCTTGTATAATATACAAGGGTATTATTGGAATTGTCTTAAACATAAGGATTTTTGGTTTTACGTAAAATAATTCTAATAGGTGTACCAGGTAAATTAAAATATTCGCGTAAAGAATTACTAAGGTATCTAAGATAACTATCTTCTATTTCTTCAGGACAATTAGTAAATAATAAAAATGTAGGAGGTCTAACTTTGTTTTGTGTGATATATTTGAATCGTATACGGCGTTTTGTTTTTGATAAAGCAGGAGCGTGGTTATTTATTGCTTGACTAAGCCAATTATTTAGCTCTTTTTTGGGAAGTTCTGTGTTCCATAATTTAAATAAATTAAGAGCAGATTTTATAGGTGCATGTATATCACTACCATGTAAAGCAGAAATATAGTCTATAGGTATATTTTTGATTTCTCCTAGTGTTTTAGAAATTTTATATTCTATATTATCTTTAGTTTTAATTTTATCGTTAATAGTGTCCCATTTATTTACTGTTATTATAAGACCTCTACCTTCTTTTATTACTAAATTTGCAATATTGATATCTTGAGCTTCTAAAACATTTGCTGCATCGGTCAAGAGAATAACTATATGTGAATATTTTATAGTCTTTAAGCTATCTGATACAGAAAGTTTTTCTAAAGAGGTATCTATGTTTGATTTACGGCGCATTCCTGCAGTATCTATTAAGCTAATTGGAATATTTTGAAAATGCCACTTGATACATGTTGCATCTCTTGTAATTCCTGCTTCAGGTCCTGTAATTACACGTTCTTCTTTAAGCAATTTGTTAAAAAAGGTTGATTTGCCAGAGTTTGGTCTTCCTACTATAGCAATTCTTATAGAATGATCATTATCAACATACACATTTGTTGTTGATTGGTAAAAAGGTTCTATGGCATCATATAAATCAATCATGCCCTCATTATGTTCTGCTGAAATGCATATAGGAGTACCTAATCCTAGTTTGGAAAACTCTATGGCATTATTTTTTGTACTACAAGCTTCACATTTATTAATGACTAGAATGGAGTTTTTACTCTTTTTTCTAAGCCATTTAACAAGTAAATGGTCATCTGGCATTAAACCATCCTTGCCATCCATTAACACCAGAACCAGATCTGCGTTCTCTACAGCCCGTTCTGTTTGTGAATTCATACGTTCTGTAAGGTAATTTGTGATCTTGTGTTCTAATCCTGGAGTATCTGTGATGACAAATTCCATTAGACCAAGAGTAGCATGTTCTTCTTTGCGATCACGGGTGACGCCGGGCATATCATGTGTTAAAGCAGATTTCTTATTAGCTAGTCTGTTAAACAATGTAGATTTACCTACATTAGGTCTGCCAACAATTGTAATATTAAACATTATTTGTCTCTTCTATTCACAAATACTTAATGTACCATTATTGCTTATAATAAACAATTTAGAGGATACAACAATTGGTAATGAATAAACATTTTTAGATATAGGCATTTCGCGTACTATTTTACCATCATAAGGTGAAACAAATAACAATTTTCCTATGTTAGTTGTAAATAGTAATAAATCGTTGGCTAAAATAGGGCCAAATGATTGCAATTTAGAAGAGGATTTGTTGTTAGTTTCAGGTTGAAGATTATTTACCCATTTTATTTGACCATTTTGGTTATAAATTGCTATAAGCTCATTATAATCATTAATTACATATAGAAAATTACCAGCAACCCACAATGATCTGATGCCTTTAATGTTTTTATGCCATAAAGGTGTACCATTTTTCAAATTAATAGCATATACTGACCCAGTATTGCCAGCTACATATACTATATTGTTACGTATAATAGGGGTAATATCTATGTCACTAAAAGAAAATCCCATTAAAGAGTTTTTATTAAAAGCAAGATTCACACTCCATAATTTTTCTCCTGTTTTTAAGTTAAGACCATGTAATTGTCCAGAAGAGTGAGGTATTACTACTACATTGCTATCAGCTGCAATTGAAGCAGAGCCAAAAATACCAATAGATTCATTTGCGCCTTCATGCATCCATATTACACTGCCAGAAACACTATCTATTGCATATAGTTTATTATCTATGGTTACTACAAATAATATATTTTGACTTAGTATAGGAGCTGATCTTATAATATTATTTAAAGAGTGGCGCCATATTTCTTTGCCATTATGCATATTTAAAGCTACTACATCACGGTGTCCAGCAGTAACAAATAACTTATCGTGAGTAGTAACCATACCGCCACCAATATATTCTTCTTTTTCATCAAGAGGCATAGTATTTTTTGTCCAAATTGGCTTGGATAAATTATCAATTTTAAATGCAAGGACGCTAGCTTTATTACCCATTACGAATATGATACCATTTGCAATAACAGGTGTTGAATTTGTATATGTTTTCTGAGAGAAGCCTAAAGAATTAGAATGGCAAGATTTGATGGGTGCTAATTTTAAATTCTCAGGATAATTATATTCACTACCATTACTATTAGACCAAGCAGAATTATCTAATTGCAATGGAAGCATAATGTTAACATCTTTCATTTGTGTATTAGCTATTAGATCGTTTTCAAGTTTTAATACTGTAATACGTTCTCCAGTTAATTTAGGAGAAGAATCTTTTTCAGCTATCAAGTTAGATAGTGTACTACAACCTGCTGTAATCAGCAATACAAAAATTATTAGTTTTATTCTAGACATTTATTTACCTTATATTATATGGCTATTGATTTAGGGATACTATTGCTAGAATTTCTTCTGCCCTTTTATGAATAAAATAAGAATTCTGGTTATCATTTTTTAATTTTTCTAAAATATCAATTGCAACATTCTTGTCGCCATTGTCTAATAAGAATAAAGCTTTTTCTAAGTTAATTAAGGCATTAAATGGACCTTGAATATTATTTAAAGACACAAAATATAAATTTCTATTATCTTTTGTAATATCTGTAGCATTAGTAATGTATGTAAGGCCAGCTAACTGCTTAAAAATTGGGTTGGTATTCTTATTATTATATATATTGTTATATAATTGCAGAGCATTTGTTTTATTGTTTTTTTCTAGTTCTAAATTTGCTTTATAAAAGGACGCGAGACTAGAAAAAATGTTTTTTTGATTTAAACTTATTAAATAATCTAAAGATTCATTAATTATTTTTTCATCTGACTTATTTAAAGAGAGGGTAGTGTTGAATATATTACTAGCTTTTTCTTGAAGCTTAATATTATAACTAGACCATGCTATTTTCGATATAGTAAGTATAACAGCAAGAATAATAGCTATTATTATGCAAGGAATATATTTTGATATAGCCTTTATAAGTTGCTCTTGTTTGAGTTCTTTATCAATTTCTGCAAAAATATCAGACACATGTCCTCTTAAACACTATTATATTAACTTTAAAACATAATTCAATTTTCTCATATTTTAGGAAATTTGTAAAGAGGTTATTTAGAGTATTTTATTATCAAAAGTTATATTTATCCTGATTTTTATTGAGGTATAAATGTAAATAGTGTATTGATTTTGAGTATAATTAATTAGAATCTTGGAACTTGAAGTATGCGTTATTATATTACAACACCAATTTATTATGTAAACGATTCTCCTCATATAGGTCATGCCTATACGAGTTTAGCTTGTGATGTACTTGCAAGATTTATGCGGTTACGTGGTGTTGATGTAAAATTTATGACTGGTACAGATGAGCATGGACAGAAGGTAGAAAAATCTGCATTAAACGCTCAAATGACTTCCAAGAAATTTGTTGATATAGTATCGCAAAAATTTTTTGATTTAAGTGAATTATTAAATCTAAGTAATGATGGATTTATACGTACTACAGATACAAATCATATTAAAGCAGTACAGTTTTTATGGAAGAAATTGGAAAAAAAGGGACATATTTACCTTGATAAATATAGTGGATGGTACTCAGTACGTGATGAAGCTTTTTATAGTGAAAAAGAGTTGGTTGGTGGTAAGGCTCCTACTGGTGTAGCAGTTGAGTGGGTAGAAGAACCAAGTTATTTTTTTAATCTTTCAAAGTGGTCAGAAAAGCTACTTGCTTATTATGAACAGAATCCAGATTTTATACAACCATTAAGCAGGTACAATGAAGTAGTAAGTTTTGTAAAGGCTGGTCTTACAGATTTATCTGTATCTCGTACTAGCTTTAAATGGGGTGTGCCAGTTCCCGGTGATGAAAAACATATAATATATGTATGGTTAGATGCTCTGACTAATTATATTTCTGCTATTGGTTATCCAGATACTAACTCAGACGCATTTAATTATTGGCCTGCTAATATTCATATGGTTGGTAAAGATATTTTAAGATTTCATGCTATATATTGGCCTGCGTTTTTAATGGCTGCAGAACTGCCATTACCAAAAAGGATAGTAGCGCATGGTTGGTGGACTAATGAAGGAGAAAAAATTTCAAAATCTTTAGGAAATGTAATTGATCCTATAAAGTTAGTACAAGAATATGGCTTAGATCAAACACGATATTTTTTAATGAGAGAAATAGCTTTTGGAAGTGATGGTAATTATTCTAGTCATGCTATGGTTAATCGTATAAACGGTGAGTTATCAAATAATATTGGTAATTTAGTACAGCGTACTTTAACTATGATTTATAAAAACTGTGCAGGAAAAATACCAGATTTTCTTAATCAGGATATAGTAGATATTGAAAACCTCTATAATAGTATTCCGTTATTACAACAAGCTACCAGTGCTTTGCCTGCTATAGAACAGTATATGTATAATCAGCAATTTAATGAAGCAATTGAGGTAATAATAAAACTATCTAATGCAACAAATGTTTATATAGATACAACTGCTCCTTGGAAATTAGCTAAATTTGATACACAAAAGATGCAACAAACTTTGTATATATTAGCAGAAACTATACGTTATATAGCTATTTTATTACAGCCATTTGTACCTGATGCTGCTGGTAAAATACTGGATCAATTATCAGTAAATCATAATAATCGTACTTTTAAAAATTTAAGTAAAGATTATGCGTTACAAATAGGGCAAGAAATAAGGAAGCCTGAGGTAATATTTGTGCGTTATGGAGATAAATCAAATGCTAGTTGATTCACATTGTCATTTGAATTTTCCTGATTTTGCTAGTGATTTTGATCATATGTTAGAACGAGCAAAAAATGTTGGTGTTGGATTAATACAAACTATATGTACTACTATTGATGAAATGCCAGAATTACTTGCAATTTCTAATAAGTATAACAATATTTATACATCTGTAGGTGTTCATCCTAATAATGTAGAAAAGCAAGTTATAGTATCTATTGAGCAGATTTTAGATTATACAAAACATAATAAGGTGATTGGTATAGGTGAGACTGGTTTAGATTTTTACTATAAACAAAGTTCTAAGCAACAACAGATAGAATCTTTTAGAAACCATATACAAGCTGCTCGAATTAGCAATTTGCCTATAATAATTCATACAAGAAATGCTGATCAAGAAACTATTGCAATACTTGAAGAAGAAATGAAAATAGGAAAATTTAAAGGATTGATACATTGTTTTAGTACTGGCAAAAACCTAGCATATAAAGCCATAGAAATGGGATTATATATATCTATTTCTGGTATTGTAACATTTAAAAAAGCTAACGATTTACAAGATATTGTGAAAACATTACCTTTGTCTAGTTTATTATTGGAAACAGATGCACCATATTTAGCACCGGTACCTCACCGTGGTAAAAGAAATGAACCATCGTTTGTGCATAACACAGCTGAGTTTTTATCTGAGTTATTATCTGCATCTTATTCAGAGATAGTTATCAAAACTACAGATAATTTTTTAAAATTGTTTAATAAAGTACAATTAAAAGCCTATAATTACTGAATAAGTTAATAAAGGAATTGTATATTATCAATTTTAAAATAAAAAATTACGAATGTACAAACAATTTTATACCAAATTGTTTTATTACTAATAAATATTTTACAGTATTTATTGTATTATGAAAAGATTTTAATTTTATAATTCTGATAATATTAATAAAAAATTAATATAACTAATCAACTAATCTATACATATGTTAACTGGCTTATAGATATACAACTCAAATAAATAGGAGGAAGTATGTTAGAATCTAAAATATTAAAAGATTTAAAATTCTCTATAGAAAATAAAAACACAACAATGATAAAAAATATATATTATCAGGTATAGAGGCAAATAGTTTTTCTCTGGAGGAAAAAATACAATTCTCTAAGCTAATTGCAGTGATAGGAGATAAGAGCATAGTAGAGATTTGGTTAATTAAAATGCAGAATGAATTATTACATCAAAATTATGAAATAGCAACATATACAGATGCTTTATCTGGATATACTGATATTGTTGATTTACTTCTTGCTAAACTTGATATTTCTGAAAAAGGCAAAGGGGCTAGCTCTACATACATTTTGCTGTAGGATCTGGAAAGTAGTTAGTAATATATTTGTTATTAGAAAAGGTAGGAGATGAAATATCTGCATATAATAAAGGAGTCAGCTTTAGATGTAGCTGTACGTAAGGACCATATCACAGTAGTAAAAGAGTTAATAATTAAGGTAGGATGTAAAATATCAGAAGAACAGAAGGGAAAAACTTTAATTTCAGTTGTAAAAAGCAATAACTATGATACTAAATATTGTTAGAAAAATTTGGTGCTGATATCTTCCGGAAAAGTATAGAAAGTGAACAAGAATTGGCTAAAAAACTTGGATATAAATCTATAGAGGATTTTTTTATTATGATTATTTAATTGAAGAAAGTCATTTAGTATGTGATCAGGTGGATTCTTCATATAATCATGACTTAGATTCTAGTACTATAAAAATGTTAGGAGATACACAAAACTTAGAAAAAGCCGAATTATAATAATGTAAAAAGGTTTGTTGTAAGATAACTAATGTTTTGATGAAGTATAAAATATATAAGTAATAAGTACTTAATATAATAAGCTGTAGCTTATTATATTAAGTGTAATTGATCTATTATCTGTATAACCTTCTTAAGAATTTATCCAATTTATTAACAAAATGCTATACAATAATACGGCTCAAATCTTCTAGCATAGAGTTTGATACTTTCATTACCTGTGCATTAGATTGATATCCACGTTGTATTATAATAGATTTCGTTAATTCTTCAGATAAATCAACATTAGATTGTTCCAAAGCAGAAGGAGTTAAAGTTCCTGCTCCTCCTAAGCCTATTTCTTTTAAGTTAAATTCACCAGATAAATTAGTTTGTCCATATGCATTACCTTCATAAGCTGAAAGTCCATTAGGATTAGCAAAGGTAGCAAGAGGTATACGAAATACTGCCTTAGAAGTACCATTAGTAAAATTTGCATATACTGTACCCTTGTTGTCGATCTTTATTTCACTTAATTGTCCTACAGGGAAGCCATTTTGATTTAAAAAACTTACATCAAACCCAGAATCAAGTTGAGATAATCCATCGGCTTTACCTATTATAACATTAGGATTAGAACCAGCAACGTTTACAGGTACCCCGGCTGTTCCCCAATTAAAAGTTATAGCAGAGTTCACAGATTGGTTTGCCCATGTAATATTAATAGGATTCTGTAGTGATTGTGAAACACTAGCTAATGTGCCCTCTCCATTAAATGTTACTGTACCATGAGTTATTTGTCCAAATTCATTGGACATATTAGTTAATTCTTCTGGATTCATTGAATATATTTCAATTTCCCATACATTAGGAGAAGTTTTTAAGAAGCTAATTCTAAAATCATGTCCTGTACCAAAAGTATCATAAACACGAACGTTTCTAGAAAAATGTGGTGTTACTTTACCACTAGCCATATTAGGTGCATTTGCTCCTGTTGGATCATAAGATGGTGATAATTCTTTGCCATTACTGATATTTATGCCAAATTCACCAAAGATTGAAGCCATAGTAGACGTGCCACCACTATTACCTAAACCCACAGCTGTAGCTGATGCGCTTACTACGACACGATCATCATCTATAGAAGTAATATTGATTTTATTGTCTACATTAATGTTTGCCTGTAAGCCAGAAGTAGCAGTAGAGTCATTAATTAAATCTACTAATCCTTGTAAAGTGGTAAATCTATTTGCTTGGTTAATAGTATCATTTAATCCCAGTGCAGCTATGATACCTGGTGTACCTCTTTCAGTGAATATCATGCCTTGGGTTCCATCAAGTGGAGTAACTAAAAGTCTATTATTATCTGCATTAACTCTAGCAGATAAAATAGTTGATGAAGCTGGCATATTATTAATAGCTTGAGTTAAAGTTTTCATACTATTGAATTGTCCAAGTGCTGGATTTGGTGCTGCAGTTTGAAATGTAAAAGTATAAGGTACAGCATTAACAGTAATAGTGATGGTATCACCATCAGCAATACCTGCGCTAAATACATCTGTGCCATTAGTGGCGCCAAGTATTGGTGTACCGGTCTTAGCTTCATTACTTCTAGCAATACCATTATTACCAGCTAAGCCATCATAAGTTAAATTAACTGCTACCATAGCGTCAGCGGAAGATAGAAAACTCAATGAATCACCAGAATTTAACACATTATAACCAGAATTGTTTATATCTATTACATCTCTTGGAAGTATGCCAGGATTATTATGTGATGTAGGTAAGAAATCTAAGGAGATTTCTCGTCCAGAATTAGGTATAGTATCAGTTAAACCAAGTGCTGTACTAATTCCAAATGCTGATGCAATACTATATGGTGAAGATATACTGCCAGTGTTGACTTGTCCTCCACTGATAGTTTCTACTCTTAAGTTACTCAGAGGATTATTAGAGGTAATATTTAGTATATTATTACTAGAACCGGTCAGAGAGCCATTTAAGCCTGCAGATGATTTTGCTAACTTTAATAAACCACTTAAAGTAGTAAATCTGTTGTTATCAGGTGCAGGTAAAGTATTAGTTAAACCTAAAGCAGTAACAAAATTACCTTGGTTATTAGTAAAAGTTAGAGACTCATTACCATCAATTGTGGATACCAATAGTTTATTATCTGCAGTATTAATACGTGCTGTTAATCCCTTTGTTTGCTTTATAGCTTCTGCTAAACTAGATAAGCTATTAAATTCTCCGTTTAGAGTATTAGGTGTATTGGATACAAAAGTAAATGTTACGTTACCAGATGTTTCATTTGAGATTGAAAAGTTGTCACCAGCTTTTACTCCTGTATTAAATACTATAGTTGGTGAGTTAGCTCCTAATATTGGTGTTACACTACTAATCATATTACTACGTACTATACCCGAAGGGACATTACCTCCTTGCACACCATCATAATAAAAATTATAAGAAAAATTTAAATCCTCAGATGTAAACCTAAGATAATCACCAGAATTTAGGGTATTAGTATCGGCGTTGTCTATATCAATAATTGCTTCAGAGTCAATATCAGCATTGTTGCCATAGGAAGGCATTCTGATAGTTACGCCACTTCCTTTAAAAGCAGCCTTTGAACTGGTTAAATTAGCACCAACATCTACTTGGGTTGTAGCTGAAGCAGAACCAGTAAATGTACTAAGATTAACAGGTTGTAAGCTTTGTAGTAAAGTACTAGATACTGTGTTAGTATTGCCTGCATCGCCTGGTAACCTTCCTTGTGTATCAAGAGGCCAAGCTAAAAGATAATATCCAGTTGGATTTACATAATTTCCTTTATCATCTTTGCGAAAAGATCCAGCTTTGCTATATAAATATTTTCCATGATTTGTGGCTACATCTGGAGTTTTGGATACAACAAAAAAACCATTACCTGATATAGCTAAATCTGTATTTATACCTGTACTTTTTATTATACCTGTTTGATCTACTAATTGTCGATTTGTTGCTAGAATACCACCATTGCTATCACCATTAGTAGATCCTGCTGATGTAACTAGAGTAGAGAAAATTGTTTCTCCGCGTTTATAAGAATCTGTATTTATATTAGCAATATTATTAGAAACAGTATTTATTGCTTTACTTTGTCCATCTAAACCAGATTTAGATACGAACATTGTGCCATATAGACTATTCATAATATATCTCCTCTTTTTTCAATTTACATATTATTTTTAGTTAAAGAACTTATATGAGCTTTAAGTTGCTCAATGTTACCTTGTTTATTTACGCTATTTACAATTGACAATATATCCTTTGGATTTATTTCTATATGTTCGTTAATAGTTAGCGTTGGATGCAGTGATGAGTTATTAATACCTGTTACTACACCTCTAGCATTGCTAATGTTTGGAATAGGCTTGTTAAATTGGTCTGTTACGCTTATGGTATATTTACCTTCGGGCTGAATACGTCCATGGTGATCTGTGCCATCCCAGGTAAATTGGTGTATTCCAGCTGGTATATTATGTACAGCTTTAGTTTGTATTACTCGACTATTTTTATCTAGTACTTTAATAAAGACAACTTCCTCAGCATTAGTAAAATTAAAATTTAAAGCTGAACTTTGGTTGCCATTCCATGTAATGGTTGAATTATTAAATTCAACCATTTTATTTAGATAAGAGTTTAAATCTTCATGATTATTAGCATGTACTGCTGTAATCTTATTAAATTCTATTTGTTCGCCATTATTTAAAATAACTGTGGGTTTTCCATTATCTAGTTTAACAGATTTGACTATACCTTTAACTTTGTTATTACCATGTATATCAATACCATCTGCATTCTTCGCTTTAACACGTATATTATATATACCTAAAGCTACTTTCTTACCTTTGTCATCTTTGCCATCCCAATAAAATGCATGTATGCCTTCTGTAGTATCACCGTTAAAACTACGTACTACATTACCATCATTATTAACAATATCTATATTGCTTGTAACAGCATCTTCTGCTAGATAATAGACAATTTTTGTATTTTTATTAGAATCAACTACAACTTCAGAACAATCTAATTCCACTTCATGTCCAATATAAGAAGTCGCATTATCTAGTTTATTAGTTTGGCTAGCTACTACTAATTCTTCTAATAATTTATTAGTATTAATTTGTTGTTCAACAGCTCCCATACTTATTAACTGTTGACTTAATTCATTTGTTTCCATGGGTTTAGTTGGGTCTTGATTAGTAAGTTGAACTGTTAATAGCTTTAGGAAAGCTTCTTTATCTTTATAAAATCTATCACTGCTACTTTCTATTTTTGCAGATATTGCCTGCAAGCTATTGCCGTAACTACTCTGAGTATCTATATAAGTCATTAATTTTTTCTCCTTTATACTACAATATCTAATTGTCTATTGTTGTACCTATGTATAGGTAAAGTTTTTTGTACCTCTAGTTGTTTGTACAAACTATTATCATATTGAGGTTGATGTTCTAAGTTTTCATTGGCATTATAATGTTTATACATACCGGATCCGCTATATTCTAAACTTAGGTTTATATTGGTAGAATCTGATAATACGCCTAAATTTTGTAAATTTTGTTCTAGGCTTTGTATATCTTGTTTAAATAGTTCAAGAGTTTGAGGTTTTTCAATAAACACGTAAACAATATTATTATGCTGATTATGTTTGTCATTTAAACAGATTTTAACCTCTAGATTGCCTAGTTCTTGAGGATATAGCTGTATAGTTATTTTTTGAGTGTCACTTTGTGCATCATGAGTTTGTACTATTTTCATTTGTACTTGATGAAACCTGGAGTATGATTCTATTTGATCAAGATTAGTATAATTTTTGTCTGAAGTATTAGCAATAAACTTTAGTTTTTCTGGTGGTGTTACAGGGAGAGCACTATTATTTTTTGTTTCAAAACTCTGTATTTCTTGAGAATATGATGCTTCTGTAAGTTTCATGTTTTGTTCTTGGGGAACTAAAACAACCTGCTTCGTTTCGGTGGTCATGTCTGCAAATTCCCAATTTACATCAAATGTATCATGTTCATTGCATATAATTAATTTTTTATTGTCAGATATATTAAATTGAGCCCTCTTTGGTAAAGGTTTATAATGTAAAGAATCACGCTTGATATTCTGTACATGTTGAATATTTGTATTGTTAATCTCATGAGTTATTGTTTCTACATTATCATTTATATTAGTTTTTTCTAAATCGACTTGGTCTAGTTCGGTATTTTTTTGTAAAATGGGCTGCTCATTTTTTCCTACTATATGATCAGTGTTTATGTTTTCAGGGCCATTACTATCTTCATATTGTTTGATCTTAGGAAAAGAATTTGTTAATTTATTATTAATATGGTTGTGTTGTTCTTCTTGAAAAAAACCTTCTGTGTGGAATGGTAGTTGATTAGATTGATTAATATCATATTCATTAAATAAGTTAATGTTATCTTGAGAATTGATATTAGTTTCAAAATCACTGTTTTTGTCTAATATCTGATGTGTATCATTATAGTTAATAGTTATATCAGGATTTTTAATATTTAAAGTAGTGGTTTCGGGTAATATATTACAATTATATATAGGTATAGGAATAACTAATGATGCTATAGTTAGATCTTTATCTTTTAAAGAGTCATTGTTTGTTGTTTTAGAGTTTTGCTCACCAAACAATATGGTACAGTTATCAACTGTTTCAGAAGTTGGTATCTGAGTAGATTGATTTGGTATAATAGCTAATGAGTTTATATTTATAATATCCATGCTAATTTAATAAGCAAGAGGTGTGCCAATTTAGATAAAATTAATAATAAGTTTTGAAGAAACCGCTAAAACCATATACAATAAAACATTTGAATTTGCATACATCATCACTCTTCGTTCCTAATATCAATATTCAACTTTTTTACTATAAGGAACGTGTAGTACTAACAAACGCTTATTAAAAAATTAAATTGTAGTTAAGGATTAAGATAATTGTATAACTAGGAAATTAATGCCTAGTTATACAATTATTTAGGATTCTAGTGCTTCTTTATATTCTAATTTACTATTATGAAATAGCTTTTTATATATAGGGTAAAGATATATAGCAAATATATTATTGCCTACGACATTAACAGAGGAAGTAATACAGTCGATTATAATATATACTGGTTATAATACTACACATTTCTGGTGTAAAACCTAAAGTTTTCTCTAGAACAGGTAGCATAATAAAAATCGTACCACCAGGAATGCCAGCTCCAGAAAATTTAGTTAATGTAAAATAACAGGAAAATAAAAAGATTTGCTGAAATGAGATATGTATATTATAGAAGTTCATTAATAATATAGCCATAATAGGTATGTATATAGTATCCGCCTATCATATGAATGTTTATTGTTGTAGGGCAAATAAAATTTGCATAATTTCTATCTCCTACACTTTTTTCTATTGTGTTCAATGTGAATGGTAGAGCTGAGGAACTAGACATGGTAGAAAAAGATGTTACTATTGGTGCAATCAAACTTTTTATTAAGATTTTTATTTTATAAAGTCTAAAATTAGATACCAGTGTAATATGTAGAAATATATAAAATACAACAAAACATATCATTTTGAGCATTATATCTAAATTATTTTTTAATAAATTGCCAAACAGATTTTCATCAATAATTTTGATTATATATCCAAATATGAATAAAGGTATAAAGGGTACAAATATTTTTGAAAGGAATAACATGCATAATTTATTTACAAAGGCTATAGAGTTTTTAATCTTAGGAGTATCTATTGTATTTAAGACAAATCCTAATAGGAATCCTATTATAAGTTGTAAATTACCTGAAACTAAAGTAGGTAAATTAAATGTTAAGAGAGGTGTTAATGTTTCGCCTGCAGTTTGGGTTTTGTAGTTAGCTTCTGGAGAAATAATTAAGTTACCTATGCTAAAGCCTAAAAGTACATGTAAAAAGTTAGAAAGACATACTGCTAGTAGTAGCGTTATTAAAAAATATTTAGCTCCTTTAGGAACATTACTCAAAGCAGATGAAATTGAGCTTATAATTAAGAAAGGTAATATAAAAACTAAAAAAACTCTAAGCATAACACTTAAAGCAAGAAAAGCTTGTTTAGTTTGATAATTAAAATGAGAAGTACATAAAAATACTATTATGATAGTGCAACAAATTTGAGAAATTGTATTTTTAAGAATATTTATTTATAGAAAAAATATAGGTTTAAATTTTTCTTTACAATAAATTATAACAATCTGTTTAATGAAGCCGGCTATTTTTATAGTGAAGACATTTAAATTAACTTACTTTATTGCTCTTGGATTACCTAACATTTCTAGGTTTTCCTCTATATGATCTAGTACGCTAATTCAAATGTTTTTACTATATAGGAAAAATAGCAGCTGCATTTTAAAAATTTATATATAACAACCATTTTTTATTAATTATATTATACCTATATAAAGAAATATTATAATAAGCCTAATAATAAATTAACTCTGCAATTTAATGTCAATTTTTCTATTAATAGCTTTCCACTTACTTTTATCATAAGGTGAAACAAAGCTGATAGCAAAACCATCATTACCAGCACGTCCAGTTCTGCCTATTCTATGAATATAATCGTCAGAACATTGTGGAACATCATAGTTTATTACGTGTTTTACATGTGGTATATCAAGACCACGTGCAGCTATGTTAGTTGCTATTAATATCCTATAACTTTCATTACGGAATGACTTTAATACTTGATTTCTTTGACGTTGCTTCAAATCTCCATGCATAGCTTTTGCAAATAGTTGATCAACTTTTAATTTATCTAATAATTTTTTGGCTGAAAATCTAGTATTAACAAAAACAATTATCGAGCCGTCTCGATTACGAATCTCTTTTACTAAATGGTTGTATTTCTCTGGTTCAGAGGCATAAATCACTTGTTGTTTAATTTTACTATGAGATTTTTTAGAAGCGCTATCAACCGCTACTGTAACCGGATTATTAAGATACTTTTGTGCTAGAGCTATTATATTTTCTGGTAATGTGGCAGAGAACATAAGAGTTTGACGTGCTTTTGGTAATAACTTAATTATTTTCTCTAATTGAATACCAAAACCTAAGTCAAGCATATTATCTATCTCATCTAGTACAAGTGTTTTTATAGATGAAGGTACTAGATTTTTTTCTTTTAGATGATGATTTAAACGTCCAGGAGTACCAATTATTAATTGTGGTTTTGCTTTAAGCTGTTTTAATTGTAATTCTATAGATGCGCCGCCAATTAGAAGTGCTGTCTTAATATGAGAATTACGGCCTAAAAGACTTTTAGCAAAATCAACAATTTGTAGAGCCAATTCACGCGTAGGTGCAAGCACCACGGTTCTATTAGAAGGATCTTCAGCTAGTTTAGCAAGCACAGGTATTATAAAAGCAGCTGTTTTACCTGTTCCTGTTTGTGCTGAAGCTAACACATCCTTACCTTGTAAAATAAGCGGTATAGCTTTACTTTGGATAGGGGTTGAAGTATTATACTTAATCCTTTCTATAGATTGTAAAAGAATTTTAGGTAAATGAAATTCAGAGAACTTTGTAATAATATTAACCATTTAATAAAAATTAATTATATGAGATAACAAGTGTTATTAATTATCTTCTAATTTTAAGTCTACAGCAGAAACTTTGCCGTTATTTTGCGATAATTCAAAATGAACTCTATCACCTTCATTTAAAGTACGAAGATTAGCGCGTTCAACAGCACTTATATGTACAAATACATCTTTAGCACCATCTGATGGCTGAATAAAACCATAACCTTTTTTTGGATCAAACCATTTTACTACACCAGTAGTCATAAAAACCTCTTTTAAAAATAATGTACAAGCAAAAATATACTCAAAGGCGTCCAGTATTTACGTAGGAGGCTTCTGATAGAAGGGACCGTTATAATCTACTTAGTGGTTAAACCCTAGGAATACATATATATACAAACTTATTTACTATAATAAACCAAGAAAATAAGTAACAGCCTTATATCACAAATATAATATTTAAGCAATGACAAATATTATAAATTTTATTCATTAGAGTTATCATTATTCTTTAAGAGAGAATAGTTAATTTTTGGAGTATATTTATGATGTAAGTAATTCAAATAGTCCTCTAGTAGAGCAGTTTTAAGTTGTTCTTTTAATTCGTTGATAAGTTCTTTATCAAGTGTTTCTTCTTTATGTGTAATAATTGTTCTTACCATACCAATTAGCTTGTTGCCTTCGTTATCTGTATGAATAGAGGTTAAGATATTTGCTTTACTATTAAATAACTCGTGTATAAGAGATTCAGGCCATTTATCTTTTGTATTACGTTTTATATGTATATTATTTAATTTAGCTATAGGCGTGGATGTTAAAAGATCATTTAAGTTGTTTATATTCTCTTGTAATTTTGTAACAAAATTTTGTGTTATAGCAGTAGCCTCTTTTTGCTGGGTACTTTTATACCATTTGTTATTTACTTCTTCCTTGATGTTTTCAAAAGGCTTTACATGTGATGGAAGAATTTCTTCTATTTTTAACAACAAGAAACCAGAATTATCAGGAAGCATATAAAGATTATCTTCTTTTTCTTGTGCATTAAATACATACTTTAAGATTTCTTTAGAGTATATAGTAGGTAAACTATTACTACTTTTATTAAAGTTATTACCATTACTATCTAATAATTCAGAGACTTTTATTTCATGGCTCAAGTTAATATTGCTTGCAATTTCTTGTAATGTGTTGCCAGCTGCTATTTCATCTTCGATAGTTTTTCTTAATAAAACAAGTTTTTTTTCTGATAGGAGGTGTAATAAACTATTGGAAGGGCTTTTTTTTGCTTCTTCTAGAGTTAAGGTTTGTGTAGGAAATATAGTTTGTATTTTTATAATATGAAAACCGAAGGGTGAATGAATAACCTGGCTAACTTTTCCTTCATGTAAAGAAAAGGCTATATCTTTAAGTTCTTTTGGAAGTTGCTCTTTTGTAACATTTTTCAAAAGTGAACTTTTATTAGCAGAATCGAATTGTAAGCTTTTATAGGCTTCTTCTGCTTTTTCTTTGGTATCAAATACATAATTTACAATATTGCGAGTTTCAGGTTTTTGATAATAGTTTATATTGTTTTCATATTCTGCTTTAATTTCACCATTTGAGAAAGTATAATTTCGAGCTATGGTTTCTAGGTTGATAATTAAATAGCTAAATTTTCTATATTCTGGAGAATAAAATTGAGCTTTATTTTCGTTATAATATTTTAACAATTCTTCATCTGTTGCTGAAGAAATGTTTATATCATTTGGTACAAAAGAAATAATATCTACAACACGTTCTTCATTTTTATATTTGTTTGCATATTTAGCAATAGCTGTTAATGATATTGGTTGTGTTTTGATTGTATTAATTAAGAACTTAGAAGCTATATCTTGTTTAACTAGATCAATATAGTGACGTTCTTTGATATTGTTATTGATCAAAATTTCTTTAAATTTATCTTTGTCAAATTTTCCAGATATGTCATGAAACATAGACTTGGACTTTATATGGTTTGCGGCTGTATCATCACTAATTCTTATATTAAGGTTTTTAGTTTCAAGCTCTAAAAGCTTATCATTTATTAATCTGTTTAAGATTATTTGATCAATATTGAAGGATTGTAGTTGTTCTGTGGTAAGGGGAGCGCCGAGTAATTGCTGTAATTTATGGATTTCATTACGTTTTATTTGTATGAATTCACTAATAGTTATATTAACATTACCATCTATTTCAACAACATTATTGTTATAATTTTTGAATATATCTCCTATACCAAATATAACAAAACTAATAATTATTAACATTAAAAACGTTTTAAATAAAATATGTTGTGAAAAAGAACGCATTAATTGAAGCATTATTAAAAGCACCTATTTTCTTATAAAGAAATACCTAACTAAATTGACTTTATATCATTATGTACGTAAAGTAGCAAACACAAAATTTTATTAAGAGAGTAATATTGTGGCTGAAATGGACAAAAAAATAATAATAGCAAATTGGAAAATGCATGGAACTCATAAATTTATTGACGAATTTCTTGTGTATTTAACCAAATTAAAAAAATATTTTGATAGATGTAATATAGTTATATGCCCACCTTTTACATTATTATACAAGTTAAAAAATGCTATAGAGGATGGTGTTTTTTTAGGAGCACAAGATTGTTATTCTATATCTGATTATGGTGCTTACACAGGAGATATTAATGCTGCTATGCTTAAAGCAGAAGAATGTAATTATGTAATTTTAGGTCATTCTGAGCGTCGTAATTATCATAAAGAAAGCAATGACTTGATTGCGCAAAAGGCGATAGCAGTACATGAAGCAGGAATGATTGCAGTTATTTGTATTGGAGAAACAAAAACTGAAAGAGACCAAGGAAATACTTATAATGTTGTTTATGATCAATTAAAGAATTCGTTGCCTACTACTACAAATCCTATGAATACAGTTATAGCATATGAACCAGTGTGGGCAATTGGTACAGGTGTAATTCCATCTGTTTTAGACATAGATAGTATGTATAAATTTATTGGAGAAAAAATAAATAATAATGCATTTGAAAAAAAATATAAACTGATATATGGTGGCTCAGTAAAAGTAGATAATGCTAGTAATATATTATCGATTAATAATATAGGAGGGTTATTGGTTGGTGGTGCTAGCCTAAAACCAGAAGAATTTATACAAATAATCCAAAATTCAATATAAAAAATAAATAAAGAGTAAATAATGGAATTAGTTTTTTTTGTTATACAAATTATTATAGCAGTATTATTAGTGCTTGTTATACTAATGCAAAAAACCAGTAGTGATGGTTTAGCAGGTTTAGGTAGTAGTTCTAATAATCTGATGTCAAGCAAAGCTTCAGCTAATTTTTTGACTAGGTTTACGGTTATTCTAGCTGTGTTATTTATATCTAATAGTTTGATATTAGCAAAACTATCTATGAATGCGCATAAAGAATCTTCAATCTTTGATGAACAGACTAAACCAATTAAGGAAAATATTAGTAATAATTCTCATAATCATGAGAGTCACGGCCATGTACCATTAGCAGAGTAGAGTATAGAAATTATATGATAAGATATATATTTATTACAGGAGGAGTTGTCTCATCCTTAGGGAAAGGATTAGCTGCAGCCAGTTTAGCTGCGTTACTACAAGCAAGAGGGTTTAAAATTAGGTTGCGTAAATTAGATCCATATTTAAATATTGATCCAGGTACTATGAGTCCAACGCAACATGGAGAAGTGTTTGTAACAGAAGATGGTGCAGAAACGGATCTAGATTTAGGACATTATGAGAGATTTACGAATGTAAATGCAGAAAAGGGAGATAATGTTACTGCAGGTCAAATATATTCAACTTTGCTTACTAAAGAGAGAAGAGGGGATTATATAGGTAGAACTGTACAGGTAATACCGCATGTTACTGATCTAATTAAAGAGTTTATTACTGCAGATAATGAAAATATAGATTTTGTATTATGCGAAATAGGTGGTACTGTAGGGGATATAGAGGGGCTACCTTTCTTTGAAGCTATTAGGCAGCTTGGTTATAAAATGGGTAGGGATAGAACCTTATATATACATTTAACACTAATTCCTTATGTTGCAGCTGCAAAAGAGCTAAAAACTAAACCAACTCAGCATTCAGTTAAAGAATTAAGATCTATAGGGATAGAGCCAAATATATTATTATGTCGCTCAGAAAGAGAAATACCAGATAGTGAAAGAAAAAAAATAGCATTGTTTTGTAATGTAAAAGAAGAAGATGTAATTACTGCATTAGATGTTAAAACTATATATCAAGCTCCAATTGCTTATTGGAAAAAGAATTTAGATCAAAGAGTGTTAAGTGCGTTTGGAATTTTAAATGCAGCTACGCCAGATTTATCTAAATGGTATGATATAGTGCAGCGTATTGAGTCTCCAATTAGAGAAGTTAGGATAGCAATTGTAGGTAAATATACTAAGTTATTAGATGCCTATAAATCTCTTATTGAAGCAATAAACCATTCGGCAATAGCATTAAATAGCAAAGTTAGCATTAAGTGGGTTGATTCAAGAAGTTTGAATAAAAATAATATTAAAGAAAAATTATCTGATGTGAATGCGATTTTAGTACCAGGAGGGTTTGGACAAGAAGGAATTGCTGGTAAAATATTATCAATTACTTATGCTCGAACTAATAATATTCCATTTTTAGGTATATGTCTTGGTATGCAATTATCTGTCATAGAAATTGCACGCAATTTATGTCACATTACTGGTGCTTCATCTAGTGAATTTGGGTTATGTTCAGATCCTGTAATAGGATTAATGACAGAATGGATGTGTGATAATAGTCAGGAGATACGTTGTTCTAGTGGTGATTTAGGTGGTACTATGCGTTTAGGAGGGTATAAATGCGTTTTAAAACCTGGTAGTTATGTAGAAGAAATTTATAAAGCAACTGAAATTGTAGAGCGTCATCGTCATCGTTATGAAGTTAATATTAATTATAAACCACAACTTGAACAAGTAGGTGTTACATTCTCAGGATCCTCTCCTGATGGAAATTTAATGGAAATTATTGAATTAAAAGATCATCCGTGGTTTATAGCTGTGCAATTTCATCCAGAATTAAAATCTCGTCCCTTTGCGCCGCATCCTTTATTTTATTCATTTGTGAAAGCAGCTATAGAATGTTCTGAGAGTTGATAATAGTTTGTATTGAAGTAGGTAATACAATTTGTATTTAAAGTGAAATAGTATCATGCTAAGTTAGGTTTTACTAGAATGTATTAAAGTTTTGTTTTTTATAAAAAGTTTTGAACTATTGTTGTTTGTGGTTAGTATATAGAATGAAAATAATATGATAATTATGACAGGTGTTGGTGGATTTATAGGTTTTCATGTTGCTAAGTATTTATTGCAAAAAGGTATAAGTATTCTTGGTATAGATAATCTTAATGAATACTATGAAATAAAATTAAAATTAGATAGATTAGAAATTCTTAAACAATATAATAACTTTATATTTAAAAAATTAGATATATCAGATACAGATGCAATATTATCATTAAATGAACAATATAGTGAAACTCGTATTATTATAAATCTAGCTGCGCAAGCTGGAGTACGTTATTCTTTAGAAAATCCTTTTGCTTATGTTTCTAGTAATATCCAAGGTTTAGTTAATATGCTAGAACTAAGTAAAAAATTACCTATGCTAAAACATTTCATTTCAGCTAGTTCTAGTTCTGTATATGGTAATGGTATTAGTATGCCGCTCAAAATAGGTGATGATGTGACTAGACCTATTTCATTATATGCTGCAACAAAATCTTCAGGTGAAGTGATATCTTATAGTTATAGTCATTTATATGCAATACCAATAACTGTGCTTAGATTTTTTACTGTATATGGTCCATGGGGCAGACCAGATATGGCTCCTTATTTATTTACTAAGTCTATTATTGAAGAAAAACCTTTGAAATTATTTAATTATGGAGTGATGAAGCGCGATTTTACATATATAGATGATATTGTAAGAGGTATTATTGGATGTATAAATAAAATACCTGATGGGCAAGTCCCTCCTTATAAAATATATAATTTAGGTAATAATAATAGTGTCTTATTAAGAGATTTTTTAAGAATTTTAGAAGAATGTATAGGTAAAAAGGCAATTCTTTTTGAAGAAAGCATGCAGCCAGGAGATGTACAAGATACATATGCTGATATTACCAATTCTGTTCAAGATTTTGGTTTTAAACCGCAAATAGATATTAAGCAAGGATTAGAAAAATTTGTAGTGTGGTATAAAAATTATTATAAAGTATAACGTGGTATCATAATATACTGAGGCAATAATAGTTATTGTACTACAATTGTTAAATTTTTGTAAGCTATAAAGATAGGCAATAAATTATGAATTTAGAACAGAAAATTTCTAACATGATTATAATAGGATTTCATGGTAGATATCCTAGTGACCCTGGTGTGAAGCGTGTTATATTTTATTTAGAACAAGGTATAATTGGAGGAGTAATATTATATAAATATAATATAGAATCACCGCAGCAATTGAAGAATTTAATTGATAGCTTCAAAAAAGTGAATAGAGATATTTTTATTGCTGTAGATCAAGAGGGTGGAAAAGTAGAAAGATTATCAAAAGATAAAGGATTTAAAGGGTATCCTACTGCTGCATGTGTTGCAAAAGAATATTCTCTTAAACAAGCAGAAGAATTATATTCTAATATGGCACATGAATTACATAGTTATGGAATTAATTTAAATTTTGCTCCTATAGTTGATGTTAATAACAGTCAAAAACCTTGTCCAGTTATAGGAAAGCTTGAACGTAGTTTTTCAGAAAATATCTCCGTAATTATAGATTATGCAACTGCATTTATTGATGCCCATTATAAAAATCAAGTTTTTACGTCGTTAAAACATTTTCCAGGCCATGGTTTTGCAAATGCTGATAGTCATCATGGACTTACTGATGTCACGGACACGTTTGATCAAAAAGAACTTATACCATTTTATGAGCTGATTAAGAGTAATAAAGCTGATATGATTATGACAGCGCATATATTAAATAGAAAATTGGATAATGATTATCCGGCTACTTTATCTCCCGTAATACTTAAATCGTTGTTAAGAGATAAAGATTTTAATGGAGTGATAATTAGTGATGATTTGTTTATGGGAGCAATTATTAAATACTATACCTTACATGAATCTATAATTCTGGCCATTAATGCAAGTTGTGATATTTTGTTATTTTCTTCTAATAAAGCTGCATATAGTATGGCTAAAGGGTTTAATGAGCCTGATAATATACCCATGGTTGTTAAGCAAATTATTATAGACTCATTAAATAATAAGCTGATTCATAAACGACAAATTGATATAGCATATGATCGTATTATATCTCTTAAAAGTCGATATAAATTACAGAAAATTATTGATATATAAAATATATAACATGTTTTCTATAGCCATTAGGCAATAAATGCTATATTAGTGTTTACTTAAGTGATAATTAAAAAATAAAACATTCTACTTAGCTATAGTTAATAAAAAGTAAATATTCTTAACGCTTATTTTTTTAAAGATAATTGTAAATTATGTATGTAAGAAAAATTAAAGAATCTTAATTATTTAATTTAAAAATATGACAAATAATTAACTTTTTAAAAATAAATGGGAGAATCTTTATGTCTAGATCTAAAGAATCTATAGCTTATAATGGTGAATAATATTGAAAATTTGCAGGAATTAGTAGAAAAAATTCAAACTATTGAAGTGCCAATTTTACTAGACTTGTATTATCTTTTGTGCAGCCTAGTTTGTCACAATATGTAGAGAACAATTTAGTAGATATGTATATTTGGTTATTACCTTGATATTAGGTCAAGGTTGTATAGTACAGATTTTGAAAATCAAAAGGAACAAGCCGCAAAGTATTTTACAATTGTTAAAGATTTAGTCAAAGTATTGTAGGACTATAAAATAGAAGTGTTTTTGGCAAATGGTGGTTGGAATTATAGTTGTAATCAGAATTGTATTGTAAATTATTGATATTTTATAATCAAGCACAAGAAAGTGATTGTATTCTTAAAAAGAATTATGGTTATAAGTGTAAACCAGAAGAGGGTGTCCGCAAAATTTTGCTTGGTATTCTAATCTAGTAGTAGGGGAAAAGAGTTATTTGCATTTAGTACAGTTAGTAAAAGATTTAGGTGTAGACAGTATAGATGTTGATTTTGAAGAATTTTGGCATGTAGATATAATCTGTTGGATGGAATAATGGAGCATTAATAGAAGATGTTAGAGCTGCAGCTTAGGAAAAGGGTGTTATTCTAGAAGATCAAAAATCAGAAGCATGGCAAAAAAATTCGATTCATATGATTATAATAGTTTATTACAAAAATATACTATAGCAACTAATTTACAAGATTATGGAGAAGATCAGCCAGCTGTAAGGGCTAGGACCATTTGTAATGCCATACACTGTTAATAAACTTATTGATATTATTAATAGAATAAATGAAGTAAAGAAGAAGCTAGAGGTGTAGAGAACTTAAAAATTTCTACCGTAGGACCTACTGTAGGTGTTATAACGATTATGTCTCCTCAATATGAGGATGCAAAAGAGCAGGAAACACAATTGAGACTGCACAAGAAAGTTTATGGTGGGGGGGGGTGGTAACCTTAAAGGTTTAATGCATACTATTGCACTTAAGGATCCTAGTGTATTTGAAAAATTAGATATAGTTGCTTCAATGACTTATGATCTTGGTGATAAGGATTGTGGTGGAGATTTACAATATGAATGCCCATTATTAAATCAAGTAGATTATTTTATGAATTAGCATCATATGCTCTTAAAAAAAAAGAGTGAAGCTGGTACAATTAAAACCCTTAATGGACAAGTACCATTAGAATGTGTAGTTCCTAAGCAGTTTGATAGTCATTCTAACTAAGTTAGATTTTGGTTTTGAAATAGGTAGACCAGTTTATTCAGCTGAAATGATGAGGGGAGTAAGAAAATGTTACTGACTCATGAGGAACTAGATAAAATTTTAGTTCATAATGATGATAAGTTTGAAGTAATGATTATGTGGTAAGTAAATAAACAAACATGGGAAGAGGCTGGTGTTCATAACCAAGCAACAGTTGAAGATGTATTATAAAAAACATGTATAGCATTGCATTTAGCTAACGATGGTTATAATTGTAATGCTGGTTTTCCTTCTGAGACAAGAATTAATCCTACATCTACAACTATACATGGTGCTCTTACTGTCAGTGGTAATTTAGTAAATCCTTGTTCATTAACATATAATATGCTTTCATTAAAAACTAGTAATACAGACGGTCACGTAAGTTTTGTTGGTAGAGTTGAAACATGTAATTTAGGGTGCGATTTAGAACTAATTACAATGGCATAATAAAGGCTTTTAATTACTACTTATCCCAATCTACACCATAACTATTATAGTTATGGTGTAGATTCTAAGTAATTAGCCAGAAATTATTTTCCATAAACTCTTTAACAACTTGCCAGGAGCAATCCGGGTAGTATTATTAGATTTATTTACTGAATGATTTCTAGAAAATTCATTTCTATTTTTATCGTGGGGACTAAATTTAGAATTAGATCTAGAAATCTTTTTCTTGTTTGTAGGTCTTTTATTTAAATCTTTGTAACAACGTTTTCTATTATCAAAATTACCGCGTTTAAATTTTTTGTTAGAATAGTTATCATGAGTGGAGACTGGACTATTATTTTCTACTGTAGGTATATATTCTTCTTGATAATTTTCATCATCAGAAATGTTACCATATTCTGGTGTTACACTAATAGGTATTGTAGTTCCCTTAGATAAGGACAAATCAACTTTTTCTATAGAGAAACTATCAGGAGTATTTAATGTAGTAGTATCAACTTTAAAATAAATTTTTAGTGAATATTGTTTTTCTATTTTTAATATATCATTACGTTTATGATTTAATATATAAGATATTACATCATAATGAGCATACACATTAATTGCATCAGCGAAACTACCTTTATATACTTCATTTTCTATGGTATGTAAAATCATTTCAGTTTGTGCATTTACAGTACGTACGGTGCCTTTGCCATTACATGTTTCACATTTTGTAGTGTTGACTTCCATAAAGCTTGGTTTTAATCTTTGTCTAGACATTTCTAATAAGCCTAAACTGCTAATCATACTAACTTGTATGCGTGCTCTGTCAAATTGTAGTCTTTCTTTTAAAGTTTTCTCTACTATTCTACGATTGCGTAATTCTATCATATCAATAAAATCGATAATAATGAGTCCAGATAAATCTCTGAGCCTAAGTTGTCTTGCTATTTCATGAGCAGCCTCAATGTTAGTTTTTAATGCTGTTTCTTCTATATTACTTTCTGAAGTTGATTTTCCTGAATTTACGTCAATAGCTACTAAAGCTTCAGTATGATTAATAACTAGGTAGCCACCAGAAGATAATTGTACTAAAGGGCTATATAATGAAGCTATTTGTTCTTCTATATTATATCTACAAAATATTGGCGCTTTACCTTTATATTGTTTTACCTTATTGCTATGTGAAGGTACAATAATTTTCATAAAATCCTTAGCGGTTTTATATACTTGTTCACCATGAATAAGGATTTCACTAATACTATCATCATAAAGGTCACGTATTGTACGTTTTATTAAGTCCCCTTCAGCATGGATAAAAGCAGGGGAAGTTGCTGTGGTGAGAGTAGTTTCACGTATACTATTCCATAATCTAACTAAATAATTATAATCACGCCTTATAGCTGCTTTAGTTTTATTTGAACCAGCAGTACGTATAATAACACTTGAACCATCTGGTATACCTAAATTATCAATAATAAGTTTTAATCTTTTTCTATCCTCAAAATTACTTATTTTTCGTGATACTCCACCTTGTCTTTCAGTGTTAGGCATTAAAACACAATATCTACCAGCAAGAGAAATATAGCTTGTAAATGAAGCACCTTTATTGCCACGTTCTTCCTTTATTACCTGTACTAAAATAACTTGATTGCGTTTTATAACTTCTTGTATTTTGTATTGTTTGTATAAAGTGTTCCGTACACTGTTGTTATTTTCGTCAATCTCTTCTTCTACACTATCACTTATTTTATTATCTATTATTTCCTCTGATGGAGAAAAACCGTCCATGGGCGGCAAATTGTTATTTTCTGAAGAAGTAGCATTAACATCCTTATCAGAAAAATTATCATCGTTATTTATTGGTTCTTCCGTAGTTTCTATTTCTTCTGCTTCATCTTCATTAGTATATTCAGGAGGGATAATAGCTCTAATTTGATACCTAATATCTTCACGTTCATAACTATTTGTATCTGAAGATTCATCAGAAGATGTCGGTTTCCTATCAGCTATTGGTATTTGGTAATAATCAGGATGGATTTCAGCAAACGGTAAAAAACCATGCTTTTCTGTACCATAATCTATAAATGCAGCTTGTAAAGATGGTTCTACTCTTGTAACTTTTGCCAAATAAATATTACCTTTTATTTGCTTTCTTATAGCTGCTTCATCGTCGTATTCTTGTATTAAGTTATTTTCGTATACAACAACCCTAATATCATTAGTATTATTTGCATCAACAAAAATTTTCTTTTGCATTGGATATAAACTCCCTTTAAAAATCGGCTCTTAATAATAGAGCGCAAAAAAAACATCTAATAAGCGCAAGATAGATTGTTTTATATTAAGTGTTATATAACAAGCATATGTAGCAATACGTTTATATAATAAGGTAGTTAGAAATCTAGCAGTGTATGCTGTATCAAAACATAAACACATATTTTTAACATAGTTTGGGTCCTAAAATGGGTGATTAACACACTATACTCTTAATTGTTTTTTCTATCTTGTCTTTTTTTAAAATATAATTTCCTATTTTTATTAAATAGATTATATCTTTATTTTAGATATATAATAAATTACTCTATAAAAAGCTATAGATATTGATTATTTTTTTTAAGCAATGTAATTAATGCAATATAATATTAAATTAATTAAAACATTTTTAATCTGTATTATATTAAGCTTTTTGCTAATACATACTTGGAGTAATATTGCATTAGCCAATAAAAACTATTGTCCTACAGTAGTAATAGATGCGGGGCACGGTGGTAAAGATCCTGGAACTGTAGGTCAATTTAGCTATGAGAAAGATGTAACTTTGGCTTATGCTAAGTTGCTTAAAAAAGTTTTAGAACGTAAAAAAAGATATAAAGTTATATTAACACGTATTGATGATAAGTATTTAACTTTACAGGCAAGAATTAAAAAAGCCCAAAAGCTGCATTCTGATATTTTTATTTCTTTACATGCAGACGCTCATGATGATTATTCAATGCGTGGTATTTCTGTTTATACGCTTTCAGAGAAGGCTTCTGATAAAGAAGCAGCAAGACTAGCTAGTATAGAAAATAATGTAGATTACAATTTTAAGAATTTTAGAACAGAGCATCATGAAGTTAAGGAAACTTTATTTGCTTTATTAAGTCGTAATACAGGTAATGCTTCTGCAGAGTTTGCACATATATTGGTTAAGATGTTAGGACAAAAAATTCAATTGTTAAATAATACACATCGTTTTGCTGGATTTAAAGTTCTAAAGGGGCTTAGTATGCCTGCAGTTTTAATAGAGCTAGGTTATTTGTCAAATGATGAAGAAGAATTATTATTGCATACTAAAAATTATCAAATGATTATAGTAACAACTATTGAACAGGCTTTAGATATGTATTTTGCTAAGTATTTTAATCATACTAATATAAATAAATAAAATATTATTGATTTATACTTGGATTTCCTTAGATTAGTATAACAAATTTATATGTATTATTTTAATAATTTAGATAATATAGTAAAAACATTTGAACTTACATACGTTGTTACTCTTTGCTCTCCTACTATTTGTAGGTTTCGCTCTATCTAGCCTTGTATCAAAGATCAACTATTTTTACTATAGCTATAGATGCAATTGAAAATGCATTACAATTTTTTCTTTAATAAAATTTAGTGAAGTGAAATAAATGATGGATTTAAATAATATAAAACAATCTTGTAGCATAGAAGTTAGTGCTGCTACTTCTGTTGAAGCTTTAGAAAAAGTGCGTATAGAATATTTAGGTAAAAATGGCAAGATAACTTTGTTATTGAAGGATATGAGTAATCTTTCAATAGAAGAACGAAAAGTGATTGGTGCTAATTTAAACACTCTGAAAAATGAGTTGCAAACTTTAATTGATAATAAAAAACAGAAGTTATTAGATAGAATTTTAGAAGAAAAATTGCAAAATGAAAAAATTGATATAACTCTTCCTACAAGGCCATATTCATATGGGAATATTCATCCAATATCATATACTATAAATAAAATGTTAAGTATATTTGTATCACAAGGGTTTAAAATTACTTTGGGTCCTGATATTGAAGATGATTTTCATAACTTTACAGCATTAAATATACATGAAAATCACCCAGCACGTCAGATGCATGATACTTTTTATTTAAATAAGCAAGAATATAAAGTAAGGCTTTTGCGTACACATACATCTCCTATGCAGATTCGTATTATGCTTGCAGGGAAGCCTCCCTTTAAGGTGGTTATACCTGGCCGTACATATCGTTCAGACTCTGATATAACGCATACTCCAATGTTTCACCAAATAGAAGGATTATTTATTGATCAAGGTATACATATGGGGCATTTAAAATCTTGTTTAATAGAATTTATACAACGTTTTTTTGAAAATGATAAAATTCCTGTAAGATTTCGTCCAAGTTTTTTTCCATTTACTGAACCATCTGCAGAAGTGGATATAGCATTTGTGCGTAAGGATAATGAATTTAAAATAGCTACGTTTGAGCAGGTAGTAAAAGGAGAAAATAGTTGGTTAGAAATTTTAGGATGTGGCATGGTAAATTATAAGGTATTAGAAAACGTCAATATAGATCCTAATCACTATCAGGGATTTGCTTTTGGTTTGGGTGTAGAAAGATTATCTATGCTTAAATATGGTATTAATGATCTAAGAACATTTTTTGATAGTGATATTAGGTGGTTACGTCACTATGGTTTTTCGTCTTTAGGAGTATAAATTGTGCAGATAACTTTAAATTGGTTAAAAACATATCTTGATACTGATGCAAGTTTAGATTTGATAGCAGAAACTTTGACTAAAATAGGTCTTGAAGTAGAGAAAATCACAGATAGAGAAAAACTATTGAAGCCATTTATTGTAGCAGAAATAGTTGAAGCAATACCTCATCCAAAAGCGGATAAATTACGGGTATGTAAGGTTAATAATGGTACAGATATATTGCAAATAGTGTGTGGAGCGCCAAATGCAAGACAGGGTATTAAGGTTGTGCTTGCTCCTATTGGTGTAACTGTACCATCAAACGGTATGCAAATTAAGGTTTCAAAAATTCGTGATGTTGAAAGTAAAGGGATGCTATGTTCTGCAGAGGAGCTAGGTATAGCAGGTCGGCATGATGGTATTATTGAATTACCTGAATTAGCATCTGTTGGGGTACAAGCAATTCAGTATTTAGATATACAAGATTCTACTATAGAAATAGCTATTACTCCTAATCGAGGTGATTGCTTAGGTATATATGGCATAGCACGAGATTTAGCTGCAGCTGGAATTGGGACTTTAAAATCTATTAAGGAACACAATTTAAAATATGATTTTATTTCTCCTATTGATATCAAAATCAAAGGTATAAATAATCTTTGTCCACTATTAACTGGATGTTATATAAAAAATGTTCAAAATAAACCTAGTCCTAAATGGTTACAAGATATTCTAAAAGATATAGGGCAGCAGTCTATAAATGCAATTGTAGATATTACTAACTATATTTGTCATAGTTTTGGTAGACCTTTGCATGCTTATGATGCTGATAGAATAACTGGTTCATTGTTAGTAAGGCAGGCACAAAATGGTGAAAAGTTTTTAGCTTTAAATAATAAGGAATATAGTTTTGTTGGTGATGAAATAGTTATTAGTGATAATGAAAGTATACTTGGACTTGCTGGTATAATTGGAAGTATAACTTCTAGTTGTACACTAGACACTACTAATATATTTCTAGAATCTGCATTATTTGATCGTATTAGTGTAGCTAAATCAGGGCGTTTACATGGAATTGAAAGTGATGCAAGATATCGTTTTGAAAGGGGTACTGATCCTTTATTTGTAGAACAAGGCTTAAATTTAGCTGTAACGATGATATTAGAAATATGTGGTGGAGAAGTGAGTCAGTTGATTTCCTCTAATAAATTTAATTATCAGCATAAGACTATAGATTTCAATGTTAAAAAAGTAGAATTATTTGGAGGTATGAATATATCTTTTACTCAGATAAAAGAAATCTTAAATAAATTAGGGTTTGATGTAGTTAGTGAAAATACTCAAATATTAAAACTACTTATACCTTCTTGGAGGCAAGATATTGAAGGTGAAGCTGATATAGTGGAAGAAGTAGTTCGTATATATGGGTATGATAATATTCCACTTGTATCGATGCCGTCTGTAAATATAGGAATAAATAATATTCCAATTGAATACAAAAATATAAATTTAGCACGTAAAGTGCTGGCTATTCATGGTTTAAATGAGGTAGTAACCTGGTCATTTATGTCTAAGGACAAAGCAGTATTGTTTGAACAGTTAAAACCAGAATTACATATACAAAATCCTATAAGTTCTGAATTAGATTATATGCGTCCAAATATAATAGCAAATTTACTGGATGCATTAAAAAGAAATCAATTAAGACATTATAATGATATGTCTTTATTTGAAGTGGGGCCAGTTTTTAGCGAAATTGATCAGCAACACATGGTAGCAAGTGGTGTGAGGTCAGGCAAAAATAATCCTCGTAATATATATAATGATTATAGAGATTATGATATTTTTGATGTTAAGGCAGATTTAATAGCAGTGCTTAATGAAATTGGTATTAATGAAAATAATTTACGATCTTCTAAAGCAGCTACTTATTATCATCCTGGGCGTTCAGAGAGCTTGTTTTTAGGAAAAATGCAAATAGCTTGTTATGGTGAATTACATCCTAAAATCTTGCAAGCTTTTAACGTAAAAAATAGAGTAGTAGCTTTTGAAATATATTTACATAATATTGATAGTAAAATGCGTAATAAAAAGAAAACTTTTTTAGTATCTGATTATCAGTCTGTCACTAGAGATTATGCTTTCATGGTAGATAGGGAGCAAGATGCAATAAGTGTTGTTAATGCGGTGAAAACCTTAAATGAGAAAATGATTAAAGATATAGAGTTATTTGATATTTATATTAACGAACAAGATATAAATGCTAAAAAATCTGTTGCAATAACTGTGACAATACAAGCTCAAGATCATACATTGAGTGAAGAAGAAATTACTAAAATAAGTGATTCTATTATAGCAAGTGTAAGAGTAAAAACTGGTGCAGAGTTACGTATTTAAAAAAATAGTTATTTAAGTAATATTTGTTGATAGAGCAATGCGCTCAATTTGTGGTAAATTTATGGAGTTGATATCTATATAAATAGAATTAGATATCTCTACAAAATGCGACCACGCTCCTGAATATCCATACTCAAGGTGAGATGCCATTTAGGGTTAAGTTTATGTTCAGTATGTAGCCAGCTTATGGCATATTCTAAATCTTGATTTAGTAGTTGTGTAGTGTGGGTAATTATACCTTCGGTTGATAGATATTTGTCCAACTTTTGGTTGTTTTATTATATTTCTGACCTTCTATATGGCTATTATTATTTCTATAGCTAATTAGGAATTCTTCTTCACCTATTTTGGTCAGATGTACTTCTTATTTTTCTTCAATGTCATTATTAAATTCTAACACATTTGGTGCAGCAGAATTATTATTAATTAGTATATCATGCTCTGCATGATCATTATATGAGTTTAATAAGAATCAGATTTAATGTCATCTAGCTCTATAGTATTCAGTAAATCAGCATTAATATTAAATATATTAAATGTGTGTTAGTGATATATATAATAAAGAATAAAGTTACCATTACTTAAGGGAGCGAGTTTAGTATCATAGTTTTTATTGTTATATTAATAGGCCCTTTGAGTTTGATTCCGTTATTATCATATATTTGTATATGGGGTTTTCCATATCAAATCCTATTTTATCTGTATGATGAGACTATATGATAGCTAGATTTCCGTTTACTAAATATTTTGAAGTATGCATACTGACTCTCGTCGAACCAAGATCAGCAATTTTAAGATTATCAATTATAATTACCTTTTTTCAGATGTTTTTTCTTCTATTTGTACGGGTTCTGTTTTTGCAGGAATGACCTGAGTGTCTTCTAAGTTATATTCATGGGATAAGGTGTTTGTAGAAATATCAACTTGAGTGTAAGTAGAGAATAGAGAATTCTAGTCAAGAGTGAGCTCTTGTATGAAATGTTCAAAATCTGCTCCCTCTTGAAGGGAAGTTGTTTCTCTGGTAGCTAAAGCATTCTATAGCCTTTTCTGATTTTGAGCCGTAATAGTATCTAAGTCAAGGGCTTTAAATTCTTCTTCATTATATTTGCTATATTTAGCAAGTTAGTTTTATATTCTGCATTATTTTTTAGGGTAGTTCTAACAAACTTATCTAAATGACCATCAATATCAGGAAATCACAGCTTTTTCTTAAGTAATATGGCTTTAAATCAACTCTAATAGATTTGGCCATTAAATAACCTACCGTATTGTTATGCTGCACGTGACAAATTGCTGAAGGACAAAATATGACAGGAACTTTATAATCATAATTACCATTATTTACCTACTAATTTCTCCCACATTGTATCCATCTTAGCTTGTATTTCCTCATCTCTGCTCGTTTGGTATAAACTTCTATAGAATTTTCTGGCTTCCAATCATTTGGAAATAATTTTTCATTTTCTTCTTTATGTATAGTGTAAACAGATTTCAGGTTATCAGTCAGCATTGAAGCTATATTATCATATTCTGTACCAGTTCTTAAAATCTTCTTCTCACCTTTACTATCCGTACCAATAATGTATATATGCTGAGCTAAACCAAATGTTTCTTTTACTGGCCTTACAAGTACGTTAATTTTAGCTTCTGTCATTAAATTTACTCCTAATTTAAATATAATAATTCCTGCAGTTCTTATTTCACTTATATGCATTAACTTATAATTCTTACAGTATAAAATTCTAAAGGATCGAATGTAAGCTAGCCATTCTCATATTCGCACCAATATACTAAACCATATATTTCTACTTCTTCCTTCATGACTTCTTCATGTGATCTATCTTTACATCTAGCACCAGATTTCTCTAATATTGAGATAATTTTTTTTATATCTGAACCTACAGGAAATTCCTTTTTTAAGGCTGTATTTAATTCTTCATAGATCCTATATTTCTCAAATTTAAAAGGCCTATTATCAAACACTTCTTTTTGTAATTAATATAGGAAAATAATATAGCAACTATTATTAAAAACTTCTTCATTTAAATATTCTCCTGAGGGGTAATGGAACTTAATACATTATTGAGAGAAAGGTAGTGATAATAATATATGATTTTGAGTTTAGAACAACTATAAATTGTATATAAGGTAGGTAGTTATTGAAATTATACAATGGAAAAAATGATAAAACATATTAGCACGAAAATTGTAGTACATACGGTTAATGAAAGTATGTGTTCGTATTTAATTATATATACAATCCTGTTGTTTGATTTATTAAGTATCTGATAAAAGTTTGTAGAATAATCTACAATTAATTTTGTGCATTGGTTTAGAAGATAAGATATATGTATAGGTAGTTTTCGATAGAAAAAATCTATATCTAAACTTATAGTATTTTCCCTTTTTAGTAGTGGTATTAGTAAGAAGAAGGTTAAAGCAGAGGATAGTAATAATTGGGATTGTTCTGATATATGGGATAAAGTATATGGATGATAAGATACTTGATTAGGTAATAAATTATAAATTATATTATAGTCAATACCTAAATAAATACATATAAAGGCTGTGCATCCCATTGCAATTTTCATCATCATAGGAGTTTTAGGTACATTTCTTTTAGGTTTTCTTTGAAAAAATGTAAACCAAGGAAATTCAAGGCCTGCATGTAAAAACACCCCACTAGATGCAATAATTAACGCCCACCATATGAAAATATTATAATGATACGCTACCTCTACTATAATAGACTTACTAATAAAGCCAGAAGTTAAGGGAAATCCTGAAATCGAAGCAGCTCCTATAATAGCACATAAGCTTGTGTAGCGCATTGAAGCAAACAATCCGCCTAATTCTGTACATTTATGTTGATTAGTAGAGTAAATTACTGCTCCTGCAGACATAAATAGTAAGGTTTTATAAAAAATGTGACAAAATGCATGTAAGGCAGCGCCTTTAATTGCAAGTTCAGTACCCATACCTGCTGCAAGTACCATGAAACCTACTTGATTAACTAGACTATAAGATAAAATACGTCTTATATTATTTTCTAATATGGCATATATAATCCCATAAAAAATCATAGCGATACCTAAATATATAAGAATTATATTGCCTGGAAAATAGGTTAATAATAAAAATACAGATGTTTTAGTTGTAAAAACTGAAAGGAAACAACTACCATAGTTGGAGGCTTCAGGATAGCTATCAGCAATCCACGAAGAAAAAGGTAAAGATCCAGCATTAATTAAAATGCCAGATAATACTAAGATACCAGCTAGATTATGATTGTTAAAAGAACTTATAGGTTGAAATGGTATAATATTAGCATTACCATTTTGTTTAATATATATAATTGTGCCAATTAGAAATATAAGTCCTGCTGTTAAATGTATACAGAAATAACGTTTTGCGGCTAAATAGGAATTGTTACTTTTAGAGCTGAATATAATTATTGTAGCACTAATACTCATTAATTCCATAGAGAAAAATATTGAGATTAAATCTCCAGCTGTAATAATAGAAACAGCACTTCCTGCATAAATAAAGGCTGCTATAATTTCATTTTTATTTAATTTTTGGCTGCCAAAGCTAAATACTAAATTTAATAAAAAAACAAAAGCAAAAGCTAACAAAAATATAGGTGTAAGAGGCGAAATATAGGATAGGACTAGCTTAAACCCTATAAGATTAAAAATTATAGGATGGTTAAGTTTTGATATAAATATAAGAGAGGTAATGATTGTGTAAATAGCACAAATTAATGCACTAGTCCTAAAAAGGCGTGTAGGAATAAAGTATAATATTATACTGCTTAACAACAAAATACAAGTAGGATTAGTTAATATATTCATCCTTTTGTGTTACTTTAGATTTTATATTAAGTAAAAAATCAATTTAGCTATATAAGCTTAAAGCAAAATTTGTAACATAAAAAACTGCTAGATACAAGGTGTTTTAACTTTTTATTTGGGAATTATGTATATAGTTAAAATTATTATGAACATATATAAGGTCAAATATTATGGAAAACATAAAGAAAGTTGCAGTAATTGGTGCAGGGGTTATGGGAGCTTCAATAGCAGCTCATCTTGCTAATGCTGGTGTTGAGACCTTATTATTTGATATAGTAGCAGAAAATTCTAATGATCGTAGTGATCTAGCAAAAAAATCAATACAAAAGTTGTTGAATTCTTTACCTCAAGCTTTTATGGATGATCAAGCAGCTTCTCTTGTGATACCATATAATTTAGAAGACCATTTTGACCATATTAAAGAAGTAAACTGGCTTATTGAAGCTGTAGTTGAACGTCTTGATATAAAAAGGAATCTATATCAAAGACTAATTGAACTTAATGTTTCTGGGTTAATTGTATCTTCTAATACATCTACAATTCCTATAAAAAAATTACTTGAGGGGTTAAGTAAAGATTTTGCTAAAAACTTTCTAATAACGCATTTTTTTAATCCACCTCGTTATATGAGATTACTTGAAGTAGTAACTAGTGATTATACTTTAGAAAGTGTATTACATGAAATTAGTGAATTTTCAAGGGTTAAGCTTGGTAAAAAAGTTGTATATTGTAAAGATACTCCTGGTTTTATTGCGAATCGTATAGGATGTTTTTGGCTTGAAGTAGGCATGAAGGAAGGGTTTGCTTTGGATTTGCCTGTAAATGTTGCAGATGCTATTATTAGCACTCCTTTTGGTATACCTAAAACAGGAGTTTTTGGTTTAATAGATTTAATAGGGCTAGATGTTATGAAGCTTATAGCTCAATCATTTCTTGAGAATTTATCACCAAAAGATAGGTTTCATCAGATTTATTCTAAGCATAGTTTAATAGAACAGATGTTATTAAAGGGATTAGTAGGTAGGAAGGGATTTGGTGGTTTTTATAGAGTTAATAAAAAAGATAATAAAACATACAAGCAAATAATAAATTTTAAAACAGGAGAATATCAGGATATAGAGCCTCTGAATTTACCTTTATTAAATTGTAATATGAAAGAAATATTAAGTTCAAATTCTATTGAAGGAATTTATATCTGGAGAGTGATGTCTGAAATGATATCTTATGTAGTAAACTTAATACCAGAAATTTCAGATGAAATTTATGCTGTAGATCAAGCTATGAAAAAAGGGTTTAATTGGAAATATGGACCATTTGAATTGATAGATAAATTGGGTGATAAGCATAAATCTGGTGCTGAATGGTTGGTAGAAAAATTAGAATCAGAAAATAGGAGAGTTCCTACATTATTAAAGCAGATAGGAAAAAACGCTTTTTATCAAACTACAGACAAAAATAATACATATATTTATTCATTAGAGAATACATATAAATCTTTACCTATATTACCAGATGAATGGCAGCTTGCACATATAAAAGCAAATAAGTCTGCTGTTTATTCAGGTGTATCATGTGATTTATGGGATATAGGTGATAATATAGTTTGTTTAGAATTCACTAGTAAAATGAATACTCTAAATAAAGAAATATTTTCTGCTATAGAAGAAATTATACCTATTGTATCTAAAAATTATCAAGCTTTAGTTATTGGCTCAGATGCAGAATATTTTAGTGCAGGAGCTGATTTAAAGTTTATTTTAGAAAAAATTCAAAATAAAAAATGGGAGGAAATTGAGTGTTTTATTAAGTATGGTCAGAAGGTAATGCATTTACTAAAATATGCTTCATTTCCAGTGATCACTGCTCCATCTGGTATAGCACTTGGTGGAGGTTTAGAGCTAATTTTACATTCTCATTTTGTGCAGCCATTTATAGAAAGTTATATGGGGTTAGTGGAGGTAGGAGTAGGGCTAATTCCTGCTTGGGGAGGGTGTAAAGAAACTATATGTAGATCATATGCGCAAGGAGAAAAACGTGTAGCAGAATCGCTATTAAATATTGTTCTAGCTAATAAAGCTAATTCAGCTACTTGTGCTGCACAAATGTTTGGTTTGACAGTAGATCATATAACCTTCAATCGTGATAAATTATTGGATGATGCAAAAAATTTAGCAATGACTGCGGCACTTAATTTTTTTCCTAAGCGTCATATTGTTATAGAAAAGTTCTCTGCTAATTTAGTTATAGATGAATTTAAACAGTTATTAGACATGAAAAATAATCATTTATCTAATTATGATAAATTTATAGCTGATAGGATAGTAGATGTGTTTTTATATAATAATGATAATAAAACCTTAAAAGAACAAGATTTATTTGATGCTGAAAAAACATTGTTTTTTGAGTTAATTCGTAATCCTATGACGGAAGAAAGAATAGAGCATATGTTTAAATATAATAAAAAGCTCTATAATTAAAATCTAATAGATCTCGTCGTTGAAACTTAAACTATTGTGTGTGTCTTTTTTAATTATGATTACCTTTAAGTATTAATATTTTATATTTATAATTTATTATTAATTGATAAACGAATTGGTTTATTTTAATTTTGTGTATTAAATAAGCGTTTTATAGTCTAATTATTGTTTTTTGATGATTAAAAAAATTAGCATTTCATATAAATTGTCATTTTTTAGATAGAGAGAGTATATCTAAAAATATTATTAATCATAACGGTCAAAGTTTAGTTTATATAAACAATACTGGTACTGCTGAGCAACAAAAAAGGCCTATAACATTGCAGCCAGTTAGTTCAAGGGGGATTGATAGTGTTTATAATATACTCCGCCTTAAGTACAGAATTCTTGGTGTAGTTGGTGTTATATTTTAATAGTCTACACACGCCTTCAGAAGGAGAATTACATTGCTATTGGATCCTTTCCAAATTTACATTCTGAGAGTTAGTAGTAAATTATAGTGAAAATAGCCTATATAGTAGAAACATTTGGATTTGAGTATTCTCCACTTTTAATTTATCGTTTAAAGTAATCAAACTTCAATTGTTTTCCTATATATAGCTTTTTCACTTGTAATAGGGGAGTCGTTACTCGATCACTTATGTACTAATTATACTGCTATATATAAAGAGACAATTAGGAGAGACAACGTATATGTAATAAGGTTCAATATGTTCACTTATAAACAAACTAATAGCCTCGATTAGCTTTATCTATAGTCTGGGTAACTACTATTAATTTTAGTAGCAACAGCTTTAGGTAAAATGTGGATGTGGAGTATTATTTAAGCTGTACTTTGACAATTCCAGGAGAATTTTCCAATAACAAAGAATTAGCAGGAGAAATTTGATATTGACCTGGTAAATTAAGTACTATTTCCTCTTTTGTATTATAGTCGATAACAAAAATTGTAACCTTCATTCCATCTGTATTTTGCGTATGGCATAAAGATTTAACAGTTGTTACTGCTTCTTTGCCGTCAATCCAAATTTGTAATAAAGAATATTGTTTGTATAAAAAATCCTCCAACTTTTGTATGCTTTGTACTGTTAATCTAACTCCTCCTTCATCTTTTCGACATTCAGCATTAATCAATAAAGGTACTTTACTTGTTAATAATTCACGATCATTTGTAATAATATCATTGTTATATATTGAAACCTCATAAATACCATATGGATCTGAAACTTGTGCTGAAACAAACCTACCTCTAGGTGAGACACGTGTTTTAACTGTACCTACAATTCCTGCTAATTTTATTGAAGAAGAACCTTCTGTTAGTTCGGTACGTAAATATGAAGAGTTCTTAATATTATGATTATGTAAATATATTTTCCATTTATCCAGTGGATGTGCAGATAAATAAAATCCTATAGCTTCGCATTCGTATTGTAATTGTTTATTCTCATCCCAATTATTTACTAATACTAATTCCGGTTCAGTAATTTTACTTATTTCCTGCATACTGCCAAATAAGTTAGCTTGTATGCTGTTTTTCTCTCTTTGTATGCTACTGCTATATTTAGTAATTAATTCTAGTGATTCCAATAATTGTCTTCTATTGCTATTAATAGAATCTAATGACCCTGATTTAATTAACCCTTCCAATTGTCTTTTATTTAAAGATTTAGAATCAATTCTTGTAGCAAAATCAAAAATGTTTTTAAATTCCCCATGGGTTTTGCGTTCATTTATGACTAATTCAATTGCATGTAATCCTACTCCTTTAATGGCTCCTAAACCATAACGTATGGCTGACTTGTTATCATATGATTCGATACAAAAATATCCTTCTGATTTATTAATATCAGGAGGTAGAATCTTGATCTTCATTAAATGAGCTTCTTCTCTGAAGATATTAATTTTATCTGTATCATCAATTTCAAGATTCATTGAAGCAACAATAAATTCAACTGGAAAATTAGCTTTGAGATAGGCTGTTTGATATGAAATAATGGCATAGGCTGCTGCGTGTGATTTATTAAAACCATAACCGGCAAATTTAGCTACTAAATCAAAAATGCTACTAGCTTGTTCTTTATCCACACCATTATTTATAGAGCCCTTAACAAATAATTCACGTTGCGCATCCATTTCAGATTTAATTTTTTTACCCATGGCACGTCTAAGTAAATCTGCTGCGTGTAAGGTGTAGCCAGCAAGTATTTGGGCTATTTGCATTACTTGCTCTTGATATATGATTACTCCGAAGGTTTCTTTTAAAACTCCTTCTAATTTAGGATGAAGATAATTAGGTTTCTCTAAACCATGTTTACATGCTATGTAAGTAGGGATATTTTCCATAGGTCCAGGCCTATATAATGCGCCTAAAGCAATTATATCTTCTATAGAATCCGGTTTTAATTTACGCAAAGCATCGCGCATACCAGTGCCTTCAAACTGAAATATACCTACAGAATTACCTTGTGAAAGTAGATTATATGTATTTTTATCATCTAGCGGAATATTGTTTATTGTAAAATTTATACCTCTAGTTTGGATTAATTTACATGTATGGGAAATTACAGTTAACGTTTTTAATCCTAAGAAGTCAAATTTTACTAAACCAGATGATTCAGCATATTTCATGGAATATTGTATAACTAGCATATCGGAATTAGGATCTTTATAGAGTGGTACTATTTCATCTAAAGGATCACTTGAAATAACAATACCAGCAGCATGAGTAGAAGCGTGTCTATGTAGACCTTCTAGCTGCAGGGCTATATATAAGAGCTTTTCAACTTCTGGATCTTCATTTTTTGCATTTTTTAAAGAAGGTTCCATTTCTATTGCTTGGCTTAAAGTAACAGGGTTAATAGCATTGAATGGAACCATTTTGGCTATTTTATCAACCTGAGAATAAGGCATTTGTAACACACGTCCTACATCTCTAAGAGCTGCTCTTGCTTGTAACTTACCAAAGGTAATAATTTGAGCTACTTTATTGTGTCCATATTTTTCTCTTACATAATTTATGACTTCGTCACGTTTTTCTTGACAAAAATCTATATCAAAATCTGGCATAGAAATACGATCTTGATTTAGGAATCTTTCAAATAAAAGGCCAAAACGAATGGGGTTTAGGTCGGTTATATCTAAACTCCAGGCAACTAATGAGCCTGCACCTGATCCTCTACCAGGTCCAACTGGTATAGAGTTACTTTTGCTCCATTTTATAAAGTCAGATACTATTAGAAAGTAACCAGGAAATTTCATATTAATAATGACACCTAGTTCATATTCAAGTCTATCATTATATAATTTAATAGTTTCTGTTCTTTCACTCTCAGACATATCTGATGTTAAGACATAATCATGTAGTTTTTGTTGAAGTCCTGCTTTTGCTTGGTATTTTAAAGTATCTTCTATGCTATAATTATTATCTAAATTAAAAGATGGTAATGCTGGAGAGCGCTCTTCCGATTTGATAGAGCATCTTTTAGCAATTACTATAGTATTTTCTATTGCTTCAGGAATATCTGCGAATAGTTTGCACATTTCTTCAGGAGATTTGAAATATTGTTCAGGAGATACTTTTCGTCGATCTTCTGTGTCAATGTATTTGCCATCTGCAATACATAATAACACTTCTTGTGCTTCGTGCATGTCTCGATGTGCAAAATATACATCGTTGGTGGCAACTAGTGGTGTGTCATATTTATAAGCTAAGTCAATTAATTGGTTTTCAACTTTAGAAGGTGAATTATAACGCATTAATTCTATATATACTCTATCATCAAAAATATTTTTTAAATTCAGTAAATATTCTCTAGCTTTTTTAGTATTATTATTTAATAAAAGTTTATCAATTATACCATAATGTCCACCAGTGAGAATAATTAAACCTTTGTTTAGTTGAGCCAAATCTGAAAATTTAATATGTGGGTTAGGTGTATTATGTTCTAAAAATGAGCTACTTACAAGTTTTAGTAAGTTTTTATAACCTTGCTCATCTTTTGCAATAATAACTAATTGTGCAAGTTCATTTTCTGAGTATTCAACCATTAAAAGACAACCTATGATTGGTTGAATACCTTTATCTGAACATGTTTTTGAAAATTCCAAAGAACAAAACAAATTACCATTGTCAGTAATAGCAAGAGCAGGCATTTTATATTTAATACATAGCTTTGCTAAATCTTCGATTTTAATAGATCCTTCTGATAAAGAATATGAGCTACGTACTCGTAAATGTACAAAATTAAACTTCATAATAATCTATTCTAAAAAAGTCATAATTTTTTTGTATTGTGTATCCAGAGTTTGTTCACTAATACGTAATCTTTCTTTTTCATCATTACTAATATTAACTTCAATTATATCAATAAAATGTCTATCAACAAATTTAGCTAATTTTCCTATAGCCCTTATACCATCCCATATAGAACATGGTAATAGTATTTCTTTGTTATTTAAAATATTAGTAATCATATGCATTACAGCATGAGATGGTCCAACTACTGAGGATGCACCGGTTAATTTTATTATATCATTACCTCTTAAGATTGTATGAGAAGTTATATAATCTATTTGTTCTGTATTCGCAAAATCAGATAATGGTTTATCATTAATTGTAGCAGTGCTAGAGATTGGAACCATTGATGGCCCATGTTCACCCAGTACTATAGCGCTTATTTTAGGTTTAATAATAGATGGATACGATGCTTTAAGAAATTCTCTAATAAGGTTTTGTAGACGCATAGTATCAATATAAGAAACACCAATTACTCTTTGGGCAATAAGATCTTTAGTTTGCCCATTTAACTCTGATACCTTATTAATAATATATTGAGTGAGAAAATCAACTGGATTTGAAATAATTAATACAAGTGTATAGGGGTTATTAGCTATGATAGCAACATAATTATCCATGATTTTAGCATTTTTACCTGCTAATTCTTCACGAGTTTCAGCAGTATTTGTTCTTTTTGCACCTGCTGTAATAACTATAATATTAACGTTGGATAAATCAGACAAATCAGAAGTTAAAGATACTGCTCCACAATTAGGCAATTGCAAAGAGTCATTCATATCCATGACTGTACCCATTTTACTTAACCAATAAGGGCTTGGTTTATTATCAACTGCATGATATCTATTATATACAACAATATCATATCCTTGTAGTGCCATGATTTCAGCTAGATTTAAACCGATATCACCTGCACCAATAATACCTATATTCTTTCTGTACATTATTTGAGTTCTCCTAGTATAATTTTCTATATTTTTAAAATCATTGATATTATATTGTAATATATATTATAAGATGTTATACACGGAAAGTAAAATTGGTGGAAGTCTTTACTAAAAAATATGTACAAAATATTTATGAGTATCAGATTAATTGAAGTTTTCATTGAGATATAAGGTAAGTAGATGCAATTCATTATAGAGCTATTCAATAATATAACAGCTTTTATAGCAGTGTTATTGATCATAGTGTTTGTACATGAATTTGGCCATTATATTATAGCGCGTTGGGCTGGTGTAAAAATTGAAGATTTTTCTATAGGCTTTGGTAAAGGATTATTTGGGTGGTATGATAAAAATGGCACTAGATGGAAGATATGTGTTATACCTTTAGGTGGGTATGTAAAGATGTTTGGAGATGCAGATCTCGTTAGTAGTCCAGATCAAGATAAATTATCAAAATTAAGTTTAGAAGAAGCCAAATTTTCATTTTATGGAAAATCATTAAAAGTTAAATCTGCTATTGTTGCTGCAGGTCCTATTGCAAACTTTATTTTAGCTATAGTTATTCTATCGTTATTTTTTTGGAAGTATGGAGCTCCGTATGCATCCAATCAAATTACTTATGTTGATCCTAAAAGTAGAGCTGCAGAAGCAGGGCTTAAAGCAGGTGATATTATTTTTGCAATTGACGGTAAAAATATTAAAGAGTTTTCTGAGATAGAGAGAATAGTAAGTATTAATCCTGAAATGGAATTGCAATTATCTATTCATAGGATGAACCAAACTATTATTAAAATAGTTAAGCCAGAAAAATATATTATTAAAGATGATATAGGTAATGAAACTAAGATTGGAAGATTGGGTGTAGGTGCAAATATTATAGAGCATAAACAGTATAATGTATGGAATTCTATAGTCATGGCGTGGAAGACAACTGTAGATATTTCATATATGACTCTAAAAACTCTTGGTCAAATGGTTGTTGGTAAAAGATCTATTGATGAATTGGGTGGTCCTATACGGATTGCAAAATATTCTGGGAACTCAATGAAAAAAGGCATGAAAATGCTATTATGGTTTGTGGCAATTTTATCAATAAATTTGGGTTTAATTAATATTCTTCCTATACCTATGTTAGATGGTGGACATTTGATGCATTATCTGATAGAAGCTTCTTTAGGTAGGAATAGAGCTGAGGTGTTTCAGCGTTATAGTGCTAAAGTAGGGTTGATGATTCTTATAATGGTATTTATATTGTCTACATTTAATGACTTAATACAACTTAAATTATTTAACTGAAGTTATGCATATGTTACGTGTCTTTTTGTTAGTATTATTTTTTACTGTTTATAATATTCACGAATCTAGAGGGGAAGGGCAAGAAAATTGGATTGTACATTCTATAATAATAGAAGGCAATCAAAGAGTAGAAAATGGTACTATTTTAAATTATATGGTGATACATAAAGGTGATAAATTTACTTATGAAGCAGTAGATGAATCTTTAAAAAGTCTTTTTGCTACGGGTTTGTTTTCTGATGTGTCAGTTAGACCTAGTGGAAATAATATAATAGTTAAGGTGCTAGAAAATCCTACTATTAATCAAATAGCTTTTGATGGGAATAAAAAGCTTAAATATGATGATTTGATGAAGGAAATAGGGCTTAAATCCAGAATGGTATATAATAAATCGTTATTGCAACAGGATATAAATCATTTGGTAAGTGTTTATCATAAAATGGGTAGATTTGCGGTATCAATAGTACCTAAATTGATACAATTGCCTCAAAATAGAGTGGATTTAGTATTTGAAATAAACGAAGGACCTAAAACTCCTATACGTAAGATATTTTTTATTGGCAATAAACGTTTTAGTGATGCTAAGTTGAGTGCATTGGTTAATACTAAAGAATCTCGCTGGTATAGATTTTTTTCTACCAGTGATAATTATGATCCTGATCGTTTAGAATATGATAAAGAATTATTACGTAGATTTTATAATTCTGAAGGCTATCCTGATTTTAAAGTTGTTTCAGCTAATGCTGAATTAACAAGGGATCGTAGCTCCTTTATAATAACTTTTTCTATAGAAGAAGGTGATAGATATAATTTTGGTGATATAGAAATAGATAATAAATTAAATACTGAATATGATCAAAAACTGTATAAGGAAATTATTACTAAAAAGGGTGATATATATGATTCTGATCAGATAGAAGATAGTATAGACGCTATGACAAGGCTCTTAAATAATAGGGGTTTTCCTTTTGTGAGTATTGAAGCTGTACTCGATGATAATAGGCAAGACCGTGTGATTAATATCAAATATCTTATTGAAGAAGGTCAAAGAGTGTATTTGAATAAAATTAATATAACTGGTAATGTGCGTACTCATGATCATGTAATTAGAAGAGAATTTAGGATAGCTGAAGGTGACCCGTATAATGCTTCCTTTATTAATAGATCAGACCAGCGTATTAAAAATTTAGATTATTTTGATAAAGTAGAGTTTACACCTACTTCTACTGCGCATCCAGATCGTTTAGATATTAATGTTGAAGTTGAAGAGAAATCAACAGCTAAAATTAATTTAGGAGGTGGATATTCTACGGTAGATGGTATAATAGGTCAAATATCTGTGTCGGAAGATAATTTTTTAGGTAGAGGACAGCAATTGGGTATAGCCTTTATGAAAGCATCAAAAAAATTAGATATAGATTTTAGTTTTACTGAGCCATATTTCATGGATAAGGAGTTATCAGTAGGTATTGAATTATTTAATAATACTGCGGATAAAAAGCGTTGGAATCCATATAAGAGTGTTAATGTTGGTATAGTGCCAAATATAGGTTATAGCATTAATGAATATTTATATCATGCATTACGTTATACTTTAAGAAAGGATAAAATTAGTGATATAGATAAAGATGCCTCTTATTTTATAAAAGAGCAGCAGGGTAAAAATATTATATCTTCAGTGGGGCAAAGTTTTGTTTATGATAAAACTGATAATAGAGTGAGTCCGACTAAAGGGTATTTATTAAAATTAGACCAAGAAATTGCAGGTCTTGGAGGTAATTCCGGATTTTTCCGTAATGAAGTAAATGTTAGGTATTATGTACCAATTAGACGCTCTGGGGATATAGTATTAAAATTGAGTGGTAATGCTGGATATATTGCTGGTTTAGGTAAGGATGTGCGTATTAATGAAAGGTTTTTTATAGGTGATATAGGTAGTTATGGTTTTAGAGGATTTGCTATGGGTGGAATCGGCCCTATTGTACGTTCTAGTAGCTCTAGGCAAAGAGAGCCTTTAGGCAGTAATGCCTATTATATAGGTACTGCTGAACTCAGTTTTCCCTTGGGATTACCTAAAGATTTAGATATTTCTGGTGCGTTATTTACTGATATGGGGAGTGCATTTGGTGTTGATGTAAAAAAATCGAATAAAGGTATAAATAAAGGAAAGATATGGGATGACAAATCTTTACGTATGTCTATTGGTACGGGTGTTGTGTGGTTAACTCGCATTGGTCCTATTCGTATGGATTTTGCTTATCCTATTTTAAAGAAGAAATGTGATAAATCTCAGTATTTTCATATTAGCTTTGCAACTAGTTTTTAAAGAGGTGTTTTATGAAGAAAGTCAAAAATTATATATTAATACTTGCCTTAAGTTTTGTAATGTCTGAAGCTGTGGCATGTGAAAAAGATGGTTGTTGCGGTACTGTTGTTGTGGATACACAGAAAATTTTGCAAGAATCATTAGCTGCTAAATCTATACGTGAACAGTTAGAAAAGAAAAATAGCGAATATCAGTCGCAAATGAATAAAAAAGAAGAAGAATTGAATAAAAAAAATCAAGAGCTTAGTAAGCAGCAAGCTACTCTTACAAAAGAAGTTTTTGATACAAAATTAAGAGAGTTTAATAATCAAGTAGCCGAAATACAGCGTGAAGTGCAAGTAAAGAAGAATGCTTTGGATCAGGCTTATGTAGGAGCTTTGGGTGAAATGCAAAAAAGTTTAGATGAGGTAATTGGTAAATTTGCTGATGAAAAGCATTTTTGTATGGCAGTGCCAGCAGCACAAACATTATTCTATAAAAATAAACTAGATATCACTGATATGGTTTTAAAATCTTTAAATGAGCGTTTAAAGAAAGTTGAAGTAAAAATTCCATCAACTAATACAAAAAAGTAATAAAATAATTAATGAAATATAATCAGGCTTAAGTTCATTATGTCTGATTATATAAGGTGGTAATGTTAATATGAATTATAAAGTAGCTATAGCTTCTGATCATGCAGGTTTTAAGTTAAAGCAGTTAATAAAACAAACTTTAAAAACAGAATATGTTTTTATGGATTTGGGTACACATGATGAAGAATCGGTGGATTATCCGGATATTGCAAATGAATTAGTAAAGGTAATTGAGTTTAAAGAGATAGATACAGGGATTTTGGTCTGTGGCAGTGGTATAGGTATGAGTATAGCTGCTAATAGAAATAAGAATATAAGAGCAGCTTTGTGCAATAATGAATATATGGTAAAGTTAGCTAGAGAGCATAATGATGCTAATATATTGGTGTTAGGTAGTAAGATAATTGATCATGATATTGCAATTAAGTGTGTAAGAACGTTTTTGAATACAGCTTTTGAAGGAGGAAGACATTCTATACGCATTGATAAATTATCTTAAGTAATTTTAGTTAGTTTTAGTAATGATTAAAAAGAGTACTGTTTATATGTATTGTAATCATATCAGTTTCAGCTCAGTAAAAATAAATAGTTGATAGGGTGTTAAATTTGTGCATATTAAGGAGTATAGATGATGAATTTATTAGATAGTACTACTAATTTTTTTAATAAAAGATTATCTGAACAGGATAATGAGGTATTTGCATATATTTCAAAAGAATTGGAACGTCAGCAATATAATATAGAATTAATAGCTTCTGAAAACATTGTAAGTAAAGCTGTATTAGATGCACAAGGTAGTATTTTGACTAATAAATATGCAGAAGGTTATCCAAACAAACGTTATTATGGAGGTTGTGAATATGTAGATGAAATAGAACTAGTAGCAATTAACAGAGCAAAGGATTTATTTCATTGTGAATTTGTAAATGTGCAGCCTCATTCTGGTTCTCAAGCAAATCAAGCAGTGTTTTTGGCATTGCTTAATGCTGGTGATACAATACTTGGTATGTCTCTTGCTAGTGGAGGACATTTAACTCATGGGGCTAAACCTAATTTATCAGGTAAATGGTTTAATGCTATTCAATATGGCGTGTTACCTGAAAATGGGTTGATAGACTATAAGCAGTTAGAGAGTTTGGCTTTGGAGCATAAGCCTAAAATAATTATTGCTGGTGGATCTGCATACCCTCGTATTATAGACTTTAGTAAGTTTAGAGATATTGCTAATAAAGTTGGTGCTTATCTAATGGTAGATATGGCTCATTTTGCTGGTTTGGTTGCCGCAGGATTACATCCTAGTCCGATGGAATATGCTGATGTAGTTACTACTACCACTCATAAAACTTTAAGAGGACCTAGAGGAGGAATGATATTAACAAATAATACTGAGATAGCAAAGAGGGTTAATTCAGCAGTTTTCCCTGGATTGCAAGGAGGGCCATTAATGCATGTGATTGCGGCTAAGACAGTGGCATTTCAAGAAGCGCAGAAAAAATGTTTTAAGAACTATATACAAATGGTTGTAGATAATGCACGAGTTTTAGCTGAGACTTTACAGTCTAGAGGGTTAGATATAGTAACTGGGGGTACAGATACACATCTGTTATTAGTAGATTTACGTTCTAAGAAATTAACAGGTGATATAAGTGAAAAAAGTTTAGAGAGGGCTGGGTTAACGTGTAATAAAAATTCAATACCTTTTGATCCTGAAAAACCTATGGTTACTTCTGGTATTAGGCTTGGTACGCCTGCAGGGACTACTCGTGGTTTTGGTACAGAAGAGTTTAGGCAAATAGGTCATTTAATAGGAGATGTTATTGATAGTTTAGTGCAAAATAAGGATGATAATAGTGAGCAAGAGCAAATAGCTCTAGAAAAAGTGAGGGTTTTATGTAAAAAATTTCCTATTTATTAAAAAGATGTTTGAAATATTTTTATAATGAACAACAGTAATTTCTTATATAAACAAGAATTACAAATTAATGGTTGGTTGGTTATTGACAAGCCTTTAAATATAACTTCTTTTTCGGTAGTATCTTTTATTAAAAAAATAATAAAAGGAAGAAAAATTGGTCATTCTGGTGCTTTAGATCCTATGGCTACGGGTATATTACCTATAGCTATTGGTGAAGCAACAAAAGTAATAGAATTTGCAATGAATTCTATTAAAGAATATGAGTTTGTAATAACTTTTGGCGAATTTCGAGATACTGATGACCAAGAAGGAAAAATTATAGCTAAATCTAATAAATATCCGAGTACAAAAGAAATACGTAATGCTCTTAAGAGTTTTACAGGTGAAGTTAACTTATCTCCTCCAATTTTTTCTGCAATTAAAATAAAAGGTAAAAGAGCATATAATTTAGCTAGGCAAGGTTTAATTAATGAATTACCCAAACGTAAAACTGTTATATATAAAATAGAATTATTAGAAGAAAGTAATCTAAACTATTGCCTAGAAGCAAAGATTAGAGTATTATGCAGTAAAGGTACTTATGTTAGGTCTATTGCTAGGGAACTTGCATTGTTTCTTGGTACATGTGGATATGTTTCTTATTTGCGTAGAATAAAGGTAGGTAGCTTTATTATACCTCAAGCGATTTCTCTAGAAAATTTAGAAAGGCTGCATTTGAGTAATAAACTACTAGCTTCTGTTATGCCTTTAGAAGTAGTGCTGGACGACATCCCGGCTTTTACTTGTAGTTTGGAGCAGGCTATGTTTTTGCGTCAAGGACGTGCTTTGAATGTAGAATTGCTAGAGGATAGCTTAGATTTAGATGATGGTGAAAGAGTAATAAAAGCTTTTTTTGATAATAAGTTAATTGCATTAGTAAAACAAGCTGATAATTACCTAAAACCAGTAAAAGTATTTAATTATTAGTTTAAGGAGGATACGATGTCGATTACAGCAACAAAAAAACAAGAATTAATTAAGCAATTTGCAAGGTCAGAAGGAGATACCGGTTCTCCAGAGGTGCAGTGTGCTATTTTGACGGAGCGTATAATTAATTTAACAGAGCACTTTAAAAAGCATGCTAAAGATCATCATTCAAGACGAGGTTTGTTAATATTGGTTAGTCAGCGTAGAAGATTATTAGATTATGTTAAAAAAGTATCCAAAGAACGTTATGAAGATTTAATTAGTAAGTTGGGTATACGCAAATAATGTATTTGTTAGGCCTTTTAAACACTTAGTGAATAGAGAGCGCAATAAATAATTGTATATGTGTATGTATTTCTAACATTTTTAGTAATATAGACAGATTAATAATAATAGCTTATATTTAAGAAAAAAGTAATAAAAGGAACATTTTATAGCGCAATTAGTGCTCTTAAAATTGGGTTTAGTATTTAGGAAGGTTATGAATGTTTAAAATAATAAAAAAGGAAATAGAATGGGCTGGTAGGAAGCTTATCCTAGAAACGGGTAAAATAGCTCGTCAATCAGATGGTTCAGTATTGGTAAGGTATGGTGATACAATAGTATTATGTACTGTTGTTGCTCAGAAGGAAATCAGAGAAGGAGTAGATTTTTTTCCACTTACAGTTCATTATATAGAGAAAGCTTTTGCTGCAGGTAAGATTCCTGGAGGATTTTATAAGAGGGAAGGACGTCCATCTGAACGGGAAATATTAATATCGCGTCTTATTGATAGACCAATACGTCCGTTATTCCCAGAGGGTTTTTATAACGAAGTGCAAGTAATATGTACATTACTTTCTTATGATATGGTTAATGACTCAGATATTTTAGCGGTGATAGGTACATCAGCTGCGCTTGCAATATCTGGTATACCATTTAATGGACCTATAGGTGCTGCAAAAATAGGATATAAAGATAGTGAATTTATGTTAAATCCTAACAATGAGCAATTTGGAGGTAGTAAATTAGATTTAGTAGTTGCTGGTACTGAATCTTCAGTGATGATGGTTGAATCTGAGGCGCATGAATTAAGTGAAGAATTAATGCTAAAAGCAGTAGTATTTGGGCATCAGAACATGCAACCTGTAATAAAAATGATTAAGGAATTTGCAGAAGAAATTGGTGTGAGTAGATGGGAATTTGTAAAACAGGAACATATTTTTCTTGAAAGTATAGTTAAAGAGTTAGCGGAACAAGGTTTACGTAGTGCTTATACAGAGCGTGTAAAGCAAGTACGTTATGAAAAGATTAGTAATCTTAAGAGAAGTATTGTATCTAAGTTAGTGCAGGAAGGTTATGGAGAGTTATTAATTAACGTTATACTTAGTAAATTAGAAGAGAATATAATACGTAATGATATTATTGAAAAAGGCATCAGAATTGATGGACGCGATAACAAAACTGTGCGTCTGATTACGTCAGAGGTAGGCGTATTACCAAAAACACATGGTTCTGCACTATTTACTAGAGGAGAAACTCAAGCATTAGTTGTTACAACTCTAGGTACTGCTCAAGATGAACAAATTATAGATTCTCTTGAAGGTGATTCACGCGAACACTTTATGTTACATTATAATTTTCCTCCCTATTCAGTAGGTGAAACTACAGCATTAAGATCTCCTGGTAGAAGAGAAATAGGGCATGGCAAATTAGCATGGAGAGCGTTGCACCCAGTGTTACCAGTTAAATCTTCTTTTCCTTATACTATTAGAGTGGTATCTGAAATTACGGAATCTAATGGTTCTTCTTCTATGGCTACAATATGTGGAGCATCATTAGCTTTAATGGATGCGGGTGTGCCAATAACACGTTCAGTTGCTGGTGTAGCTATGGGATTAATTAAAGAAGACAAAAATGTTATTATCTTATCTGATATTATGGGTGATGAAGATCATTTAGGTGATATGGATTTTAAAGTGGCTGGTACTAATCAAGGTATTACTGCTTTGCAAATGGATATTAAGATAGAAGGTATTACTACTGATATTATGAAAAGTGCTTTGGAGCAAGCAAAAGAATCAAGAATGTTGATTTTGGATAATATGAATGCAGTAATTACTTCTCATCGAGAAACTGTGAATAATAATGCGCCAGTTATTACTACTGTTACTATAGCTAAAGATAAAATTAGAGAGGTAATAGGTTCTGGTGGGAGTGTGGTACGTAAAATATGTGAAGTTACTGGTGCAAAAGTTGATATTAATGATGATGGTACTGTTAAAATTGCAGCTACTAATAGTAAATCTGGTCATGCTGCTTTAAAAATGATAGAAGATATAGCAATAGATCCAGAAATAGGTACCATTTATAGTGGAAAAGTTGTTAAAGTAGTAGATTTTGGTGCATTTGTAAATTTTGTTGGTACTAGAGATGGATTAGTTCATATTAGTGAGTTAACAGATAATGAATTAACTAATATAAATGAGTTTATTAAAGAAGGTGACGAGGTTAAAGTTATAGTTATAGATATTGATAATCGTGGCAAAATAAAGTTAAGTATGCGTATGGTAGATCAAGATACTGGAGAAGTATTATATAATATATCTCGTAATGAATATAGTAATAATGATGATAATAATTCTTATTATCATAAGAAATCTTCTAAATCTCAACACAAAAATAATAACAGATCGCGTGATAAAGATAATAAAGGAGAACAACGCGAAAAAGAAAAAAGAAAGTATTATAATTAAAATATACTTGGAAAGAATTAGTGGTAATTACTTATTACCACTAATTCTTTATTTCTTTGAAAATCTTAACGAAAAGTTAGAAAAGTGTGCTAATTAATAAATCAATTATTAGTAGAGCTGTTGATATTCTTAATTTAGGTGGAGTTGTTAGTTTTCCTACAGAAACGGTATATGCACTAGCTGCGAACCCATATAATATAGATGCTATGCTACGTGTTTACTCTATGAAGGGTAGAAATAATAATAAGCCATTAGCCTTGTTAGTTGATAGTATATCAATGATTGAAAAAATCGCTATTTTAGATGAGAGAAGTTATAAGTTACTGGAAAAATATGCTCCTGGTCCGTTAACTATTGTTCTAAAGTTGAAGGATAATACAATATATTCTTCAGTGATTGGTGGAGAAGATGATACTATAGGTGTTAGGATTCCTAAACATGATGTTGCTCTTGAAATTGTTAACATGCTGAGCAAACCTGTAGTTGCAACCAGTGCTAATATTTCTAATCAGAATAGTAGTATAACTGCTCAAGAAGTGGAATCAATTTTTGGTTCACAGATAGATTTAATAATTGATGGAGGAAAGTCAGAAATAGGGATAGGGTCTACGGTAATTGATTTAAGTACTGATAAAGTAAAATTATTACGTGAAGGATCTATCAGTTTTAATAAAATTTTAAAGTTATTGAATTAGATTAACCTAAATTGTATAATAAAATCGGTTAGGGGTATTTGTAATGAAAAAGCTATTAAAGTTTTTTATCATAATTATGATAGCTACATACGTAGCTATTTTTATGTATAATAGTTTATATACTGTAGAAATACCTAAAAAATCTTTTAAAACTAATATTACATTACAAACTCGTCTTCAAGAATTATTTCCTAAAGGTACAAAAATTACATCAATCTTTAATGTGTTAAAAAAAATAGGATATAGCTGTCATAAGTTAGATGAAGATAAATATCATAAAAAAGAAGAAAGAAAAAATTTTGTATGTACTTATGATAGATGGATATTATATCCAATTTTTCACCATTATAAAATCATTATATACACAGATAATAAAGATCTTCTATCAAAACTTAGTGTAAAAGAATAATATATTAGTTATATTCTGGTTTATATATAAATGTATTTTACATATTTGTGTTATATAATTATGGTATGTTGAGATGAAAAATATAGATAAGAGGCGGAATTTAGATGAATAAATATGTTTTAGTTTTTATAAAGATTTTGATATTAAGTGTATTAGCTGAGCCTGTACAAGCAAGGTGGGCAGAATATTCTGATGCTAACATAGAAATGAAGTTTTATAATACAAATATTATAGTTAATGCAGATGGTACGTTTGATATGACTGTTGAAATGCAAGCTAAAATTTTAAAAGAAGCAGGGCGTGAATATGCAGCCCACTATACATATTATTATAATGGTGATAGTTCAAAATTTTTATTATTAGAAGCTAAAACATTCTTTAAAGGCAAAGAATATAAATTATCTAAAAATTTAATAGAGGACAAACCTCTAGCAAGTTCTCAACATGGTTTTGATCAGCAGAGGCAAGTATTACTTGCTTTTCCTAAGGCAGAAATAGGAGCTTCTATATATTTAAAATATAAATTATCTGTGACAAAAGTGCCGTTAAGTCAAGTGTTTTCAACAGTTTTTCATTTTGGGTCAGGAGAGTATCTAAAGAAAAGTACTATAACATTGCATTCTAAGATTCCTTTACACTCTGTTATAAACGACCCTGATCAGGTACTGGAAGTAAGTAAAGATGTAGAAGACAATTTTCATGCTATTAGGATAGTATTAAAGAAGCCTATATATAGAGATGTTATAAATGAACCCGAAAATTCAATACTAAATAAAGAGAAGCTTACTTGGGTATTATTATCAAGTATGCAAAAATGGGATGATTTATCAATGAAGCTAAGTAAAGACTATATAGATGTTATGAATCAACCTTTACCTACGTTATTAAAGGAAATAGTAAGTTCTGCTGCAAAAATTGAGGATGAAGAAACGCAAATTAATCAGGTAATTTCTAATCTTATAGATAAAATACAATACGTGTCAGATGTTCGTACTATTTCTGGTAGATTTATTCCTCAAAGTTTAGAAAAACTTGTTGCAAATCAAATGGGTGATTGCAAAGATTTTTCTACAGCTACTGCTGCGATGTTAAAAAAATTAGGCTTTAAGGCTCAGGTAGCGTTAGTGTTAAGAGGTATACGTGTAGTGTCTTATGATCATGCTTTACCTACGCTGTCTGATTTTAATCATGCTATTTTAAAAGTTACAAATAAAGATGGAAAAGTATACTGGCTTGATCCAACTAATTCTGTTAGTCAAGTTGATGGTATTTTTCCTGATATTGCAGGTAAAATGAGTTTGGTATTAGATGATAAGAATCCCGTGTATGAAATGATACCTAATATTAATCCTGCTCATGCTCAAACTATTATTGAGAAAGAGATTAATAATATTGATGAGAATACACTGTTTGATACTGGTAAGATTATTTTTAAGGGTGAAAAGGCAATTAATATAACTGCAGCAGCATTATATAGGTCACAGAAATTTATACAAGATATGTTGTTTAATATACTTAGTGACTCTTATTTAGAAGAAGAAAATAAGGTAAAGATGGTTATGCCAGAATTTACTCGAATTGTACGTGATGTAACGATAGATTATGCTTATAAGCAAATTAATAAGACATTTAAAACTAATCTTGGTGAAGCGTTGACTTTAAAATATAATAAATTGAATAATATAATAGATTCGACTGATAGTCAGGTATCGGATTTATTTATAGATATTCCCCATAGTTTTAAAAATCATGTAGTGTTAAAAAATGTAAAAGTTGATAAAGTAGAGAAGTTAAATTTTTCTATAATAAGTCCGTGGGTGGATGTAACCAGAATATGTAGTGAACATGAAAAAGGTATAGAGATTGTAGACAATATAGTAATTCATCAATCTCTTATACCTAATCAAGCATTATCAACATCAACGTATCAAAATCTTAAGAAGATATTAAGACAAAATTTAAATGCTGCATTAATTTTTAATTAGTAAATAAATATGGTAATAAATAGATTCGTCTTTATTAGTAGAACCTAATGCTGGCAATGAGTTAGATATCTCGTATTCACTACTAAAGCTATGAAGAGAATGTGAGTTTGAATCTGTATACTACTGTCTTCTGGTTTATGAGTACTATCCACAGGAGAGTTGATTGTACGATAAATACTTTCTTCAGTATCAGAATTTCGTGTTTTAAATGGTGATGTTATAAAATGTGATAATGCTGTTATAGAGTGTGGCAATATTTGCCGTAATACCTATCAGTAAATGTTGACACTCCAACTATTAATAAAAAAGCACCTAGCTCTAATTACCCATGTAAATAATTAGATAATGTGATCGAATCGATAAAACTATTTGTTTCAAGTTCTGAAGTATAAAGTAGTATTGTGAGTTATAGTTTTAGTATTCATATTTGAATATTGGCCGAGATTAGGGCAAAAATATGATAATGTCTGTAATAATATATTAAGGCATTCGTAATGCTCAGAATTATTGCAAGCAATTTCTATTTGCTGTATGTGGGTTGCAAATAATATTATAAATATGGTTTAAAGAGTTATCAAAGTATATAAGACTTGAGGAATAGAGGGGGTTAGATTAAATATTTGTTTTACATGTGGTGTATGGGGTGGTTGTACAATATATTTTCCACATTATAAACGTTTAATATTAAAAATATACAAATATATTTAAGAATATATTATTCAAATTCTTGCATTACAAAAGGATACTGTCTAACAGTATAGCAATTGTAATAGCTATAATTCCAAATAATTATTTTATTATGTTCAATATATCATGAATAAAAATCATTAGTAGTAGAAGATCATTTTTAGGTTTTTACTAGATTTCTTGGATTTTAATGGTTGATCATATGCCAAATTGGAATATTCTACACCATAAGATATATATGGATCTGGTTTAAAAAGTATAGTACTCATAAAAGTACAATAGTTTAATTGGGGGCATAAATTTATAATATCTTAACACTCTTGATAGTTATGGTACAAAGATTTTTTGTAAAGTGATTAAACATAGTTAGAAAGTCTTTTATGTTTTTCCGTAATTTTAGTTTTAAATCAGGTGAAATATAAGGATTGACGTGATGTTCAAAAATTCCTGTTTCTATGATGATTTCTTGATCGTTGCCTGTTTAAATGTGCAATAATCATATTTGAACATACTTTTAAGCCATTGCTTGGCAGCTTTCTAAATTATTATGTTCTAAAGTAAAAATCATAATCACCCTTTTTAGACATAATTTATATCATATTGTAAAAGTATACATATATTTATTATATGTATTAATTTTTATCTTTATATAAAAATAAAGTTGTTACTCGATCACTTATGTATTAACTTGTACACTTCGTTCCTCGTTTCTATCTATATTACAAGTTAATTTACTATATATGGCTTTTGTAATTTTACATGTGTTGTTCTTAATTTATGTACATTTTATCTCTTCACATAATCTAAATTAAAATTAATTTTGCTATAGTCTAAGTTTTCTCTTGAAAATTACCTGTATCTAAGAAATTAATAATTTGATTTATAGTTTCCTTATGTCATAAAATATTAAAGTGATTACACGGTAAGGTTAATAATGAAATATTATATAATACTGCGCTTGCTACAGATATAATCTTGTCGCTAGGTAAAGGTAATTTTTTGAGAGAATAGGTTCTATAGGTTGGTTGCCTGTAATAATGCTTGTTTTACTGTGAAGTTGTTCTGGAAGTTATATTTCAGTTGTACATTTTTTTAATTCAAGCTAAGCAGGACCTAAATACTATTTAAGAAAGATATTATTTTCAAAAAAATTTACTAGTTCACTTCCTTATGAGGAGAACATAGCATAACTATTCTTCCTAAATTAGATGTAATAATATAATTTAACAAATATTTTATTAATTATACCTCCTATAGAATGGGTAACAAAATTGATGTTAGTAAAATCATTACATTAACCAATTATTGGTTTAATGTAGTTTTTAGCTAGTTTTTTTATTGAAAGTTTACGTGAAGGATAATCAGTATTTATAGTAATATACTGTGCTTTTTCTAAAGGTTTTTAAATGAATTTCATAGAAAAAGAGATTAAGGAAAGTTCATGAATTAAGATAACTAAATTCTTTGTCATAATGATAACTCTATTAATATAAAAATTGTACTACAAAAATTTCTTACTTGTAAGCAATAAAGAACTATTAATTTTAAGAGAATATGTTTATTAATAAGATTATGCAGATTTAAAATAAAATATTCTTTAGCTAGAAAGAATATGTGTACTAGTTGCTCATAAAATGTAAAATTATTTTTATTTGTATTAATTTAGTGCTTTAATAGTTTTTATAACGATGTGCAATTTACCAGTAAAAAAATCTTTTTTAAGCTACCTATTATAGATATTAATGAGATGTTAATGAATTACCAACAATCATTAATATAAATGATGAAGATATTGTATATATACAAGATGAAAATGGTAATACTATATTGTATATAGCTGCTTCTGGTATAAATGTTAAATTACTTGAAATTTTATTATCTGATTCTCGTATAGAAATATAAACAAACAAAATAAGGATAGAAATACTGTTTTACATATTATAGCTCGTAGATGTTGAGATTTATGACGCAATTCTTGAAAATGATATTGGTGATGAAATCTAGATCTTGTACTTAAACACCGTACTGACATTTGCTCTGATATACAAAATAAGAAAGATAATACTCCTTTAGCTAGTCTTCTATATGAAAATAAGAGATATTCTTCACCTGGAGTCTACGTTATAGAAAAATAAATACTTGATATCATATATTAATTTAGGCATACCAAATAACTAAGATGTAACTATTAGAGATTTTATAACAAAACATTATCAAGATTGGTCATCATATACAGTAGAAGATAATCGAGAAATCATAAAGTCTACAATGGCTTACTATGGTTACACTTTGCGTAATATTTGTGTTAATCTATCAAGATGGCTTAAAACTAATTTTGGTGAACCAAAAGATATAGTAAAAAATACAACAATGCCAGGATTAGAGATATTCTACATGTACCAGATTAAAATCTCCAGAGACTCTTATTCAGTTAAAAATATATGAAAATCATAAAAATTCGTTATTAAAATTTTTTAAGGGTATTTATTCTACAGATAAGATAAATATAACCAATTATTTCAATATATTAGAGATAATTTTAGTATATTAACACAAATATCTGGTAATAATCTGAGGCAATTAAAGATTAGCAAGGAAAAAACTATATCATAAACTGAGGATGCACAATCTCATATTTTGAGATACTTAAAATAAGTGATATAAAAGAAAAAAATTCTTCACAAATAACGAGATAAGTTGGCAATCATAGTGCTAACATTTAAGTTAGTCTTCTTTATTGGTTTGAACTCTTTTACTATATATTAAATTCTAAATGCTAAACTTCTTTTAAACTAATCATAGTAATAATTTCAAATGTAGCTTTTATTTTATTTTCATTATCAGCAAATTTATTTTTATATATTTCGTCAGCTTTGCTCAAAACTTTTTTTCCTAAATAATTTCTACTATTATTATATAATATATTAGTTTCACCCATATAACGTAAATCATACATTAGCTGTATAATATCATTATAAGTAACTGTTATTACATAGCTATCGATCACTGGTAAACCAAAGCCAACTCTTTGTAATACACTACCAATGTCTTTAATGTCAGCAAATGGTATAATATGTGGGCTCACACCTATACCTGTAGCAATTTCTGCTTCAAGTAATACCTGGCACAATTCATGCAAAGTCTTTCTACCCAAAATAGAAGCTATAATTATACCATTTGTTTTCAAGGTATTTTTAAGCTGAATTAAAGCTCCAACTAAATCATTAGCAAAATGTAAATTAAAAACACTAAGCACCAGATCAAAAATATTATTTGCAAAAGGTAGCCATTCTACATCTCCTATAATTTTTGCTTTATTACTTATAGAATTTTTTAACATCTTCGTAGCGCAATCAAAATGTATAATATTTTTATTATTTTGTGCTTTTAATAATTGTTTTGTATGACATCCTAAATCTAGTATATCTAAAAAATCCCTATTAAAATCCCTTAATCTATCTATTAAATCTTCTGTAACTGTTTTTATTAAAAAATCATGTAAATAAAAATTAGCAGCAATTCTATTACGTCTTTTATATAATAATTTTTTGTTAAATAATTGCTCTATCATACAATTCCTTCCTAAAATTTCTTTACAATTAACCTTTTAGATCGTATTATAAACATTAATATATTATTATATATTCTATAATATTTAATTTTTTAATATTACAATAAATACAATGTATATTATTATTAACATTAATTTCTTGGCTAATAAACTAAAATGACAAAAATTGTGTTTCGCCCTCACCATTTTATGTGCAGTTTAACATTGCAAGATATAGGATATTCCAGTAATTTTATTAAAAATTTTAAACAAATTAGTAATATATTTGAATATGATCAAGAAATAATTATACAAGTTAAAACAGGAATAGATTCTATTTGCCTGTCATGTCTATACCATATAAACAATGCTTGTAAAAAACAGTTAGATATAACTCATTTAGATAATGCATATGTGCAAATACTTAATAAAGGATGAAACGTATTTGCTTATAATATGACTATAGAAAATTTTATAATGCTTGCAAAACATGCGAGTGGTAATGTCTAGGTATATATGAAAATGCACTAAGGCATTTTTTAGCACAATATACTAAAAATAATTCATAAATATATTAATTAATTTATTTAATTAATATAAAATTAAACATTTTCTATTAACCTTAATGTTATCTAAGATTATATCAGATCTATTCTATGCAAGTGAGTATATTTATGCCAGGTAATAAAAGAAATATATATGATATAAATTGGAAAAATACCGATCAAGCGATTAAAACGCTTAAAAAAATTATTAAATCAGAAGAACGTAAATCCAGTATACATAAAAAGAAAATTACTCTTAAACAAAAAAATAATTCTTCAGAGCGAAATGATAATAGTAAAGGTGATTCTATACATATTACATCTTTACCTTCCGATACATCTAAATATTTAGGTAAATCATATGTTTTACAACAATCTTCTTGTCAACCTTGTACCAGTACTCGATTTGTAAACTATGTTAACGCTGGTGAAAGGGGAAATGAAATTATTGGAGGATTGATCAAAAATGGGCCATATAAAGGGCAGTTCCTATTTACAGAGAGTAGGAGTTTTACAGGTACTGTAATTATACCAGAATATATTAAAATTAATAATAGTATAAGTACAGTGTATCCTGAAGAATCTATTACATTTTTAAATGGCAAAGTATATGAGATTCATCCTGCTAAACCTAGTAGACTTAAAATCCATCGTGCACATTTAAAAGAAGAACGAAATAACAGATTTCAACGTAATAAAGCTATTATACATAGATTTATCGTAAATGATGCGAGTTTACATAATCAAGAAATCCATTTTTTAAGTAATCCAACTCAGTACCAAATGACAGAAACAAAACCTTCTGTAAAATATATTATTTCACCAGATATATTATTAATGCAATCTATTGCAGAACAACAAAAGGGTTTTTTGGATAAAATTCCTATAATTAAAACACTGCTTAAATCATATTATTCATATAAAATACACAAGGCTTTAGTGCCTGAAAATTTAGTACAGCATTTTATAGAATCACCTGAAAAATTTCACATTTCTGTGTACGCACAAAATAAAAATGGCCATCCAATCAAAATTGATTTAAAAAATTTATATATATATAATAACAATTTTTATAATAAGTTGGAACACGCAATACATTCTCATGATTCATATGCTTATAATCTTCCGACTGACATTATTCTAAGCAATAATATAACAGTCAATACCAAACCTTACACTTATTGGACTAAATCTCTGCGAAATAGTATTAGTAAAATTATTATAGGATTTATACCGACATTGAGTGTAATAGGTATTACTATATCGGTTATCGCTTCTCAAGGTATAATATTACCTTTATTAGATTCTATGTTAGGTATTACAACTCTAGTAAACAAACAATTATTACCTGATTCTTCTCAAGTGACTATGGATGAGTCAAGAAAATTCACCCAATATCAAAATCCAAATAAATTAAATGATCAAAACTTAGGTACTACAAAAACAATTATGAAAAATGAAAATATATGTCATAATCCTAAAAGTACTACTAATGTGGATAATAATTACTTTACTAACTCTGTATTAACATCTAATAAACAAAATCGTAATGAAAGAATCTAACATATATACGTTATATAGTTATTACTGATATCTTCGCTTAAGGTCCATCTTTGAGTAATAGGATGAAATTTTATACCTTTAATTTCTTTTATATTTAAGTTATTTTGTCGTAAGTATTTAGATAGTTCTGATGGCAAAACAAATTTATTCCAATTATGTGTGCCTACTGGGAGCCAGCGTAAAATATATTCTGCAGCTATAATAGATTGTAAGAACGAAGTGATAGTCCGATTAAGAGTAGACATAAATATAATACCAGAATTGTTTAGAAGATGTGAGCAGGACTTAATAAAATCCTCTATGTTTGATATATGCTCAATAACCTCTAGTGCTAAAATTATATCAAATTTCTGCTCAGAACTTACTAGATCTTCTGTGGTATTACATAAATAATTAATATTTAGCTTGCTATTTAGAGAATGCTGCTTTGCAATTTTGATATTTATACTACTTGCGTCTATTGCGGTAACTGTTGCTCCTAGCCTAGACATAGGTTCAGATATTAAGCCACCACCACATCCTACATCTAGTAATTTAAGTCTATTTAAAGGTGAATAATCCTTGGGTATAATATTAAAATGACTAATGATTTTATCTTTAATATATTGAATACGTACAGGATTTAGCATATGTAAAGGCTTAAACTTACCATGAGGATTCCACCATTCGGTAGCAATGTTAGTGAATTTTTGTACTTCCTTTGGATCAACAGTAGACATTATATAGCCAAATTATCATGTTAATAAGACCTTAGTAATAGGTGCTTGTGTAGAGCTTGTCTATATTATAATTGTATTAGCTAGTAACTACAAGTTATATAAAATTTTTGATTATAAAATATGTTAAAATAAATATATTTTGTATAATTACAAAATTGTCACATATATTAGTTATATGTTGTGGTTTAAGAGTTCTTATATACATTCTTCATTAATTATTAATATTCCACATATTCTGCTTATTTTTTTCACATAAACAATATGGGCTGACTTAATTTGAAACATACTTCTTTTGGAATACAAGGATCAGGAATTGAGCAGTTTGATAAACCTAAAGGGAGACTAGCTTTAGATAATGATGATAAGTTATATATTGCCGATGCTTTAAATAATCGAATTCAGATTTTTAATAGTAATAATAATTAACAATTTTTAGAAGGTATTTGATATTTATGATCCTGTAGGTGTGCCAATTTCGGGTCCTAAAGATTTAGTAATAGATAATAAGGGTAAACTATACATTACAAATTATGGTAATAAATATTTGATAGCAATAATAATTATTAACTTTTAAGTGAGTTTGGTTCTAGATATAAAAAGTTTGGTGATACATTACATTGGGTAAAGATGGTAGAATATATATTATGACGATATACAAAACAACCGTATTGTTATATATTATTTGATCCTAATACATGGATAACTGCTGGAACAGCAGTACTAGAGACACTCTCACACTAGATCAAGATTTGGTGTTCGATAATGACTATAATTTAAAGATACAACCAATGGAGGGATGATACTACTTTGGGTAGTATAGTACAATCAGATGGAAAACTTACTATTACTAATAACAAGATATTATTAATGTATTAGAAACGTATTAAATTTCTATATATAACATTAATATGTTAATTATATTTTAATAATTAAAAGTCATAATATATTATTAATTTGTCAATAATTGTTAATCTATTAATATTTGTCCAAAAAAATTCAGAGAGCTATATATCATGGACAAGATAACCCTTAATAAAAATTTAAGCTCTGATATAAAAGCTTTGCTTAGCGCAAGGTAAATTCGGTGAAATATTAAAAGATGTTTTAAAATACATAAGAAAGAATATTTACCGCACGGTCCTTTAAATAAAACACAGGTAACTAAATTATTTGAAGACCTTATGCATAATATAATTTAAGATAGAAAGAATAAAACTAATGTTAGATTCTTTAAAGATAACCAAAATAATACAATGGTATCGTGGTCACAGGCTATCATGGTATTTTACCTAATCTTATGAAGGACATAAATTTTAACCATCTTTCTGTTTCTAACGAAGATATTAAAGATTATAAATTTATATAAATGACAAATTAATAGTTAATAAGGTATCTTTATTATGTAAGTTTTGTGGCAAGAATTAAAAAATTTGATCCTCAAAACAAGAATAACCTTTTGGATGTAACATATAATGAGATAACTGCTATTAATATATATATACTTCTAGTTATTATCAAAAAATTAATACTCTTATACGAAACTCTAATTCTTTAGCCACGTATTATATCGATGATACTATAGTTACCTCAGCGATTGCTTCTAGAGACTTAATAAAATACCTGATATTAATTTGACTAGTAATACCGTAATGAAAAAGTATATAAGGATAGCTTAAAACAGTACATAAACAATGTACAAACTCGTAATATTACGGAAGAAAAAAGTTTTATAAGTACTTCCTATAAAGATCTTAATTACTTTAGTGATGGATCAGAAAAAATAAAAATTATCTATAATAATGTCAAAGGTAAGGATATTACAGCTATTTCTAAATTATACAAGTGAAAAAGAGTATCTTATAACTCCTACTACTTAACTTAGAGTGGACTGGATACAAGAAGGTTTCTCAGGGACATATTTTTACTGTAGAATAAGTTAATACCTTATTAGATGAACTAGATATATGAGTAAGCAGGATGAAAGGCCTACAATCAAAGATAATAAAAATGAGCAAACCTCTATCCCATGATGAATACAATTTAGATGAGTTTGAAAAAATAGAAATTTAGAAAGGTACTATACTAGGAGGAGTATATAGGCATAAAAAAACTGGTGAAAAATTTTATATAAAATTTCCTGCTAAAAAAATCCGCAATATGGGTGGGAACTATATAGCAAAGAATGAGGTGTTAACTTGCTAAATTATACCAGTTAGCAGGAGTAAATGTTCCAGAAATATCCTTAATGATAAAGGTATCCTTGCTGTAGCTTCTAAAATAGAGCATATATTTTGTCCAGTGTCAAAAATGTATAAGTTTGATCACACAGGGTATTACCTGGAATAGCAGAAGGGTTAGGTGCAGATATGTGGCTTGCTAACTGGGATGTAGTTGGATTAGTATATATGATAATATAGGGATGTGTAATAATAAATTAACTGGTCAACCAGAAGCGCTCAGAATAGATACTGGAGGAGCATTATTGTTTTGAGCTGAGGGTATATCTAAAGGAAAAAATTTTCAAGTAGGAAAAGTTATTAATAATAAACAGGCTTTTAAAATATTTAAAAATATTGATCACCATTAAGTTAGAACTGGGATTAATAAAATAGTGAATTTAAATAATAACAATATAAGATAACTAGTCAATCAGTTTACGTCAGGTATAGAACAACAAAAAGATCAGCTATTTGAGAAATTAATAGCCAGAAAAATTTAGGAGAACTACTACATATAATCTGAAGCTAATCAGTCTTCAACAAATATTACTAATATAATCTCTGAAAATGTAATAGTACCAACACCAATAGTGTCTAAAGCACAGAAGAAAAATGTACAGCATGCAAAAACTATAATTGTAGAATCAGATGTTATAATTACTAAGAATCACAAGTAATATAACGGTGTTTCTAACTTGACTGTTAAAACTCCAACATAACATAAAAACCATATTATATAAGTAATGTAAATGCTTCAAGTATTGCAAAAAGCTTGAATTTACATTTTGCTTATTCTAAGCAGAAAAGTGATCAAAAGCATCTGATTTATTAAAAAGTTCTAATAAACTTAAATCTAAATCTACAGGCATATCAAAAACTTAAACTATCTTGTTATATATTAACGGAACTACTCATATTAATATTTATAGACATTTATATAGGATTAAGCTAGATTTTCTAGCAGTTAAAAGCTTTAGATAGAGTGTTATGGCATTAATATTACAAAAATTTGGTGGGACTTCTGTAGGCTCTATAGAGCGTATTAATAAAGTTGCTCATATAGTAAAGAATGAAGTAGATAAGGGAAATGATGTAGTAGTGGTAGTTTCAGCTATGTCTGGTGTTACTGATCAGCTAGTTGGATTAGTTAACAATATATCGTTATTACATAGTGAAGATGCTTTGGCTGAATATGATTTTATAGTATCTTCTGGAGAACAAGTTAGTTCTGGTTTACTGGCTTTAGCATTACAAAATTTAGGTGTCAAATCTAGAGCATGGAGTGGGTGGCAATTACCTTTTAAGACAGATAAATCATACTCTAAAGCTAGGATAGAATATATAAATGTAGAACTCATTCTAAATGGTTTTAAAAAAGGTGAGGTAGCTGTAGTTACTGGATTTCAAGGTATATCACCTGATGATAGGGTAACTACCCTTGGTAGAGGTGGGTCTGATACGTCTGCTGTAGCTCTGGCAGCAAAATTAAATGCAGAAAGATGTGATATTTATACTGATGTAGATGGAATATATACTGCTGATCCAAGAATTGTAAATAAAGCATGTAAATTAGCAAAAATCTCATATGAGGAAATGCTTGAAATGGCATCATTAGGCGCTAAAGTATTGCAAACTAGATCAGTAGAAATGGCAATGAAACATCATGTACCTTTGTGTGTGCTTTCAAGCTTTAACGATATACCTGGTACTTTTGTAGTAGATGAGGATAAAGATATGGAAAAAAAACTTATTACCGCAGTAACTTATAGTCGAAATGAAGCTATGGTTGTGTTACGTGGTATGCCTGATCAATCACAAATATTAGCCGCAATTTTGGGGCCACTTGCAGATGCAAATATCAATGTAGATATGATTGTAAAAAATGTAAGTGAAAATGGTGATAAATCTGATATTACCTTTACTGTGCTTAGGGAAGATTTGCAAAAAACCGAGCAATTATTACAGCAGGATAGTAATATAATTAATTTTGAATCGCTAACGGTTGATGCAAATATAGCCAAAGTGTCTATTATAGGAGTTGGAATGCGTAGCCATTCTGGTGTTGCAAAACAAATGTTTCAGGTGCTTGCTGATAAGGGAATTAATATAATAGTAATTTCTACTTCCGAAATTAAAATTAGTGTATTAATTAAAGAAGAATATATGAAACTTGTTTTACGTACGTTACATACAGAATTTGGATTGGATAAAGAAGAATCACTAGATGTATAAATATGGCTTTTCACTTGTAATAGGGGGACGTCATTACTAGATAACTTATGTATTATATTATATACTTTGTTCTTCGTTCCTATCACTATTACAAGTTAATTTACTATAGTAAAGATATGTTACTGATTAAACCGTCATGATAATAAAGTTAACTAATATTTAAGAAATACTTTTTATTATTCATATTTTTTGTATAAAAGTTATTTTGAAAAATATATCAGAATATGAAAAACCTTTTTATATTTATATTCTTGATTATCTTGTTTAGTAATGTAAACATTAGCTTAGCCAGTGAATCTTTGCTATTAAAGGATTCTCAATATTGTATGCGTTATTTTTCTTTTTATGAAAAAATGAATAAAATACCTAATAATTTATTAAAAGCAGTGTCTATTACAGAATCTGGAAGGTGGCATAAAGACTCTAACCAACATCTGCCATGGCCATGGGCTGTGAATATAAATGGAAAAAGTTACTATTATAAAAACAAACAAGAAGCAATTTCTTCTGTAAAAAAATTTTTAAAAGAGGGAAAAAAATCAATAGATGTAGGGTGTATGCAGATAAACTTGCATTATCATCCTTTAGCATTTAAAAATTTAGAACAAGCATTTGAGCCTCAGTCTAATATAGCGTATGCAGCTACTTTCTTGCGTAATAATTTTGAGAAATATTCTAATTGGTATAGTGCAGTGGCTGCGTATCATTCAGAAACTAATAAACTTGGGCATCCTTATGCTCAAAAGGTAATTTTTCATTGGCAATCGATAAGGCGTACTCCAGTGAAAAAGGTAGGAAAATATAAATATGCTAAAGTTGTAGCAAGTAATATAGATGTATCTAAAGTTAGAAATGTAGGAAATTATATATCTAGGAATCATCATAGAAGAAAATCTAATATGTTTGTTAGGGTACATAATCCAAATCGTTATAAGGTATATACAGAGAAATTAAATGCAGTTGAAAATGTACAAAGTGGTATAATTAAATAACTGTTGTATGATATAATAAATAAATTATTATATTAGATTTTACATTAAGTTGGCTAGTTAATGGTATAATAGTGAATCATGAATATAAAGCTGCAGATTTATTATTAGCTATGTGCCCTAAATATTATAAGCTATATATACATTATAATTTATTTGGTGAACCAGTTATAACTAGATATTGGATAGGTAAATTTAATCGAAAATCAAGTACTAATCATATTGTAGTTTCTATAGACAAATTAGATTTTAAATATTTTTTTATCAAACTTGCAACTATACTCTCTAATTTGTCTATAGAAACTACAAAAAGGGTATAGCCTTATAGGTTAGTATAGAAGACGTTTTGAATATATTTATCACTTCTTATATATAAAAAATTGTATGTTTAAAGGTCGCTATGATGCTGGTAAAAAATTAGCAAATTTACTTACTAGGTATAAAAATATATCCGATGCTATAATTTTAGCTCTACCTCGTGGAGGTGTGCCTATAGCCTATGAAATATCTAAATTACTCAATATTCCTTTCGATATATGTTGTGTAAGAAAATTAGGTTTACCTTTGCGTAAAGAGGTTACTATGGGAGCAATTGCTTTAGCTAATACAATTTTAGATCAAAAAAGTAATTAATAAGAAGGGATAATTTATACAAAAATATAAATACTTGCCTGTATTGATGAATAAGACAGTAATTATAGTTGATGATAGGTTTGTAACAGGTGCAACCAAAATAACATTTACTGTGCTAGTTGGACCAAGCGATATCGAAAAGACTTTAAATTTATACGGATGAAGTCATTTGTTTTTATAAGCCTGAAGATTTTTATTCTTTTAGCCAAACATATTTAGGTTTCTCTCAAACCTCAGATGAAGAAGTATTACGTTTATTACAACTTAATATAAATAGTATTAGTTTATATGTGTGGTTTTAATATGAGTAATAGTTTACATGATTTTATTCAAGCAAGAGTGGCCAGCCTTATTTTTCCTACAAAACACCAAGATTGGTACAAAAGATAGATACTAATGAAAGGTTTACAAATTTTGTACGAGTAAATCAAGAAAAGTAATTAAAATCAGGTGAAAAAGCTTATTACTATGAAGAATTTTCAAAATTAGAACCAATTTCACGAAAATTTATAGGTGTCAAAGACGCAAGAGGTGATAAGGCAAAATTAGATAGTACTTTAGTTTCTAAAATATTGATGGTAAACTAGGAGCAAGACAGCATATGATAAATTTTTTTGGCGTTGGTGAATATTATGAATGTAATTTTAGAGATATGGCTGATCAAGCAGATGTTTCTGGTGCAACTATTCATGCTTTCAATTCTATGAGAATGAATAGTAGTACTGGTAAAGTAAGGGAATTTAATGATTTAGTAAATTGTGGGATTGCAGTTACAAATGATCTATTATAAAATAGTGTATTTGAAAATTTGGTAAAGAAAATATTGCATTATACAGGATGAGAAACAAAATCAGGAAAAGATTTTGAGCAAACAGTATCATTTGCTGCTTATATAAATAGAGAGAGTGATCAAAAAATAGAACGCTATAAAACTGAGGAGAAACATAAAAAATCAAGATTATATATTAGATGAATATGTTTTAATTATAACTAACTAAGTAAGAATATAAACATGAAAAAATTAATCCTCATGAATTAGACTTATATAAAATGGAGTCTTCAGGAGAAAACGCTATATATGCCTATGATTTTGTAAATGAATATTTAGTAAGATCAATGGCTGAAAAAGTATCCTAAAATATATAAGACTTATAATATATCGCATCCAAAGCAAGTCTCTTATTTTAAGCCATCTACATATATATGGTTATTGCCGAGACAGGAGACAGAATTGTTAAATATTGTAAATACATTATGAAAAAAATATTAGGCTTTATCATGAACGCTTTGAAAGAAAGCATAAAGCTATGTCACCAGTACTAGAAGAGGTTTTGACTAAAAAAGTAGTACAAAATTAAAATAAACCTCGTACCAGAAGTTAAAAAAAGAAATATCTTTATTCCAGTACTAAAGATTAGACAATTCAATTTTTAAACTGTAAAACTTAAATTTGGTTTATGTAAAGTCTAAGCATATAAGATTTAAATATAAAAAATAATTGCAAAGGTATTTTTAACTGATAACTATTTACGAATAGTACTGAGATTAGTGAAAGGAAATGATATTTACCACCTCATTCTTCAGTATAATATATCAAGGTAATTTTGGTACACAAGGTTCTGCATATAGTCTTATTACAGGATGTGAAAGCTTTATTGATAAAAATGGTAATAATATTAGTGCCACAATTTCAATTTAAAGTTACTAATAATAATGTTCCAACAATTAATTGTGGTGAGATGTAATTTACAAGATGTTATAACCTCTTCTTGTGTAAATATAGATCTAACATTTGATTAAGGTAGATTTGGGCATTGGTTAGGAAAATTAGATAAATTGAGATAATTCCTTATATTAATATTATGCCAATCATAAGTAGGAGGATTAGCTAAAATTTTATCGTTTTCAGTAAATATTTTCATTTCTCCATTAATGGATTCAATTACAGCTGATGCACAAGTTCTATCCGTGATCAGAAAGTGTAATGTAGGAGGAGCGATTAAATTGCTTTGTGTTTGTGTCCAAACTTTAAATTGGAGAAGGTTTGGTTACATCTAATATATTCCCAAAAGAGCTAAATATAAATCTACCAAACTCAAATATTGAAATATATAATTTGTCATTTTTAGTATAGTTTGATACTTGGTAAACCCTGGTAGAAAATTGGCGCTAAAAGCTAAACCTTCTGAATTTTGTCCTTCAAGTGTAGTGTTCTGAGCTAAACCATTACTAACATATTCCAACGAATGCATATTGACTATTAAATTTTAATATAAGAGAATTTAATTCAGCTGGTGATGTTGTAGTAAATACAGAACCTTTAGGATAGTATATAAGATTCTAATTCATGGGAAAAACGCCCATTCCATAGTACGGCTTGCTATAATAGATTTGTCATTAGCTTTAATATTAATTGCGGTGTAGGCTATAGATTAGTTCATAATAAAAATAATAATATAATGAAAGCAGCTGATAATTTACGCATGATAAGCTTCTTGTAAAGAGATTATTATAGTGAAATATTTTAATTTGTGTGTGATATCTTGCTCATATACATTTTACTCTTAGCTACTGTATGCTAAGAAAGCTGAAAAAACTATAGTATAAATTAATTACAATATATTTTATATTAAATATAATAAAACATTAATAACAATTGAATATTGCACATATTAATCGATTGTATAGTAATTTTACAAAATGCGAAGTGTATTAAATATAAAAATACCCTATTCTTTATTTAAGATTTGAACTATACCATGTAAGGTTTTGATATCTTGTTTAGTTAAAGGCGTAATACGTTTGAAAATATTACGTATATTATGAATCATACCTTCTTTTTTTTCTGCTACTTTAAAAAAACTTTTCTGATCTAACATTAATTCTAAATGCTTAAAAAAGCTGAGAATATCATGATTATCTGCTAACTCATAGATAGGATTTAATTGTGAGTTTTTAGTATCTTTTGTATTAGTTATAAAAATTTCATAACTAATTAATCCAACTGCTTGTGCTAAATTCAGAGAAGAAAAATTTGCTTCTGTAGGGATTAAAACTAATTTGTTAGCAATAGTTAAATAGTTGTTATTTAAGCCAGTTCTTTCTGGGCCAAAAATAACAGCAGTTTTTATATTTGGGAGTGATGAGTTTTGATTTATTTCTTCTGACATATCACGTACAGTGATAACTGTTTTGTTTAAATAACGTCTTCGAGCAGTAGTAGCATATAATATATTAATATCAGCAACTGCTTCTTCTATGGAAGAAAATATTTGTGCTGATTGGATAATATGTGATGCATGTACAGAAACGTTTAATGCTTGTTTATTAGGCCAGCTATCTCTAGGGTTAACTATACGTAAATCTTGCAAACCAAAATTCCACATTACTCGTGCTGCTGCTCCTATATTTTCTCCAAGTTGAGGTTCTACTAAAATAATTGTAGTTTTTTGTATTTGCGTCATCAGCGTTACAATAAATTCATTATATTTTACGCCACAAGGTTTGACCATCGCCAGTGTCTTCTAAAATTATACCTTGTTCTTTTAATTGATTACGAATTTGATCAGCCAGTTGCCAATTTTTTGAAAGTTTTGCATGTGTTCGTTCTACAATTTTCTGTTCTATGAGTAACGAATTATCATTAATATTTTGAAACCATTGCGTTGGGGTAAAAGTCAAAAGTCCTATAAAATTAGCAGAATTTTTAAAAATTTCGATTAGTTTTAGTTTTTGGGTTTCATTTGTCTCTTTATTAATATCTTTAGTGAGTACATGTAATATAGAAACTACTTCTGGTGTATTTAAATCATCACAAATTGCACTATAAGCTCTATTATCTATTTCAACATTATCATTATTTATATTGGGATATTTAGTTATTGTTCTATAAAAACTGTCCATAGATTTTTGTGCATCTTCTAAAGATTTATTATTAAAATCTAGAGGTTTTCGATAGTGAGTTGATAGCAATAGATAACGTATAACCTCACCTTTTATTCCTTTATTAAGCAAATCCCTAACAGTAGTAAAATTACCTAAAGATTTACTCATTTTTTCTCCGTTGACTGTTAAGAATCCATTATGTACCCAGTATTTAGCAAATCTGATATTATCAGATGAGCAGCAACTTTGTGCGATTTCGTTAGTATGGTGAGGAAAAATTAAATCAGAACCACCTCCATGTATGTCAAAATTAGGGCCTAAATATTTCATACTCATGGCAGAGCATTCTATATGCCATCCAGGGCGACCTTTTCCCCATGGGCTAGGGAATATAGATGATATATCATCTTCTTCATCAGCTGGTTTCCATAAGACAAAATCTCCAGGATGTTTTTTATTTGAATCAATATAGATTCTATTACTTGTAATCATCTCTTTAATTGGTCTGCTAGATAAATGGAAATATTCTGTAAAACTTGTAATATCAAAATATACATGAGAATTAACTATATATGCATGAGATCTTGCAATTAAAGATTCTATTAAATCAATGATTTCAGCAATATGTTCTGTAGCTTTAGGCTCTATTGATGGAGATAAGCAGTTAAGTGATGTAACATCCTCATGAAAAATCTTAGTGAACTTGTTAGTTATATCTTGTATAGAAGAATTTTGATTACGTGCACTAGTAATAATTTTATCGTCTACATCAGTAATATTACGCACATATGTTACATTGTTATTGCCATAATGATGTCTTAATAATCTATATAAAATGTCATATACCACAACAGAGCGAGCATTTCCAAGATGTGGATAATCATAAACTGTGGGGCCACATACATATAATCCAACTTTATTTGATAGAATTGGTATAAAGTCTTCTTTTGATTTTGATAGGCTGTTGTATAGTTGAATTAGCATATTTACCATCTAATAGATATAGAGTTAAAATAATTGCAAAATTTTATTTAAAAATGAATGTAAAAAGTTTATATATTTAATTGCTATTCTGTATATTAGTTAAATCCTAATGAGTCGTCAAAACATTTGTTTATATATTTGGTTAGAAAATGGTCAAGTAAAGTATTTTTTACTATTTCTTAATGTATTACGATCCCATCTATATGGGATATTGTAGAAATTCATTAGAAAATTATTATTAAGATATTTTATATATTAATAATATCTATTGTTACATACGCCAAATGCATTAAGTTTTAATGTACCAACTGGTAAAACTGCTGTATTATCACTTAATTTATTAGGGCAACTTACTATTATAGGTTCAGAGCCAATAAATCTAATACCTTCTTCTGCTATTTCTATACAGAATACTATAGATGCTTCTGGTCAGTAATATAGTATTAAATAATGTTATTTCAGTTAATAAAGCGTTTATTACCTTAACTATTACTAATCCATATCTTGGAGTAGGAGCAGACAATTTTTATATAACACAGATTTTATCATTAATACCAACAATAATTTTGCATTGCATAATTGTAATAGGTGGTACATGTTCAATATCAAAACAGAGAAGTAGAGCTGTTACTTTAACTCAGGCTATAGTATGTTTACTGGGGATGTTAGTATAAATTCTGACTCTATTGTAATTGAAAATGAATGAGCTTTAGGTAGTGCATCGATTAATATTTCCCCTTTAACTTCTCTTGTTGTAAAATTTTATACTAGACAATACTATTACTGGATTAGGTTTAATTATTCAAAACGGTGCAGGATCTTTAACTGTTACTATTAGTAACAGTTATAGGAAATATTAATGTGAATGCAGGTAGTTTAGTAGATAAGAAATTTAAAAAAGGAGTTTCTGTTCCAATTACTGTAAATTCGTTTGGAAATTTAAGGCTAAGAGCTAGTAGTAAATGACTTATCAGTAGTAAATAGTATAAACTGGTACAGGTGTGGTCACTAAGGAAGGTGCGTATACTATGTCTTTTGTTTCTAGTAGTAATAATTATTCTGGTAGTATCAATATTAATGAGGGTATATTATAAATTGATAGTGCAGATTAGATAGGGATAGGGCCAATCAGTATAAATACCTCAGGTACTACAAGATAGTTGCTCTTTCTCCTTTTGTATTAGATAATATAATAAACGGTGATGGTGAGATTTCAATTACAAATGGTCTAGGTTCTATAACTTTAAATAATGGAATTAATACTTATACTAGTGGTTCTAATGTAGTAGGGGGAGAAATTATTATTACTGATGCTTTTCTTTTGGGTACGGGGCCACTCAATACATATGCTGGAGCCCTAAGGTAGATTGGGTTCTTTAAATATGGCAGATAATACAGTTCTTACAATAAATAAATGGTAATTTAAATGTAGGTAATGTTGTTAATCTTGGAACAATTAATACTATTAATGTAGCAAATAGTAATGATACAACTCTTGAGCAAGTTATAGTTGTAAGTGATAATTTAATAAAAGCAGGGACAGATAATTTAAATATAGGAACTTCATCTAACTATTAAGGTAATGTTAACATAAGTCATGGATTGTTATCACTTGTAAACAGTTCTTTAGGAGGTAATTCAACAATAACAGTTTTGTCTTAGGAGCAAAGCTTAGGGGTGCAGGAGCTATATTAGGTAATTTAATAAATAAAGGTATAATTTCCCAGGAGTACTAACATTAGGAGGAGATAATGAATCTAAGTGGCAGATGCACACACGAGGTAGCTATTTTCCTGCTTGTGGATAGTTACGTACCCGTAATAAACTCCGTAAACAAGATATATTTGTTTTTCCAAGAGGAGTTCGTTCTATCTGGTTAGGTCATCAATTAGGCTATTTAAAATTAAGGCTAACAGCGCTAGAGAAGAAA
>JBGCXS010000007.1:0-68833 GCA_048496475.1 Rickettsiales endosymbiont of Dermacentor nuttalli
GGTCATTCAGATCATATATTCTGTGAGTGGCTATTTTCATCTCATGACGATACTACCTAAATTTGATAAATCCGCAAATATATCTGAAGCAAAATAAGAGTGTTACGTACAAAAATAAGCAAATGAAGAATCTATATTGCAGTGGTATCTCTTTCTAAGAGATTTAGCTTGAGTCCATTTTATGTTCCACAGGATTAAATCAGGTAAATAAGCAGGCCAGATATTCTTTTAAGTTTTTTCAAGTTTGTAGGACCATTTAATATGGGTGTGTTAAAATGCTTCATAAAGCTAATATTTTTGTGAAGAGTATCATTTCTGTATTATAAAATTTTAAGAAATATATATTTGCAATTTTAAAACTCTTTAGGTCTTTTAGGTGAAAACTTTACTATAGAATACTAATTAAGTTTTAATATGAAGGATATTACAGAGGTTAAATGGTACCCGCGGCCGGACTTGAACCGGCAAGGACCGAAGTCCCACGGATTTTAAGTCCGTTATGTCTACCATTCCATCACGCGGGCATTGTCACCAAAATTTATACGCTAACTAATACAATATGATTATATTATAATCAAGTATTATTCTTTGAAAATTATTAATTTAATAGAAATTTTTTTCTAAGTGTTATTAAGCTATTTAATTAAGCTAAAATGGATTCATCTATTTTATAGAGTGTAAATTAATTTGCTGTAAATTTAGTTATAGTAAAATACTTTCACTTGCGTAAGCACTTATGTGCTTCGCTTACCTACTGGTAATAGAAGAAAAATGAATAGGCTAACTTAAATGTTTTTATTATAATTAGTCCAATTTGCAGTTATTTTTTATGTAATCTGTAAATTCATCTATGGTCATAATTTGTTGTTTCTTGGAACCAAAAAAGCGAACAGCTACAGTAGATTTCTCTTGTTCGTGTTTTCCTATTACGGCAAGTAAAGGTATTTTAGCTAAGGAATGTTGCCTTATTTTATAACTTATTTTTTCACTAGAAGTATCTATCTCACTTCTAATATCTAAGTTATCAAATTTGGCTTTTAAGGATTTTGCATATTCATCAGCATCATTAGTAATAGTTAGTATCATCACCTGTATTGGAGCAAGCCAAAGAGGAAAATTTCCTGTGTATTCTTCAATTAAAATTCCAATAAATCTTTCTAAGGTACCAAGTATGGCTCTATGAATAATTACAGGATGATGTTTATTACCATCTTGTCCTACGTAAGTTGCTCCTAGTCTTTCTGGTAAAACAAAATCTACTTGTAAAGTGCCACATTGCCAATCTCTACCTATAGCATCTTTTAAAACAAATTCTAATTTTGGTCCATAAAAAGCACCTTCACCTGGATTTAATGTATATTCTAATCCAGAAGCATTAACGGCATTTTTTAAAGATAATTCTGCTTTATCCCACACTTTATCACTACCAGCGCGTATTTCAGGACGATCTGAAAATTTTACTTGAATTTCTTTAAAACCAAAATCCTTATATACACTTTTAAGTAAAGCACAGAATTCCACTGTTTCCTCAGTAATCATATCTTCTGTACAAAAAATATGTGCATCATCTTGAACAAAACCACGAATTCTCATAATACCATGTAACGAGCCAGAAGGTTCATTGCGATGACAAGCACCAAATTCTGCCATACGTATTGGCAAATTTCTATAACTTTTAAGACCTTGTTTAAAGATTTGAATATGGCATGGACAGTTCATAGGTTTTAGAGCCATAACTTGTTCTTCTGCTTTAGAGGTAAACATAGCATCTCTAAATTTATCCCAATGTCCTGAGGCTTCCCATAATGATTTATTAACTAGTATTGGGGTTTTGACCTCTATATAACCATGCTTGCGTATTTTATTTCTAATATAATTTTCAATAATTAAATATAAGGTCCAACCTTTATCATGCCAGAAAATCATACCTGGTGCTTCTTCCTGTAAATGGAATAAATCTAATTCACGTCCAAGCTTTCTATGATCTCTTTTTTCTGCTTCTTCTAATTTATGTAAATATTCATTTAATTCTGCTTCGCTGGTCCAAGCAGTACCGTAAATGCGCTGTAACATCGCGTTCTTACTATCTCCACGCCAATAAGCACCTGCTAATTTCATTAACTTGAAATGTTTAATATGGATTGTAGAAGGAGCATGAGGACCGCGGCATAAGTCTATAAAATTACCTTGTCTATATAAAGATATTTTTTCACCTTCTGGTATAGTATTAATAATTTCAGCTTTATAATCTTCGCCTTGTTGTTTAAAAAATTCTATTGCATCATTTCTATCCCACACTTCTCTTATAATATTTTCATTGCGTTTTACTATCTCATGCATACGTTTTTCAATAATAACTAAATCTTCTGTTGTAAAAGGAACATCACGCGCAAAATCGTAGTAAAAACCATTCTCAATAACAGGGCCAATAGTTATTTGAGTTTCTGGGTATAGTTCTTTAACTGCTTCTGCCATAATATGAGCGGCATCATGTCTGATAATCTCTAGTGACTCAGCATCTTTAGTAGTAATAATTTTGATATAGGCATTTTTGTTAATTTCATAAGATAAATCTACTATTTGACCATTTACTTTAAGAGCAATAGCAATTTTTGCCAAACTAGTGCTGATATTTTTTGCTAACTCTATACCACTAATTCTATGCGAAAATTCTCTTGTTGCGCCGTCAGGAAAAGTAATAGTAAACACTTAAATGCTCCAAATGGATATTACATATAATGTGTTGATGAATATAATCAAAAGGATTTATAAGGTCAAGCATATAAGTTGGGTTACTAGAAGCTATAGAATAGAAATGTTAATAAAATTTTCATAGCTAAAATAAAAGTTTAATAATAATTACTGCTTATCTTGATTTTCATAAACTTATTAATCATTATGAAATACACTGAATTAACGAAGAATGAGGCAGAATTTTTGTTTGAGCGTAAAACTAATGAAGATATAAGCTTTGTTGCAAGATTAATTAAATTTCTAACAATTGGTGGGTAATGAACGAGACAAGCTTAGAGGATTACAGATTAGTATTGTCTAAATGATAAATGAGTCTTTTTTTTCCAAAAAGCTTATAAAGGTTGGCTTTTTATCATCATCTTCTTCTACATAACTTAGAAAGAATATACTACTAATCACTTATTAGCAGTGAATAACTGGATAATTAGTTATATTGAGGTAAAAAGTTATTGAAACATGGCCCACATCAGCCGTCGACTAATAAGTTCGCTCAAGACCTGTATGTTACAGGTGGGTGCCATTTAACAAGACCACGATCTTGTCAGGGACAGCTCCCTATAAAGAAAAAATTATCGGTCTAGGAAACAATAGTCTAACATACTGTGCAGGCCTTCTTTTTTTGACTAATATTATATTACCTTTTAAGCTTTATTGCAAGAGATTCTACATATTCTGAAATAGCGTCTAAAGCTTGGGATACAGCAATGTTAATATCATTGTTGTTTTTATTGTCTGACGATAGTTTTTCAGTATTTGCTTCATTTAAAGGTAATTGCTGCTGCTTCTTTTTTAATTCATTTAATTCTGCTTCTATAGTAACTGCAGTCATAAGTAAGAGCTGTATATCACTTGCTCTTACAAATGTTTTGTTCAGTTTGTCTATACGATCGCTTAAATTTTGAGCAAGTACTTTAACATGCTCAAAATCAGCTTCATCACAGGCGATTTGATAGGTATTATTGCGGATTACTACATTAATTACAGACATATTAATTCTCTTCTGGTTGTAAGAGTTGTTCAGTGTTTAATAAAGATTCTATATATAATATAGAATCTTCTAAATCTCTTAGTGCTTGTATGTTTAGAGTTTTAAGAGAAGAATATTCTTTATCTAGCTGTTGTAAATTTTGAACCAATTTTTTGTTTTCTCCGCTAATAGAGAGTAATTTCTTTTGTAATTCCTCTAATTCCTCGTTTTTATGTTGGTTTTTTGTCAGGCATTCTTCATATGTAATGCGATTTTCTTCTAAAATAGCTTCTAAACTATTGAACGCTTTATCAAGTCTTTTTTTGCTCATTTCTAATTTACTTTTACCATTAGTTTGTGTATGTTCCATAACAACCTTAAAAATAGTCTAAATAATTAATGTTATATACTTTAGTTATATAGAACATGTTTTTATATTCAAGGTAATTTTTACTTTAATGGTATAATATATAAAAATGAAACAAATTTTTCTAAAAACTGTAAAAAAAATTAAGCGGTATATTAAAAGTAAATACTTTAGTTCTTCGCCACTTATAGCTGTGATAAATTTACATGGTATTATTATGGCTGTTTCTAAAGGACGTAGTGGATTATCACTTGATGAAATGATTGACCCTATAGAATCAGCTTTTAAATTGCCTAAATTAAAGGCTATTGCTTTATCAATTAACTCACCAGGAGGGTCTCCTGTGCAATCTGAGCTAATTTATAAGCGTATTAGGCAATTAGCTGATAAAAATAAAATTCCAGTATATAGTTTTGCGGAAGATGTTGCTGCCTCTGGAGGATATTGGCTTGCGTGTGCTGGTGATGAAATTTTTGCATCTAATAGTTCTGTTATTGGTAGTATAGGTGTGATTAGTGCTAGCTTTGGTTTTGATGAAATGATAAAAAGGCTTGGTATTTCTAGGCGTATATATACGCAAGGTGAAAATAAATCAATTTTAGATCCGTTTTCTCCAGAAAAAGAAAATGATATACAGATTTTAAAATCAGTACAAGCTGATATACATGAAAGCTTTAAGTTGTTAGTAAGAGAACGTAGAAAAGAGAAACTCAAAATTGATGAAGAAAGATTGTTTAGTGGAGAATTTTGGTCTGGTAAAACAGCTTTTGAGCTTGGATTGATAGATGGTATTGGAGATTTATATAGTGTTTTACAGGAAAAATATGGTAGTAAAATAAAATTAAAACGTATGGTGCGTCCTAAATCTTGGCTTAAAAAGAGGTTGGGTATATGTATGAATGTGTTTATAGATGCTATAGAAAGAAAAGTAGTAGAAAGCAGCTTGTGGAATAGATTTGGTTTATGATAGATAACAAGCATTCTTTTCAAGATATTATTTTATTACTGCAACAGTTTTGGATAAAACATAATTGTATTATTCTGCAGCCGTATGATATGGAAGTAGGGGCTGGAACTTTTCATCCTGCTACAGCATTACGTTCTTTGGGATATAAGCCATGGAATATAGCTTATGTTCAGCCTTCGCGTAGACCACAAGATGGTAGATATGGTAAAAACCCTAATAGATTGCAGCACTATTATCAATTTCAGGTCATTTTAAAACCATCGCCTGATAATATACAAGAGCTTTATTTAGAAAGTCTTGCTCATATAGGCATTGATTTGCAAAGGCATGACGTAAGGTTTATAGAAGATGACTGGGAAAGTCCAACATTAGGTGCCTGGGGACTTGGTTGGGAAGTTTGGTGTGATGGTATGGAAGTATCACAATTTACTTATATACAGCAAATAGGTGGTGTGGAATGTTTTCCTGTAGCTAGTGAGCTTACTTATGGATTAGAGCGTTTATGTATGTATATTCAGGGTAAGAACAATGTATACAACTTAAACTGGAATCAAAGTGGTGTTTTATATGGAGATGTATTTTTACAGGCAGAACAAGAATTTTCAGCATATTGTTTAGAACATGCAGACACTGAACAGTTATTTAAAGTATTTGATAATGCAGAGATAGAATGTAAAAAACTTGTAGAAAAGAATTTACCTTTGCCTGCATATGATCAATGTATTAAAGCAAGTCATACTTTTAATTTGCTAGATGCTCGTGGAGTGATTAGTGCTACTGAAAGAGGTGCATATATAGCAAGAGTAAGGGCTCTTGCCAGAATTTGTTGTAATAAATGGATTGAAAAACAAAATGGCTGAATTATTATTTGAACTTTTTTCTGAGGAAATTCCTGCTCGTATGCAGGCTCGTGCTGCTGTTGATTTAAAGAATAATATTATTACTAAATTTGAGCAGAATAAAATTATATATAATAATGTAAAGTCTTATGTAACTCCGCGTAGATTAATATTATATGTTGAATCAATTTCTCCTATTATAGAAGAAAGTGTAATTGAAAAAAAAGGACCTAAAGTTAATGCGCCTGAGCAAGCTGTTTTAGGGTTTCTATCTAAAACAGGTAAGAAGTTAGAAGCTCTAGAAATACGTAATGTTGGGAAGGACCAAGTATATTTTGATATTACTAAACAAGATAGCGTGCCAGTAAATGAGACTTTAATTAAAATTTTGCAGGAAGTAATTGAAGAATTTTCTTGGCCAAAATCAATGAAGTGGGGATGTTATTTAACAAGATGGGTGCGTCCTTTAAAAAATATTTTATGTATATTTGATAAAAAGGTGTTGCCAATTAAGTTGGCTCATCTATTAGCGAATAATACAACATTTGGACATCGTTTTATGAGTAATCAACAAAATATTATTGTTGATTCATTTGAAGATTATAAACAAAAATTATTAGATAATTATGTAATAATTGATAGCAATAGAAGACGTGAAATTATCCAAAATAGAATAAAGGAAATAGAAAATATCCATAATGTTGTAATGTGGCAAGATGAGGAATTACTTGATGAAGTAGTAGGGCTTGTTGAATGGCCTGTAGTGTTACTTGGTAAAATTAATCCAAGCTTTATGGACATACCTAAAGAAGTGTTGATTATAACTATGCGTACTCATCAAAAATATTTTGCTTTATTAGATCGAGAAGGTAATTTATCTCCTCATTTTATAATAGTTGCAAATATTAGTGCTGATGATATGGGTAAGGAAATTATTGCTGGGAATGAAAGAGTTATTGAAGCAAGATTTTCAGATGCACGTTTCTTTTTTGAACAAGATTTAAGTAATAATTTAGATTTTTATTTAAATAAACTCCATAAAGTTGTATTTCATGCAAAGCTTGGGACTATGTTTGATAAAGTGGAGCGTATCAAATATTTAGTACAAAATTTTCCTGGAAATCAAGATAATTTGCAGAGAGCTGCTTTGCTTAGTAAGGCTGATTTAGTAACATCTTTAGTAGGAGAATTTCCAGAGCTTCAAGGCGTGGTGGGTGGTTATTATTCTGCATACTATAAAGAGCATCAAGATGTGATAGATGCAATTAAAGAGCATTATAAACCTGTTGGTAAAACTGATAACATACCTACAAAACCAGTTAGTATTGCAGTTGCTATTGCAGATAAAATTGATAGTGTGGTTGGGCTATTTTTGATTGGAGAAAAACCTACTGGTTCGAAAGATCCGTTTGCTTTAAGGAGAGCGGTTTTTGGAATTTTAAATATTATTATTGAAAATAATTTGAATGTATTGATTAAAGATTTGTTAAAAAAATCTATAAAATTGTATGAAAATACAATAGAAATAAAGAATATGGATAACATTCTAGAAGAAGTACATCTTTTTGTATTTGATAGGCTAAAATCTTTGTTATTAGAGAAGAACATTGAACATAGCATAATTAATGCGGTGTTAAGTTTAAAAACAGAAGATAGTGTTTGTAATTTAGTTAATAAGGTTAAAGCAATAAAATATTGTGTTGAAAAAAATAAATCTTTGCTTGAAGTATATAAGCGTGCTAGTCAAATTGTATTTTTAGAAGAGCAAAAAGACAATACGTATTATAGTGGTATTCCAGACTTAAATTTGTGTACATTAGAAGAAGAAAAAATATTATTTAATGCTATTATGTCGAGTAGACCTATTATTCATCAATATATTAATGATAGTAAATATATTGAGGCTATAGAACACTTAGAATATTTATATAAACCTATAAATGGTTTTTTTGATAAAGTGATAGTGAATGATAGTAGTCAAGCTCTGCGTAAAAATAGATTGTTGATTTTAGCAAATGTTAGAAAATTAATTAGTAATATAGCAAATTTTACACTATTAGAATGTTAAATGTTTTTAATAGAAAAAACTTATGAATAATATGGATTCATTGCATATTAAGTTTATATAGAATAATAGTGTTTATGTGAGCATACAAAAATATTATGTGTGTAACTTGTGTAGGGTAAAACAGATGAGTAAATGGATATATAGCTTTGGTAGTAATACTGAGGGTAATGCGTCTATGAAGGAACTGCTTGGTGGTAAAGGTGCTGGTTTAGCAGAAATGTGTAATATAGGTATAGCTGTACCTCCAGGTTTTACAATAACGACAGAAGTATGTACCTATTACTATAATAATCAAAATCAATTACCATCTAATTTAGAAGAACAATTGAATGTTGCGCTTAGCAATATAGAAAATAAGTTACAGGCAAAATTTGGGGACAAAGATAATCCTTTGTTAGTATCAGTACGTTCTGGTGCTAGAGCTTCTATGCCTGGTATGATGGATACTATATTAAATTTAGGGTTAAATGATCAAACAGTTGAAGGTTTGGCCAACAAAACTGGTAATAAACGCTTTGCTTATGATAGTTATCGTAGATTTATACAGATGTATGCTAATGTGGTATTAGATGTTTCAAATTCTTATTTTGAAGAGATAATATCACATAGAAAATTTGTACAAAATATAAAACAAGATTCAGATTTAACTGTTGAAGATCTATTAAAAATTATCAATGAATTTAAGCAGAAAATTTTAGATGAAACAGATAAGCCATTTCCGAAAGATACTAAAGAACAATTATGGGCTGCTATAAAGGCGGTATTTAATTCTTGGATGAATAATAGAGCTATTACTTATCGTAAATTAAATGGTATACCATCAGAGTGGGGAACAGCTGTTAATATACAATCTATGGTGTTTGGTAATATGGGGCAGGATTGTGGAACAGGAGTCGCCTTTACGCGTAATCCTTCTACTGGTGAAAAGGTTTTATACGGGGAGTATTTAGTGAATGCTCAAGGAGAAGATGTTGTGGCTGGTATCCGTACACCTATGCACATAAAACACATGCAAGAGACTATGCCTAAAGTTTTTAACGAATTTGTGAATATATCTCAAAAATTAGAAAAGCATTATGCTGATATGCAAGATATAGAATTTACAGTGCAAAATAATAAGCTATGGATTTTACAAACTCGTAATGGAAAACGTAGTGCACAAGCTGCAATTAAAGTTGCGGTTGAAATGGTTAAGGAAGGTTTAATATCTAAAGAAGATGCTATCAAAAGAATTAATCCAGAGTCTTTAGACCAAATTTTGCATCCTACAATTGACCCAAGTGCTAAATGTAATATAATAGCTCAAGGATTGCCTGCATCTCCTGGTGTAGCATCTGGAATGGTTGTATTTTCTGCGTTAGATGCAGAAAAATGTTTATCTGAAAATAAAAAATCAATTTTGGTTAGAATTGAGACAAGTCCAGAAGATATTAGTGGTATGAATGCGGCGTATGGTATTTTAACTGCAAGAGGTGGGATGACATCACATGCAGCTGTTGTAGCACGTGGTATGGGAAAGAGCTGTGTTTGTGGAGCTTCAAATGTAAATATAGATTATAAAAATGCTATATTAACTGTAAATGGTTATATGGTTAAAGAAGGTGATATTATTACTATTAATGGTTCAACTGGTGAGATTATTTTAGGTGAGATTCCTACTATACAACCTAATCTATCCAATGAGTTAATGCAGTTAATGCAATGGGTGGATGAAGTACGAATTATGAAGGTTAGGGCAAATGCAGAAACAAGTAATGATATAAAGATGGCCTTTAAGTTTGGTGCTGATGGTATAGGTTTATGTAGAACAGAGCATATGTTTTTTGATGAAGATAGAATCGTTATTATGCGTGAGATGATAGTTTCTGAATCTATTGAAAGACGTAAAAAATCTTTAGAAAAGTTATTACCTATACAAAGAAACGATTTTATATCAATTTTAAAGTTAGCTCAAGGTAAACCAGTGAATATTAGACTTCTTGACCCACCTTTGCATGAATTTTTACCACATACTGAAAAAGAAATGGAAGAAGTAGCTAGGGCCTCTGGTTTAAGTATTGATGCTATCAAGGAAAATGCCTACAAGCTTAAAGAAATGAATCCCATGCTTGGTCATAGAGGATGTAGGTTAGGTATTTCTTATCCCGAAATTTATGAAATGCAAGTCAGAGCTATTTTTGAAGCTATGTTAGAGGTAATTAATAAAGATAATATACAACCATTGGTTGAAATTATGGTTCCACTTGTTCTGAGTGGTAAAGAATTATCGATTTTAAGAGAATTAATTGTTAACGAGGCAATTAAATTAGAAAATGCTAATAATATAAAACTAAATTATCAGGTTGGTACAATGATAGAGTTACCAAGAGCAGCGTTAATGGCACATGAGATTGCGCAATATGCAGAATTTTTTAGTTTTGGTACTAATGATTTAACTCAAACTACTTTTGGTATTTCTAGAGATGATGCTGGTTCTTTCTTGCATACTTACAAGGATAAAGGAATACTAGATGAAGATCCATTTGTAAGATTGGATGAATCTGGAGTAGGAGAGTTAATGAAAATTGCTGCTGAACGTGGGCGTAGTACTAAAAGTAACTTAAAAATAGGAATATGTGGTGAACATGGTGGTAATCCTAAAACGATGCGTTTTGTACAAGATTTAGGTTTAGAATATGTATCGTGTTCTCCATATAGAATACCTATAGCAAGACTTGCGGCTGCTCAGGTAAAAATTTCTAAGTGCTAACAGCTTTTATCTTTATAATATTATAGAGATTTAATAGTTTTTTAATATGGTTATAATAGTTTAAAAATGTATATTAAAAATAGATCAAGATATCGTGTTAATTAATTTACTTTATAAAGTAACAGCTATAATAGGAATAAGAAAGGTGTAAAATGCGCTTATTAATTATAGGTGATTTATCCGGTCAGTTTGGAGCAGCAAGTAGTATAGCAATAAGTAAAGGTGTTAGAGTTAGACAAGTAGTAAATATTGGTGGTGCATTAGAGTTATTACGCAATGGTCAAGGTGCTGATTTAATTATGATTGATATAAATCAATCAGTAGAAGAATTGATAAAGAAACTTAAAAATGAGCGTATTCATATACCAGTTGTTGCATGTGGGTTTGACAATAGTAAGGAAAAAGCAGTAAATGCTATACGTGCTGGAGCAAAAGAATATATTACTTTACCACCAAATGAGGAATTAATTGCTGCAATATTTGCTTCAATTGCTGAAGATATAAATATGATTATTGGTAATTCTAACGCTATGAAGCCTATAATGAATTTGGTCAACAGAATAGCTCCTTCAGAAGCAAATGTACTCGTAAGTGGAGAATCTGGTACTGGTAAAGAAGTTATCTCACGTTATATACATCAAAAAAGTAAACGTGCTGATAAGCCTTTTATAGCTATCAATTGTGCTGCTATTCCTGAGAATTTGCTTGAATCTGAATTGTTTGGACATGAAAAAGGAGCATTTACTGGTGCAGTTGCACGTAGAATAGGCAAATTTGAAGAAGCAAATAATGGTACTTTGTTGCTTGATGAAATTAGTGAAATTGACATAAAATTACAAGCTAAATTACTTAGAGCAATTCAAGAAAAAGAAATTGAAAGAATTGGTGGAAATAACAAAATTGAGCTTAATCTACGTATTATTGCAACTACCAATCGTATTTTACATAAAGAAGTTGCAGCTGGTAATTTTCGTGAAGATTTATTTTTTAGATTAAATATTATCAATGTAGAACTTCCCCCATTACGATCACGTAAAGAAGATATTTTATTATTTGCTGAGTATTTTGTAAAAAAATATGCTGTTTTAAATGGCGTGTCTATTCCAATTATTAGTGATGAAACAAAGGAATTTATTTTACAATATCGCTGGCCTGGTAATATTAGAGAATTAGAAAACTCTATTCATAGGGCAGTGTTGCTGGCTGTAGATGATAAAATCACTAAAGATTCTCTAATGTTAAATAGACAGGATAGTATATTAGAAGAAGAGAGGCTAAATCATTCTTTAGTTGGTAGGACTGTGGATAATGTCGAGAAGGAGTTGATTGTATCTACACTTAAGTATTGTTTAGGGAATAGAACTCATGCTGCCAATATTTTAGGTATATCCATACGTACCTTGCGTAATAAGTTAAATAATTATAGTAAAGAAGGAATAGACATTCCTGTGTATGCATTAACGGATGAAGAATGAAGAATGCTATTCCCAACCACATAGCTATTATTATGGATGGTAATGGACGCTGGGCAAAGGCTCATCGTATGCCTAAGCTTATTGGTCATAAAAAAGGTGCCGAAACTGCAAAAAATGTTATTAAAGCTTGTATGGATTTAGGTATACCTTATCTTACTTTATATGCTTTTTCGTTTGAAAATTGGAATAGACCAGAACAAGAAGTAAATGATTTAATGGAATTATTGCGAATTTATTTACAGAATGAAATAGAAACTTTGCATAAGAATAATGTTAAATTACGTATTCTTGGTGATATAAGTAAACTACCATTGGATATACAAAAAGAAGTATTGAGATGTCAAGATGTAACAAAAAATAATAATGCAATTAATGTAAGTATAGCTCTTAGTTATGGTAGTAGACAAGAAATTGTTCAAGCCGTACAAAGTATTATACGTGATGTATTATCAAGAAAATTAACTGTAGAAGAAGTAAATGTAAATAAATTTACTAATTATTTATATACATATAATATACCAGAACCTGATTTATTAATTAGGACAAGTGGAGAACAGAGATTAAGTAATTTTTTATTGTGGCAGTTAGCATATACAGAATTATTTTTTACAGAGACTTTATGGCCCGATTTTACTATAGAGAATTTAAATTCTGCTATTACAGAATTTCGAACTAGAGAACGTAGATATGGTGGTTAATTATGGGTAAGTTTGCAACTAAGGAATTTATATTAAGAGTAATTTCAGCATTATTACTTGCGCCTATAATATTATTTATAGTTTACCAGGGTGGAATTTTATATATAGGTACTGTTGTTATTATAGCTGTGTTAATGGCATTTGAATGGAGCGATTTATTAAAAAGTAAATATACTAATGATCAGAAATCCTTACAAATTTGGAAATTAATTGCATTAGTATATATTTTGTTACCGTGTACTTCTCTTATATGGTTAAGGGCTCATACTAATGGAGTAATAATTATAGTATGGTTATTGGCTATAGTTTGGGCCACTGATATTGGAGCTTATCTAGGAGGAAATATAATAGGAGGGTGGAAGTTATGCCCAATGATTAGTCCTAAAAAAACTTGGTCTGGATTGATATGTGGTGTGTTATTTGCCTATTTGGTAAGTATTATAACTTCTATATATGTGTATTCACATAAGCCTGTGTTTTTAATAACACTTAGTGTATTGCTTTCTATATACGCGCAAATAGGTGATCTAATAGAATCATGGATTAAGCGTAAATTTGGGGTAAAAGATAGTGGTCATGTAATACCAGGACATGGTGGTATTTTGGACAGGGTTGATAGTTTAGTTCCTGTAGCACCAAAAGTAGTATTGGTAGTACTATTTGATAAATGGGGAATGTTTTAGTTATCTACTTCGTTGCTCTTTGCTTTCATATTATTTCTAGGCTTTTTTATAGCAACTTATATAGCGAATCAAATGGCTTCACTATAAAATTTGTAACAAGAAATTTGTGCTGACTTGTATAAATTTATTTCATGTATTGTGTTTCTGCATGTTCATTATTAAAGTATTGATACTTTCTTTCACGTGTTTTTTCAATATAAGAATTGAGCAAGTTTAACATTTCTTGATTTATAGTCCATGCTTTACCCATTTCTATCAAAAAATCTAATTCTGGACGATGTTGCATAAGTTCTAAATATCTTCTTATTGTCTAGATCATTTGTTTATCAATAGCAAGCTAAAATTTTTCTTGTAAGAGGGATGAATTACTTAACCAAGGTGTAATGTTTTCAGTTAATATATTATAACTACAGATTTGATTCAGTATATGTTTAGGCCATCTTTTTAGATGACATGTGTCTTAAGAATTACTCAGATCCATACTTACACCTAATAAAGCTAATGTGTATTTACCGACATGAGATCTTGCAAGAGCATTATCAATAAGTTTAGTTGCAAGATTTTCATTAATATTATTAGAGTGATAAAATTTATCATACATTAAGATGTATTTGACTGCTGATTTTCTTTCTAGCAAATCTCTAATTTCATTTTTATTTAGAATTTTATTATTAACTATTGCTATTTCTAATGCAATCTTGTAATTATCGCTGAACAATTGTTGTAACTCTGTTGGCGAAGATAGTGTAGTAGAATTTGTCTCTAACTTTAATATAAATTTTATTGTTTTTTATAAATCTAATTAAAAGAGCAGTAATATCTTTGATAGAGAGTAGTTTAGAACATTTACTGAAGAATTACGTAGATATTGCGTAAAAATATAAAAACCTTTATAATCAATAGAAAAATTATTACCTAAATCTAGGTGAGTTATACTATTGTTCATGGATAGAACATCCCTAATAGTAATTAGGCTTTATTACCTAGATAATTGGTTTCCTTCATGAAAAAAGTATCGTTATCTGCATTAATTTCTAGATTTTATATGATTATGTTCAAGTATTGTGGCAATTACATTTATGCCTTCTATCCCTATATTATTACTAGAAAGTGATAAGGATAACAAAGAACTGTGTTGAGTAAGATCAGTAGCAAGATAAAGTATATCTTGATTATTTAACAATTATTATCTGAAACTAATTATTTTAAGTGTTGATTGTGGTGTATTAAATTTTTTAATGCATTAACAAAATATTCTTTATCTGTTTCATTTTTGATGACTGATAAAAGATTTATATGTGTTATAGATGGATGGTTTAATATAGAAAAAATAATAAGCGTGATAGATTTTCCAGTTAATGTGATACCTTCTAAGTTGAAATGTGTAAGAGTTTTATTTTTATTTAGTGCAAGTGATACCTGTAGTATATCTTCGTAATTTAAATGACTCTTTTTTAAACTAAAAGTCTTTAATTATTTATTTTGACCTAGTATATTAGTAATATACTATATGATAACTTTATAATGAGTTCAAGTATCATGATATGAGTACAGTATTGTGTTCTATAGATGGGCATAAAGCATCAAAAATATCTATACTATGGTAAAGACTGCTATTTTGGTTTTCTAATAAGGGATCGTTTCTAGATAATCTAGTTATAATATCTTTTATTTCACTTGTATTATAGTTAGATATATTATCTAGAATATTTGTATATTATTGAAATTATTAATAAGAGCTACTATATTAAATAGTAAATAAAATTAACTATTTTTAAATATTTATGATTTAAATAGATTCTAAAATAAAAAGACTTATTTACGTGTAATATATTGTTTTATGGTTTTCATTTCAAAAATTCTGAAAAAACATACTAAAGTTAAGTATGTAAGGCATCCTATAGTAATAATAGCAATTAATGATATTATACCTAATGTTCCTGGAATAATTAGAAAATTCTTTAAAATATACGTGAGTATTATAAGTACGCATGCAATAGATAAAGAAGTCATAATTATTTTGATAGTATTTTGTTTTAGCTGCATATCTGGTTTAAAATGATTACGTTTATATAATATTATGCCTAATAAACTGGCGTTAATCCAGCAAGATATTGAGCCAGATAGGGCAATGCCAACATGCTTTAATGGTTGTATTAATAATAAACTGCAGATGGTATTAGTCATAATACAGATTAAAGAAATTTTTAAGGGTGTTTTAGTATCGTAATGGGCAAAGAAACAAGGTGTAAAAATCTTGATAGCTATAGCGGCAGGTAGTCCAAGAGCAAAAGCAATAAGTGCATTAGAGGTGTTAATAGTGTCGATATGAGTGAAAGCGTTTCTTTCAAATAAAATCATAATTATAGGTTTTGCTAAAATTATTAGTGCAAAAGCACATGGTATACTAAGTAATAAAGAAATTTCTAATGCTCGATTTTGAGTTATTATGGCCTTGGTCTGGTCTAATTGCTTAGAAAGAGAAGGAAGTAATATAGTACCTATAGAAATACCTATTAACGCTAAGGGAAGTTGATGTAATCTGTCTGCATAAGATAATGTAGAAATTGCTCCTGGTATAAATGAAGCAATAATTTGATCAATAATTATATTGATTTGAACTACGCTGCCACTGATTATAGCTGGTATAATATTACAAAATAATTTACGTGTATCTTTATCTGGAGTAGGATAAATAGGCTTAATCAACAAATTTGCAGATTTAGCTGAGATCATAATTGCTATAAGTTGTATTATGCCAGCAATAAAAACTCCCCATGCTAGCGTGTGGGCTTTAGTTAGCATAAAATCTGCACTAAAACATAAAGTTATTATTATACATATATTTAGCAAAATAGGAGAAAAAGCAAAAGCACTAAATTTGCCTATACTATTTAAAATACCACCAAATAAAGAGACTAATGATATAAATAATAGATATGGTGTTGTAATCACGGATAATTCTAACGAAAGATTAAATCTCTCTAGGTCTTGATTGAGTGTAAAACCTGGAGCTAGTATGTTTATTAATATAGGAAGTGTTAGTTCTAATATGATTATAAAAACTATTAAGGTTACCAATAATAAAGTTAATACTTTGGCAGCAAATATTTTAGCGTTTTCAATGCCTTCGCTAGCAATTTTTCCTGTAAAAATTGGTATAAAAGCTGAATTGAATGCACCTTCAGCAAAAATTCTACGAAAAAAGTTAGGTAGACGGAAAGCAACGTTAAAAGCATCAGCTAAAGCTCCAGTTCCTAAAGCTGAGGTTATAAAAATATCCCGTATAAATCCTAAAATACGGGAGAGAAAGGTAAAAGATGCCACAATAATGCCGGATTTAAATAGAGACATAATAAACTTTATTAGGTAATGTTTAAATTTTTATTATACTATAAATTTCTATCATTGAGTCTTAAATAATTTTTTTATTTTAAGCAAGTTTGATTTTATATATTATCCAAATATTCCTATTATGTCTCTGTGACTAACTAATAGTAAAGTGTATCTATATTTAAATATTTTTACTATATATTAACATCTATTATCTAGTATGTTGATTAACGTTTCTTTAGTAAAGTTTTTGTACTAAAGATTTAGACAAAGTGGTTTCTGATTGTGTTATATCTTTAAAAGATGAAAGTATATTCTTCTGCCTTTTGTTGTTTTCCTTTTGTACAAAACCAGGAAATAAGAAAGGTTCTGGTGGTATGTTTTTAGGATTTTTTAACTCTTGTAGTTCATTTTCTATAAGATTTAAAACATTATTAGCGTTGTTAAGAATATTTTGTTAGCTGTTCTTTTAATGGTTCTAAGACTCTTTTTCTGTCTTGAAAAAATTTTTTATATTGTGTATCTATATAAACAAAATATACCTTTTGTATAAGGTAAGAATGATTGGCATATGATAATCTAATGCTGTTTTACCAAAAAAGCATTGAATTGTAGAGTTTTCACCATATTTTAATAAGACTTTTGTAGTATTAAAATCTTTTTTATAGCAGAATAATGTAGAGCAGTTTTACCTTCGTAACATCTAATATTAGAATTAATACCATATTTAGCAAAAGTATTACAATGTCTGTATGACAGTATAATAGCTACATAATGTAATGCTGACATATTATATTTATCTCCAGAGTTAATATCAAGTTTTGGTGATAATAACTTCTTTTGCTAATTCTGGATTGCCTTTAATAGAAGCAATATTAAGCATATTTTTGATATCTTCATCACTCAATTTGTCTAGGCTTACAATAACAGTTGTGTTGAAAGATTTCATAACGTAAGTGGGTGTTATATATGGGTATTTTTGATTAATTCTTAAACATATTGATTCCTAAGTATTAATTTATAAAAAATATATATTGCTATAAATAGATTAATTATTATTAATGAACGTGTTATATTATTTGTAAATAAAGATTTTTTATATAGTGTTTTTATGATAAAAAGTTGAATTTATGCTGTAAGCCTCTTGATTTAATAAAAGTATTTTGTTACTTTGAGATGCGTATAGATCAATTCCTGATTTTGAGAACTAGATAATGTATTATTTCATAATTTTTTTTAATATTTTATTTTTATTATCAGGATCAGTTTTGGCTATAGAACATGACGTTTCTGATTTAGAAAAATTAGAAATAGAGTTAGGTGAGTATAAGCAAGAAGATTTTCCTGTTACTGATACATATGAAGAAAACTTTTTTGATGATAAGCAAAAAATACCTACAGATCTTTTAGATTCTTTAGAAAACAATGTAAATGATGTAAAGACTTTAAAGGGTGCATATCAAGACGTTGCTAAATTAAATATATTAAATAAAATTACTGCAGTTAGTACTACTATAGATGCAAAAGTGGGGCAGTCTCTAGATTTTAAAAATTTTAAAATTACTCCTATATTATGTTGGAAATCCTCTGTAAACAATGAAAGTAAAGTATTATTAGACGTAAACGATGAAAGTGCATCAGAAAATAAAAAACTTTTTTATGGTTGGATATTAGCTAATAAACCTAGTGTTGTAACGTTTGAACATCCTGTATATGACATTAGTATATTAGAATGTATGATGGCTACAGATAACAAGTAACGGTAATAATAAATGAAATATAAAATAAAAATTATCTTATGGTTCTTGTCTTTGTTATTAACTAATGAATTATATGCTATTGATACTAAAGCTTTGTATGCAATTTTAGTAGATAATAATAGCAATACGGTTTTATTTGAAAAAAATGCTGACGTTCCTATGGCACCATCATCAATGAGTAAATTGATGACTGTGTATTTGGTTTTTGAGAGGTTAAAAAATAATCTTATCTCATTAGATGATCAGTTAGTTGTAAGTGAAAAGGCTTGGCGTAAGCAGGGTTCTAAAATGTTTTTGAAGTTAAATAGTAAAGTATCAGTTAAGGATTTGCTACTAGGTGCTATAGTACAATCTGGAAATGATGCATGTATTACATTAGCTGAAGGAATTATGGGGAGTGAATTAGCTTTTACTGAGGCAATGAATAAAAAAGCTCAAGAATTAGGCATGAAAAATACATTTTTTAAAAATGCAAGTGGCTGGCCTGAGGAAGGTCATGTAATGAGTGTACGTGATTTATATATTTTATCTAAACACCTTATTGAGGATTTTCCGGAATATTATGATTATTTTTCTATAAAGGATTATACGTTTAATAATATAAAACAAGAAAATAGAAATACCTTACTAGCACGTAATATAGGTGTTGATGGTCTTAAGACTGGGCATGTAGATGATGCTGGATATGGTGTTGCGGTATCAGCATTAATTAATGGACGTAGATTAATACTGGTTATTAATGGCACAGACAGTATGAATACCAGAACTAGAGAAGCTGAAAATTTGCTAAATTATGGTTTTTTAAACTTTACTAACGTTATTGTAGCTAAAGCTAATCAACCTATAGAAAAAGTTGGTGTATTATTTGGTAAAGATAAAACTTTAGAAGTAATATCTGATCAAGATATTGTTGTTACTGTGCCTACACAGGATATAAATAAAGTGAAAATTACTAAAGAATATATATCTCCTCTTAAAGCTTCTGTTAAAAAAGGTGATATAGTAGGAAAAATGGTAATTGAAACTGAGCAAAATAAGCAAGAGTTTCCATTATATTCTAATAATGATGTACGAGAATTAGCATTTTTCTTGCGAGTTTATAATCAGGTGAAATATTATTTTTTAGAATCTAATTAATATTTTATTTATAATTTTACTTTACATTCTTATACGAGCATTAAGTAGAAATAATGTTTTAGTGTGCGTTGTGTTTTAAATTAGCAGAGGTGTTGCTATGCAGAGATTGTTAAGTTTGGCAGTTGTGCCTATATACTTATTATTGTCATTATTATCTATAAATAACAGTTTTGCAACACAATTAAATACTAATACAAAAAATAATACATCTAATCTCAAATCTACTTCATTAGTAGTAAATGCGGAAAAAGGGATAGTACTGTATAGTTGTAATGCTGATCAATTGAGGCATCCTGCGTCGCTTACTAAGATGATGACTTTATATTTAACATTTGAGGCAATTAAAGCTGGTAAATTAAGATTGAATGATAAGTTAGGTGTTTCAAATTATGCTGCTTCTCGTCCTAAATCCAATTTAGGGTTACGAGCAGGTGAAAAGATTTTAGTGCAAGATGCTATTCTTGCTGCAATAATTAAATCAGCTAATGATGCTGTTGTTGTGCTTGCTGAAGCTATATCTAAAGATGAAAAGATTTTTGCACTTAAAATGACAAAGCGTGCACAAGATCTTGGTATGTCTAAAACAATTTTTCGTAATTCTTCGGGATTACATCACCCTGAACAAGTTAGTACAGCTTATGATATGGCTAAGCTTGCTATTGCTTTATATAGGGATTTTCCTGAGCATTATCATTTATTTTCACGTACTAGTTTTTTGTTTAAAGGTAAAACATATAAAGGACATAATAATGTATTAAATAATTATAAGGGTGCTACTGGTTTAAAAACAGGATTTATTAATGCTTCTGGATATAATTTGGTTACTTCTGCTACACGAGGTAGTACTAAGCTAGTAGGGGTAGTGATGGGAGAAGAGACAGCAAGAAGTAGAGATATAAAAATGGCTAATTTACTGGATAAGCATTTTAATGTAGTGTCCTCCAGGCTACAGGATATCAATTTGGAGGAATTTATAGATGTTATAAACTATGAAGCACCTGTACAAAAAAAAATAAAGCTAAAGACTTTGAATTATGCTGTATCTTCAAATAATAAGGTAAAACTTGCTCATAATACTAATAAAATAAAGCGCAATAAGAGATATGCACGTTATTATACTAACATAGCAATGAATACTTCGAATAAAATCTCCTCAGCAAAACTAAAGAAAACTAAGCGAGCTAATGATAAAAATATATGATTATTATATATAGCTAATTACTAAAGAAATTTATTGATATTTAACATATATTCATATTAAATAATATAAATATTGTGGGCTTTTTGTTATTCTTTATTATTTCTAATTTTAGTTTTAGCTGGGACTGAGATAGATTTAATTGTACCAAATTTTCCTTTTGCAAAAAGAATTTATATTAACACCATATATGGTGGAATTGACTTTAGGAATAAATTTAGTCACTCATGGATTAAGTGCACTAGAGTGATAGGCGCTTTAGGAGATAAGTATGGTAAAAGATCAACTATACTTTACAGTATAGTAATTTTTATTATAGCTACTATAGCTTGTATTTTTACACGTATATATTAATGGAAGAATTTTACAGGATATAGGTATAATTAGGTCTAATTATTTTATCTTTTATTATTATTGCAGACTTATACGAATTAAAAGCCCAGAAATTGTGGTATATTAAATGGGTTTATGACTTTGCTATGGCTTTTGCCCCTACTATTGGTAGTTATGTAAATCTCTATTATGGATTATGGGTGGCAAGGTAATTTTGTATATGTTTTTAGTAGTGGAATATAGGGTATTTATAGCATTATCTCCTTTTATATGTGGGAGCTCTAGGAGTTAATATTAAGGATTTTAGCTTATTAAAGTGTTATGGTGTTGGTATTTGCTGTTACAAGCTTAGAGATGCTATAAAATTATAAATATTCTTGAGAAAGAAAAAGAGTTTTATTATTGGTGTTATACTGCTTATGTTATTCATTATTTTATCCATTATAATTATTGTTATAATATCAATAAGCCATAGATTATCAAGTTTGTTGTATCTATATATTCCTTAGAGGTATGACTCCGATAGTAAATATGTTATATCCGATTATGTTATCTTCAACAAAAACTGGTAAGGTAAGGCTAGGTGCCTCAATTACAACTTTTAAACTTCTAGTCTTTTTTGCTAATATATAGATTGTCAGTTATATTTATAATAGTAGTTATATATATACATTAGATTATCAATTTGTATTAATTTGTTTTCCTTATTTTTACTACTCAAATTATTTAAGAATAGCAATTTTAATTACATAATTGGGATATAAAATAAAAAAGTATTATTCTATAAGAATAGAGGGAGTTTCTTTTTTACGTTTTGATGATTGTATTAGTAATACTAAATGGCATCATTACAATATTCATAATTAGCATAAATTTAAAATCGTTTAAGTAGGCAAAGGGATAAGTTTGTTTTGTGTTGTAACTTCTTGATCCAGTATGTTAAAAAATGTAAAAATTGTATTATTATTAAAGTTTGTAGCATAATATGATACTATTTTACTATTATAAGGGATAATATATTCAGTTAAGAAAGTATGGTTTATGCGTACGGAATTAGATAAAACTACGTTTGCTATTGAAATCGCTATACTGCTACTTATGTTTCTCATTAAGCTTTAGAATCCAGCTGCTTCTGTTCTGTATTTTGGTAGAAGTGTAGAAAAAGTAATGGTGTTAAGAGGTACAAAAATAAAGCCAAATCCAAATCCTTGTATAAAACCAGAAAATATAATAAGACGTTCTGGTACATGTAAGTTAAAATAAGTCATTTCTTTTAAGGAAAAACAGCAGAATTAAATCAAGTAATATCAAAAATTTATTTCAACTTTATTAATTATTCTTCCTACTATGCTTATAGCAAGCATGGTGTCTACACCTCGTGGTACCATTAATATACCCGCATCGATTACAGGATATTGTATTAGATTCTGAAGAAATGGAGGGAGTAGCATAATGTTAGTATTTAATAGTATTCCTATAAAGAAAACGACTATTAACCCTACTAAAAAATTTAAGTTCTTAAAACATGGTTATTTTTTAATAAAGGGTGTGATAGTGTATATAAGTATGCCATATAAAAACAAAGAGTGATAATGCTAACGACTATATAAGTGATAATTTCTTTTGGGTTTAGCCAATCTACTTGTTCGCCTATATCTAGAGCAAGTTGTATATATGCAATAGCTACAGCGAGTAGCCCAAATCCTATAAAATCAAATTTTGAATTTTCTGATCTGAAGTAGGAAAGTAAAATAGAATACCTAGAAAGGTTAATATACCTACAGAAACATTAACATAAAAGAATCTATCTCTAGTTATAATATTCTGTTAAATAACCTCCAAGGCTTGGTCTAAGTATATAGGACCTACCATAACACCTATACCCCATATTACCATGGCCTTTCCATGTTGTTCTGTGGGATTAATATTGAGTAGGGTAGATTGGGGTACTAGTACAGCTCCAAATATTCCTTGTAATACTCTAAAAATTACGATTTCAGTGATAGACATGGATATTCCACATAAAATAGATGATACTATATAACCAAATACAGAGATTAAAAATATTTTTTTTGTACCAAATCTATTACTAATCATTCTACAAGAGTTGTCATAATCGCAGAGCTTACAATATATGAAGAGTTAATACTCAATCTATTTGATCTTGCGTTGCAGAAAGGCTGCCTTGTATATGAGGTAAAGCTACGTTACTATGATTGTATCTATTACTTGTAAAATTGCTGCAAGCATTACTAAAATGGTAATTATGCGTTTATTATATGGTGATATTTCTATCATATTATTTATTTTGTATAAGTATCGATAGTAACAGTGGTACTCATTCCAGATGCTAGAAGTAGAGTGCCAGTATAATTAGTGAGTAATATTTTGACTATAATTCTTTGTACAACTTTTATTCAATTACCTGAGCTTATTTTGAGCTGGTAAAATAGAAAGATCAGGGCCGGTAACAGTTGTAATACTTTCTACTATGCCATGAAGTTTTAAATCTGGGTAGGTACCAACACTAATTTCTATTTCTTTAAAATTAGCTTCTATCCATATAAATGTAGATACTGGTAAGTCTGATAATATTCTATCTCCGGGTTTTAAAGTAAAGTCTATGAGTATACCTGAAGAAGGTGCAAATATTTTTGTACGTTTTAAGTTAAGTTCAGTAGTATCTAATTTTGATTTTACATAGAGGAAAAGAGGGTATTTTTCTATAGCAATATCTGGATTAGCATTTAATAATGCTAAATCACTTTCTGAAATTTCAAAGTTGTTTTTTGTTTTATCATAGCTACTTGTTGTAATTGTTTTTTCACTCAATAATGTTTGGGCACGAGTAAACGTGATTTGATCTAATTTAATTTTATTTTCTAAATATTTTATACGTAATTGTTTTTATTATTAACGGCTTGTTCTAAATTAGCTTGAGCGCTGTTTAAATCTAAATTTAATAAAAACTTTTTCAGCTTTTCCACTTACTTTTGTTGAGATACTAATTTTGCTAGTTTTGATATATGCATTGTCAGTAGAAATATTGCAAAGAATGTATAGAATGTTAACAGTAATATTAATACCAGACTAGGTAAGGTAATAATAACAATTTTTTATTTAGGATTAGAAAATTTTTCCATATTTTTTGAATTTGAAGTTCACTTGGATACCTTAATTATATTAGACATCAAACTGGTAATAATAAATTAATTCAATATTAATAGAAAATAGTATAATATTCTATTACTAAGTTATAAATTATAATAATTTATAACTATTTTTAGTGGATAGTGTAGTATAAGAGCACATTTAGGTTTATTGAAGTTATTAAGGATCAAAAATATTATATGATAAAAGAGCAAGACAAGATTCCAGTAAATTTATCTAGTATAGGTGAAGTAGCAAAATTTCTTAACGTTCAGCAATCAGTATTAAGATTTTGGGAAAAGAAATTTTCTAATATCAAAGTTCATAAAATTAACGGTCGGAGATATTACGATAGTAATACCATTGCAATTATACAAAATATTAAAGAATTACTATATAATAAAGGGTATACGATTAAAGGAGCACAAAGCTTTTTGGATGATAAGCATAACACAACTTTAGAAATAAAACATAGTCAAACAAACGTAGTTAATGTAGATAAAAATCAGGAAAAATTATCTGAAATTTTAGTAAAATTAAAAAATATTAAGGCAAAATTAGAAGCTGTCATGAATATTGAAACAGATAGTGTAGGAATAGAATAATTACCTTTTATGATTATGGTAATTTGAATATGATCATATTCAAATTATTATATATAATAATTTGATAATTTTGTATAAGGTAATTGATGTATTAGATTTTTTTGTGTAAATGTACATTTTTTATAATTAAAATTAATTAGATAAGTAGTTTATAGCGTTGATCAAACTTATTAAAGAAAAAATTATTAAAGTTATTTTATTTGCAGCGACGTTTGTGTCAGTAATTGTTACAATTGCCGTGATTGGGTCTGTGTTTATGGAATCTGTACATTTTTTTTCATATATATCTCCTAGCAAGTTTTTATTTGGTACATATTGGAATCCTCAATTAGAATCGGATAGTAGTTTTGGTATAATACCTTTATTATCAGGTACATTGTTAATAACTTTAATTTCTATATTGGTTGCTGTACCTATAGGGTTATTGTCTGCAATATATTTATCAGAATATGCTCATTCTTCTGTGAGAAATATAGTAAAGCCTATATTAGAAATATTAGCAGGCATACCAACGGTAGTGTATGGTTATTTTGCAGCTTTAGTTGTTTCTCCATTTATACGTAAAATTTCTATTATATTAGGAGCTAAGACAGTTTCATCAGAAAGTGCTCTTGCAGCTGGTCTTGTAATGGGTATAATGATTATACCGTTTATGTTGTCGATTTCTGAGGATATTATAAATAAGGTTCCTGGTAGTTTACGTGATGCGTCTCTAGCTCTTGGTGCTACTAAATCAGAAACGATATTAAGAGTTGTGCTTCCTGCTGCGTTACCTGGTATTATGAGTGCTATATTATTGTCTATGTCAAGAGCTGTAGGGGAAACCATGATAGTAACTATGGCTTCAGGGTTGAATGCAAATTTAACGTTTAATCCTCTTGCTTCAGTAACTACTGTTACTGCGCAGATAGTAGCATTATTAGTAGGAGATCAAGAGTTTAATAGTCCTAGAACGCTTTCAGCATTTGCACTTGCATTAACGTTAATTATTATAACGTTATTTATTAACATGCTGGCTTTATTTATTGTTAGAAAGTATCAAGAAAAATATGAATAATTCTAGTATAGTTAAAGAAAAGTTGAAAAGGCGCTATTTGTATGAACAGTTTTTTAAGTTTATGGGGTTAAGTGCAGTAATAGTTGCGGGTGCTTTTTTATGTATTTTTATTGGTTCTATATTAATGTATGGTTATAAAGCTTTTGTTACAAAAGAGATAAAAGCTAAATTATATTTAAATACAGATTTAGTGTTAGCTGAAGATTATCAGGCTATAATTGATAATTCTCTACATATAATGTTTCCTGAATTAGATAAATCAGAAATTTCTAGTATTTCATTACTTATAAGTGATGGAGCACAATATGAATTAAAAAATTATATTCAGCAAAAGATGATTTCTAAGGATTATATTGTAAATAAACTAAATATAGAATATTTAAAAACCATATCTTATAAATTACCAATGTCACAACTAGGAATAGAATGTTTAAAAGAAGAATCATTCAAATGCAATAAAATACAGTATAAAATTTTAAAAGACTTATGTGAAAGGAAATTAATAAAAAATGTTTTTAATACGAGATTTTTTATAAATGGTGATTCACGTAATCCAGAAATGGCTGGAATGGAAGGTAGTATGATAGGGTCTATACTAGTAGTTTTAGTGTGTATGGGAATTGCTTTACCTATTTCTATATGTAGTGCTGTATATATGGAGGAATTTGCATCTAAAAATAAAATCAATAATTTAATTGAGGTTAGTATTAATAATTTAGCAGCTGTACCATCAATTGTATTTGGTATGTTAGGACTTGCAATTTTTCTTGGATTATTAAATATGCCTAGATCTTCCTCTCTTGTTGGTGGATTTACGCTTTCTATGATGGCATTGCCAATGCTTATAGTTATAACACGTCAAGCGATTAAAACTGTACCTAGTTCTATTAGGCAGGCTGCTATGGCACTTGGTGCTTCACCAATACAAATTTTATTACATCATACTTTACCACTTGCTATGCCAGGTATTATGACAGGTACAATCCTAACCATATGTAGAGTTATAGGTGAAACAGCGCCAATGATTATGATAGGGATGGTTGCGTTTATGGCTGATATACCAGGAGATTTATTTGATTCAGCTACTGTAATGCCTGTGCAAATATATTTGTGGGCTAATAGCCCGGAGGTAGCGTTTAAGACTAAAACTGCTGGTGCTATATTGGTATTACTTGCTATATTAATTTTTATGAATACAATGTCTGTCTTTTTACGTAAAAAGTACGAGATTAAATGGTGAACAATTTATGTTAAAGAATTGGAGTGCATTGTATCTTGGTGATATAGTTGACATTATTGCTCCTGCTAAAGGTAGTTATAATGATGTTATGCAAGCTATAGAATTTTTGAAGGAGCTTGGTTTAACTCCTAGAGTGGCTAGTGGGTTAGTAAAGTCACCAGAAGAGCTAATGCAAATTGGTTATGATCCATTCTGTTCTAATACAGATGAGGAACGATTAAAATTTGTAAAGGAAGCATTACTTGCTCCGGATTCTAAAGTAGTATGGGCTATACGTGGTGGATATGGTTGTTCTAGTATAGTAGAAGCTCTTAATAAGCTAGAGATTCCAATGCAACCTAAGTTATTAATAGGATTTAGTGATATTACAGTTTTGCATATCTTTATCCAGCAAAGATGGCAGTGGTCATCGTTACATGCGAATTGTTTAAAACAGTTAATAGGTAGGGATATTAAAGATCAGATTGTTACTGAAATGCAAGATATATTATTTGCTAAGAGCAAGGAAATTAGTTTTGTAAATTTTAAGCTTTGTAATGAAGTTAGTAAAAAATCACAAACTATAGAATCTGTAATTACAGGTGGAAATTTGTGTTTAATTGAGACGAGTATAGGTACTTCTTGGCAAATAAATGCAACAAATAAGATATTATTGCTTGAGGACGTAGGAGAACGTGGTTATAGTGTGGATCGTACTCTTGAACATTTAAAGCAAGCAAGATTATTAGATGGAGTAAAGGCTGTAATATTTGGTCATTTTGCAGAATCAATGGAGAGTGATGGAACAGATTTGGTTCCTTATGCAATTAAAAAGTTTGCAAATAACATAGATATACCAGTAATTCAAATTAATGAAATTGGTCATATTAATGAAAATAAACCTATACCTTTAGGAGCTTCATGTATATTAAAATTAGGAGAAGAAAAATCATTGATTTGTAATACAGGTGTTGAAATGAGTTCAAGTGATTCATTAATAGTAGAAGAATCGTTAATCTGTAGAATGAATCATGAATATAAAAATTATAAAGAGTGAAATGTGTAATTTAACAAATAAAACTTCAAAATTGTTTTCTAATGACTTGAATTTATTTTACGGTAATAAGCAAGTATTGTTTGATATTAACGTAAATGTCAATATCAACCAGGTGACAGCTTTAATAGGTGCGTCTGGTTGTGGTAAATCTTCTTTCCTTAGATGTATTAATCGTATGAATGATACTATTGATAGTTGTATGATTTATGGAAAATTATTTTTAGACAATAAAAATATTTATGATAAAGATGTTGATGTAGTTAGGCTCAGGACTAAAGTTGGTATGGTGTTTCAAAAACCTAATCCATTTCCTAAATCAATTTATGATAATATAGCGTATGCTCCATTAATACACGGTATTGTAAAAAATAAAGCACATTTAGATGAAATAGTGGAAAACAGTTTAAAGCGTGCTGGATTATTTAATGAAGTAAAAGATAATTTACATTTACTAGGTACTTCCTTGTCAGGAGGACAACAACAGAGATTATGTATAGCACGTGCTATAGCAGTGAATCCCGAGGTGATCTTGATGGATGAGCCATGTTCTGCATTAGATCCTATTGCAACAGCTAAAATAGAAGAACTCATAGATGAATTAAAAGAAAATTTTACAATTGTTATTGTGACACATTCTATGCAGCAAGCGGCTCGTATATCACAGGTGACGTATTTTTTTCATTTAGGTAATGTAATTGAATATGGAGACACAAAAGATATCTTTACTAATCCTAAAGCAGTGTTGACACAGGATTATATAACAGGTAGATTTGGGTAAATATTAAAAAATTGTATTAATTATTAAAATTAAATAGTTGAAAAAAAAATGTAATAAGTATATATAAATTTAGTGTATTAAATGACAATAATTATGAACAAAATGGTATAACAGATGAATCAAGAAGAAAGAGCGCCGTTCATTTTAGTAGTGGATGATGAAGAAGCAATACGTACTATGTTACATTATACATTTACAAAACAAGGATTTGAAGTAAGTACTGCACAAAATGGGGATGAAGCATTAGCGATAGTAAAGAAAACTGAAAAGCAGCCAGATTTAATAATATTAGATTGGATGTTGCCAGGATTGTCAGGTATAGATGTATGTACTATTTTGCGTACTAAACCAAATACTAAAAACATTCCAATTATAATGTTAACTGCTAAGGGTGAAGAGTTTGACAAAATTAAAGGTTGGGAGAGTGGTATAGATGATTATATTGTAAAACCTTTTTCGCCTAGCGATTTAGTTGGACGTGTAAGAGCTAGGTTGCGTGGTAGGAATAGAGCTGCTTTTGTACGACAGGTTTTACAATATAAAGATTTAAAATTAGATACAGCATCACGTAGGGTAACCAAAGGTAATAATACCTTTAAATTAGGTCCTACAGAGTCTAAGGTGTTAGAGTGTTTAATGAAAGCTCCTACCAGAGTATTGACTCGTAAAGATATTATGTATGATGTATGGGGTGGTGATGAACAAGTTGCTCCTAGAACTATAGATGTTTATATTAATAGATTGAGAGCAGCTTTAAATAGTAATGAAAAGGAGGATTGTATCCAAACTATACGTGTAGCTGGATACTGTGTTGGTGGTCCTGGTGCTGGTACTGGGAAAAGCGAATAAACATAGTGATATTTACTAATTATGCTGTTTGAAAAGGTTAAAATTATTATAATATTTCTAACCTTAATTGCTTAAGGTTAGAAAGTTGTCATATATAACACTTATAACTTATACAGCTGTAAATATTTGTTTTGTTTTTAGCAATTCTAATAGTTCGCCTGTTTCATATAATTCTTTGACTATATCACACCCACCTATAAATTCCCCTTTAATATATAATTGTGGTATAGTAGGCCAATTACTAAATTGTTTTATACCTTTGCGTATTTCGTTATCGGCTAAAACGTTTATATCTTTAAAATTTACGCCTAATTTTTTTAATATATGTACTACTGTTGCGGAGAACCCACACGTAGGCGTATCGCTAGTGCCTTTCATATATAACACTAGATCGTTATTTTTAATATCGTTATTAATAGTGTCAAAAATTGTTTGATTCATATTGTACCTTTTTTTGAATTATTTGATAGGTGGAACAGACGTTTTGATTTGTAAAGCATGTAAGGCTGTGCCTAGACACGATTCTAGTGCTTCCGTAACCATACGATGTTGCTCTATTAAACGCTTTTCTCTAAACTGTTCTGAGCTTATTTCAAGATAATAATGATCATTATCTCCTACTAAATCTTTTATCACAAATGTTGCGTTAGGAAAAGCATCTTTAATAATTTTTTCTAAATCATATAGTTCAATAGCCATGAATTTTCTCCATAAATTTATTACAGAACATAAAGTGTAAGAATGAATTAGTCAATGTCGTATATATTGATATACAGAATTTGATAGGTGTAATTGGTTTTAATTAGCTGTTAAGTATAAAAAAATTTTATAGAGAATCAGATTTGTAGGGACTTTGCTATTAATTTAAGAGTTTTGCTTAAAGCATCAGCTAATGTATAGGTGCTGGGAGTAAAATATTTTCTTTAAAAAATTAATATTGTATTTTAATAAAAATTTTACTTTAAAAGAGATATACTCTTTATATATAAGAGGAGTAATCAAGTATTGATAGACATAAGGATATATTATGAAAAAGTAATATACAAAAAACTGATAAACTTAATGCATCTATTAAGGAAAGGGCGGATAAGAATAAAAAGTTTCTTATTGATCAGACTAATCAGTTTTTAAAATCTAGTTATAACTTTAATACTCCTTTAGAAACAAACCGAGATAAAATTACTGTGTCGGTTAAGGAGGGTGATTTTACCCAAGCGTTGCAAAATTTAGAAATCTTACGAGAGCACAAATCCGGAATAAAGCTTATTAAAATTGATTCTGTAGATAATAGTACTTCTATATTGATAAGAGATGGTTGTCATAATACTAATAAAGTTCGTATTTTAGATACGGAAGTATTCTATTGCTGATACTACTAATCAAGAACTTGAAGTAATTCATAATTCAAAATATGCAGGTACTCTTACCTCTATTTCACGTGATAATAATTCAACGCAAGGTATTACCAACTTAAATGCTAAACAAGCACAAGCCTAGATAGGTGAAGATAGTATTCTTCACAGTAATACTTTAAATAGTGGTAGTATAAAAGTTAATATTCCAGAACAAGATGCAAAAATAGTATTACTTACGAATAAATCTATGAATAATGTAGGAGGAATTCATACTAATACAGCTTTCAATCGATTTAGAAATATAGCAGCTTTGAATAATTTAAATGGAGTTAAGAAGCTTCTTACAGATTTAACTAATAATTTACCTAAAGGAGAAGGGTTTGACAAAGCCTTATTTGAAACCAACTGGAAGAATAAGTAAAATATTTGGTAATAAGCCTAAAGGTGATTTTGAAAAACTATTAAAAAATGTAAAAAAACACATAATCTATCTATAGATACTATTAAAATATTAAAAATAGCTACTGACTTGAAGAGTGATATAGAAAAGGCAGATGTACCTGTGTTAAGAATAAAAGATAGTAATAATATTAGTGCAGATATTTCAAAAAAACTCAATTATTTAAGTAGTAAAATATTGAGCTATAATGATCAGATATTTAGTATGGTGCCAAAACACGAAATGCTTACTATGTGTGCAAGTGGTAAAGATAGGACAGAGGTTTGGCTGAACATGATCAGACTGTATTTGCAGTCGCAAATAAATTAAATGTAGATATATAAATACCTTGATAAACAGATTTTAAAATCGGGTCATACTGCAGGTCAAGAGGTAGTGTACATGTGGTGGCACAACAATTGATTGTTATGGGACGTTAAAAGTTACAAGCCAAGGCTTTCAGAAAGTAGAAAAGAGGTTTTACAACCTATGATGGAGATGACAGCAGCTAATAGTAAGATTAAAATATTAAAAAATTGATGGACTGCAAGAACAACTTAATGCTCAAGAGCTTCCTAATATGTATAAAGATGAGATATATATTACAACAGATAAAAATAGTATTGCATATGTTGTGGAGTCTCAATCTTCTAAGAATGATAATATTAGAAAACTTGTTGAGTATTCTGATTTAGTAAAAGAATTAAAAAATGCAATAAATAAAAGAAATATTTTAGTGTCCAAAACTTTGAAACAATCAGATAAATCACAATCTATAGAGCGTTAACTTTCTATTATATTAGATATAGCTGTAATAAGATTTTGTAGATCTACTGGTATTTCTATGGTAAATTCCATACGTTTTTCTGTTATAGGATGAATAAATCCTATTGTTTTAGCATGTAATGCTTGTCTACTAAATTTATTAATTATATCCTGTAATAGAGGAGAATATAGTTTTGATGATTTACGTTTGTTGTTACCATATGTTTGGTCGCCTAATAACGAATGGCCGTAGTTGCTAAAATGTACACGAATTTGATGTGTTCTGCCAGTAGCAAGTTTACACTCTACTATGGAAGCAATATTATCATGGAAAATATGTTGGACTGAATAATGGGTGATAGCTTCTTTACCTCCTGTTTTTAGAATAGTCATTTTTTTACGATCTTGACTATGTCTACCTATATTGCCAGTTATGCTGCCACATAATGGTTTAGGCACGCCCCAAACTATAGCTAAGTATATTCTTGTTAATGTACGTGATACTAGTTGTTTAGTTAAGGCTTGGTGTGTTATATCATCTTTTGCAACTACCATTAATCCGCTAGTATCTTTATCTAATCTATGTACTATACCTGGTCTTAGGCGTCCACCAATTGAGGATAAATTATCACTATAATGAGTAATTAAAGCATTGACCAATGTGTCTTGGTGATTTCCAGCTCCAGGATGAACAGTTAAGCCAGCTTGCTTGTTTATGACTAACAAAAATTCGTCTTCATAGATAATATTAATTTTTAGTATATTATTTGGTTTTATATCAGTTTCAACTGGAGGCGGAATAGTTAATATATATGTAGATCCTAGTTTGACAGAAGTTGCACAATCTTTTATGATACAATTATCAATGGTTAAACAGCCGTTAGTTATTAAGATTTTGACTCTGGTACGAGATAGATTATTAAGACGGTCTGCTATAAATTTATCTAGTCTCAATCCTTGTTCGTTGGCTGTAGGTTTTAAACTAACTGTTGAATTAATAATCATAAGAAACGTATTTATGCCTATAACAACATTATTAAAATGGTATTATCAAATGGGAGTTGACGAAATAGTATCGAATGATACACGTTCTTTATTACAAAGTTCCGTTAACAGAGTAGTGGTCAATACAACAGAGACTATTCCAGATATTAAGCATGAAAAACCAGTAACTCATTTCACTCCAGTTTTGGATATTATCAGATATTCTAAAAGTTTGGTAGAAAATTGTAGCGATTTATCAGCATTGGAACAAATAGTCAAAGAGTTTGATGGGTGTATTTTAAAGAAAACAGCAACAAATACAGTATTTTGTGATGGTAATAATAAGTCTGAAATTATGTTTATTGGAGAAGCACCTGGGGCAAATGAAGATTTACAGGGTATACCATTCTGTGGAGAAAGTGGTAAATTATTAGATAATATGTTACAATATATAGATTTATCTAGAAAAAAGAACATATATATTAGTAATAGTATTTTTTGGCGTCCGCCAGGAAATCGTAGACCTACGCCAGAAGAAATATCTATTTGTCTTCCATTTGTTGAAAAGCATATAGCATTAGTGAATCCTAGATTATTAGTGCTAGTTGGTGCAACTGCAGTTAGTGGTTTATTATCAACTACAGAAGCAGTATCAAAACTGAGAATTAGAATGCATGAATATTCTAATCAATATTTAAATAAACCAATCCCTGTGGTTATTCTTTATCATCCTTCCTACCTTTTACGTCAACCTTTACAAAAAAGGCTAGTATGGCAAGATTTACTAAAAATGAAAGAATTTATAGATCAAAATGATATAAGTTATTGAAAATATTTTGCTTAGAAATCAGTGAAGAATTTAATATTATATATGATGCTAATTAGCATGAGGTTTATGCAAAGTAAATATCTGTTATAATTTTAATGTTACTTTATTATTATTTGCCAGTATTTATAGCAAATTAACTTATAATAGTGAAGTGTACAATTGTATATAAGTGACCGAGTAACGTGTGACGTACCTATTACAAGTGAAAAAGCTATATATTATTAACTTTATTACATATTATTTCTGGGGTCTTATATTACTTGTAAATTACTTCGTTATATTTGCTGAATGTCTATAGATTATTCAATATATATTTTTTTATAATACACTCATAAAATAGTGGATGTTAGTTGATAATAGGCTTGGTATATTTATAGAGCATATGTTTGAGGAAGGTAAGGTCCTATTTAATCCCACAATATAAATAATTTATTCAGCCATGTCTAAAAGTAGTAGAATATAATTATCTATTCAGTTATTTAAAATATTTTTATCATGATTATGAACAGGTGATATAATCAATAGAAAAAGCAGGATTTATTTTAGTTGATAATATCATGGTAAATAATGATGTAAGTTTTTGTGAGATAGAATGTCTTGGATCAATATTTAAAGACACTTTTCCTTTCAATAATAATAATTGAAATTATTATGCAAATAAATGTTGTTTCTTGTATCAAATTATTCATTATTATTTGATATGTTTTTCACCATTTTCATTAGACAACTTGGTATTTTTGCATAACCGTAACCTAGTCTAAATTTAATAGGTTTTAGGTTATTAACGCTATAAGCATGTAAAAGATCAAGTTGTTTATATCATTAAAAGTTTTTCCATGAGGACTTGGATATTAGCTATATAATTCTTTAGTCCAACTTTTATCAAAATAGCGAAATGGTATACCAGAATCATCTTATAAAGATCATACTACTTTTTTTAATATAGCATTGTGTATTGGTATAAATCTTGGATCAAAAAGCGCATATTGAGAAGTCTTTAAATAAGTTGTGATAGATAATTTATGTTTTAATAAAAAAGTTTCTAAGAGAAGTGTTAAGATAATAAATATCTTGTGATAATTTTTCTATATTTATATTATCAATATATAAGTCTTTGTAGAGGATCTGATACTTATTATATAACAATTGCTCCCATTGTTATTAGTTTTGTTTTCTATTACTATTTCAATTAAAAGTAACAAAGTATATTGATAACTAAAACTGTTGTTGTAATTATAAAGATTATTATCTGGTATTGTATTATTGATAAACTTACTAGTTTTATGTTGGTTATGAGATAAAATTTCCCTTATTATGGTTGTAATAAGGGTATGTTTATCATAATTTTGTTTTATATGATTAGAGGCAAAATTTTCTTCTAATCCAGTAGTCATACATGCTATTTGTTGTAAGCTTAAATTAGCAATGCTATCTTCCCAACTTAATATTTTGTCATTAACTAAAATAGATTAATATGCTGAGAAAACCTTTAGAAAGGGATGCAATTTGAAACAGGGTTTTTTTTGAGTTTATATGTATATTATTATAATATCCACAGACTCTACTACATACATAATATTATTTCTTCTTTTCTTATAATGCCTATAAATAGCTAGTATTTGTAATAAATTCATTGTATTTAAGGTAATAAAATTAAAAGTTTTATACCTTATATAAGGTTAGATAATGAATATTAGAGATTAATAATCTTGAGTGGATTTATTAATAGTTCTATTAATGAGCTCAAGAATTTCTTCTCTCTGATAAGGTTTTTTAATATAATCTGAAATTTTATTAAGATATAACTCTCTATCAAAGTCTAATATTCCTGTTTGTAAAATAATAGGTATTTTAGAAAAATTGATATTCTTCCTAATAGATTCCAATAATAATAAACCATCAATATCTGAAAGCATGATATCTAGTAAAATTAAATCAACTGTATATTCTTCAAGATATTTGAGACCTGCGCTAGCATTATTTGCTTTAATTAAAGTGTAATTAGTTCCATATAGTAACATTTCTAAGCTTGTTAAACATATTTCTTCATCATCAATAGCAAGAATGGTTGCTTTTTTTGTTTGTTGGAGTTGTAAGTCAAATTTAGTGGGAGGAGTATAGTTAGTGTCCATATTATATTTAGGGTTGTCAATATTGCCAATAGGTATAATGAATGTAAATTTTGCTCCACTTGGTACATTATTTCCAGCCCAAATACGGCCACCATGTGCTTTCACTATCCTTCTACAAATAGATAGTCCTAATCCTATACCACCAATTTTAGATTTAGTATTACTACTTTGTATAAATGATTCAAATATATGATCTAACTCTGTTGTAGGAATACCCAATCCTTCATCAGTAATGGAAATATATAAACCTTGTACCTTTATATCTGTTATTTCTAATTTAGTTTCTTTGATTTCTAATATTATTTTTCCCTTAGAAGAAAATTTAATAGCATTTACTACTAAATTGTATAAAACCTGTGTAATTTTTTCTTTATCTACTAATACATATATTTTGTCTTTATTATGTGTTTCAAGTATAATTTCTAAATCTTTTCCATATGTGTATATTTTACAATCTTTTAAAACTTCGCTACTTAAACTGACTATATCTATCTTTTCTAGATATAGCTGCATGTTGACTAAATCAAATTTTGCAAGATTTAATACATTATTTACTAAAGTAAATAGTCTCATAGCGTTGTTGCTGATTAAAATAGCTAACTCTTTACGTCTTTCATTGGTAAAATCTTGCCAGTATTCAACTAAAACACGTGATATTGACATAATACCTTGTGTTGGTGTTCTAATTTCATGACTAATGTTATTTAAGAATATAGTTTTAGTTGAAAGTGCATCTTCAAGCTCTTGGGTTCGTGCTCGAACTTTTTCTTCTAATTCATCTTTAGCTATAGCTAAATTTACATGTGCTTTTGAAATTAATGTAGATAATTTTCTTTCTCTTTCAAGTAAAGTTTTAACATTATTTAAGGCTATGGCCAAATCGCTTGCTTCTATGCTATGAACTTTTGGTATATCAACATCTGTAGTACCTCGCGAAATAAGATGAGCCGCTTGGGAAAGTTGTAGCATAGGTTTTAATACACCTCTATAGAAGATTATAATTAAAAGTATAATTATAATAATCAAAATAGATATTTCTGTAATATTTGATATAAAACTATGTATTAAAGCTTTGTACGAAACACCTTTTTTAATGGAGCTATATACACATAGTACGAATGGTAATTTATCAAGTTTTAAAAAAATATAACTGTTACCTATACCAAACATTGGAAGATGTGATACGGTTTTTATATATCTAAAATCAATATTTTGTAGTGCTTGTAATACAGGTTTATATGAAATGATAGACTGATTTGGTGCTTCTAAAATGATTTGCATAGATTGTGGATCGATTATAGCGTAACTTAAGTCTTGGTCTTTGATTAAGCTATATAACACTCTAGATAAACTGAATATTTCAAATCCTATAGTAAGTGTACCTATATATTCGCCTTGATCATTAGATATGCCCATACCAGCTGGGATAATCCATTTACCACTAATATAACCGAAATTTATGGGACCAAAATGCATAATCCAGTTAGTCTTTGCTGATTCAATAACATATTCGCTATGTCCTAAATATACTGGTTCTTTTAAAATACTATGTGAACTATCTACTACTGCATATTTTTGATCGTTAACCCAGCCAATAGCGCTCCATGAGGATATAGTATATATTTTAGGGTCTAAAGAAAATAGACGTAATAATTTATATACATAATTTAAGTCTTTACCTGATTGACCTTCATCATCTATAATTTCTCCCAGAAAACGCATCTTATTTTCTGTATAAGTAATTGTGTTAGTTAAATGTTTTTCAATAATATCTGCGCTACTCATTAAACGCGATAATACATTTTGACGTCTAATATCTTCAAATTTCCATGTAACATAAGATAAGAGTATAAAACCAGAAAATATAGTAATAACTATAAAGCGTGTCCATAGAGAATAATAGCGATAATTAGACATTAGTTAATTATAATCCTACTTTTTACTTACTGAAACTAAATAATAACTTACAAGTTTTTCTTTTAACATATCAGGTAGAATATAGGATAATATAGTAGCCACATATTCGTCAATTAAAGATAAAACTGGATATTTTAATAAGAGCGTTTCACTTAGTATTTTATTGATTCTCAGTGTGTTAATATTTAATAGAGCTTTTTCTATGTCTTCTTTAATCTCCTTTATGGTATGGTACACGTGAAAAAAGTTTTCAATATGTATACCATTATAATTTCTTGAATATAATAAATCACCTTCTTCTAAATTTAAATCTTTACCACCAATTTGTATATTAAATTTTTCTTCTCTTAATGTTTTAAAAGCTTGTTGTTCTTTTAACAAAACACGTTTACCAGGAAGCAAAAAAATTAGTTCATAATTAGTAATGCTGCCTAAGAATTGCATAGTGTTTTGTCTGGCAATTCTAGTTTGTATATGAGCCAGAACTCCAAACATACAAAAAGTAATATCTATGGTGCCTATTTGTTTAGTAAGATTATTTATACTATCATGTATACTTGCATGAAAAAAACGTACTGTCATATTATTTTTAGTCAAAACCTTAAGAGTTTTATTATCGTAAGGATGAATATCTTGCACGTAGAATCCATGTGCAAGCAACATATTAATATAATATTCTAGTGCTGTTTTACTAATTTCATAGGCAATGAGATTGAGTTTTTTACCTTTTTTGTCTAATATTTGAGCAATATTTTCATAGACAATTTGATGTCTTCCATTTCCGCAGCCGAAATCCATGACATCAATTAAATCTTTATGTTCTGCTAATTTTAAAATAGCTTTTTGTATTATATGAAAATCATGAGAGGTGATTTTATTATTATATAAATAATTATAAACAGACTTCATACCACCTGAATAATATTTGTCATATTGTGTTGCGCTTTCATATGTCCAAGAAGACTTATGATCGCTGGTTATAGATTTCACAGATTTCATATACCCATCTAAATTTAAATAATAATGTTAATTTATATACGCTCTAATAGTAAATGCAAATGTTTTTCCTATTTATACAATTCTAAATGATAATTAGTAATTTATTAGTTACATAGTTATTACATATAAAACATTTATAAAAAATATATTAATATATAAAATCTTGTAACATAATTTTAGTCACTATAATTGGTTTAAAATTATTGAATCTTTAATAATATATATTAAAAGTTATAATATTAATTTTGTATTGAGAGTTTATTTGTATAAGACTATCTGTATTATCATTATAAACTATTATATTTTTTATATCTATTAGTAGGAGTTAATATTACAAATTAGTAATTTGTTAATATATATTGTCATTAGTATAAATTAGAGAACTAATTTAATTATAAGGAAGAAATTATGCCCTAATATAATAGAAAAATATAATTCTATAATGGAAAGACTATCTGGTATTCTACTGCCTATATAAAGGAAGAATGAGGATTTTAAAAAAAATTCAGAATAATATTTAGAAGAATTATATGATATAGCCTGCGATATAATAGAATTTAAAAATAATAAAGGTAAACATGTTATAATTATTCTAGAGGGGGGTGTTAATAGAGCATTTTGCATATCACGTGTTTGCTAAAAATATGCTACTACAAGAAAAACAGGAAATTGATTTATTTTTCAGTAATCTTGATCGTAATAAAGGACTAACAGTTTATAAAATGATGCTGGAATATAATATCTATCAACAAAAAAATTATGCTAGTTTTAGAGAGCTTATTTCATATATTTTTAATTCTTTTGATGAGAAAACAGGTGCCTTTGTACCTAAAATTATTGTGCGTCATACTAGGCATATTGTAATGATGTCTAAAAAAGAGTCATCTTTATGTCAAATTTCGTAATATTTTGTATTTAATATAAATAAGTACATAGTGAGTGTGTATGTAAAAATGTTATTTACAAACTTACCGAAGGTAAAATATGGAAAGAGATTATTTTGAAATCAATCAGATTTTACGTTATGATGAAAAGAAGTTAATCGTGGCAGTGAAGAAGGGATATAATAACACTATAATTGAGCTTATAAAGTCTGGTATTAATATAGAAGTGACAGGTGACGATAGGTTATATACCGTTAACCTTAGCTGTTGTGTATGGTCATTTAACTGCAGTCGAAGAATTAATTGATCATGGAGCAAATATTGAAGGTGCAGGGCACATATTTTTTCCTCCTCTATATTACTACAATGAAAAATAATTATCCTGAAATTGCTCAAGTATTAATTAATAAAGGTGCAAAAATATATGTAAACACAGATAATAGTGTTATAAAATGGCGTACTACTGATACTCTACTTAATATACCAGAGAATTTTTTATCTATAATACAGTCAGGATTGTATGTAGAAAGTATATATTGAGGAACTTCTTCTATAGTATAAATACATTGAAGATGGTATTAAAATTGAAAATAGTTTTCCAAGACTAAGGCATTTATGTAATACCTTTTGGTATAAGGTGCTGTTTATTTCAATTAGATAATTTTCCAGATCATATTAAATTGAAAATGGAGAATTTTTACATACGATCAATGTTATTGAACATAAGTCTCATATTACTTAATAAAAAACCTCTATCATATAGGTATCCAGCATATCTTTATCAAAATGATTTTATTGGAATTTTATATTTATTTCTATATAACCAAACATTAATTTTAATGTAATGTATATGTTGGAAGAGATATCTCAGAAGTTTTTTAGCTGTTTGCAGTAACAACATACAAGATGTAAACAGACTGTTAGATTCAAAATATGGAGTATTATTACAAGATAAATATGATACTAGTGGCGAAACTGCTTTATATATTGCAGTTGAAAAAGGTTTTGTGGATATAAGTAATGCGTAAGGTAAATAAAGAAACAGTATATAATTCAAAAATCACTTCCTTAATTATTGCTATCAATAGTCCATATAGAGATTGTTATAAATTACTATTTAGTATAACGTAGATGTAAATGGATTAAATATGTGGATGAAGGGTGTCCATTATATTATGCGATAAGCCATAATAAACTAGATATAGCTAGGGTTATTAATAGATCGTGGTGTTGAATTACGAATAAAACTTTTAACATAGGACGAGGGTGAGCATATAGAAAAAAATTAGGATGGAAATTTAGAGAGAAGGGGTATATAGACATTCCTAGTACATTTTATAATATAATTATGGATAGTTTGCTTTGATGACAGTTTTTTGAGGTAGATATAGAAAATATTAAACTATATTTAATATATTATACTTCAGGAGAAAAACATTTTAATAGATTAGATTATTTATGTATAGTAGATAAAAGCTTTGGCGCTATACCAGAAATAAAACATTTATTACCAAGCAATATATATACTCTTTTAGAAGAGTTAATGAAAATTATAGGATCTGCAAATGATGAAATCATTGCAAGTATTGAGGAGCTTTTTACTAATTATACTTAAACAGAAGCTTCTATTATATTTTATATTTGAAAATTAGATATTAGGTGATGAGTAAAATGTACAAATTAAAAAATTACGGGAAGATTTTGTGTGTTATAAGAGTAGTGAGGACATGAATTTTGTAATAAGGTAACTAAAAAATTATCAGAGCGTGTAGTAAATTTAGAGAAAATAGTTTATGAACAACAGAGAAAAATTACTAAAATGGAAGATTCTATACAAGAACTAGAAAAGAAATTAAACGATAGAGTAGTTGATGCGGTGAATAACAATACACTAGGGAATATCAGAATATAGGTATTATAGGAACTTCACTGTGCTGAGGTGATGAATAATAGATTAAAGAATCTAGAGATAGGAATAAGGGTATAATAGAAAATAATATATTCAATTCAATTAGCATTGTGTAAGTTAAATTAGTAATAAAAATATACCAAGCTGATTTAGAGTAAATGTCTAATTACAAAGAGGTATAATCCACTTTTTTATTTTGCAAATCTAAGCAAAAGTGCTTCTTTAGACATGTTTACTGATCTTAAGTTGATACTATTTTAAGCTTCGTTAATAGTTTCAAGTAATCAAACTTCAACTGTTTTTATTATATTTAATTTTAAAGCTGATAGAAAAATTTTAGGTTAATTTAAAGTCAAAAATTAAATGTAATATTCATTTTCACTATATGTATATGTGTATTGTAGATTTTATTTCTTATTTTTTACTATCTTAAGGTGGTTTATTGGTAGTAAAAAGAGTAGTTAAAAACAAATATACAATAAGTAAATGAGAAAAAAGCTTAGTATATTACTAGAAGCTAGTTTCCAATGGAGATATTATTGTCTAGTTATTATGGATTATGGCACGTTGTGCATTTACGATTTCAGATTTGGTCAGAAAAAGATATTTAGAAAAATTTATTTCAGAGTTTTCAAAAAGAATCTGGTTTAGAAACCACTATGATAGATTCTGCAACAGTTAAAGTTCATGCATATGTAGTCTTAGGTCAAGATAGCTAAGATAAGTGAGTATCAGAAATAAGTAAAGATGATTTTTACTACTATAAATACATAGATTAGTTGATGTTTTGTAAGGATATTCTGAAATTTATTTAACTGGGTGCTAAAGGGAAATATTACTCAAGCAGAAGAATTAACTTTTGATATGGAGAAAAGAAGGTATTAGTTATGTAGATCAAGGATAGGATACGAATAAATTTCTAGATAGTATAGCCATTAGATATTAGTCCCCATTATAATGATTTTTAAGCTGCATTATGATATACCTTGATAAAAATAGGATCTATGATTACTGGCTCATCGCTTAATTTCTTTTATGTGGATTTCCAGAGATATCTTTATCTCTACATCTACACAATCTTCAAAACAGTGTTAATAATACCCCGATTTTTTTGGCTATACCTTGCCATTTATCTCTTTTTTAAATCTTCTATCTTTGACCATTAATATCGTTTACCTTCTGTGGGTTGCTGTTTTTATTACTTCTAATTTTATGATTGGTAGGATTTTAACAAGTTTCTGTCATTATCTCACGATGACAATGTTTAGGAATCTTAAAAGAAAAGGATTGCAAAGTAGTTACTATTCCTTCCAAAAAGAATTGTAAAGACCAAGGTCTTGACTAACTTATTTATTAAGAGAATTACATCTGAATAGATTTATTTTTTAGTAAAATCAAACACTTTTATGGGATATTTTCTAGATTTGATAAATTTATAAATATATTTTTAATAGGAATATTAATATAGCTCATTTAGAGATCTTCATACAACCTAAAAGTGATGAGTAGGAATATAGAAGCAAGGAAGTGAAAGTTGAAGGTAGAGCGGGATAGTAAGTATTTTACTAATATTTAACAAAATTATATTATGAGAGAATGAGATGTTAGTTTATTCTCTTCTCTCATAGTATATATAGTAAAAATAGTGAAACCGTATACACAGTTTCTCTTCGATGTCCTATTATGTACTCACCAAATATAAGTAATAACAAGTGTTTGTAGTATAAGTATTACATGTCCTCATCTTTTATATCAGATAATTCTAGTAATTTCTGATAACTTACTTTCTTTTCGTTCAAAGTAATTTTACTCAATAATAATTCTACAGCTTTATCTTCGATAATAGGACCTTTTAATTGTTCCACGGCTTTTGGGTTTTTACGATAATAATCTAAGACAGAATGTTCTTGGCCTGGAAACATACGTGATTGGGTATATACTGCTTGTCTTAATTCATCTTGTGTAATGGATAAATTATTTTCCTTACCTATTTCAGCTAATAAAATGCCTAATTTAACTCTTCTTATGGACATCTTTCTATAAAGGCCTTTAAGCTCTTCATCAGTTTTATTAGATAATACAGGATCGGTCTTCTTGATTTCAGATACACGTTGCCATAATGAATTAAACTCACGTTCTTCTAGGCAAGTAGGAATAGGAAAATCACATTTCTTTTCTAGATGATCAAATAGTATTTTACGTAAATGTGTATTAGATGCTTGTTTCCATTCTTGTTCTAATATATCCTTAACTTTATCTTTTAATGTATCTATATTATCAAGACCGAGCTTTACAGCTAATGCATCATTGACTTCATATGGTACGCCAACATAAATTTCTTTTACGATACAGCTAAACTCAGCTTCTTTTCCTGCTAAATCTTTTGCCATATAATCATTAGGGAAAGTCAAAACAATTTGTAGAGGTTGACTAATTGAAGCTCCAATTAATTGTTTTTCAAAATCAGGCAATAGTCTACCAGCGCCTAACTCTACTTTCATATCGTTGGCACTTCCATGTGCGAAAGCTATACCGTTAATTTTTCCTTCAAAATCAATGACTACAGTATCACCAGATTCAGCAACAGTTTTATCAGATTTAATATAGTTTAGAGTGTTATTTGCAATTTTTTTTAAGCGTTCTTGAATATCCTCTTCTGTAGGTTCACATACTAGTTTTTCTATAGTAATATCTGAATAATCAGGAATAGTAATACCAGGTAGTATTTCAAAAGAAAGCTGATATTCAAAATTTGCACCTAGTTTGAACTCTTTGATTTCAACTTTAGGTTGTTCTGCCAAGGAAGGTTTTTTTTCTTCCATGAATTGTTTTAGACTTTCATCTATTAGTTTTTCAACTATTTCCGCTTGTAAGGAATCATTATATTTGCTTTTAATAACAGAAACCGGTACTTTACCTGGTCTAAAACCATCAATTTTTGCAGTTTTTACAACTTCATTAATACGAGCTTCAAGTTTTTGTTCCAATACTTCTGATTGAATAGTAATTTGATAAGCTCTTTTGAGCCCTTCATTATTTATTTCTGTTACTTGAAAATTATTTATATTAGTCACAAATATACTCCTTAAGCAGTGAACCTATGATTAAATGGTGCGGGTGAAGGGACTTGAACCCCCACAACTTACGTTACAAGATTCTAAGTCTTGTGCGTCTACCATTTCGCCACACCCGCATAGCTATTTAAATTGCTCTAACTTATAATATTTCTTACATTTTAAGTAAAAATATATTTAAACTGTCTTTGTTTAACCGTAAAGCACATCAATTTCATTATAATGTATTAAATTATTTTGGCTCATTATATCTGTTAAAGAGTTTTACGCAATGCTAAATTTAAGTCATATTAAAAATAATATACTATATATTTTATAATGATTATATTGTTACATTTTTGATTGGATCATTTGGATAATTTCATCCTTACTAGGATTGTAATTATTTTCTTCCCAGAAGTTGATGGCCTCCTTTAATAAGATACCAAGTTGTTTGCTAGGTGAAATGCCAAGCTTAATTAAGTCATCTCCATTAATTGGAGGTGAGGGAGAGAGCCAATTGTTAATGATATTTAGTATACTATGTAATTTAGTTTCATCAATAGCACTATTTTTTTGTAAAATTTTAGTCCATAGTAGTATAAATGAATCATAGACATAATATTTATTAGTACTTCTTAATATTTTGTATAAATCCTTTTCTGTTTCGTTTCCTGTAATAAGTAATTGTTGTGTAGCCAGATAATATAAATGAGATTTATCTTTAGAAGAAAGTTTCCAACGTGTTATCAATTGTGTAATTGTTTGTTTATCTTTGTTATATAATAAAGCAGATAACCTTCTGATTGGAGTAGGAGGTATACTAAATTTAGATTCTACTATAAGAAGAGATTTTAGGTATTCAAAATCTATATTGGTACAATTTATTAAATAAGGTAAAACATTTATATTATACATTAACAATAGCACATCAGCAACGCTATTAGATATAAGTATTTTATACATTTCAGTTTGTATACGTTCTCCTGAGAGTATATTGATTCCCTTAGCTAAATCTTGACATGCTATTAAAGTATTAGATTCTAATTTGGTTTTCCCATAATATGCAAAAAAGCGAAATAATCTAAGTATACGTAAATAATCTTCTACGATACGATCATGAGGATTACCAACAAATCTTATTATTCCTTGTTTTAAGTCATCTATACCATTAAAATAGTCATATATTTGTCCGATAGGAGAATAACTTATGGTGTTAATGGTAAAATCTCTGCGAGCAGCATCTTCTTGCCATGAGTCAGTGAATAGTACTTTTGCATGTCTACCATTGCAATATATATCTTGTCTTAATGTGGTAATTTCAAAAGTTTGCTTATCAAATATGACTGTAACTGTACCAAAAATAAAACCAGTAGTTACTGCTTTGATTTGGTTCTGATGCATAATGGCAATTGTTTCTTCGGGTAGCAAATTTGTAGCTATATCTATGTCTGAAGACTGTTTATCTAAATAAGCGTCTCTTACGCATCCCCCCACAAATCTTGCTTCTTTTCCTGTAGATTGTAAAATTTGTAATAAGTGTAGAGCTTCTTTATTGTTATCAAGAGTTGTGAGAGACATGAGAGAGTAATTTTTCACATTTATCTATAATATTATATATATTAGTGTTAGGTGTGATAGAAATATAATCTATATTCACTTCTGGTACTATATTAATATTATTATCAACCATGATAGGAGAAGAAAGTATTTTATGTTTTATACGAGTTGCAACAGTTACAGCATCTTGTGCACTGCAATTAAATAATATCACACCTAGACTATTTTCTTGAAGTGATCCTATTACATCTTCTGTACGAGTACAGTCATTATATCTATTAACGATTTCTGTAATAAATTGTTTAGTAATTTTTGTGCCATAATTATTAACAATATTTTTATAATTTATTATATTAATCATAGCTATACATGTATCAATAGGATTATGGTTAATAAATTCTGAAACTAAAGATAGGCATTCTAAGAAAGATTCTTTATTCATGACACCTGTATCTTCTTCTATCATCGTAGGATTGGATCTATTAGTTTGTAACTGTTTTTTTAGCTGAGCTATTTTTTCACATAGAGATATGTCTTTTATTAGAAGTTCTATAATAGGAAGGTTGTTATTTGATAAAGAATAAAATGCCTTTATAGTAACACTTATTGCATTGCCATTATGACCTATAATTTCTAATTTACGCATTTTATTTAATACATTGGCAAGATCACTGCTATGATCTTCAAAATCTAAGAAATCACTGATTTTTTCTACGCTTTCTGGAGTCATGATTTCGTATAAAGAATGATTCTTTAACGATTTATTATATTGGCCTAGTAATTGTTCTGCAGCAAAATTAACATTTTGTATTTCTAAAATTTTTTTCTTATTGTTTTGACATACTGAAATAACAGCATCAATTTTTCTTCCTGCCGTTATCATATTTGTCCTCCATCTAGCAAAATTTCAATATTAATATAGCAAAAGTTACATTAAATACATAGTATTTAATAACAAAATTAATAATTTCATATAAAGCTAAAAAATAAGTGTGATAATTGTTGATATTATTAAAAAGTTTGTATAGATAACTTATCTGTAATAATACAATAATTACTTATGCTTTCTGTAGAATAACATAGGTTCCTTGCTGTATCAAATGAATTAATTGGTCCAACTCTTATTGAAACTAAATTATTTGAAGACAACGATTTGATTGTTTGAATACGCAAGGGATGTATAATGTTTTGTTTAATAATAGAATTTACTATATTAATTTGATTAGTATTTAAATATTTAATTTCTACCCAAAAACTACTATTGTGTTGATCAAGTAAATTATTGTAAGAATTATTTGGTGTTTTAGTGGTAGCTGAAGTATTTGTAGTCTTTTGTGCTATTAGTTTATTAGAACCAATATAGGGGTGTAGTTTATTATTTGGGAACGATTTTATAGGAGAATTTGGTACGGATGCAGAAGAAGCTTCTTGATTGTTTGTGTTGCCATTATCGTTTATATTATTAGTTAAAGATACTACATTATATAGCGTAGAAACATCCAGACCTTTCTCTGTATCTGGTTTTTGATATTTAGTTAAAATATTATGTGTGTTTTTAGACATGACTGTTTCTAGCGTAGAATTAGAATTCTCATTACTATGAACATTGTTATCAACTATAACTACCTGATTAGGTTGTGTAGAGGCTAGATTTTTAGTTGTTGTAAAAAAAGAGCTAGATGTATATGCATTAGATGTAATATCTGTCTTTTTATCTTTAATATTATTATCAGTAGAGATAATAATATTGCTACCTGTTGGTAGCTCTATAAAATCCTCTTTGGCTAGTACAGACATAAGATCATGATTATTGTTGTCGGATAACAATAATTGTTTAATATTAGAGGATTTAGCAAGTTTTAGTAATTTGTTACGCTCTGTGTTATTTAAATTATTTAAAATATTATGTTTATTCAAAATTTGAATAGAGTTTTCATTGCCATTTTCTATCATTAACTCAATAGCATTTTTATGTTGCTTATTTTGTTTGAAAGGGTCAGCACCACTTTGTATTAGTGTATTAACGACATCAGGGTAGTTGTGAGCAATATGTAGAGGTGTATTTCCTTCATAGTCAGGTGAATTTACGTCTACATCTTTATCAATTAAATATTTTACAACTTCAAGATTGTTAGTATATGAAGCAATTAATAAAGGAGTAATATTATTTTCACGAGTATTAACATTATAGCCATGGTCAATTAAAGAAGCTATATCTGGTATACTACCTTTTTGTGTGGCTATCATCAAAGGATTATAAAATTTTGCTGCAAAAGGATTAAGTTCTTTTGCATGTAGAGGGTAAGAAAATAATAACAAAACAGCTAAAAGCCTATGTGATATTTTTATCACTCGTCTAACACTTATTTACTGGAGGCCGGGGCCGGAATCGAACCGGCGCATTGAGGATTTGCAGTCCACGGCATTACCACTTTGCTACCCAGCCAGATTTATTTACAAGATTAAAACGAGTATATAAACAAAATTAATTATAATTCAATAGTTAAATTTGTCATATTGCAGTTTTTATAAATGATGAGTATAAAATTGTTTTATTTTTGGGATGATTTGTGACATTTAGATTTCTTATATAAATATTTTGGCTATGTAATATGAGTTTTTGTATAGTTATATTCTTGACTACTAAAACGAAAAAGACTTTAATTTATAAAATTTTTAGTGTAATCAAAAAATAGTAAGGGCGTTAATGAGTAAAGGTAGTAAAATAATCAAAAGTTCTATTTTGTCCATAATTGCAGTTTTGTGTTTATCTTCTGTTTCCTATGCTGAAATCTCTAAAATGCCTGTTTCTATGGATTTGGTGCAAGCTTTAACGTATACCTATAATAATAATCCTGCTTTGCAAGCAGAGCTCGAAAAATTAAAGATTTCTGGTACAGAGGTGTTTAAGGCAAGCGCAGAATTTTTACCTGAAGTTAGGGCTAGTCTTGATAGAGGTAAGGATTATCAAAATGTTAAGATTAGAAATATTCCTAATACTCAAATTGATGGAGGAGTATCTGCGGACTCTATACAAATTAAGCAACCTATTTTTAATTCTGGCAGTAGTATTTTTGGACTTAAGGCAAGTAAAAAGGCCTTTTTTTCAAATGTAGCTTCTTTTGCAAATACAGAACAGCAAGTATTGTTATCTGCTATTCAGGCTTATAATAATGTGTTATATACAAAAGAAGCCTTGGATATTAATGTTTATAATGTAAAAGTGCTTACAAAATCTTTGCGGTATGCAGAGGAAAGGTTTGCTGTTGGAGATGCAACAAAAGCAGACGTTGCTGAAGCGCAAGCTCACTTATCTAGAGGAATAACTGCAAAAGTTCAGGCTGTAGGTAGTTATGAAACCGCAAAAGCAATATATAAACAAATTATAGGGGTAGAGCCAATTAATTTAGCAATGATTCAGGAAATAAAAGATATAAACACTAATTTACAGGATTTGATTAATATTGCTTCTAACAATCATCCAGAAGTTATTGCTGCTAAATTAGGTGTAGATTATAAAAAAGATTTATTAGTACGAAGTAAATTGGTTATTTTACCATCAGCTTCAGTAAGTGCTTCTGCTTCTGCGCAAAATTCTCCTAATTATGGACAAAACACAAAAGTGTATGATAAGAAGGTTATGTTAAATATACAAATTCCCATATATCAGTCAGGTCTTGAATATATGTCAGTGCGTAAGAATAAAATAGATGTTCAGGAATCTAAATATACCCTTCAAAAGATTAGGGATCAAGTAACTGAAAAAGTTATTGAAGGGTGGAGTAACCTATTAGCTTCTAAAGAAGCTTTTAAATCTGCTGCTGATACCGTTGAAGCTGCCACTATCACTTTGGACAATATGAAACAAGAAGAAGAGGTGGGTACACGTACAATTTTAGATGTATTAGAAGCAGAAAGTAGATTATTTAGAACAAAACTTGAATATAATGATATCAAATATAAAAAGCTTTTGAATGTTTATATATTAAAAGCGGCTATAGGAGAGTTGACAGCACAAAAATTAAAACTACCAGTTAAAATATTTGATGCTAATGCATATTATGATAAAGCGAAAAAACAAATATTTGGTTTTTCTGCAGAATAAAATTAAATTTAACACATTTATATAAAATGTGTTTATAGTATTAGTAAATGTGGTATTTATGAAAATTGTTGCTATAATTATTAGATTAATAACTTAACTTTGGTTGAAAATGAAGAATATTGGAGAACAAGCTGTTTCTGTAGAGCAAATTTTACAGACTATTAGGGGTGTAATTACTGGAGATAATAGCAAAGAAGATATATTGGAGCTAACTGAAATAGTAGATGATGGTAATATAGATAATCAAAAAAGTGATATTAAAATAGGTAAAGACAGTCAACTGAATAAAACAGTCAATGAAGAAGCTATTATAATAAAAAATGAATTAGCAGATCAAAATATTGACAAACATAAAGCAGGAAATAACATGCAAGATACAAAATCGTCAGTAAACGATATAGGTAATAATGTAGAACAAACGGTAAATAATAAAAATTATGATACCAAAGCTTTAGAAACTTCAAATAAAACTGCAAAAAATATAATGCTTTCTGATGAGATAGTTGCTGAAATATCTGAAACTTTAAAAAGTTTGGTTCGTACAGTAAGTAAACCAGTATCTGCTGGCTTGTCTTTTAGAAATGGAACATCATTAGAAGACTTAATTATTGAAATATTAAAGCCATATTTAAAAGAATGGCTAGATAATAATTTACCTAGTATAGTAAAACATATTGTAGAAAAAGAAGTGCAAAAACTAATCCCTAAAGATGAAGATTAATTATGATTATATTACGGTTATTGAAGAATTGGAATATGAATGTTATTATTATATTAGTTATGTTTTTATTTGGAAAAATAAGCTTAGTATATGCTCAGCAGTTACCTGATGTTCCAGTAAGTGGGGATGTCAAGGCAGAACAATCATTAATCTCTCATGAAAATAATGCTCATAATAATAATAATAATATAAATGCACCTTCAGTCAGTTTCAATAAAGATTCTATTAAATATAGCACAAAAGAATTTACTCTATGGAATGGAAATATAGAAGTAGATAAAACGACTACTACTAATAGTACAAATAAGGTTGCTACAGAGTCTGTAGAGCAGAAAGTGCCAGTAAAAGAAGTGAAGTTAACTGATAATAATACAAATACTCAAATAAATATAAAAAAAGATTTAAGTGAAGCAAAAAGACTAGCATTAGATTCATTAAAACAGGTTAGTTCTGCTAGTAATAAGGAATCATCTACTGATACTAAGACGCAAACTAAAAAGGACTCAGAAGATTTTTTAAAACAAGAAATAGATGTTATATTAAAGGCTGATACCAGTATTCCATATGATATTATACCAATATATTATGATGATAAAAGTTTAAGTGATGAACAAAGAAAGCAGTTAAAAAATAAGGTTAAGTCTATAATTGTAAACAGTGAAAAGTCAAATGTTGTTAATAAATTATTAATGGTAAATTACAAGGTTGGTAAACAGTATGATATAAGGCTGATTTCTGCTAATAAACAAGATAATAGGCATATTCCAGAACCAATTGATATCTCTTTATATGAAGATATGGCATTTGAGTCGGTTATAAATGGGGATTTAAATAGTATACGAGCTTTGATAGATAATAAATATATATCTATTGATATTAAAAATAAATATGGGACAACTTTGTTAATACATGCTACTTCTATAGGACAGCTAGATTTAGTACGGTTGTTGTTAGCTAAAGGTGCTGATGTCAATGGTGTTAATTCTGAGGGTTCTACAGCATTACATATTGCAATAGTTAAGGGATATTATGATATAGCAAAGGCTTTAGTTGTGATGGGTGCTAGTACATCTATAAGCAATTATTTTGGTAGTACTCCTCTTGATTATGCTATTAAAAAAGGTGATAGTTCTTTAATTAATCTCTTAATCTTAAATATTTAATGATAAAATTTGAATTATAAAGTGAATTTGTTATGGATAAAAATCCTTGGAACGTAACAGTTTTGACTATTTTTCCAGAAATGTTTCCTGGTCCACTTAGTTACTCTGTAGTAGGTAATGCTTTGCAAAAAGGATTATGGAATTTAGATTTATGTAATATTAGAGATTTTGCATATGATGTACGTAAAACAGTAGATGATCGACCTTTTGGTGGTGGAAGTGGTATGGTTATGAGAGCAGATATATTAGGAAATGCAATTGAAAGTGTATCATTTGTAAAAAAAATTCTTTATATGTCACCTAGAGGAAAATTATTAACTCAGCAAAAAATTAGAGAATTATTAGATTATGATCATATATTAGTTGTATGTGGTAGATTTGAAGGTATTGATGAGCGTATAATTGAAGAATATAGTATTGAGGAAGTAAGTATAGGAGATTTTATATTGTCAGGAGGAGAATTAGCTGCTATGAATATGATTGATGCGGCGGTAAGATTATTACCAGGAGTGTTAGGTAAAGATTTAGCGCTTTGTCAAGAAAGTTTTGGTCAAAATGAGTATAAATATTTATTAGAGTATCCACATTATACTAGACCAAACATATGGAAAGATAGAACTGTACCGGAAGTGTTGTTATCAGGTAATCATCAGGTTATTGAACAATGGCGTTTTAAAAAAGCCCGAGAGATTACGGTGAATAGAAGGCCTGATTTATGGGAAAAATATAATCTTAATTTAGATTAATATAAAAAATTAACAACAATAATTTAGTTTAATACTTGTATATAAAAAATATATGCCTATATAAAGTAGCATATGGTTTGAATAAAAAATAATTTTAATAAAGTAATTTTTGTAATAGAGAGGAAAAATGGGTAAAGTTATTGGTATTGACTTGGGTACTACTAACTCATGTGTTGCGGTAATGGATGGTAAAGATCCTAAGGTTATTTTTAATGCAGAAGGTAGAGCTACTACTCCTTCTATAGTGGCTGAAACTTCTTCAGGAGAGAGATTAGTTGGTGACCCTGCAAAGAGGCAAGCGGTAACTAACCATGATAATACGATTTTTGCTGTAAAAAGGTTAATAGGTCGTACTTATGATGATCCTACCACTCAAAAAGACATTAATTTAGTACCTTATAAGATTGTAAAAGCTGATAATAAAGATGCTTGGGTAGAATTGCGTGGACAGAAATATTCTCCTAGCCAAATTAGTGCTTTCATATTACAAAAAATGAAAGAAACTGCAGAAAATTATTTAGGAGAAAAGGTAACACAGGCAGTGATTACCGTACCAGCGTATTTTAATGATGCGCAGCGTCAAGCTACAAAGGATGCAGGAAAGATAGCAGGATTAGATGTATTACGTATTATTAATGAACCAACTGCAGCTGCTTTGGCATATGGTTTTGATAAATCTGATACAAAAACTATTGCTGTATATGATTTAGGTGGTGGTACTTTTGACGTATCTATTTTAGAGACAGGTGATGGTGTATTTGAAGTAAAATCTACTAATGGTGATACATTTTTAGGTGGAGAAGATTTTGATGCAAGAATTATAGATTATATAGCTGATGAATTTAAATCGTCAAACAATATAGATTTACGTAAAGATCCTTTAGCTTTACAAAGGTTAAAAGAAGCTGCAGAAAAGGCAAAAATCGAACTTTCTAGCTCAATGCAAACGGAAATCAATTTACCTTATATTACTGCAGATGCTAGTGGTCCTAAACACTTAAATATGAAAATTACTAGAGCAAAATTAGAATCTATAGTTGATGATTTAATTACAAGAACTATAAAACCTTGTGAACAAGCTTTAAAAGATGCTGGTTTGAAGGCAAAGGATATACATGAAATAGTACTTGTAGGTGGTATGACTAGGATGCCTAAAGTAATAGAAACAGTAAAGAATTTCTTTGGACGTGATCCTCACAGAGGAGTAAATCCAGATGAAGTGGTAGCGCTTGGTGCAGCTATACAAGCAGGTGTGTTAACTGGTGAAGTAAAAGATGTATTATTACTTGATGTTACACCACTTTCTTTAGGTATAGAAACTTTAGGTGGTGTGTTTACTCGTTTGATTGAGCGTAATACAACTATTCCAACTAAAAAGAGTCAAGTTTTCTCTACTGCTGAGGATAATCAATCCGCGGTAACTATTAGAGTGTTTCAAGGTGAAAGGGAAATGGCTGCAGATAATAAGCTATTAGGCCAATTTAATTTAGAAGGTATAGCACCAGCTATGCGTGGTACGCCACAAATTGAGGTAACATTTGATATAGATGCAAATGGCATAGTGCATGTATCAGCTAAAGATAAAGAAACAGGTAAGGAACAGCAAATAAAGATACAGGCTTCAGGTGGTTTATCAAATGATGAAATTGAGCGCATGGTAAAAGATGCTGAAAGTAAAGCTGGTGAAGATAAAAAACGTAGAGAATTAGTAGAAGCTAAAAATCACGCAGATAGTATGTTACATTCTACTAAGAAAAGTTTAAAAGAACATGGTGAGAAGATACCAGATGCAGAAAAAACTACTATTGAAGCTGCGATTTTAGATTTAGAGGGCGTAATTAGTGGTGATAATTTACAGCTTATTAAAGATAAAACTCAAGCTTTAATGGAAGCATCTATGAAAATGAGTGAGTATATGTATAAAGCAAATGCTGATGATAATCAAAATCCTTCTACTGATGAAGCTTCAAGTACCAATACAGATGAAGGTAAGGTGGTTGATGCTGAGTTTGAAGAAGTAAAAGATAAAAGTAATTAATAAGTATGTCTACTACAGATTATTATACAATACTTGGTGTGTCTAGGGATGCAAGTACCGATAAAATTAAACAATCTTATCGCGAGCTTGCAAAAAAATACCATCCGGATCTAAATCCAGGTAATAAAGAAGCAGAACGGAAATTTAAAGAAGTTAATGAAGCTTATGATGTATTAAAGGACGAGCAGAAAAAAGCAGCTTACGATCGTTATGGACATAATACCTTTAAGCAAGGTGCAGGAGGTGCTGCTGGTTTTGAAGATATATCTGATATCTTTAGTGACTTTTTTGGAGATTTTGTGGGAGCTGGACGTGCAGCTTCCAATAGTAGTTCGCATCGTATTAGAGGGGCAGATTTAAGATATAATTTAAATGTATCTTTAGAAGATGTTTTTCATGGTAAACAGGAAAATATCAAGTTTTCTACTATGGTAAAATGTGATTCTTGTAATGCTACTGGTAGTCAAGATAAGCAGGATGCAGCTGTTTGTGGTGGTTGTAGAGGATCTGGTAAAGTTAGATCGCAACAAGGATTTTTTGCGATTGAAAGAACATGTTCTACATGTAATGGGATTGGTAAAACTATTAAAAACCCTTGTAGATCATGTTCTGGTTCTGGTAGAGTTAATCGTGAAAAAAATCTAGTAGTATCAATTCCTGCTGGTGTAGAAAATGGAACACGTATAAGGCTTGCTGGAGAAGGTGAGTCTGGTATTAGAGGTGGATCTGCTGGAGATTTATATATATTTATTACTGTAGCTAGTCATCCTTTCTTTACAGTAGATGAACGTGCAAATATACATTGTAAAGTTCCATTAAAAATGGCTGTAGCTGCTTTAGGTGGAAGTATAGAGGTTCCTACTATTGAAGGCACTAAGACAAAAGTAACTATATCTCCTGGTGCACAGACTGGCGATCAGTTTAGATTAAAAGGTAAAGGTATGTCTATTGTACGTTCTAAAAATAGAGGTGACATGTATGTACATGTACTTGTAGAAACACCAGTTAATTTAACTTCTCGCCAAAAAGAATTACTAGAGGAATTTAATAAGGAAGATAGTGGTAGATCTAATCCCAAATATGAAAGTTTTTTTAAAAAAGTAAAAGATTTTTGGGGAGAATTGAAGGATTAGTATTTAATTTAAAGACTCTAACGACATTTGAGTTAGTTTATTTCGTTTTTCTTTTGTAACCTAGTATTCTAGATTTTTTTCCATCTGGCCTTGTATGTTAATTCAACTGTTTTTAGTAACATATTTGTAATAATTATTACTCATGTGTAGTAAAAACATTTGAATTTGTGTATGTCGTCACTCTTCGCTCTATCTAGACTGATATCAATATTCAATTTTTTTACTATAGTATTTTATATTTTGTACTCATTTTGCTTGTATATTATTTTTAAATTGCATTACTATAGCAAATTAACTTGTAATAGGTATAGGAACAAGGAAATTAGTACATAAGTGATCTAGTAACGACACCCCTATTACAAGTGAAAAAGTTATATACACGATTTTATAGTTTTATAACACAATATAATATAAATTATTAAACGCATTAGTCATTTATTAATATAATACATTGTATAGAAAATTAAGTAAAATTGTATACAAGATATAAACATGAGAGTCTTTAGAAAAAATATAATTAAGCTATTTGATATTATAATGATATTAGTTATATTACTTATATCAATCAGTATTTATTTAGTCTTTATATATTATCACGCATTAATATAATAATACAAATTACTTTAGTTAATTATACAGATGGAGCGTTATTATAACATTCTAATCGTGATTTACAAAACCAATCAGTACATGATCATGGAATTGATAGAATTTTTACCTATAATACCTTGGATATTGATTCTAAATTCTATATGGAGAATAAATCTATATTAGATAAAAAACGTGGTGCAGGTTATTGGTTATGGAAACCATATATATTATCCTTAATGTAATGCATATGTTATTAGAGGGAGAAATTATTTTATATTTAGATGGACTACCATATCAAAAATGATTTAAGTTTACTTGTAGAGCTTACCAGGAAACATAATAGGGTTTTAGTGTAATGGTATATCTGCTGAAGGAAAGATAAAATTATATGCAGAACATGCAAAGAGTTATCATTTTGTAAAAAGAGATACATGTATTAATGGATTGTGATAGAAAGGAATGTTATAATGCTTTACATTTATGTGTATTAGTAGCTTTACTTGTAAATAATCAAAAAAATCGTTATTTTATTCAGCAATGGCTAAATTATAGTCGTAATCAACGTATTGTAACAGAACAGCCTAATACATTTTTTAAAGATAATATTAAGAAATATCTGATTCATCTAAATGAACAATCTATACTATATTACTATATTTACGTATATTCCAGAATAACAAATTGTGATCTCAAATGGTGATATATTACATTTTGTTTCTTATGATGAAAATAAACGTTATTGAGGGGCCTGGTTATTTCAGTACGATTATTATAATTAATATGGTAAAAAGAATCAGATTTCACCTTTGATACAAAAGAGTTGAATATATTGCAAGATAATAACAACTAAACTAAGTTTCTACTACCAGGTTTTACTGCTTCTAAGTTTTTTAAAGAATCTGGTAATGTTTCTTTTGTATAAGTTTTTGCTTCTATTTTCAAAATAGATATAAAAGGCACACCAAGATCAATAGGATTAGTACTTCTGTCAATAAGTGAAGCTAATGCTACTACTTGACCACCATTTTCTTCAACACATGTAAAAGATTCTTTTGAAGATTTACCAGTGGTTAAAACATCTTCTACTACAAGAACGTTAGCATTTCTTGGTAGATTAAATCCTCTACGAAGTGTAAATACACCATTTACTCTTTCACAGAAAACAGAAGGAATATTAAGTTGTCTGCCCATTTCATAACCAACTATTATCCCTCCCATTGCTGGTGATACTATTATATCAAATTTAATCTTAGGTAAAGATTGTTTTATTTTATGCGCAAGAGCTTTACAGAGTTTTTCTGCTCTATTGGCATTCATTAAGACACGTGCGCACTGTAGATAAGTATTGCTATACAAACCGGAAGATAAAATAAAATGCCCTTTGAGTATAGCTTGAGCGTATTCAAATTCTTTAATAATAGCGTTTTGATCCATAATATGTAATATATGTAAATATTTGTTAGCTTTTATGCGTGGTAATCTAACACGAAAAGTGCATATAGTCATTATTTTTTTTTAATTATGTATTATTAAATATACTTTAATTTGGACTCATAACTAATTTTATAGTAAACTGTTAGTATATTATGAAAGGGAGGTAAAACCGTGTTTGCATATTTTATTGAGCTTTTTAAACGAGTAGATGCTTTTTTTAATAGTGCTCGGTTTAAGAGTTTTTCTCCATTTGTATTAGGTATTTTATCACGGTGGTATTTAATCATTTGTATTCCTGCTATAACAGCAACTTATTATGCCTTTAAGGGGCTTAAAGAATCTGGTGTTTTAGATAAAGTAGAAAATTTTATAACAGAGAATTTGCATATGTTGGTTGAGGTATCAAGGGAGTGTTCACCCAAAATTGCAAATTTGCGTGATTTTCTACAGTGTTTAGGCTTTTAGTTTATTGCCATTATATCGTAAGCTTTTATATATTCTTTAATTCGTTAAGTATATTTATATGATAGTTAGAATATTTATTGTATGTGGGTTTAAACTGAAAAGAGTTGGAATTAATAAAGTGTATATCAATAATATTTTTTAAAGATGTTAACTATTTGATCTAAATATATACTATCGGCATGAATATCTTGTGATTCAGATAAGAGTTTATGTAGAGTTCTATGTTTATGTACAGTATCTATATATTACTATATTAGTAATTAATAATTGTATTTCATATATTGTGTAAAGTATAGTTAAAACGTAGCGTTTTAGTAGAATTGCTTGTCTATTATGACAACGATTGATGATATAATATAAAAATATATAACAGTTAAGAATACTATCATAAAAACTTTTTCTAATGTATATAATGTGAATTTAAAGATAATATACTTATGGTTGATGATCAAGCTCTATTTACAACCTAAGGTTGTGTAAAATTAAATAATAATTTTACATATGCGTAATCTTTTGCGATTTGTATTTTTAATTCTTCTAAATTAGAGAATTTTTGTTCTTTCCTAACAAAATGTAATAGTTCTCTATACATACTTCAATAACATATAAATCTTTTTCTAACGTATCAAAAATATGTGATTCAATTACTGTTTGAGTATTTGATAATATAGAAGACCTAATACCTATATTTACTATACTTTTGTATATGGCATTATGGATAGAAGTTTTGACAGCATACACACCAAATCTAGGTAGTATTATATCAGGAGTAGATAATATATTAATAGTTGGAAAACCTATTTTACGTTCTAACTAATTTCCTTTAACTGATTTTCCTTGAATTAAAAATTTTTTAGATATCATACAGTTATATTGAGTGTTTGATTGTATCTAAGATAGAGATCATTTCTAAAGCTGTTTTTGCTAACTTCTATGCCCTTTTATTATATTTACCTCTAGTGCATGCTAAAGCTTAGCTTATATCGTGTGTAATTAGAACTCCAAAAATAATAGGTATTTCGTGCTCTAAAGCAAGTTTTTGACATCCGTAACTAACTTAAAACATATATAATCAAAATGACTTGTTTCTCCTTTGATTACAGTTCCAAGACATATAGTAGTCTGGTATTACTTGGTTATAGATAGATATTTAGCAGTAATAAGTTTCTATAGCACCCACCTGGTACCCATATTGTATTTATTTGTGTATCCTCTAAACTTGAAGATTTAAGGGTTTTAACTGTAGAGTTATATAATCTTTTTGTTATAGTTAAATTAAATTTACTTATTACTATTGTAATTTTAATACTTATGTTCTAGTATCATTAAATGATACAGTTGGTTAATTTTGTTGATAAATAATCTCTATTGATAGAGTATTTATTGTTGAAGATAGGGGTACACGTACTAAGTTGTTGTTTTTCCATATCTGCTTAATGCATTTAATTTCTGCGGATTGTTGTTGGTCATTATGTATTTGAGAATGTTTTGAGCTGCTGTATTAATCTCTATTAACTATAGTGCAGTCTATAGCCTGATTAGTGGTTGCGGTATTAAAACCATGCTGTTGCAATGCATAAGTTCTGAGTTTATTTATGAATACTATATTTTTATCTTCTTGGCGTAAATATAGTATTATTCCACTATCTTCTTTTGCTATTTGTGCGAGTGAAAAATGTAGTTGCTGAGATCAGTCATATTTTAGGTATTTAAAAACATCGTCTGTTAAGCATTCTGAATGAATACGTACAAGATGAAATTTTGCTTTATGTATATTTTTCATTAACACAAAATGTTCTTTATCATCACCTAATGCTTTAAATGAAAGAGCTTTAAACATAACATAGCTAGTTGGTAAGTTAATGGTTGAAGAAATAGATAAAATTCCATAATTATATAATTCTGTTTGTTTAAAAGCTGCTATTTCTTCTATAGAAATTATAGGTAAGTTAAAATTTGTTACAAATTCCTGAAGTTTTTTGCCTCTTAACTCATTATTTTGCATATAACAGCTAATGGCTTTAATCCAGATATTAAAGCTAGATCTACACTTGCCTCTGTATGATCATGTCTTTTAAGTACCCCTCCCTCTTGAACTTGTAAGAGAAAAATATGGCCAGGCATTATAATATCCTGCTTAGTACTATTATCATCTATTGCAATTTGTATAGTTCTTGTGCGATCGGATGCTGAAATACCTGTTGTAATTCCTGTAGCAGTATTAATGCTAATGGTATTTGAGTTATGGATAAATATATTAATCCTCAAGCATTATGAGTCATATAAGCTATAGCTTCTGGAGTAGTTTTTTTAGCTGCTATTACTAAATCACCTTCATTTTCTCTATTTTTATCATCAGTAATTATAATCATTTCTCCTTGAGAAAATTTATGAATTGCGTATTCTATCTTATCTATTGTGTATACCTATTATTTTTATATTATTAATAAATTTCTCTACATATTTACCAATGATATCAACTTCTAAATTTACTACGGTACCTATCTTATTATGACTGAACAATTGTATTGGAGATAGTATAAGGTATGAAGGTAACTGAAAACTCCTCATCTGTTATGTCTATTACGGTAATGCTCATGCCATCTATAGTGTAATATAGCCTTTGTATATTATGTAAGGAGTAAGTTCTTTAGGATAATTAAAGGTTAATTGCTTAGAATCTCCAATATAGTTAATAGATACATTTTTGCTGTATTAGTGATGTGTCCTTGTACTAAATACCCGCCTATTCGTTGATTAAGAGTAATTGATTGCTTTAAATTCACGAGGGAACCAATAGTAAATATTGTAAATTAGTTTTATCAATAGTTTCTTTAATAATTTGTACGCTAAAAGAGTTATGATCAAGACTAATTATAGTTAGGACAATATCCGTTTAATTGCTATGCTATCATCTAGTTTTAATTCTTGACTTTGGCTTGCATATATTAACATTGTGATATCAGTATCTTTTTTATTATATTGGTTATTATTTTGCAGCCTCTATAATTCCTGAAAACGTATATTATCCTTATATTTAGTAAATTCTGCTATTAAGTAAATTGTGATTTATTTACTTTATTGAAGTAAAATTGAATTCTATAGTGTGATTTTAACATGAATTGGTTATGTATAAAGCCTAGTGCATCCGGATGATTAATCATCTTAGGAGCTATATATATTAATGCTTCATTTACTAATCCTTCATTAATAAAACTAGTATATATCTCTGATCTCCCCTCAATGAGTAGGCTAGAGATTTTTAAAGTACCTAACTGATCGAGTAGATCAGGAAAATAGAAATTTGATTTTTCTGGCTTGTCTTAGTAATAATAGTATGAATATTGAGTTCTTTTAATTCTTTTAAATGATCTGGGTAGCACAAAGAAGTGGTGACCAAAATGGTTTTTCCTGGTAAGGTAGAGTCGAAAATATTTAAGGTAAGAGATAGTGTATCTTTGTTATCTAAAATTATTCGTGTAGGTTGTTTATATATAGAATTGATATTACGGCAAGTTAGTAAAGGATTGTCAATCAAAGCTGTATTTGAGTCTATTAAAATCGCATCATAGTTTTGCATCCTATGTGTGTGTCTGTGTGCTTTAGCGCTACTTATCTATTGATTCATTAGTAGTACCGTTAGTAATTTTACCATTTAGAGACATGGCTCATTCAGGATACATAAGGTCTTTTGGTAGTGATATAATGTAAATATATTTTATTAAGTTTCTTGGCTTCTGTTGCGCATAAACCTAAATCTACCTCGATTCCAGCTTTGTTTTAATATATCAATTTCTTTTCCATGTATTAAAGGATTAGGGTCTTTTATTGCTAAATATAAATAAATTTTGTTGATTTTTGCTTTAACTATAACCTTAGTGCGAGGAAGATTTAAGCTAAAATGGCTGCACGGTTCTAAAGTTATGTACATTGTAGAGTTATATGCTAAGGTATTAGACTGTTTTAAGGTAATAATCTCAGCATGATCTTCTCCAGAGAATTAGTGCCATCTTTGTCTCACTATTTGGTTATCTTTTTCAATAATATATTCTACTATAGGATTTGGAGAAGTAGTGTGTTTACCTTTACTAGCTAGTTTTATAAAGCTTGCAGCATTTTTTGTCTGTGATAGGTCACCTCTTGTTCCTATGAGAAAATTATTTTTATTCTCTTTTTAAGGGCAATAAATTTATAAAGAGGAAATGTATCGCTTATGTAATAATAAATTTATTATAAATAGAACAAAGCATTAACAGCATTTATAATGCAGATGTATTTCATTTATTAATACATACTCTAATATACCAATTCCGTCCCCGGACTATAATAACCGTCGGCTCTGGACTTAAACCAGAGTCTAACATACTAATATTTTTATCAAAGCTTGTGGACTCTTTCTAGCTATATTAAAACTAAAAAATACTGCCGATAGAGAATTTAACTCTGTTATGAAGATAACGTTGCAATGTTTAACAAAAAAATATTAAATATCAAGTATGTATTTTATTTCTCAATACGAAAGTATGAATTATTAATAATAATTAACTTAAATATGTATTGTATTTTTAATAATAAAAGATATTATCTCTTATAAATATTAATTTTTATTAATAAATTTGTGTGTAAAAAGAGTGGTATTATGGATTTAAAGTATATTAAAGAAAATTTTGAACAATTAGTTCAAAATATAACTGCTGGTAGTTTATTGCTATTATTATTTAAGAATGGTATAACTCAGAATTAGGATAATTTAACAATTCAAAGAGAATTAGTAGAAGCAGTATTAGATCAGGCAGAGCAAGTTGATTACACATTTTTATACTTTATAAATCTAGGTATCTTATCTCCTTATAAAGATCTATTATTAAATCACGATACACTACCATTATAGAAGATTTCTTTTATTGTATTAAGAACAGATATAAAGCAATATAATGTTGATACTCAAGGATATACTTATGAAAACTAAAAATTAGAGTTACAAAGGGAGTTAATAAAAGAAGTATTAGACAAAAGAAATATTAATAAGATTGTAGAGAATATAGATTTTATAGATTCTCATGTAATATACTATCATAAGGAAATACTTCTTAACCACCCAATTAATCTGTTATTACTAGAGATTTGCTGTGTCTTGCAGTTGATAATGTATATGGTAATAAAGAAATGCAAACAAAACAAATGTATTATATAGCACAAGGTATAGATTTATCAAGGCCTTTTAGTACAGAAGTAAATAGTAATATTATTATTATTAAAGAATTATTAAAGCTAGGTGATTTTGAAATCATAAGATTTAGCTTTAAAATTTGAACTCAACATAATTTTACTATTAATACACGGGAATATTTTTTGCGGTACGTGGGAATTTTAATATAGACTTTTTTTTACAATTTTATTTTGCATTTTTCTAATCATCAGTTTTCTTATGTTGAGATAATAAATTATCAAAACTGGTTATAGAAAAATCTAATAGTTCTCTTTATACTTTTCTTAAAGAAAAAATGTAGACTTATTTTACCCTTCTAAAAATCCAAATAAAACACATATTGTTATTAGTCATGGGGAAGGGATTTTGATATCTTCTAGTAGTATAGAAGCTTGGTCATGTTTAATTACTAAGTAATATCCAGATTTAAACTTTTATATAGTTAACTTAGAAACTATGGAGGCAGGAGAAGATTAATTTATAAAGCAGTTTGATGGCTGGATTAACCACGGTGCGGGTGATAGTTACCTACAAAATAAGTCAGAAGATAATATTGTAATGTCGTATGCCCAAACGGACTTAGATATGCTACTCAATTTCATCCTGAGCATAAATATCATATTAATACTAATAATATTAATCATGAAAAGTAATGGTTAGAAAATTTCGTTAATCTTGCAATGATAAATAGTTAGTATAGGATCAGGAAAATTGATCATCCAGAAAGATTATTAGAGCAAATATATAATAGATTACGTGAATGCTTAGAATATACAAGTTCTTTGGCTAGAGAGAATTTTAGTGATCAGAATACAAATACAATATTAGATTATTAGTTTTAATATTAATTATTATAGGGTTTTTTACTATAAAGCTCATTGTCTTCATTTTGAATGTCCTTTAGGTTAGAGACCCAATTTTGTATTGGGTGTTTTAGGTGCTAATATATGTATGTTCTAGGCTCTCAGGTGGTTCTGTTTTTGTATGAGAGTTATGTCTCTGCTTTAAGTTATTAATTTTTTGATTTCCAGTATGCATAATAGATTTTGTAACTTTTGCTGTTTTTCTAAAAATACTTCTGGATCTTGTATTTTATCAATTTTTTCATAATGATTTTTTAGAAATAGGTCTTTTACTTGTGGTTTTACGTCTTTTAAATCTACGTATGTTTTATATAATCCTTTTAAATTTTCTTTACTAGTTTCTAATTTTTTTGCTGGAGATTCCAAAAAAGCTGATTTTATAGTGTTGATTAAGTTATTACCCAATTGTTTTATAGTATTTTATGATAGGTGATAGTATGTTTGTATACTATCATAAATCTTTTTTAAACTTTAAGAAATAACATCAAATACATTTTTTTCATATTTTCTTTGGTATGGCAGGAAGATCATCAATTATTTTCCTCATCTCTGTAAGTTTATAAGATAGATTATTTGATAATAGTTTTTCTTCTTTATTATTAGAGCTGTGTGATAAATACGTGAGTTATATTAGCTTGTGCATACAGGTTTATTGAGATAAATGAGGTGATATTAGGCTGAATAGGGCTGTTTTCGTTAAGTTTTACAATTCTTGAGTCTAATTGTTGTAAGGATTTTTTGCATCAAATTTTTTGTTAATTAGCTATTTCTACCTCTCTACACTTATCTTTACTTAAGTATAATACTTAATCGTAAAAACACTATTAATTTAAATATTGTTTTTAGTGAAATATGATAATTGGGTATATGATATTATAAATATCTTTACGTTGATTATTGTATATATTTTTAACTTATAATTTATTTTTTGAATGTAGAATAATTAATATTATCAATATATATTAAAAAAGGTTTAATTATGATCACGCCTTTAATTTACCCTCTTGAGAATGTAATGGCTTACAATTATATTGAGGCCTGCAGATTAGCTTTGGTAACATTTAGAGAGGCGTTGGAACTGGGAGAAAGATGGAGTCAAAACCCTTTTATATATGATAATAAGATAGGTAGATTTTATGCAGCTTCATATGAACTAGCTAATAGATTAACAATGTTATATCCTAAGCCAGTATTTGGTATTAATTTAACTACCATAAATGATCAAGATGTAGCAGTAAAGCAATCTGTAGTATTTAAAAAGAAATTTTGTAATTTATTAAATTTTACCAAAAATACTGAAATTAAGCAGCCTAAATTATTAATAGTAGCTCCTATGTCTGGTCATCATGCTACCTTGTTAAGAGGTACGGTTGAAGGGTTATTACCATTTTTTGATGTATATATTACAGATTGGGTTGATGCTAAGAATGTACCACTTTGGGAAGGAAATTTTGATTTAGATGATTATATTGACTATTTAATTGAAATGTTTGAATTTTTGTCCCCATCCTTGCATGTGCTTGGTGTATGTCAGCCTACTGTGCCTGTGCTAGCTGCAACCGCTATTATGTCAGAATTAAATAGTCCATTTGTGCCAGCTAGTATGATACTAATGGGTGGGCCTATTGATACTAGAAGAAATCCTACGCAAGTGAATGATGTAGCAGTATATAAAAATATTGACTGGTTTGAATCAAGATTAGTAACAAGAGTGCCAATTAACTACCCTGGTTATATGAGACCAGTATATCCAGGATTTTTTCAATTACTTGGTTTCCTATCTATGAATCTAAAGCGACATATGACGGCGCATTCAGAATTCTTTGAAGCTATAGTAAATGGTGATGAAGAGTCGGCTGAAGCACATAGAAAATTTTATAATGAATATTTTGCTGTGATGGATATGACAGCGGAGTTCTATTTGCAAACAATTCGTGTAGTATTCCAAGATAGAGATTTAGCATTAGGTAAAATGATGTCTAGAGGACGAAAAGTAGAACCAGCAGCTGTTACAAAAACAGCTTTGCTTGGTATTGAAGGGGAATTGGATGATATAGCGGGGATAGGTCAAACTAAAGCTGCTCTTGAATTATGTAAAAATTTATCTGACAACATGAAACGTTATTATTTACAAAAAGATGTAGGCCATTATGGTGTGTTTAATGGTAGACGTTTTCGTAAATATATAGTACCTCTAATTACAGAATTTGCATATAAACATAATAAGTCTTAAGATGTTTGATAATAATAAAATATTTAAAAATTTTCCTATAATGGATTTGGGTGATATAGTATTGCGCGATATTATAGTCTCTCAGGATTCTCGTCATTTTCTAGAATATATATCTGATGATTTAGTTAATAAATATTTATCAGATGATGAGTTACCCCGTTCTTTAAAAGAAGCAGAGGTAGAACTTAATTATTGGAAAGATCTATTTAGACATAAACGTAGTATATACTGGGCTATTGCAAAGAAAAAAAATAATACTTTAATTGGTACATGTGGATTTAACATTATAAATTATACCCATGCTCGTGCTGAAGTTAGTTATGATCTTGCAAGGGAAGAGTGGGGGCAGGGCATTATGACAAGAGTTGTACAGGCTGTGTGTGATTTTGCGTTTAGCAGCCTAAATATTAATCGAATGCAAGCAACTGTAGCTCATGATAATATTGCTTCAATTAAGGTGCTCACTAAACTTGGCTTTAAGCGAGAAGGCGATTTACGTGAATATGGAATATTACATGGCCGAAAGGAGGATTTCTATATGTATGGGTTACTTAGTTCTGATTTAGTATTTTAGTTGATATTAAAATTAGAATTGTTACTGATCACTTATTAATGTTTTTAAAAATTTCCTTACTTCTAATAATGAATGATTTTCATTATATATATGGAAATAAGGTATTAGGATCAAGCTTCATGTTTTATCAATATTTTAGTTAGAGTAATATCATTTGATTCTATAGCCAATAGCTATAGTAAGGCATGCCTATTATATCTTTTCCCACTATAAAGCTTTATTATGGGTTTAATATCGATAAACTCATATATTTCATTTTTTTCTTCGATGATTTGAGTCAAAACTAATTGTATTGTGAGATGATGCAAAACATTAGCATTATTATGGTCTTTGATGTTGGTATTTATATTATTGGACAAATAGGTTGTTAAGTATAATGAGCTTGTTTTGTGCATTATAATCCATTAACTGCAATATTAGGATGTTTATAAAAATTGTCAGTCTCTTTGGTCATTATAGATCCTGTTATTAAAAAGCTTTAATATTAGCGTATAAATGTAATTATGACAACTTTATATTTAAATTAATTTTTTAGTAATATGATTGAGTTGAATCACGGTTTGGTTTATAAATAATACTATGTGTTATATATAAAATAGTAAAATTATCTTACAATTCCTTAACTTTGCTTGTTTAGTTATCATAATAGTGAATCAACCAAATAGCTTTGGAACAAAGTCTGTATCTTC
>JBGCXS010000008.1:0-60839 GCA_048496475.1 Rickettsiales endosymbiont of Dermacentor nuttalli
ATAATTGATAAACATCATTCCCAATTACACCACAATATTCTATACCTCTATCAGTTAATACTCTCTAACTTAAGGAATATAATACTCATCAAAAAATGGTATCATCTTGTCATTAAGTAAATCTGCAGATAGAGTAAGTATCCACAAAAGTTTGCTGATATATTTTTCTCACTTCTTTCATACTGCTTATATAGTAGGTGTCATGAGAACCAAGATGTTCAGTCTCTATCTCTTCTAAAGCTTCTTTTTGTTGCTTAGCCTTTTCAACTGTTACTATTTGTTCTTCTGTAAGTAATATTAACATCTTAAGCAGATTTTACTTCTAATGCTTTAAGTCTTTTCTTTAATGTCTCTAAATCATTACGAAACCATATTTACCTTACTCCACTTGAAGATACCATAATACCTCTTTGCTGCAAAGGTTGGCTAGCTTGCAGCTAACCAAGTGCAGGATTTTCATAGCTAGTTCAATGACTGTTTGTTCGATATGCTCTGTAGCTATATTCTTGATTATAGGTTTTTCTAGTTAGATCAGCTAGGGCAGCTTTTCCTCCTGTTTTATATAAATCTTTGAATCGATAGAAACTATCTCTAGAATATCCCATAACTTTGCAAGCTTGCGGCTAACAACTATCGAAATGTTCAGCAAGTTCTAAAAAGACTAGTTTTGGTTTAATTACTTTTTATTCAGAATTACTAATTTAATTTTTCCTTAGATAATTGATTGTTACTAAGAATTATGTATATGATGCATAAATTTTTCAATTTATGCACATATCCACAATCTCAACTGCTTTGTTAGGTAAAATCTAAAGTATTACATTTTCATCTATATTATTGATTTACGTAGTATATAATAACATTATGACAGCTTTATATTATCATAAACAATAGTTATATAGTACAGGAAACACATGTTTTACCTCTATAGTTGAATTATTTTGAGAAATACTAAACACTCTATTTATTAGATCATTTTTTTCCTACAATCCAATCTAGAATCCTGCCGCTATCACAGTGTTGTGTGAGAATAATTTTGTTCTGTAAGTTCTTCAAAATTTAACGTTACTATCATTGTTTTATTCAATATCTTTTGTTTGGTCATTACAGTTAAATGTTCCTCTAATACAACTTGTATTACCTGAATTACATTTTTAGTATTTGGAGTATTTCATACACAGGACGATTCGTGGCCAATTCCCCTATCTGTATATGCATATATCCTACTTCTTTTGGATTAATAAAGTTCTTTATATATTTATGATTAGTAAATATGTTGGGGGCAGCTGTTGTAGCTAATAATATAGCTCTAGTAAGAATACTAGAGCTGTATTTATCATAATTATCAAAAGTTTTAATACATTCATTAGCTGTCTGCAACTGTTATAATTAATTGGAAGTTGTGTTATGAAAAGGTTCGTCCTTTAAATAAAATTCTAGAGTTTTTATTAGCTGTTTATTACTATACTTGTAATTTGCCTTATACTAAAAAAAACTTTTTTGAAATATTACTGGAATGTCAGTTTTAAATAATTCCAACGCTTCTTCGGCTCTATATTTGAGTTCTTTTGAACCTTTCTCTTTGGGAATAATAAGTAACCCACCAACACTTGTTCCAGATATAATAGTGGATAATTCAGAGATTTTTTCTGTGTACGTTTTTCAATCTCAGCTATATATTTATTATATTAATAATGATGTAAAAAATATGTAATTGATTAAAGTAAATATATTTAACCGTTATGATTTTGAAATTCTTGTAATATTTATAAGAGATATAATCTGATAGGAATTTATGAGTATGTATATTAGAGTCAGGAATAAAATATTTGTATATTGTTCTTTTAAGTGCATCAAGAAATTATATATAAACATTACTTACGATAATAATTACTAATAACTTATAAGCGTATATTATAATTATAAATTAACTATTAATAAGAAAATAAATTACTATATAGACAATTATAGATGAAATATATTAAAAAATTAATATAAAGATGAGGAAGCTATTATCAAGGGAAATGTAGCTCCAAATATATGTAAATACATAAAAAATATTAGAAGATGTTTATGTCTGTGTTTTTTTATACTAATTTTATATTTTATATCTATAGCAATTTAAATATTACTTAGTTCATCTTCGAAGGTGCCTAATATTTCTAGATCCTTTTCGTCATATAGAATTTAGCTAAGTAAAAAAAACACGGACTTGTAATATGAAACTAACTACACAAATATTGTAGGTTACGAATAAAATTCTCCATTTGATTAAAAATGGAGAATTTTAACTAGTAAAGTTTTTCTTTGATTCTTGCAGCTTTACCTCTAAGAGTTCTCATATAGTATAATTTTGCTCTTCTTACTATACCTTTCCTTACAACTACTACGCTATCAATGCAAGTGGAATATAAAGGGAATGTACGCTCTACTCCCTCACCATAACTAATTTTACGTACTGTAAAAGAAGAATTGATACCTCTATTTTTAGAAGCAATACAAACACCTTCAAATGCCTGTATACGTTCTACTGCTCCTTCACGAATTTGTACATTAACCTTTATAGTATCACCAGGACGAAAATCAGGCATAGAACGAGAGTTGTTATCAATTTGCTGATGTTCAAAACGTTGAATAATGTTCATAAGTTTACGCCTTATTAAAATATCTACTAAGTAGGGTAACTTACTAGAATATTTTATAAATATCAACGTATAAAATTAAAAAATACCAAAATTATAGCATATTATTTAAGATATAATGTGCAAATTTAACAGTAACATTACGTTTTTCTGCTAAGGAATGCTTATCAATTAATTCAACTATATTGCGTATGGCGCCACATGATCGCTCAATGCGCACTAATAAATAATCTATAACGTTTAGGTCAATCTTTAGTTGACGCTCTGAAAAATATTTAACCATAAGTGCTTTTAATAATTGTTCGTCGGGTTGCTTGATTTCAAGGGAATGCATCGCCTTAATACGTGAGGAAAGGTCAGGTAACTTAATTATAATAGAAGAAGGTGGGGTTTTACTAGTAAAAATGAAGTAGTGTTTATGTTCTATTAATGTATTTAATAAATGTAGAAAATTCTCTTCATTTTGTGCGATAAGTTTTTCTATATCTTCTACAATATAGCAAGTAGATTTATTAGTAGTTTCTATATTATATAAGGAATTAATAAAAACTGCCTTATTCTTTTTTTGCCATATATGGCATAAATGTGTTTTACCAGAATGCGTTGGTCCATGTAAAATAATGCCGTAAAGGTAATTAGTGTTAATATTATTAGGCCAAGTGTTTAGTTTATCTACAGACTCTTCATTAGTTGAGGAGATTATAAAATCTGTATCAGTATATTCTTGGTTTGGTTTAAGCTCGAAATATATTTGTTTATTCATTTAGAAAAATTACTTGATAAATATTGTTGTATAAAAAAACGAGTTAATACTCCGATAATAGCAGCAGTAGGTACTGCAATTAGTATACCAGTAAAACCTGCGATATTAGTACTGACTAATACAGCAAATATGATCCATGCTGGATGTAATCCTACTTTTTCTCCTACCAATTTAGGAGTTATAAAATTTCCTTCTAACATTGGTCCAATGGTAAAGATAATGCATAAAATTATTATATGTGTACTATCCATAGATTGAAAAAAAGCAAGAGAGAAAGCAACTATAAAACCAATTACAGGTCCAATAAAAGGTACTAAAGTTAATAATCCAGTAGTTGCTCCTATGACCAATCCAAAATCTAATCTAAGTAATGACAAGGATGTAGCATAAAATATAGCCATTATTAAGCATACATTCATTTGTCCTCGTATATATCCAGACAAAATAAAATCTATTTCTTGTATTTGTGTCTTTATGATATTTTTCCCACTGTTAGGTAATAATTTTTCAAGTGTAGTTAGCATTTTAGGCCAATCTCTTAATAAGTAAAAGGTAATTATTGGAGTAATAAAAATTAAGAAAAGGAAATTAATGAATGCTAATCCTGATTGCCAAACATTATTGAGAAATCTGCTTAAATATTGAAATAGTTTTCCTGAAAAATTTTGTACAAACTCTTCTATTTTTTTTACAAGACTCGGATCAATTTTTTCAATTAATTCGGTATATATAGGTATAACCCTTTGTTGTATAGAAGTATGGTATTCAGGAATTTTCTGTATAAAACTTATTAATTGATTATAAATTAATGGTATTATTATAATACATATAATGCTAATTATAGCAAAAAATATTGCAACAATGATTCCAGAGGAACTACCACGTGATAATGATTTGGATTCTAATTTTACTACTAATGGATCTAATAAATATGTGAAAACCATTGCAGTAACAAATGGAAAAAGAGTATATCTAGTGGTATAAAGAAGTGTTAGTAAACAAACAGAGAACACTATCCAGAATATATACTGAGAAATTACAGAAGATTTATAAGTCATAATGATACGGTAATAACGTTGTATTGTTCATCTATAATAAAACCATAAGATTTTAATTCTGTAAATAATTCTTCTTTAGAACCAAAGTAATCAATACTAATAATTGCATTATCTATGGACATTTCTTTTACTACTAAATTATTAATTTTATTAATGTGCATAAGCTTTCTTCTGATGTTTATCCAATCTCCAGTATGGTGTATATCTACATTAAATAATATATTAGTAGTTTTTCGATTTAGGATATCGTCTGTTGTGATATTAATAACGTTTATAACTTCTGTTACAGCTTGCTGTAGTAGAAATTGTAGAGAATTATTGTTGTTATCATTTATTAGTATTATTTTAGAGAATTCTTCTGAAGCTTTTAAATATTTAAGAGTTAATTCTAAAGCAGGTACACTTGTTTTAATATCAATAAAATAGCGAGCTATAGCAATTAGGGCATTTTGTGTATTATATTTATCTAATATAGTTTGTAATTTAATAAGATCTGCATTTTTTATTATATCAAAATTAACAAGAGATATATCATCTAAATCACCTGTGGGAATAATAAAATTTTCTCTATAATCGCTAGGTAAATACTTATTTAATGTAGATTTCCAGTGATTATTTGGTTCCCATAGCATATATTGTTTATCCCTAATAAGTATAGGAATAATTAAAGTAGTATCCTTTGCGTATGCAGGTATATGAAAGATTATATTAATAAATAATATAATAATAAAAAAAAATATTCGCATTTTTACAATGAAGCATATATTTATATAAAACAGTATTATATCTTAAGTTAGAAAGGATGGCAAGCATGGAAAAATCGAGCTGTACAACTTATGAACAGGCAGGTGTAAATATAAATAATGGTAATGAGCTTGTAGATATTATAAAAGTTATGGCAAAATCTACTAGAAGAACAGGTGTATATTCTGAAATAGGTGGCTTTGGTGGATTATTTGATTTAAAACAATTGTCTTATAAAGATCCTATCTTAGTTTCAACATCTGATGGAGTGGGGACTAAATTGAAAATTGCTATTGAAACAGGTATTCATCATACAATCGGAATAGATTTAGTAGCAATGTGTGTAAATGATTTAATAGTGCAGGGAGCTGAGCCATTATTTTTTCTTGATTATTTTGCAATAGGTAAGCTTGACGTAAGTGTTGCAGAACAAGTGGTAAAGGGTATAGTAGATGGATGTAAGTTATCTAATTGTGCATTACTTGGAGGAGAGACTGCAGAGATGCCAGGTATGTACAATAATGAAGACTATGATTTAGCCGGGTTTGCAGTTGGAGTTGTAGAGCGTGAGCAATTGTTACCCAAGCAGGAACAAATTAAGGCAGGAGATGTAATACTTGGAATTGCATCAAGTGGAGTTCATTCTAATGGTTTTTCTTTAGTGCGTAAAATTATGCAGCAGCATAATGTTAAATATTCAGATAAAGCACCATTTTGTAATAGTACTTTTGCTGAAATATTACTTGAACCAACAGTTATTTATACTAATGTATGTATGAAGATAATTAAGAGAGGATATGCAAAGGTATTAGCACATATTACTGGAGGAGGAGTAATAGAGAATTTACCTCGTGTGATGGGTAAAGATTTTAAGGCTCAAATAAATAAGAAAGCTTTAAATATTCCAGAATTATTTGGATGGCTGCAGCAATTATCTAATATAGATGATTACGAATTATTTAGGACATTTAATTGTGGTATAGGGATGGCAATGATAGTAAGTCCAGAATATGTACAAGATACTTTATCGATTATTAAGGATGATAATCATAAAGTGTATGAAATTGGTATGGTTTCTATAAAAGATAATATAGATGACTTAGCAGTAATAGTAAATTAACATGAAAAAATTACGTATAGCAGTATTAATTTCTGGTAATGGTACTAACCTTCAAAGTTTAATTGATGCATGTAATGAAGCGAATTTTCCAGCTGAAATAGTAAGTGTAATATCTAATAAATCTGATGCTTATGGATTAGAGCGTGCAAAAGTTGCAGATATTAGACACATTATATGTATTAATAATCGTGATTATGCTTCAAGAGCAGAATTTGATCAAGCTTTAAATGTAAAACTAAAAGAGTATAAAGTTGAGTTAGTATGTTTAGCTGGATTTATGCGTATATTAAGTGAAGATTTTGTTAAGAGTTGGTATAATAAGTTAATTAATATACACCCTTCATTGCTTCCATCGTTTAAAGGCTTAAATGCTCAAGCACAAGCGTTAGAGGCTGGAGTAAAGATTACTGGATGTACAGTACATTTTGTGCGGAGTGAAATGGATGTTGGGCCTATAATTATGCAATCTCCTGTTGAGGTATTGCAAGATGATAATTTAAATAGCTTAACTAAGCGTATTTTAATGCATGAACATAAATGTTACAAGCAAGTAGTACGTTTGATTGCTGAAGATAAAATATTTGTGGAAAATGAAAAAGTAATAATTAAATAAAGAGGTTTAGTAAATATGTTAAGAATAACATTTTATTTGTATGAGTTGTTTTTACAAACGCTGTATATGCTGAAGTTGATAATAAGGCGTTATTTTCTGAAATGGATACGTGCGTAGTAATTTATGATTTAAATTAATAAATAAGGTGATAGAAGATTAATAGTATAGAATGTGCTAGGCGTATTTCTGCTTTTTCAACTTTTAAAGTGCCTTTGAGTTTAATGAGATATGACAGTGTTATTTTAAAAAAGATGCATCTAACCCAGAATGAAAATATAATCCTGAATATAATGCTAATTAGAGGTGTAGAGGAAAGATCATAACCCAAGTAGCTGGATGGCAAATTCTGTAATAGGTATTCACAAGTTCTTACCAAGAAATTAGGAGAAAAGAAATTTCAAAACTATGTAGAAAAGTTTCATTACAGTAATGAAGATATTAGTGGTGATGAAGGTAAAAATGGTGAATTAACTGAAAGCTAGCTTAGTTCATCTCTTAAGGTTTCTGTGTATGAGCAGGTAGAATTTTTAAAAAAAATGATAAAAGAAATTATGTTTTTAGAAGAGCTTAGAAATCATTAGAAACTATATATGGTAAGACTGGTAATGGTTATGATAAGTAAGTAATATGCAACATGGGTAGTTTATTGGTTAGGTAGAAAAAGAAAAGCAAGCTTATATATTGTGCTTAATGTCTATGATCGCGCGCAAATAGAAGAAATTAAAGGCAAGAGAGCTAAGACAAAATATAGGAATTTTGGCAGATTTTGTTGTCGTTAGTATTTTTATAATATAATTGAGCGCCCTAGTTTAGGGCGCAAAGATATATGGGTTAAATAATAGAACAACCAGAGCTTTTTTTGTTTTTACTTTGTCTAACCTGTTCTGCTCTACTGCTGCTTGGAAGTGTGACTCTACTTGAGTAACTCGTTGAAGCTTCGTTTGGTTGTAGTTGTTTAGCCATCGTATGTTCTTTCTTATAATCTGTAACTTCTTGTGCAAAATACTTAAGACCTTCTTGATAAGCATGATTATTATAGATTTGGTCAGCTGCTAGATCTTTTATAAAAATTTCCTTTAACATATGATATGGTGACGCACATTTTTGATTTAGCATTATATCTATAAATGAATGGAACTGTGGTTGAGTACCGTTTAAAACTTTAGCAAAATATAAATGGATTAAATTTTTTTGTTCAGTGTTATACGTGGGGTTAGAATTATTTTTTAGCACGAGTTGGGCGATGTCACCAGTAACTGCTATCAGAGCTGCAAAATATTGTTCTGCTTGATTTTGTCCTGGAGTGATGCCTTTAATTTTTTTTTCTAATTGTCGATAATCTTCAAGTGTAGCTTCTTTTTTCATAAATTACCTTCAAAAACGATTAATAAACAAAACTCAAGTTATCATAACTTGACTATTACTAATAGTAAAGGTATTTTACACATTATTTACAAATCTATTAATAATTATCTAGATTTTTCGCTTGATGGTGAATGTTTATTTGGTAAATTAGGTGGTGATAAATTACCTAGAGAGGCATGAAATTCATGGCTATCATTTGTACTTAAACCTTTTATAAGTTTATTAGCTTCACTGTGGGGAGTGTTATCTAAAGTATTAGAGTAGTGCTTATCCATTTTTTGATTTGGTAAGTAATCAAACATCATTTTATCAAATAAATCATTTTCTAACTTTTGTTTAAAATCAGCTAATTCACGTTCTTTAGTTTTATCTAAGCCATGTTGAGCCTTATGTTCTTCTAATTGCTTGACAGCTTGTTTAGTATGTTCATGGGCAGCTTGATGTAACTCAGCATTTTCATTGAATTTTTTATGAAGAACTTCATGGTAGGCTTTTTCTTCATCTTCAGTAAGTTTCTCGCCACACTTATGTTTATCTCTAATCTTGTCGATTTGTAATTTATGTTCAATATCTTTATAAAGGTGTTTATCAGCTTTTTCGATAACCTGGTAAGTTATATCAAGATTATTTTGTAATAATTTATTTAGTTTTTCTAGTTCTTTTATTCGTTGTTCAGCAAACGTCTGACGGTTAAGCTGAGTTTCATAACCTGAGCGCATTTCCATCATATCGCTTTTTATGTTTTGAATGCTGTTTTCAACTCCTGTACCTTTTAGTGTAGGATTAGAGGCAATCAATTCTTGTGCTGAATTCAATAAACTATATGCGGAGTCAAAATTACCATTAGCCATAGCTCTACGTGCGTCTGCAATTAAGCTTTTTATATCATTTAATTTACTATCTTTGTCTGTTTCTATCTCTTTGTCTTTTGATTCTTTTGCAACAGTCTGTTTTTTTAGTTCTTCGTCTTTTTCTGAAATTTTAGATATTTCTATTTTTTCTTCCTGCTTCTGTTCTGCTGGTTGCTTTATTGTTTCTTGATTAATTTTCTGTTCCTCAGTCTTCTTTGATTCGTTAGATTTAATATTCTCATCTTGTGAAGTAGATGAAACATTATTTTTATCATTATGGGAATTAGGGCTATTATTATCCATAACTCTATTATTCCTTTTATAAATTTCTTTACAGTGTTTAATTAAATGAATATTTAAGATATTATATGTCTTTTAAGATAATTTGTAAATTTAATAATAAATTTTATGTTTGAAGATGTGCAAATATAACTTCTAAAAAGCAATTGTAATATATATTTTACAAAAATTACATAAGATTTGTAGATTTAATAGGGTAATCATTAGTTTTTTAATATAATATAGAAATATTTGAATTTGCGTATGTCGTCACTCTTCGCTCTATCTGGCCTGATAATATAGTGTAAATGGGTAAACCATTCATTTGTAGGATAGAATGCTTGGAGAAGTTACAGCTTAGTAAGGTAAAAAGCGTTATGCTAACACCTTATATAAGAAATTCTTGAGAGATTTTTGTTAAAAACGTTAGGTTATAAACTAAAGATCTTTTCCACTTCTTAGATTAAAAAGAAATATAAAATATATAATTACATAGCGTGATTACAAAAATTCATTGGTATAGATAGTTTTATTTTTTTACTACAAAACAATTTTGTTTATATGTACTTAGTTTTTGGCATATCATACGTGCTTCTGTCTCACTATTTAATGGACCAACTTGTAATCTATAAAAAATTCCTTTTGTACCTAGATCCTTTTTTTCAATTGAATGGGTATTTTTACCTAATATGTTAGCATAACGTGTTTTGATCTTTTTCCATTCAATCTCAACTTCTTTTTGTGATTTAAAAGCGCCTAGTTGTATTTTATATCCTGTTTTATTAGTGGATTTGCGTGAGGATTTATGCATGATTTTGTTTGTTTGGTTATCTGGTATATGTTTTATATCAGGGGCTGTAACAGTATTTGGAATATTATGTTGTATAGATTCTTTAACAGTCTTGATAACTTCTTCTGTATTTTTTTGTATTTGTTCTGAAGCTTGATTGTGAGCTTCATTTTTTGGGGTTAGTTCTTCAGAGTTATCTGAAAGCATGACATCGTTATTAGAAGTAGTATTATTATCAATGTGATTGTTTTTAGTGGTATCTGATTTTATATCATTTATTGATTCTATACTATTAATGTTTGGTTTAATTTCATTTTTTATAATAATTCTAGGATTTAAAGGTTCTTCTGGCATAGGTAAAACATATTCTTGAGGTTTTTCATTATTGTTACCTTCAATAAGATTGTTATATACGTCTTTATCCATGTTAGGTACTATCATGCCTCCTGGATCATCTGGCTTAATTTTTATAGGTGATAGATCTGATTTTATTACAGGTATTTCTTCGTTCTCATCACCACTATAAAGATTATCAAGCATATACCAGGCTAATGCGGCAAAAGTAAATGCAATAATTAATAAACACACAAAGGTTGAAGAATAGACTTTCCATACTGAAAGTTTTCTCTCTTCATGTTCCAAATCTAAATTTTCGTCTAATGTTTTTTCACTATCAGAATTTAGATGTTGCATAATTTCCTCAATTTAATTTATTATTATAAAGTTAATTTTTTACTACTAATTTAATTCCAATTATATCGAAACCTGATTCAATCACCACTTTTATGGCCCTAATTAACGCTAATCTAGTAACCGTTAAATTGATATCATTATTATAAATAAAAGGCAAATTTTTATTACTCTCTTTATGCTGTGTATTATAAAAATACATGGAGAGCTTTTGTAAATAAAGTGCTATTTGGTGTATTTCGTATGAAGTGATAATGTCTTCTAATATTTGCGGCCATAATGCTAGGAGTTTTATAAGTTCTAAATCGTCTTGAGTGTAATGGTTGCAATCGATACAAAGTTTTCCTATATAGTCTACTAAAGTATTGTTTTTAGCGTGTTCTAATATATAGCAAACTAAGTTATATGTATATTTTATACAAAATATTATATTACTTTTAGATTGTTCATAGATTTGTCTTGTTTGAATTTTTAAAGGTAGAGTATGTTTTTTACTAAAAAATGTTAAAATTATATCATTTAGTGAAATATAATTTAAATTATTATCATAGATTATATGATTTGAAATGTTTATAACATCTAGTGTGTGTATATTACTTTTATATATAGTTACAGTGCTATTTAAATAGTTAGATCCTTGAAGATATTGTTTAGTAACTTTATAACCGGATTTTATGAATAGTGCATTCAAAGCATTGACAAATATCAAGCCTCTGTTATACCCCTTTAAAAGGGCGGCGTGTATGACGTTGCATTCAAGGGTAATTTCTTGTTTGTTTTTAGTATTTTCAGTATAAGTATTATGTGGTTGAAGCAATATATTGTTAATGGCTTTTGTCCATATAAAGGCTTTAAGTGTTATGTTGATAAATCCTCTACTAGCTAGGTTAGTTGTTTCAATGTAATTTGTATATTTGAGTCTCTCAACTATTAGTTGTCCTATTTGCTTTTCTGTATAAGAAAATGCTTTGGCGAAAACGAGAGCTGCATTGGTGCATATTTCTCCGTATAGTTGTTTATGTGTTAACTTTATTGTTAAGTAAGAAAATAATATATCGTTGATATAAATATTATGATCTTTAGCTAAGCCATATATTATTTTAATTATATTTATTTTTAATTGTTTAAAAATATTCATTTTTAATATTATGTATTTTGTAACAAACATTAATTTTAGGTTGTTATGTGAAAACTATATATAATATATAGGTAAAAACAACTTGCAATCATATAATAATATTATATAATCCACCAGTAATAATTTATGTATGTTTTTTGAGGTGGGTTTTCCCGCCTTTTTTAATAGTTTTTTAAATTAATAATGACAATTAATAATATAACACCTCTTGAATTTCAAATTGAAGTACTAATTAAAAATTCTCTAGAAAAATTAGGGTATAAATTAGTAAGGGTAAAATTATTAGGATCTAGCCCTAATAAAAAATCTAATAAGATTTTGCAGGTTATGATAGAGAGATTAGAGGGTGAAGAAGTTACGGTAAGTGACTGTGAAAAGGCTAGTTATATGTTGTCTGCGTTATTAGATGTAGAAGATATAATAATAGATAATTACAATTTAGAAGTAAGTTCTCCGGGAATTGATCGTCCACTTATGAATATAGGAGATTTTAAGAAATATCAAGGTTTTGAAGCGAAATTATCATTTTCTACAAAAGTTCATGATATAAAACAGTGTAAGGGTATTATCAAATCTGTGAAAGAGGGTTGTATAACGATAATATCAAATAATAAAGAATTTGACGTAGATTTTTCGTTTATTATGACTGCTAAATTAGTATTAAATGATAAACTCTTAAAAAAGATGCAAAATAAAATATAATTTAGTCAATATGTAGGGAAAGAGTTGCAATGAGTATGTTATCTATAGGTGGTAATGAAATATTACAAATAATTGATGCAGTAGCAAGAGAAAAAGGTATATCTCGAGAATCAGTATTTGAAGCTATGGAGCAGTCTATACAAGTTGCTGGTAGAAAAAAGTATGGACATGAACATAATGTAGTAGCAGAAATTGATCGTAAGACAGGCGAAATAAAATTATATAGAAAGCTTTCTATCGTAGAAAATGTAGAAGATTATGCAAAGGAAATTTCATATAAAGATGCTAAAGAATTAGATAATTCTGCAGAAATAGGGGGAGAGATACTGGATTTATTACCTCCAATTGATTTAGGAAGAGTGGCAGCACAAACTGCTAAGCAGGTTATTGTACAAAAAGTGCGTGATGCTGAAAGAGATCGTGAATATCAAGATTTTAAAGATAGAATGGGTGATATTATAAATGGAGTAGTGAAAAGAATTGAATATGGTAATGTGACGGTTGATCTGGGGCGGGCTGAGGCTATTTTAAAGAGAGAGAATATGTTGCCTCATGAAACCTTTCGTCAAGGAGATCGTATAAGGGCATATATTTTAAATGTGAGTCGTGAGAATAAAGCTCCTCAAATTATTTTATCTCGTACAAGTAACAATTTCCTTGCAAAACTTTTTGTGCAAGAAGTGCCAGAAGTATATGATAATATAATAGAAATTAAGGCAGTTGCTAGAGATCCTGGTTCTCGTGCAAAAGTTGCAGTTTATTCTTCTGATTCTACTATTGATGCAGTTGGATCATGTGTAGGTGTAAGAGGTGCAAGAGTACAAGCAGTAATTAATGAATTACAGAATGAAAAAATTGATATTATACAATGGAGTGCTAAACCTGCTACATTTGTAGTTAATGCACTTGCACCAGCAGAAATTAGTAAAGTGGTGATTGATGAGGATAAGAGACGTATTGAAGTGGTTGTACCTAGTGATCAGTTAAGTCTTGCAATAGGTAGACGAGGGCAAAATGTTAAATTAGCTTCACAACTTACTGGTTGGGGTATAGATGTACTAACTGAAGATGAAGAATCGAAACGTCGCTCTGAAGAGTTTAATACAGCTTCTATATTATTTATGAAGGCATTGAATGTAGAAGAAGTATTGGCACAGTTACTTGTAGCAGAAGGGTTTTATAATATAGAAGAGATTGCTTATACTGAACTTGAAGAATTACAAAATATAGAAGGTTTTGATGCTGAATTAGCAACAGAGTTAAAAAATAGAGCACAAAACTATCTTGAACAACAAAATAATATGTTAGTAGAAGAAATTAAAAGTTTAGGTGGGGATATAAACTTAGAGAAGTTGTTAAATATACCAATAAAGTTATTGTTAGTTTTAGCTAAACAGGGTATAAAAAATATACAAGATATAGCCGATTTATCTCGTCAAGAATTTAAAGAAATAATTGGAAAAGAAGATTTAAGCGAAGAACAAATAGACGAGATTATAATGCAAGCTAGACAAAAAGTAAATTTATAGCATTTTTATAGAGTAATATGGAAGATACAGAAAATAAAGATAGTAACAAAACATCAAAATTAACTATTAATACACTTGGTAAGTTGCAATTATCAAGAGGTGATGGTGCTCAGATAAAGCAAAGTATTGCTCATGGTCGTTCAAAAACTGTTACAGTAGAAGTTAAAAAGAATCGTAGTGTTAAAGAAAAGAGTAATGAAGTATTAGCGGATTTTCCTTCTACTGTTGTACAAAATGATATAAAATTTCAACATGAAGATGAAAGTGTTTCTTCTCTTACTGATCATGAAAAATCTGTAAGGATACGAGCACTTGAACATGCTGATAAGAAATATGTTTTTAAATCTTTATTAAAGGTAACTGAAAAACCTACTCTATCAGATGATTCTATAGAAAAAGAGGTTCAGGTACTAGAAGAAATTGAAGTAAAAAATGATACTATAGAATCATCTGATACCAATATAAAAGAAGAAAATGTTTCTATACTAACTACGCAAACAGAACAAGAGCAGTCTTATGTTGAAGTTATAAAGCCAATACAGAATAAAGTTATAGATCGTGATGAAGATGATGATGATTATGAAGTTCATTTTCATAAAAAAACTTCTAAACATTCTCCAATAAGTAAGAAAACTACTAAATCTGAAGTTACAAAGAAGTGGAGTGAAGATAGGCGTGTATATGGTAAGGTATCTATTGCTAGTAGTGATATTCCAGATGATGAAGAACTAACTAGATCTAGAAGTATTGCCTCTATTAGAAGAGCTAGAGAAAAAGCAAAAAGGTTTGAGCTTAAAAATAAAGAAACAGAGAAGATTTCTAGGGAAGTAATATTGCCAGAAGTAATTAGTATACAAGAATTAGCTAATCGTATGGCTGAAAAGGGATCAGAAGTATTAAAGCAATTGATGAAGCTTGGAGTTATGGCAACTATTAATCAAATTATAGATTCTGATACTGCTGAGTTAATTATTCATGAATTAGGTCATAAAGTTAAAAGAGTTACAGATTCAGATGTAGAAAATATATTGGTTGAAGAAGAAGATGCTAATGAATTAATGGTACGAAGGTCGCCAGTTGTAACTGTAATGGGACATGTAGATCATGGTAAGACTACTTTATTAGATGCATTGCGTTCAACGGATGTTGTGTCTGGTGAAGCTGGAGGAATAACGCAGCATATAGGTGCATATAAGGTAGAATTAGTTAATGGTCAATCTATAACTTTTTTAGATACTCCAGGACATGAAGCTTTTACAGCTATGCGTGCACGTGGTGCCAAAGTAACTGATATAGTAGTATTAGTAGTTGCTGCAAATGATGGTATTATGGCACAAACAGCAGAAGCTATTAATCATGCTAAAGCAGCTAAATTACCTATTATTGTTGCAGTGAATAAGATTGATTTACCAGGAGTGAATTCTCAAAATATACGGAATGAGTTGTTAAACTATGAATTGGTTCCTGAAGAGTTGGGTGGTGATACTATCATTGTAGAAGTGTCAGCAAAAACCAAGAAAAATATAGATAAATTAGAAGAAGCAATTTTATTGCAAGCTGATTTTTTAGATTTAAAAGCTAACCCAGATAGATCAGCTGTTGGAACGGTTATTGAAGCTAAAATAGATAAGGGTAGAGGAGTTGTAACAACTGTATTGGTACAAAAAGGTACTCTAAAGGTAGGAGATGTTATAGTTGCTGGGGTAAGTTTTGGTAAAGTTAGGGCAATTTATAATGATAAGGGTATACAAGCTAAAGATGCTACACCTTCTGTTCCAGTTGAGATTTTTGGTTTAAATGAAGCTCCAGAAGCAGGTGATCTCTTTTCGGTAGTTCCTACAGAAAAGCAAGCTAGAGAAATCAGTGGCTATAGAAGTAAACGTCTAAGAGAAATAAGGACTGCTCGCGTGCAGAAATTGAGTTTAGAAGAATTGTTTTCTAATCATGAATCATTGTCTAAAACAAAAGAACTGTCTATTATTGTAAGGGCAGATGTTCAAGGATCTGTAGAAGCTATAGTAAATAATTTGCTTAAGATGTCTAATGATGAGGTTATAGTTAAAATCTTACATTCTGCGGTTGGAGGTATTACAGAATCAGATATAATATTAGCTAAAGCAAGTAATGCTATTATATTAGGTTTTAATGTTAGAGCAAATGGTCCTGCTAGGTTGCTAGCTGATCAAGAAAAGATTGAATTAAGGTATTATTCTGTAATTTATGATTTAATTGATGAAATTAAATCTATAGTTGGTGGTATGTTGTCGCCTATTATACGTGAACAAACTATAGGTACAGTTGAAATTAGACAAGTGTTTAACGTTGGTAAATTTAATAAGATTGCTGGATGTTTTGTACTGAATGGTATTATAAAAAGAAATTGTAAGATTAGGTTATTGCGTGATAATGTCGTAATACATACTGGTAAAATTAAAGGGTTGCGTAGATTTAAGGAAGATGTACGTGAAGTCAGAGAGGGATTTGAATGTGGTGTCGTACTTGAGAATTATGATGATATTAAAGAGAAAGATATAATAGAGGTGTTTGAAGTTATTGAAGAACAACAAACTTTTTAGTATAATTATTTTTTTAGTGTTTTTGTATGAGCAGATCTAATTTACCAAGTAATAGACAGTTTAAAGTAGCTGAATTGATAAAACGTACTTTATCTAATATATTTAACAAAGGTAAGCTTTTAGATATGGTTTTAATTAATATATCTCTAACTATATCAGAAGTTAGAGTAAATTCAGATTTACGAGTAGCAATTGTATATATTATACCATTGTTTTCTTATAATAGCGTAAATTATGATTTAGTAATACAATCTTTAACTAAGTTATCTCCTACTTTACGTAAAATGTTGACAAGTAAAGTAAAATTAAAGTATTCGCCAGAATTAATTTTTAAGTTTGATGATTCCTTTAGTAATGCTCAGAAAATTGCTACACTTATAGAAAATACCAAATTTGAGCAAGAAGCTTAATTTTTATACTCATTTTATATGTAATAAAATTTTCATATAGTTTATTTAACCTGCATTAGGTACAAATGTTTATTAAAATGAAAAATGTCAATAAATCCCTACAATAAAGATTTAAGAGAGAAAGTATTTTTTGCGTCAAGTATATAGTAAAAAAAGTTGAATATTGATACTAGGTCAGATAGAGCTAAGCCTACAATTAGTAAGAGAGTAAAGAGTGATATGGTACGCAAATTCGAATGTTTTTACTATAATATTTAATCTTCTCTAACTACAGTAAATAGGTTAATACATTTTTTGATTTGAATTAGCAGATGTGTTACTCATTTTTCCTAGTAGGCTTTACTCCTAGTTCCTATATACTAAGAAAGCTGAAAAAATATAGATAAAAGCAAAGGAATAAACTATACTTGGAGTAAAAAGGAAGCTAGAGATAGAACATTTACCAAAATTTGTTGATCAAAATCCAGATATCAAATTATCAGATTTACCAACATGGTTTAAGATAAGCAAATCACGGTCTAGTATAAAGACTTAGAAAAATTGGTTATAGATAAATGCTTCATCTACTTGGAAGCTAATGTGAAGATAGGAGAGGGGAGTATAAAGCGGTAATTAAAAATTTAGGCTTTGATAAATTAGTCTATATAATAGGTGAAGGTGTTATAGAGCTTTCCTCAAGAAAAGGTAGAGGATAGGGTAGAAATGGTATAATTCTTAATAGTAGTTTATAGAATTATTTGAAAGTTAGTTAGAGCAAATTTTAGTTAAAGAATTGAAGTCAGGACAACTTGTTATAATGGCTAATGTAGTTTTCATAAATCAGAAAGGACAAAGACTTTTATTATAAATTGTCAAATATAAGCTTATTTTTTATAAGATTATTTTCTTTTGAATACTATAGCAAATTTGAGGTCTAACATAAAAAGTTGGATTAGACAGAATTTACATGGTTTTAAAACTTGATTTTGGTCCTTGAGTGCTTTCTTTCATATACCTAATTTAAGTTAAATAACTATAAATAAGTTCATATATTTTTTATTATATATGAAAATAAAAATAATTTATGCCTAAAGTATTAAATTAAATGTCCATGAGTTCTAATTTAATATTTTATAACTATTTTTTAATCATAATATTATGATTAGTATTTTTGCTATGAATCTTAATACCAAGCATTAAATTATTAGCTATTCTAGAGCTTTTTGCATAAAAAATAGCGTCGTTTCTTCCATACGTAATAAATGTTCATCCCAATCATCTTGTATGATTTGTTCAAATATATGACCAATCACACCATCACTTCTTACTTCTTGATAAAAATTATGTACCAAGATATGAATTAAAGATTCTGTTATAGATGATGTATCAAAGATTTGTAAGTGATTATACATTATAATAATACTGATAATTTTAAAAAATATTAATATATAATTAATAATGAAAATAATACTAAACCAATAGTTTTAAAAATTATAATCAAAAAATATAAACTTTCATTTTTGTTATAAATAGAGTAAATTTTAGATAACTCTAGTAACTTCTATTATTACCATTTCATCGTTTGGTAATTTTAGGTCAGAAGGAAAAAATTTATCAGTTTTTTTGGAAAATATATTATTCAAGAATTCTGGTGGAACAATAGCTACTTTTTCAGAGTTTACTGTCATATATTCTAGTATTTTATTTATAGCAAACGGTACTTCATTATTTCCTATTCTAACATTAATAGATTCAGGATATGTTTTTATAGAGTTGAAAAGCTCTGTTCCATCAAGGCGTAATATTTTGTAATGCATGTTTATATGATCACCACATTTAGCAGGTTCCCCTTCTGTTATTTTTTCTGTAAAAATACGTAATTTACCTTTAGACGATGGTAATGCTGAAGATTCAATTATATTAAGCATTAGTGTTAAAAAACCATTATAGTTTTGTGCTTTATCTTTTAATTTTGCGTCATTATTAATAAAATATGGTGATAATATCACTTTTCTACTACCTTTATTTTTCATGCTCAAAACAACAAAGTCGATTGCTTTTGCTATAGTATTATCTCCTACTATTATTTCAGTTGGATGTGCTGGGTCTGAGTTACTAACTAAAGTTTTATTATCTGAAGTTAGGATTTGATAATTAATAGAAAGTTTTTGTCCACATTCTATGTTATTACCACTACCGATTTTATCGTCAACAATACTAAATTCTTGAAATTCTCTAGGAACTGTCGGAACATCAGGAATGTTAGTTATAATCTTTTTTAGAGCTTCTTGTCCTTCTTTTGTGCTTACTACGTTATTAAGAGTATTAGCTAGAAAACGTGTAATGATAGAATCATTATTTGCAGGAGGAGTTATGGTAACATTAGAGAAAGTAGGAGTGTCATTGATATCAGTATTGTTATTACTAGAGGTAATTGATGTATCTTTTTGTATACGTTTTGTTGAGTTGAACAAATTATTAACTTTAGATTGTGTTTGCTTATCATTTGCAATAGCGTATACAATAAATAATATAATAGCAACGCTAATTAACTTATTTCCTCGCATATATAATCCTTAGTTTATGATAAATAGAATTTATTTGTAGTTTAACTAAGATTCTAATACTTCTCAATATAAAATATGATTTTAAATATATATTAATAATATAATAATATATTAAGTATAAAGATATATCATTATTAATATATAATCGATGTGGTAAAAGATGAATATTGTAGTTAATATTATAGATATAATACGTATAATACAGAAAAAGTTTGAATTATTAAAGACTGGAATGGATTTTACTAAAACCATCGTAGATCCTGAAGAAAAAAAGTCTGCAAAAATACGTGGTATGAATGATAGAAGTGAAAAAGCTTTAGATCAAGAGTCTATTGATAGTAGTATAGGTAGTGATTTGTCTTTGGCTTCGGATGTTTCTAGTGCCTCTTCTTTAACAACTTTTGAAGTTAGTAATGTAGATAATAACGTATTATCAGAAAAATTAGTGTTGCAAGAGAATATTAGTAGATTTTCTAGATTCAAGAAGTTTATTACTCAGAAAATAGTTACACCTGTAGTTAATGTTATAGATAGAATACGTGTGCGCTATAATTCAGCTAAGCAATATATGAATGAAAACTATCCTAGAACAGCTAAAGTTATAGGAGGAATAGCAAAGGGAATAGATCACACAATAAGTATTATAGGAGGAAAAACAGCATGTAGAGCATTTCTAGTTATAAGTGCGGGGTTATTATTTGCTAGTGGTGTTGGTACGGTACCGGCGGCAATTATGATGAGTGTTGCTATTGTTGCTGTTGGTATAAGTGTAGCTATAGAAACCGGGAGATTACGTAAAGTAAATAACCTTAAAGATGAGAATGTGCTAACAGAAGCCTATGTTGATGCGAATGAACAATTAAAAAAAATTACGAAAAGTAATCAGAATGTAGAAAAGTTTTTCAAAGAAAAAGATGTTAAAACACAAGAGATGCTTGATATTAGGAATGCAGCAGAAAAGCCAAAATCAGGTCTTTTGACAAGAATACAAAATGCAATTCCTAAACCATTAAGAAGTATTGCTAAAACACTTCGAGATAATTTAGGGGAAGCTGGTAGTTATGTAACAATTAGTGCGCTTACTGGTAATGTATTTGGTATAATTACGTCAACTATTTATTTTGTTTTTGGTAATAATACATCAATACCAGAAAGATTAGGGTATGAAACGTTAAAAACAACATTACGGGATAACATAGAACAAAATGCAAAGGAAATAAAAACTTACAAGAATAAATATGAACTACAAAATCTATTAAAGCAACAATATGTTGAATGTGATACTAGAGAAATATTAGTGAATAGTAAGGATTTTAATCATGCTGCAAAAGAGGGTAACCAAAAAGTTATGCATGACATATATAAAAAAACATATGCTGAAGTAGAGAAGAATTATACAATAGAGCAAAAACCTAGCATATTTAAAAGTATAACAAATTACTTGAAAGATATGATAAATATCAATATTAAGGGAATGCAACCAGATGAATCCTTAGACCATTATACTGATAGAAAATATAACCATTCTCCTAAAATTCATATAAATGAAAAGCAGTATATAGGTAATATTAGTCAAGATTGTGTACAAGTAGGACAAGAAGAGTCATCGCACAATATTTCTAGAGAATTAATAGATGAGGCTCAAAAACTTTTACATCCTAAAGAGGAACATGTAGACTCAGCACATCAAGCAGCAGTGTCTCTAAAAAGAGATGAGCGTCGTGCTCTTTAAAAATGTATAATTTTAATATATAAGTATATTAATTTATTAAATATAAAAATAATATGATATGTATACTATATACTATGATATCAATGATACATTGATTATAAACTTGAAAGCGAATTATGAATGAAAATAATAAGATAAAGCATCAAAGAGCAATAAAAAAAACCTATTTTGTTTAATGAGGATACTAAGGTTAAAGAGTATATACCTGGCTTTGTTAACACAAGTGTAAGTATAGTGAAGGGAAAAGTAATATCGATTGCAGAAAAAGATAATAATTTATTTGTAATTGATGATCCAAAAATAGTTATAGATAAAAGAAAAGAATTATTAGTAACGTTAGGTATAATTAAAAAATATAAATATGTTGTGTTAATAAATGAAAAAGGAGATTTCATTCAGGATAAAAATCAAATTAAAGAATTAACTTCTATGATTGATGGTAAATCTTTTATTGGTGAGAATATTTTACTAGATAAAGTAAAAAAGTAATGGCATAGAATAATCTAATGATTTATTAGGTCAATATGGTAATCTATTATTAAAGATAATTTGACTAAATATGGTAATAGGGGAAGAGCTTTACGCGAAAACTATGGTAGTGATATAAATATAAAACAGGGTATTCAAAATTTAAATAAAATGCCTACTAAAGATATTTTAAAAAATAAAAATAGTCTTCACTTGAGTGAAGCAAGTTAATATTGTGCAAACAATAAAAGATTATAATACTGTGAATAGCGTATTACAAGATTTAGATGGTACGGAAAAAACAAGCAGAATAACAAAGGAAAATCTTTAGTATAGTTATATATTATAACATATAATTGGTCATAATAATTAAGTATATAATTTTTTACGTCTAATAAATATGGATAATTCCAAAAGCTTAAAAATAGAAAGCATTACAATAAATTATCTTATGTCTCTTCTTGTTCCTTTATACGTTTTCCTAATATTTATAATTTTTGTTCACATATGTATTTACTATAAGTAATAATGCTTGTTTGTTCTTCAGTATTTATGTATTTTTCTAAGATTAATTAGATCAAATATAGTTTTTAGTAATTTAAATTGTCTATGTCATAACGATGTGTATACTAATAATATAAAATATTAATAATGTATTATATAGAATATTAGTTAAAAATATTATGATTTTTTATAGTAGTAATATAGCGCTTGATTAAATAAACTAGGTAGAATTTACAAAAGTATAAATATAAATGGGTATTAAAGACAAAAAAATGACTTAGATAATGTAAAAAAACATTGATTAAGCAGCAGAATAGTTTAAAGCTTTTATAGAAAATACTGATCAAAAAAGTGTAACTGGTAAAGCTATAGATGCATTAGTAAAATTACTCAACAAAAATCAAACTGATTCAGTAATTATAGAGATAGGTTTTGGTGAAGTGGTTTAAACATTAAGGTTAGTGAAAGCATATTTAGATATAGGGAAAGATGTGCAATTTAATTGCATTGAATATGGTGAAGGATTTGTAAATGATGTAAGTCAACGACTTAAAGGGGTAAAGGATTTTAGCTTAGACATTAAAAATTTAGTGTGCGGAGATTTTTTAGTAATGATTTAGAAAAATTGCCAAATAAAATAAAGTTAATTTAATATTAATGAGTCATGTAGCTTATTATGTATCTAATACTAGGGGTTATACTGAAGGTTTTGTGAAAGCATTGTATAATAAAATCAATATGTGGATATTTGGTATATATACATGAGTAATCAGGTTCAGATATAAATAAGTTAAAAATATTGCCATTCTATAAGTGTTGATGCAAATGAAAGAGTGGACAGTTCTTTAGAAAAACAGGAAATCCAATATAAATCTATTCCAATATATTCAAAATTGACATTTCCAGATATGAGTCATGTGTGGAAAAATTAGGATAAGATAAGATTTTTGATAACAAATCAGAAGATTTTATAAAATCTAAAAATATTTTAGAATTTATTGCATAAACTTCCTTAAAAGAGTTAAAAGAACGTGGAAATCTTAATAATTTTCTAGAAGAAATACACAAATTGCTTAGAGAGCAAGGGAATGTATTAAATTATACGGGCAGAGATGCAAGTAGCCATTTCTAAACAGAAGAAAGCAGATTTGCTATATATAGAAACAATTTTGCAGCAAGTTGGGAGGATAATCGCTCCTATTACTCAGCAGGTAAAATTGAGGATTCAAATCATCAAGATCAAGGGGTAGAGGGTTATGTACTTAAATAATAAGGTAATAGTTATACAAGCTAGAGATAATAGTGATAATTAGCTGAGTATTATATACGTACAAATCACATCAAAAAGATTGTTTTGAATAGAATGTCTAAGAAGAGTGTCTTAGACATAAGTAAATATGGTGAAGTTATATATTTAAGCTACATAGATGATTAGAATGATATTGCTGAGATTTATAATATAAACCTCAGCAGCATTTAGTTATTAAAATGTTTCTTCTAATGTCAAATTTTCTTCGATATCAGTTGATATAACATCATTGTTTGCACGTATCTTTTCTTCAATTTCAGTAATTAATTCAGGATGTTCTTTTAGGTAGGTTTTGACATTTTCTCTACCTTGTCCTATACGAGTATTATTATAAGAAAACCAAGAGCCAGATTTTTCAATAATATCTAGTTTGACTCCAAGATCAATTAATTCACCAATTTTAGAAATTCCTTCGCCGTACATAATATCAAAATCAGCAATTTTGAATGGAGGTGCAACTTTGTTTTTAACTACTTTTACACGAGTCTGATGTCCTATGACTTCTTCTTTGTCTTTTAAACTAGTAGTACGTCTAATATCAAGTCTTATTGAGGCATAGAATTTGAGTGCATTACCTCCTGTAGTAGTTTCTGGGTTACCAAACATAATACCTATTTTCATTCTTATTTGATTGATAAAAATTATCATACAATTAGTTTTAGAAATAGAACCAGTCAATTTGCGTAGTGCTTGGCTCATTAATCTGGCTTGTAATCCCATATGAGAATCGCCCATTTCACCTTCGATTTCTGCACGCGGTACAAGTGCTGCAACACTATCTACTATCATAACGTCAATTGCGCCGGAACGTACAAGAGTGTCGGCAATTTCTAAAGCTTGTTCACCTGTATCTGGTTGCGATACTACCAAGTCATCGACTTTTACACCTAATTTTCTAGCGTATATAGGATCAAGAGCATGCTCAGCATCAATAAACGCACAATTTCCTCCCTTTTTTTGTGCTTCTGCAATAACATGTAATGCTAAAGTTGTTTTTCCTGAGCTTTCTGGACCAAAAATTTCTATAATACGTCCTCTTGGTAAACCTCCTACACCAAGTGCCATATCTAAACTAATGGAACCAGTGGATACGGTATCTACTTTAATAGAAGTTTTTTGCCCTAATTTCATGATAGAACCCTTACCATAAGACTTTTCAATCTGTTTTAGAGCTGTTTCTAATGCTTCGTGCTTTTCCATACTACCTCTTTATTAAGCTATTTTTTGTATTGTACCTTTATTATGTAAATATGGTATAAGATATTTACCAGTAATGCTATTTGTACACTGACTAACTTGTTCAGGTGTACCTGTTGATACTACATAACCACCTTTATTACCACCTCCTGGACCAACGTCAATAATATAATCGGCTGTTTTAATTACCTCTAAATTATGTTCTATAATAAGTACAGTGTTACCCATTTCTACCAATTTATGCAACACTTTTAATAATCTATTAATATCATCTAAATGTAAACCAGTTGTTGGTTCGTCTAAGATATATAAAGTTTTACCTGTAGATTTACGTGATAATTCTTTTGCTAATTTAACACGTTGTGCTTCACCACCTGAAAGAGTAGTAGCAGATTGACCTATTTTTATATAACCTAGACCTACTTCAGACATGGCTTCTATTTTTTCTCGAACAGCAGGAATTTTATTAAAGAATACTAAAGCCTCTTCTACATTCATATCTAAAACTTCTGAGATAGATTTGCCTTTATATTTTACCTCTAATGTTTCGCGGTTATATCTTTGGCCATTGCATTCTTCACACGGAACATAAATATCAGGTAAAAAGTGCATGGCTATTTTTATTATACCATCTCCTTGGCATACTTCACATCTACCACCTTTAACATTAAATGAGAATCTACCCACTTTATATCCTCTAGCTTTAGAAATAGGTAATCCTACATACCAATCTCTAATAGGGCTAAAAGCTCCAGTATATGTTGCTGGGTTAGATCTAGGTGTTCTTCCTATAGGAGATTGATCAATTTCAATAACTTTATCAATATGTTCAAGTCCAGTTAGAGAATCATATTCACCAGGAATAACTTTGCTATTTTCTAGTTGTTTAATAATTGCCTTGTATAGAGTATTTATAATAAGGCTAGATTTGCCACCTCCAGATACACCTGTAACACAAGTGAAAGTTCCAAGAGGTATAGATATATCTACGTTATGCAAATTATTGGTTCTGGCACCTTTTAATTCTATAAATTTTTTACTATGTCCTGTGCGTCTAACTTTAGGGATTGCAATAGATTGCATACCTTTTAGATATTGCCCAGTAATACTTTCTTTGACTTCTTGTACTTCTGCTGGCAAACCGGCTGCTATGACGTGTCCACCATGTATACCAGCACCAGGTCCGATATCTATTAAATAATCGGCTGCTATCATTGTTTCTTCATCATGCTCAACAACAACAACTGTATTGCCAAGATCTCGTAAATTTTTAAGAGTATTAATTAATCTAATATTGTCACATTGATGTAATCCTATTGAAGGTTCATCCAGAACATATAATACGCCACTTAAACCAGAACCAATTTGTGATGCTAATCTAATACGCTGACTTTCACCACCAGATAAAGTACCAGATTCTCTGGAAAGAGTTAAATAGTCTAGTCCTACGTTATTAAGAAAATTTAATCTATCTATTAACTCTTTTAATATCCTTTCAGCAATTTTATTTTGGGTAGTATTGAGTTTTTCTGGTAAGGATTTGACCCACTCAATAGTTTTTTCTATGCTAATTTCGCATACATGGCCTATATGCCAATCAGCTATTTTAATACATAATGTTTCTGGTCTTAAACGATATCCCTGGCATGATCTGCATTTATGTGTGCTTTGAAATTTACCTAACTCTTCTTTTAGCCATGCTTCGTTTGCTTCTATCCAGCGTTTTTCTAAACTTGGAATTACACCTTCGAAAACTTTTTTAATTTTTTGATTATGTATACCTTCTACAAAATTAACGGTTACTTCTTCATCTCCTGAGCCATACAAAATCATGGATTGTATTTCTTCAGATAAATCTTTAAATGGTGTATCTAAATCAAAGTTATAATGTAAAGCTAAGCTTTCAAGTAACTGTAATTGAGCACGAGTTTGTAAATTTTCCCAAGGTGCTATTGCTCCTTCTTTGATAGAGAGAGTTTTATCAGGTATAACAAAATTAGGATCAAAGAATAATTCAGTACCCAAGCCATCGCATACTTTACATGCGCCATAAGGACTATTAAAAGAAAAAATTCTAGGTTCAATTTCATCAAGTTGGAATCCGGAAATAGGGCACGCAAATTTTTCTGAAAATATTAAAGTTTTTTCTATATCAAGATTATCATCGCTATAATTTTTACCTAATACCTCAACATATAACATTCTATTTCCTAATTTAAGAGCAGTTTCAACACTATCTGCTAATCTATTACCTAAACCAGGATCTATAACTAATCTGTCTATAATAACTTCTATGTGATGTTTTTTATTTTTATCAATTGTAGGTAGGTTATCTAACTCATGTATTTCTTTATCAATTTTAACTCTCTGATAGCCTTGTTTTCTAAGTGCTAGTAATTCTTTGCGATGCTCTCCTTTTCCTCCACGTACTATAGGAGCAAGTATGTATATTTTTGTGTTGGCTGATAATGCATTAATAGCATCAACTATTTGATTTACGGTTTGGCTTTCTATAGGAAGACCTGTAGCCGGAGAGTATGGTATTCCAACACGTGCAAATAGTAATCTTAGATAGTCATATATCTCTGTAATAGTACCTACAGTTGATCTAGGGTTGCGTGATGTAGTTTTTTGATCTATAGCTATTGCTGGAGACAAACCTATTATGGATTCAACATTAGGTTTGTTTTGTAGTTGTAAAAATTGTCTTGCATATGAAGATAAACTTTCTACATAACGTCTTTGTCCTTCAGCATAAATGGTATCAAATGCTAATGAAGATTTTCCTGAGCCACTAAGTCCAGTAATAACCACTAATTTATTGCGTGGTATATCAACATTAATATTTTTTAAATTATGCTCTTTTGCGCCGCGTACTTTAATAAATTCTTCCATTTTATTTAAATCTAGTATAATTAGTTAATAATGATAAAAAACGTATAACGTTTAAGTTTAAAAGCTTATAGTTATTATAGTTAGTTGTACAATAAATACTTAATATTTTGAGAACATAAAAACTTACAAAAACAGTACAATATTACAAATTAATATTGTATATTTTGATTTTCTTTTTAACTGATAGTATAATTTTAAAAGTGTACAGTTAAATTCAATGTTCAAGAGATATTTATAATTTCAAACAAGAGTTATTATATATTTTTTTTAACACTATACAAAAGGTTTTTTTGTTAATTTGGATTAATTTTTTATTATAATTTTAGTTAAAGGTTAAAAGTAATGGTAGGAAGTATAAATAAGGCGATTTTAATAGGTAATGTTGGGCGTGATCCTGAAATTAGGGTAACACAAAATGGGCAAAAAATTGTCAATATAGCTTTAGCTACTTCTGAAACATGGCGTGATAAATCAAGTGGAGAACGACGTGAAAAAACAGAATGGCATCGTATAGTAATTTTTTCTGAAGGATTGGTGAATATTGTTGAGCAATATATAAAAAAGGGTACAAAACTATATATAGAAGGTGCAATACAGACTCGTAAATGGGTTGATAATTCAGGAGTTGAGCGTTATTACACTGAAGTGATATTACAAGGTTATAACTCAAATCTTATGATACTTGATACTAAAAATTCTCATAATAACGACTTTTCACATAGTAATTCTGAATCATCATATGGAAAAAATAGTAATGAGCAGGTAAAATCTTTTAATGATGATTTAGAAGATGAAATACCATTTTAATATTTGGTATTGTCTTTATGATTACATTATTATCTCCATCTAAGACATTAAATTTTGATCGAAATTATACTATAACAAAATATACTAAGCCTATATATAGTAAGCAAGCTTTTAAACTTGCTAAATATCTTGCTTGCTATAGTGAAGATGATCTTGGTAAATTAATGTCGATTAGTCCTGCTTTAGCTAAGATAAATGTAGATCGATATAAGACGTTTAATATAGATCATAATTTAACTAATGCAAAACAAGCAATTTTTGCTTATAAAGGTGATGTTTATAATATGATGGATGTAGAGCGTTATTCTGAAGACGACTTAGATTTTGCTCAAAAACATCTCATAATAATTTCTGGATTATATGGAGTGCTGCGGCCTTTAGATATAATACAACCATATAGATTAGAAATGTCTACGTCTCTGCATATTGGTAATAATAAAAATCTGTATGAATTTTGGGGTAATACAATAACTGATTTTATTAACAGTTGTTCTATAGATACTATTATTAATCTTATGTCTCAAGAATATTTTAAATCTGTTAATCAGAAATTTCTTCATGACAAACTAAAAGTAATTCATATTACGTTTAAGGAATTACATAAAGGTAGTTATAAAACTATAGGATTACTTGCGAAACGTGCTCGCGGTATGATGGCAAATTTTATAATTAAAAACCATCTTAATAATTATAATGATCTTAAGAATTTTAATGAAGCAAATTATCAATTTATGCTTCATTTATCTTCGGCACAAGAATTTGTATTTATTAGAGAGAAAGTAAATTAAAGTGCAAAGATTTAAAATTCTTACAATTTTGTTGTTGTTATAAGTCTAACATATAAAAAAATAGATAGGCTAATATGATAGAAATTTTTGCTCAAATAGCTTTGATATAACTCCTTGGTATGCACTTTTACTGTCTATTTTGATATGTAACATGGTTTTATTAAAAGTAGTATAAACACTTATCTTATCTGTAAATATTATTTATACTTTATACGATTTAGTTTAGTAGGATGAGAACTTTTCCATTCTTTTAACTGTGCGCATACCTTACTGAAGAGGATTCTGGAATATAATTTATCCATGAAACATTTTGTAATTTAGATGGGTAATCTGGTATATCGTTATTTAGTACTTGAAAAAATTGTATTAGATTATATTACCATATCCAAAATTAGTTGATATGTCATCTGCTTCATATTTTTTGCTAAAATTAAAATATTGTCTACAAAATGTTAATAATGCTGGATTTATTAGCTCTGCTATAAATTTCTTTTTAGAATGTTCATGTAATCCGTGCCAAATTCATGCGCTACTACCCCTTTATAAAATTAAAGCCTGATCACGATTATTGTCATTTTTTCTTATAGCTAGATCTATTAATCCTATAATGTATAAAAATAGGCTGTTTATTTTTGTTTGTAGTGATTGTAAAAGCATTAGGTGTAGGGGGTTTTATTTATAATATAATAATTAGCTTCTGGAATATTAAGTTTAACTTTAACCTCATTTAATACATCACAATAGTTTGTGAGCAGAAATAGTTAGAGTATCACTAAATTTTTCTTATAAATTAAGATGTGTATTAACAGTTAATTTATTTGCGCTAAATATAAGGGGTGTTAAGTTATGTATATTAGTACTTACACAATGTGTTGAAAATTGTAATACATCAAGCTGCCCATATTTTTAATAAATTATTATATGCTTTTCTGTTTTCTGGTATTATATCAAGCCAAGCAATACTTATAAATCTTCTAAAGAGATTTCACTGTTAGTTAATACGCTATATAGTAATACAGGTAATATTTGATTTTTAATGTATCTAATCCAAGAATTGAAGGCTTACAAAAGGCCTTTGTTAATACATGAAGTAAATAACTAATTATAAACTAATTATAGAATTTAATAACAGAGATTTAGAAAATATTTTCATAATAATTAATATATACCTATTAGTTAATGTATTTAACACAATAATTTTAAAAAGCAAGTAATTAAATTATAATGTTAGTTTATAACAAGAAATTACTTATTAATTAAAGAAGTAAATTTTTTAATAATGGAGGCTACAGTCCATAGTTATAAATTTAAAGAGTGAATAATTGTTAGGTATAGCAATATCAGCATTATAGTTATGCTGAGATTAATTATCTAATCATAAACTGCTGAATTATCAATGACATCTTCTAAATAAGAGTAAATTGAGGGATTCCGCTAAAAGTTCATCAACTGCGCGTTTTACTCCATTTCCATGAAACCATTTATAATCATCTCATCGCAAATTAATATACCATTTTGTTTAATCCAAGGGAGTACTGTGGTAAGATTGTCTTTGACTACGTTATAATTAAGATTTGCATAGCAATCCAGGCTAATGATAAAAATTTTTCTTTATTTTATTTGTGGTAAAATAGTTTTGCTAAAATCTTTAACAGTACCTCTTATTATTTGATAATTAGTTACATTGATACTACAAATTTCTGCTTTTAAACGTTCAAATATATTGTCCTAATCTATTTCTTATGTCATAATCAATTAAAAAGTTGAGGTGAATCATTTCGGGTAGAATGACCAGTATTCCAAGGATAGACTAAAAAAATTTAGTTATGATGATTAAAATAAATTTTGCTTAATAACCCTAAGGCAATTGCACTGCGTACAAATAATACAGCTACTTCTAATATGTCACCTTCAGGGAGTTTTTTAAAAATTTTAATAAAAGATAAGCTTTTCTCTAAGCTAGTTTGTCCAGGTATTTGAACGCATCTATTTAAATCCTTGAATTCAGTAATGGCTGTACAAAAATTTCTGGCAATAGTATATTACTGGTATAGTGTAATTAAGGTGGACAAATTTTTTGATTACAAAATTGTTGTCGGTAATGAGTGCTTTTTAATTTATTACTTTTTTACAATTTTATCTAATTGATCAAGAAAATCAGGAGAATAAATATTAGTGAAATTAATAATATTACCAATTATAAAACCGAAGTGCTTGATAGGTATGACATTGAAATAGTATGAACATAAAAATTTTCTTTTAATAGCTAAAAAAATAATACTAACAATAATTAGTTAACGCTAAATTCTAAATTATATAAAATACTAACATATATTTTATATTTAGCGTATTTTCGTCTATAGCCCAATTCCTCTTGTTATAAATATAATTCTTAACCATATAAAGGTCTTTTCTGGATAATTTTTATCCATTTGTTAAGATTATAATGTTACTATAATTATTAACCATTATTAATAGGGTTATGAAGAAAAAATAGATGGATAAAGATTTTTTACGCAATAAAGATGGAGAATAGAAATATACAAATAGGTTGATTAATGCAAAAAGCCTTTATTTACGTGCGCACGCTCATAATCCTGTTGATTGGTATGATTATAGTCAGATGAAGCTTTTATAAAAGCGAAAAATGAAAATAAGCCTATTTTTGTAAGCATAGGATATTCTAGTTGTTATTGGTGTCATGTGGATGGCACGTGAAATATTTTGTACTTCAGAGGTAGGAGAGACTTTAAATAAGTATTTTGTTAATATTAAGGTAGATAAAGAAGAGCATCCAGATGAAAGTATATATGACTGCTAGACAAATTTTAACTGGTGAGAGTAGGTGGCCTAATAATATATTTTTAACTCATGATTTAAAACCATTTTTTGCAACTGGTACTTTAATTAGATCTCATAATAAATTAAATTTTCTAGAGTTATTATTTAAGTTAGAAGAGTGGTGGAGGCTTAGGAATGATGATTTATTAAATAATACACGTAATATAACCAATCTGAACATGCACAGCTTGACAAAATTCCATCTATTGCAGCAAATGATATTGTTTTAGATGAGCAAATCATTGATAAATTATCAAATCAACTTAGTATATATTTTGATGTTCAATATGGTGGATTTTTTGGTGCGCCAAAGTTTCCAAATGAAAGTTATACACATTTTCTTTTATCTGCATCTGAGACGCCTCAAGCGTTTTTTATGGTACTTCATACCCTTAATAAAATTGCGATGAGTAGTTTATATGATCATGTAAGTGGTGGATTTCATCGTTATACTATTGACGCTTCTTGGCATACTCCTCATTTTGAGAAAATGTTATATAACCAGTCTTTATTAAGTAATTGTTATTTAGAAGCATATAGTATTACCAAAAACTCTTATTATAAATATATTCTGGATTCTACTCTTAAATTTGTACAGTCCTCCTTTCAAAATGAAGCTGGAGGCTTTTATTCATCAATTGATGCAGAAACAAATAATATTTTAGGTGAGTATTATATTTGGAATAGAGTAGAAATTAGATCTGTGTTAACACCTAAACAAGCTCAAGAGTTTTTTTCTTATTTTGATATAGAAATTATGCAGGATTGTGCTGAGAGTAGTATTAATAAATCTGGAGTATTATTTTGTTATAATGGTGATATACAATCTAATTATACAAAGTTAAAAGTTATATTAGAAAAACTATATAAAGTTAGAACAAAACGAAAAAATCCCAATATTGATGTAAAAATTATCACTTCGTGGCATTCTGTGATGACAACAACTTATGCCAATGCAGGGTTAATTTTAAATAACGTGTCATATATAGAACTTGCTAAAAAATCAGCAAAATTTTTAGTAGAAAATTGTATTAATGAAAAGAATGAGTTAGTGCATATAGTAGGAAATGAATCAAGAGAGGGATTTGCTGAAGATTATGTGTATGCGGTGCAAGCATTATTAGCTATTTATCACGTTATAGATGATAAATATTGGTTTCAAATAGCTTTAGATTTATTAAATAAATGTAATTCTATTTTTTTAGAAGAAGATGTAAGTTATGTATATAGCAATAAGACCAATAATGTTATGCGTCTTAATATTAGTTAGAGAAGCACATGACGTAACTATTCCTTCTGTAAATTCTATTATGCTAGATAACTTGATAAAAATATTTAAATTGACTAACAATAAAATATGGCTTGAATATGCTAATAAATTAATTAGTAGTTTTGCACAAGAGTTAATTTTACAGCCTATGAGATTTCCGTATTTTTTATCAGGTGTTTATCATAAGTTAATGATGGATAAGGCATTTAAACATGTTAAGCTTGTAAGTATAAATGTACCAATATTAATATAGATGATAATTATTATATCTATGCACACGAAAATCATGAATTTTATCCGACAACACTAAGTATTTGGATCTCCTAATCTAACTCTGCATAAAACCATTTATCCATCTCTAGAAGAAAAAACAAATATATATAAAAAACATTTTAATATATCTGCAAGAATTTTATTTGATAATGCTTTTAAATTGAATAATATAGAACGGTTAGATATTATATTATCAACTATGTTCAAACGAAAGTTGTTTATATATAGATCATATATATGAAAAAATATTTGTTGCGGTACAAAACTATTCATTTAACAAAAATAATTAATTTAAAGTGTTAGCATTTTATCAAATTTTGATATACAACATGTAATATAATGTAATATATATTGTATATTGCTTTAGATGTAGAATATATTTAGGATGTTAGAGAAAATATTATTAGGTAAAGATAGGTGTGATGAATGTTAGAATTTTTAGGTTGGATTACAGATTTTGTACATGATTTTGGTTATATTGGTATATTTGTTATGACCTTTATAGAGAGTACTTTTATTCCGTTACCAGCTGAAATTACACTAATACCTGCAGGGTATCTAATTAGTACAGGAGAGATGAGCCTATATTTAGTACTTATCTGTAGTATTACCGGAACTGTTGGAGGATCATGGTTTAGTTATTGGATAGCACTACATTATGGACGTAATCTAATTATAAGATATGGTAAATATTTTTTCATGAATGATCAGAAGTTAAATAAAATTGAGGATTTTTTTGCGCGTCATGGCAATATATCTACCTTTACAGGTAGGTTTTTGCCAGGAGTGAAACATTATATTTCATTTCCTGCTGGGTTGGCACGAATGCCTCTGAAACCTTTTTTGACATATACATTTCTTGGTAGTTCTATCTGGGTTATAATTTTGCTTAGTGTAGGATGCTTTATTGGTAGCAATCAAGATACTATTAAAAAATATCTAATGGTTATAAAATTTGTTATTGTTGTACTGATTGCTATTATAATAGCCGTGTATATAATATACAGATCTTGGAATAAACGTACTTAAACTAAATTATAATTCAACGTTTATAAAGTTAGGCTTATTTGGATTTTGTGTATTCTTTCTTGTTCATATACGTTTCATATCTTAAATAATTTAACATTAATTATAATAAACTAGGCTTTTCTAATAAGAAGGATGCAATATCTATATGATTGATATACATTGTCTATTTTTTGAGAGTACAAATTCTATAATGTTATTAAGGGAATGAATATAGAAAGGCATTTCCTCTTAATAAAATGTGATTTTGGATAAGTGTCTATATACTATGTTTATATCTTTTATAGAGTTTTCATATTGTGCAATCATATAATATGATTATCCTCTAGAGTAATAATATTCTAATTATCTTCATGTAATTCTATAGCTTTGGTATAATCACGAATTGCCCTTTATATTGTAATAAAAGGTGATATGTATCACCACGTTTGGCATAAAATTTGTAATTATTTGGCTCTAGGAGAATTGCTTTTCCATAATCATAAATAGCTACTTGATATTTACCAATTTTATATAGATTTCTAGCTTCAAAATAATGTTGTACAGCAGTTAACTGTATCATATGAAAATACCCCCTTATGTAAAACAGCTCTATATAATTTGAATTAGAAATTTAGTCATTTATTTATGCGTATAATTACACTAAATTGTTTACTTTTATTTCTAATTTAAATAAATTTCTTGATTTTTTATATTAATAGTTTTGCATTATTGTATTGATATATTTTTGTTATTATTTCTTGCTATAGTAAAAACATTTAAACTTGTATATGTCGTTTCTCTTCTCTCTATATGGTCTTGTATCAAAGATTAACTATTTTTTACTATAAATTATATGTGTATACGTTTGGGTTTTTAACTTACTATTTCTTGTATTAAGATGTAGCTGTTTTTCACTATTATATAATATATGAGTTGTTTATATGTGGTTAACACTATAGTTTTAATTATGAATATAGTAGAAATAATTGAATTTTTGTAACACCTAACTTTTCGCTTTCCTAATATTTGTAGGATTTACTCATTGTCTTAAGGAACCAAACTTCAACTGTTTCTACTATAGCTACGAGTGCTATTTATTTTTTATTTTGCACACTTTTTTTTCTTTTGTTCGATATATTCTATTATGAGTGGAATCGTATTTTCTACAACTCCCTGATTAATAGTAACACTTTCTATTTCTTTAGTTCCAGGTAAATCATACATGGAATCCAGTAAGATACTTTCCATAATTGCACGTAAACCTCTAGCGCCTGTTTTTCTTTTTATAGCTTTCTTGGCAATTGCTTCTAATGCATCTTGAGCAAAGTTTAACTTAACTTTTTCCATAGCAAAAAGTTGTTGATATTGCTTGACTAAAGCATTTTTGGGGCCAATTAAAATTTCAATTAATGCCTTTTCATCTAAATCGTCTAAAGTAGCAACCACAGGCATTCTGCCCACAAATTCTGGGATTAAACCAAATTTTACTAAATCTTCTGGTTCAATTTTGTGTAATACTTCTCCTACTTTTTCCTCTTCTTTTGAGCGAACATCAGCACCAAAACCTATGGAGTTCCCTTGCAATCTATTCGCAATAATCTTTTCTAAACCATTAAATGCTCCTCCACAAATAAACAATATATTTGTAGTATCTACTTGAAGGAAATCCTGTTGAGGATGTTTGCGTCCACCTTGAGGTGGGACTGATGCAATAGTTCCTTCAATAATTTTGAGAAGGGCTTGCTGCACGCCTTCTCCAGATACATCTCTAGTAATAGATGGATTGTCTGATTTTTTAGAAATTTTATCAATTTCATCTATGTAAACTATACCTTTTTGTGCTCTTTCCACGTTATAATCAGCAGCTTGTAGTAACCTTAATATAATATTTTCTACATCTTCACCTACATATCCAGCTTCAGTTAATGTTGTGGCATCAGTCATAGTGAATGGCACATTTAAGATACGAGCCAAAGTTTGTGCTAACAAAGTCTTACCGCATCCAGTAGGACCAACTAATAAAATATTAGATTTAGAGATGTCAATGTCTGAATCCTTTTCCATGTGAGCAATACGTTTATAGTGATTATGTACGGCTACAGATAATATACGTTTTGCTTGATTTTGACCTATGACATAATCATCTAAAATAGCACAAATTTCCTTAGGAGTAGGAATATGTTCTGATTTGCCTCCTAACAACGACTTGTTTTCTTCCTTAACTATATCTAAGCATAAGGCAATACATTCATCGCATATAAATACGGTGGGGCCAGCAATTAATTTACGTACTTCATGCTGACTCTTACCACAGAATGAACAATACAATACGCTTCTGCAATCTTGATCTGAATTGGACATTTAACTTTCACTCATTATAAATTACTATTTCTTATCTGTTTTATCAATATTAGGACGCTTATCCATTATTGCATCTATTAGGCCGAAATCTCTTGCTGTCTCAGGTGACATAAAGTTATCACGTTCCATACTTTTTTCTATTACAGATAGTTTTTGTCCTGTATGTTTAACATAAATTTTGTTTAACTTAGCTTTAATGTTCATAGTTTCTCTTGCATGGATTTCAATATCTGTAGCTTGTCCCTGGAAACCTCCAGATGGTTGGTGTATCATAATACGTGCATTAGGTAAACAATAACGCATACCTGGAGCGCCGGCAGTTAGTAATAAAGAACCAGCAGATGCAGCTTGACCAAAGCATAAGGTAGCTACTTTAGGTTTGATATATTGCATTGTATCATAAATTGCGAGTCCAGAAGTAACTACACCACCTGGGGAATTAATATACATAAATATATCTTTTTCTGGATTCTCAGCTTCTAAAAATAAAAGCTGTGCCACTATTAAGCTTGCAGATTCATCTGCTATTGGGCCATTTATAAAAATAATCCTTTCTTTTAATAGCCTTGAAAAAATATCATAAGAACGCTCACCGCGGCTTGTTTGCTCTACAACTATTGGCACTAAATTCATCATATATTCTTGTCCAGAAAACATTTGCTTTTTTCCTTTTTTTGTCTAAATACTCATTATTAATTTTATATATCTTAGAGGTTAGATAATAGATAGTAAATTGCCTTTTTAAAGTTTCATTTATAATCATTACTCGCTGTTGCCTTTTAGCAACATATCATTTAATTTATTAACTTATCTAGCCAATATTTCATAATTTGAGAATTTTTAAATAAATTTGATGATTGTAATAAGTTTTGAGGTAGGGGGGGTAAAGCATATTTATTATCTGATGCATTACCATAAATACGTTTAGGAGGTAAGACTTTATTTTCTAAGCCATAATAAACTGCCATTAAGATGGCTATTAATACTAAGTATGGATCGCTTGAGGATGATGATATCCTATGTTCTATTCTCCTAGGGGTGTTATATGGTATCCTGACAGCGGTAGTTCTATTATTTCCTCCCCAGCTAACTTTTGTTGGAGCATCACAATTTTTAATAAAGCGTTTATAGCAATTTTCAGTAGGTGCAAAAAAAATCATAGAATCCAGCATTAATTCGCATATACCTCCGATTGCATAGAGCATATTATCTGATTCCTGATCATAGTATTTTTCTAATATATTATGTTTATCTCGCCATAAGCTTAAATGTATATGTAAGGCGCTACCTACTTGATCATCATATGGTTTTGCTAAAAAGATTGTATCTATATGCTCAAGTGATAATTGTTTTGTCATGTTATTTTTTATAAATACTATTTTTTGTGCTAAAATGTGTGGCTCAGATATTGGTGGTAACTTCAATTCATATTGATTATGACCTTTTTCTTTTTCAAATATTATTCTTTCTTCTTCTATAAGTGATTCTAACAGTTTAGATAATTTATCAAGAGTGATTTTTTTTGATAAATAGAATTCTAATTCTGCACCCAGTTGTAAATTAATATTAAAATTATATAAAAAGTTTTTAGATAATACCTTTAATATCTGTGTTTTAGTTTCTAAGGTAGATAAAAATTCTAACATTATTAGTGACTTTTGCTATCTAGCAAATTTTTGATTATACTTATCTGTTCTTTATCCATTAAAGATGGGGCATGTCCTATGCCTTCAAACTCTACGAGTAAGGTGGAATCTTTATTTGTAACCATTCGTTTTGCTGTAGATTGTTCCAAAATATCTGATAATGTGCCACGCAATACTAATATAATTAGCATTAAATTTTGATTCCATAGATTCCATAAATCTATATCCTGTAAAGCGTCTTCTTGCCCAAAAACTTCAGAAATTTCAGGATTATATGCAAGCACTATGTTTCCATCAGGATCTTCTGTAATGCTATGCATGGTAATATATTTCCAGTCTTCATCTTTTTTTATGCCAAAAGGTGATAATATATCTCGTATATATCTTTCTGCTTGTTCTAGATTAGAAAACTTAGGATTCATGCTTGTATATTTAGCTATTCTACGCAATGATTTCTCTGGGATAAATGGGCCAATATCATCGAGTACTATGTTTTTAATAATCTTTTTATTGCTAGTTGCACTTAAGATAATACCTATTAATCCTCCCATTAAGGTTCCAATCCAATTTACTTCTTGAATATTAAGATGTACAAGAAATTGATGCATATCTGAAACATAAGTGTCATAATTTATATAATTATGACACTTGGGCCAATCGCTTTTGTCGTGTTCTACTATATCTGGACAAAGTACACGATAGTTTTTTGATAATTCCTGAGCTAAGTAATCAAAATCTCTAGAATTTCTGGTTAGACTATGCACACATATTACTATTTCTGTATTTTCCGTTTTCCATTCCATAGGTTATTTTATGCTGATCATTTCTAATTTTTGGATAAAATTCTTTAGCTATTATTAATAATCTCCGCTAATTTATTTATTTAATTAAATATATTTTAACTAATATATATATATACTAAACTATAATATTACTAACAAATAATTTAACAATTTATTTAAAAGTATTAATTATGACCTCACCTTCTGATTATGATAAAAATTATATTAGATTTAGTAAAGTTATTGAGCATATTATTAATAATCCAAAAGAAGTAGCATCTATATACCGTACTTATGATAAACTATCAAAAGACTATAGTATATTGTTATTACTGGAATTAGTAGTAAAAGTTGTGATATTTTCTATCAGAGATATCAATAATATTATGTCTTTAGCACGTCAGTATATAAATGATAAGATATCATTAGAAAACTTATTAAAAAAAGATGAGCTTTGGAATTTATTAGCAAATAATAAAGGTAAAATATCTGGATTATTAGATACATTAAAATCAGAGACTGATCAAATTTTTGGTACAAATCTTGATTTGACTAAAATAGCTGATCAATTATTGAATCATCCAAATGAATTATCAAATTTGTATCGTTTATATAATGAGGCAATATTAAAAGGAAATTGGTTTGATTTAAGTACTGGATTTATTAATTTTGTTAATAAATATCCTGAAGTATCAGAAGTTATGAGTAAAAATGCTGTTGGTATAAGCGAATATGTTATAAATTATTATGCAAAAAACTTAGAGGCTTTGAAAACTATTGGTTTTGATAATCCTAAAATCTTTAAAGTACTTGAGCCATTCTTTGAAAAACCCGCAGTATTAAAGCAAATTAATGATTTATATAATCAAAAAAACTTTCCAGAGTTAGTGACGGTATTATTAAACTTTGCATCTACTAGTAAGAAATTTGGTAATTTTTTAAGAGAAAACTCTACTGGTGAATCTATAGAATGTTTTTTAAAGACAAGAAGTGATTTAATGGGGAATTTGCCATATGATATAGCTGATAATAATTTTGCTATGTCTAGTGTGGTTCCTTCCTTATTAAAAAATTATAAATTATTACAAGAATTGAATGATGAATATAATAATCGGATAAATAATCCAAATGTATCAGTTTTTCCTATGTTATCTAAAGTATCTGAATTACTTGCAGATAAAAATGTTTGCGTTTCTATTGCCAATAATGCAAAAAATATTAGTAATGTTATAGAAGCTTATTTTCAGCAAAATCCTGAAAAAGTTGATACTTTGCTTAAGCCATATAATCTTGATCCTAGTTTGTTAAAGATTAGCGAAGTGTTACTTAAACATCCTGAGCATTTACAGGGTATATTAAAGGAGATCTCTAGTAGATCTCCAAGTTATATAAATGTTGTTAATAATATTATAAATTTATCTAAGAAATCACCGCAATTTACAGAGTTTTTAAATAATCAAGATAATCAAAAACATATTGTTAAATTTATTCAAACTTTTGCGGTAAGAGCTGGTTTAGGTAATACAGAGGGACTTGCTAATTTAATATTAACAAGATTACAAGATTTTCAACCTCTAAATGGTTTTTATAATGCTTTATCTCAAGGGTTACAATTAACAGGAAAAATTTTACAACATCATGAGACCAGAGCTGAAGCTTTAAATTTATTACAAAATAATATAGTTGCTCCTATAGATTATGTTGCATCTTTAAAAGATAAAATAGGTTTAGGAAATATAATTGGTCAAGATCAGTCTTTAGGGCAATTTTTAGATAAAGTGTTAAAAGACAAAGAAAATAATAGTAATGATTTATACGAAACACTGATTAATTATATCAGAGTAAATTCCACATCTGATCAAAAAATAGTACAAGCAATTAACAATCGTGTTTTTACTTCAAAGAAATTTTTTGATATAGCTTTTGATGGATTAAAAATTAAAGATTTCGATTTTACAGGAAGTACACTAATTGCTGGATCTTTTAAAAATGTAGTATTTGATAATGCAAATTTTTCTAATACTGTATTTTTAACTAAACGGGCAGAAAATCCTAATATAAAGCAGCTAGAAAATATTTCTACAAATTTTAGTGGAGCTACATTTGATCCTAAAACTTTAAATACTTTATTAACTGCTATACGTAGTTCAAGTCGTGTGATTAGCAGAGCGAATGTTGTCTTAGATAATATAAAGTTATCTGGTGATTTTAGTAATATGGATTTATCTGGTATATCATTTGTTAATGCAGATTTTTCTCAAGCTAAAGTAAATGGAGTAAATTTTGCTAATACGAATTTACATAATGCATTAATTTCAAAGGAACAGCTTGCATCTGCTTCTAATATTTCAAATATTATCTCTAGTGCAAATATTAATTTAGAAGATATTACTTTTTTACAAGTGGTAAACGATTTAGCGCAGCAGGTTGGGAGGATTAAATTTTCTAATGATGTAGGGCAAAGACATACATTATCTAAAAATATTCAAGAGGCTTTAAGAATTGCATTTGACCAAGATAAATACTTGCAAAAAGAATTGATAGAATTGCAGCAAATTTCACAAAACTATCCTGATTTAAATATATTAGTAAAGCATTTAGATAATACTATCATTGATAGTAATGATATTAGCGGTTCTATTAGTGCTCTAGTAGAAAAATTATCTTCCTATAAGATGGCTATTAATATAGCACATAATTTATTTAAAGGAGGTGAAAAGATAAGTAAATCTAGGGCCGATGATACATTGAAGATTGCTGATCATCTTGCAAGTATTGTACAAGAATTGAAGTTAGAAAATCCTAATATAAATTGGTCACAGTTTTTGAACAATAAAGAATTGCTGGGGGAAGTTGAGTTTAATAAAACAGGTTCGCTTAATACAGCTTCTGGTTTATCACAGATATATTATGATAGGGGTATGCGATATACCAAGGCTGGATATTTCACAGGTGGTATACAACTAGGGGACTTATCATCTTCTGAGTTAAAATATGCTGTAAAATCTTATATATATGGTCAAGCTGTGTTAAGCAAGGAAGAGAAAGACTTAACTAGAGATTTAGCTCAAAGTACCAGTAATAATATTTTTGGTAGAAATAACAAATTGGATTGTGAGCGTATTTTTCAACATTTAACGGGTATTTTTGCAACAATGAAGAATTTTGGAGTTGACATACAGAACTTTATAAAAAATCATAAAGAACAAATTATAGGAACTCTACCTACTCAAAATGGATTAAATATTCTTTCTTCCCTAACAGAGTTGTATTATCAGCAAACTAAGGGAACATTTTCACTAAGTTTGGCTATTAATAAGATTTCAGAATCACTTGCATCATATATTAAAGATAATTTAGTTAGGTTAAATGAGAATGTAGCGAATACTTTGCCACCAAATAAACACATAAATTCGAAAGATAAAGGACGTTCTATATAAAGCTTTGGTGAATTATATTAGTTTTTCTTAATTATAGTTGTATATAAGTACTAGTTTATTGTTGTTGTGTTGTCCTTGTAGAATTCTAATATCACTTTTTGCCACTTTTAAATGTTTTGCTAGTAGTTCAATAATAGCTTTATTAGCCTTCCCATGTTCTGCAGGTGATGTTACATATATTTTTAAAACAGATTTTCCTTCAGAGCTTATAAAAGTTTCACCAATTTTATTTACTCTAGCTCTTGCGATTACTTTAAGATTGATGTACAACTCAGCCATGATATACTTATAACGTTATGTATTATGTTAATTTTATATAGCACATTAATTTACAGTTATGATAAGGTTAAAGTGCTGAAATTATAATAATACTTGCATAAGTAAGTAAAGTGAATTAAAAAACTATAAATAAACAGTATAAATGGTGATGATTTATGTTAGCTGAAAAAATAATTTCACTATTAATAGGTTTATTTCTACCTATTATTACTGCAAATACAGCTATAGCTGATTACCCACGTCCTTGGCAAATGTGGACACAACGAGCTATTACTCCTGTAATGGAAGAATTAACTAAGCTTAATGACTATATACATATTGTAATTGCATGTATATTAGTCTTTGTGTTTGTGTTATTGGCTTATGTTTGTATAAGATTTTCTAAGAAAAATAATCCTATACCTTCGAAAACATCTCATAATACAGTTTTGGAGATTATTTGGACTTCTATACCTGTACTTATTTTAATAACTATAGTAGTGCCGTCATTAAAGACATTACATTATGCAGATATAGTTCCAGATGCAGAAATGAATTTAAAAGTTGTGGCGCATCAATGGTATTGGGAGTATGTATATCCTGATAATGATGATTTATCCTTTATGAGTTATATGATTACTGATGATCAATTAAAACCTGGTCAAAAAAGATTATTAGATGTTGATAATAGGGTAGTAGTACCTGTTAATACTAATATTAAAGTGTTAATTACATCAGCTGATGTAATTCATAGCTGGGCCGTGCCAGCTTTTGGTGTTAAGATAGATGCTGTGCCTGGAAGAACTAATGAAAGTTGGATGAATATAAAAGAACCTGGTGTATACTATGGGCAGTGTTCAGAACTCTGTGGAGTTAATCATGGATTTATGCCTATTGTTGTAGAGGCCAAAACTAAAGAGGACTATGAACAATGGTTACAGCAGGCAAAAACGTCTTTTAGTGCAAATAAATTTAATAGTAGATATGTATTATTAGATTAAAAAATAATTGAAGATGCTAATTATAAAGAGAATTTTATTATTACACTCTAGTCTAGAGGTTTGAAATATATGACACACGAAACAGCGATAATATATTCTGATAATCATATGCATGATGTGTACCATCCTACGGGTTGGAGACGTTGGCTTTTTTCAACTAATCATAAAGATATAGGTACTATGTATCTTATTTTTGCTATATCAGCTGGTATAATTGGTGGTTTATTTTCTTTAATTTTTAGGCTGGAATTAACAAGCCCTGGTACTCAGTTCTTAAATGGTGATCATCAGTTTTATAATGTATTAATTACAGCGCATGCGCTTATTATGGTATTCTTTATGATTATGCCAGGCTTGATGGGAGGTTTTGGTAATTGGTTTGTACCTTTAATGATAGGTGCTCCAGATATGGCTTTTCCACGTCTTAATAATATTAGTTTTTGGTTATTAGTACCTTCATTTATATTGCTTTTAGCATCGGCATTTGTGCAAGGTGGGGCAGGAACTGGGTGGACAATTTACCCCCCACTGAGTGGTATTTCTTCTCACGCAGGTCCAGCTGTAGATATGGCAATACTTAGTTTGCATATAGCAGGTATTTCATCAATTTTAGGAGCAATTAATTTTATTACTACAATCTTTAATATGCGTACTCCTGGTATGATTTTAAATAAAATGCCTTTATTTGTGTGGGCAATTCTTACTACGGCGTTTTTATTAATACTAGCGTTACCTGTCTTAGCTGGTGCCATTACTATGTTATTAACTGACAGAAATTTTGGTACTAAATTTTTTGATCCAGCTGGAGGGGGAGATCCTATATTATTTCAGCATTTGTTCTGGTTTTTTGGCCATCCTGAAGTGTATATAATCATAATTCCTGGTTTTGGTGTTATTAGCCAAGTGATTTCTACTTTTTCTCGTAAGCCTATTTTTGGTTATTTGGGTATGGTATATGCAATAATTGCTATAGGTTTTGTAGGTTTTGCAGTATGGGCGCATCATATGTTTACTGTAGGTTTAAGTGTAGATACATTATCTTATTTTACGGCAGCAACTATGATTATTGCTGTGCCTACAGGAATTAAAGTTTTTAGTTGGATTGCAACTATGTGGGGTGGATCTATAGAATATAAAACTCCTATGATGTTTGCTGTTGGATTTATTTTTCTTTTTACAATTGGGGGTATTACAGGTGTGGTACTATCTAATTCGTCTTTAAGTAAAATTTATCATGATACGTATTATGTAGTTGCACATTTTCATTATGTAATGTCTCTGGGTGCCTTATTTGCAGCTTTTGCCGGTTTTTACTATTGGTTTGGTAAAATTTCTGGGAAACAATATTCTGAGACATTAGGTAAAATACATTTTTGGTTAACTTTTATTGGTGTAAATCTAACTTTCTTTCCTCAACACTTTTTAGGAGTTGCTGGTATGCCAAGACGTATACCTGATTATCCTGATGCTTTTTGGGAATGGAACATGATATCGTCAGTTGGATCTGGTATTTCAATGTTTGCTGCTTTTTTCTTTATTGGTATTATTTTTCATACCTTAAAATATGGTAAACCATGTCCGGCTAATCCATGGGGAGAGGGGGCTAATACATTAGAGTGGATATTAAGTTCTCCTCCGCCTTTTCATAGTTTTGAAAAATTGCCTAAAATTGAAGGGTAATAAATTCATATGAATAAACTGAAATATATACGTAATTTTTCCATTATCGCTCATATAGATCATGGCAAGTCTACTCTTGCCGATCGTCTTATAGAGTTATGTGGAGGGCTTGAAATGCGTGAGATGAGCGCACAAGTTTTAGATTCTATGGATATAGAAAAAGAGCGTGGTATAACCATTAAAGCTCAGACTGTTAGGTTAGTTTATAAGGCAAAAGATGGTAATTCTTATACCTTGAATCTTATGGATACCCCAGGGCACGTAGATTTTGCATATGAGGTAAGTCGTTCTTTGGCTGCATGTGAAGGATCAATACTCGTTGTGGACGCAAGTCAAGGTGTGGAAGCTCAGACATTAGCTAATGTTTATCAGGCTTTAGATAATAATCATGAGATTATCCCAGTTTTAAATAAAGTAGATTTATATGCCGCTGATCCGGGGCGTGTTAAGGCTCAAATAGAAGATGTAATTGGTTTGGATGCAAGTGGTGCTATACCAATTTCTGCTAAAAGTGGTATGGGAGTACCTGATGTTCTTGAAGCTGTAGTCAAATTATTACCTACTCCAAAAGGTGAGATAAATGCGCCATTAAAGGCGTTGCTCGTGGATAGTTGGTATGATCCTTATTTAGGAGTTGTGATTCTGGTTAGAATTATGGATGGAATCCTAAAAAAAGGGATGAAAATTAGAATGATAGCTACAGACAGTGTATATCATATTGATAGTGTAGGTGTGTTTACGCCTAAGAAATTGGTGACTAATGAACTTATAGCAGGAGAGATAGGGTTTTTTACAGCTAGCATAAAACAAGTATCCGATTGTAAAGTAGGAGATACAATAGTTGATGAAAAAAATATAACAGCTAAGCCATTAGCCGGTTTTAAACCAAATTTATCTGTAGTATTTTGTGGTTTATATCCAGCAGATAGTGGTGATTTTGAACATTTGCGTGATTCTCTTGCAAAATTGCGCTTAAATGATGCTAGTTTTGAATATGAAATGGAAACTTCTAAAGCTTTAGGATTTGGCTTTCGTTCAGGATTCTTGGGTTTATTGCATCTTGAAATAGTGCAAGAGAGACTTGAGCGTGAATTTGATTTAGATCTTATTACAACTGCTCCTAGTGTTATTTATAAAATACATTTAAATAACGGAACATTAATGGAATTGCATAATCCTGCAGATATGCCAGAGGTAACGTCTATTGCATATATCGAAGAACCATGGATTAAAGCTACAATTTTTGTTCCCGAAGAGTTTTTAGGAGTAGTATTAAAATTATGTAATAATAAGCGTGGTGTACAAATAGACCTGATTTGTGTTGGTAGTAGGGTAATGTTAGTGTATCGACTGCCTTTAAATGAGATTGTTTTCGATTTTTATGATAGATTAAAATCGTGTTCTCGTGGATATGCAAGTTTTGATTGGCATATGGATGATTATCAAAAAAGTGAGTTAGTAAAATTATCTATATTAGTTAATGGAGAAGTAGTAGACGCTTTGTCTACTATTATACATAAATCAAGATCTGAAACGCGTGGTCGTGAATTGTGTGGGCGCTTAAAAGATTTAATTCCAAGACATATGTTCCAGATAGCAATACAGGCTGCTATTAGTGGAAAAATTATTGCACGTGAAACTATTAGTGCTTTACGTAAAGATGTTACTGCTAAATGCTATGGTGGAGATATTTCAAGAAAGCGTAAACTGCTTGAAAAACAGAAGGCTGGTAAGAAACGCATGCGTAATGTAGGAAATGTTGAAATTCCTCAATCAGCTTTTATTGCTGCCTTAAAAATTGATGATGATTAAAAACTATAAATTAATTTAAGAAAAGTGCTAACAATTATTAGATAATTAGCAACATATGAATAAAAAATATTAATATTTTTTATTCATTGGGTGTTTCTATTCATGATACAATTTTTTTCCCTATATAATAGAAAAAGTAAATTTTATATTTGTAGTAAAAATATTTGAACTGACATATAGTCGCTCTTCGTTTGCCTATTAATTATAGGTCTTACTTAATTAACGCTTGTATCAAAGATCAACTTTTTTACGATAATATAATCTCTGTAACGAATAATTAATTAGGAATATTATGAATAAAAAACTGTTTTTATTATGTATACTATATGTGAGTGTTTGTGCTCCTTTATCCTATGTATATGCACATGATGAATATACAAAAGGTAATATGTTAATAGTTCCTAAACTGATAGGTGGAGGCAGAGATAAACATGGTTGCTTGGGCTAGCTGGATATTTATGGGATGATAAGATAGGAGCATGTATACGTACATGGGAAATTCAAGGTGAAGATCAAATAAAGGCAGCGCATATAGCAGCTAAATATTGTGATAATGTTAATGAGATAACTATACTTGATGTTAAATACAATAATTGTATAGGATGTTTTACAGTTAATCTTTCTTTAAACAATTAAGATATAGCTATTATAATGTCGAAATGGAGTATAATATCAGTGATTAAGTTTATGTAATTCTAAACTTATCTTGCGAGTAATATATTTATAATATATAACGCAAATAGCGATGGGTTTATAGAGTTTTAAAGTTATTTATAATCTGATATATATTTATTTATGGGATTTTCATTTACCTAATTATGGATTAAATAGCTATATATACCTTCTCATTATAGTAATTTAATGGTATGTTATTATTAAACAAAAGTGTATAGCATTTAAATTCTAAGGATAAACTTTAGGAAAGCTGGTTATAGGATATTTATATGCAATTAAGAAAATGTTATTATATAATTTTAGTAATGTTATGTTTAATAGGATGTAGTCATTCATCCTCCTTAGAAAAATCAGTAAATGATCCTCAGACAACACCTGAAGAGTTATATGTCCAGGCTATACAAGCTATGAATAAAAAATCTTATAGTAAGGCCATAAAATTGTTTGGTCAAATATCTCAAGACTATCCTTATTCTAAAATATCAATCAAATCACAACTTATAGAAGCTTATACTTATTATTTGAAGCGTGATTATAGTATGGCAATTATAACTTTAGATAATTTTATATATTTTCACCCAGGTTATGTGAATATAGATTATGCTTATTATCTAAGAATGTTGTGTTATTATGAACAAATTACTGATGTGTATAAAGATCAAAAAATTACTGAACAAGCTTCTGTAGCACTTATGGAAATTATTAGAAGATTTCCTAATACAAAGTATGCTCAAGATGCTAGTATAAAAATGGATTTGGTTCAAGATCATTTAGCTGGTAAGGAGATGACTATAGGACGTTTTTATCTACATAGGGGAGATTTTATAGCGGCTTTGAATAGATTTAGTACAGTAGTTAAAAATTATCAAACTACAATTCATGTTCAAGAAGCGTTATATAGGCTTGTTGAAATAGATCTTTCTCTAGGTTTAATAAATGAAGCAAAGCAAAATGCTTCTGTACTTGGTCATAATTATCCTGAAAGTAAATGGTATAAATATAGCTATAATTTATTAAAGAAATATAATACTAAAAATAATGTTAATTAGTCTTTACATAAAGGATTTTTTACTTATAGAGCAAGCGGAGATAGAGTTTAACTCTAATTTATGTATTATTACTGGTGAGACAGGTGCTGGTAAATCTATCTTACTTGATGCTTTGTTGTTTTCTTTGGGATATAAGGCTAGTACTAAATATATACGTAACAATAAATCCCAAACTACTGTTATTTCTATATTTAATATAGACTACAATCAGGTAGTTCAATCATTTTTAACAGAGAATGATATAGAGTCTGATGGAGAGCTTGTATTGCGTAGGAGTATTAATTTAGATGGAAAAAGTAAAATATTTGTCAATGATACATTGGTAAAAAACAATTTAGTTAAGCAATTAGCAGCGATGTTAATAGAGGTTCATGGGCAAAATGAGCAAAGTGATTTGTTAAATATAGATAATCATCTAGAAATTTTGGATGCTTTTGGTGAATTAAAATTGCCAGCAGATATGGTAAGGAAAATTTATCAAGATATGAAAACTAAACAAAGGCATTTGAATAATATAATTAATTTGCAACAGAACTACCTTCAGGAAAAAGAATATTTATTACATTCTATAGAAGAAATCAAAAAGTTAGCACCTAAAATTAATGAAGAAAGTGATTTACTGGCACAACGTATTGCACTTGTAAATATAGATAAAACGTCTGATACAATTAATAAAGTTTTATTTGAACTTACTCAGCAGTGTAATGTATTAAAGGTTATCAATAGTGCTGCTAAATTTCTTAGTCGTAATACAGTTTTGCAAGTTGAATGTAGTTCTCTTATCTCTGTTTTAGAAGAAAATTATATAGAGTTATCAGATGTCATTAAACAGTTAGAGCATAAACAAACTCAACTAAATAGTTTAGATAATAACTTAGAAGAGATAGAGCAACGTCTATTTGATTTGAGATCTGTAGCGCGCAAACATAATTGCCTTCCTAATAAACTACAAGAATATTTGGGGCAATTAGAGCAGAAGGTCGGAGAGTTTAGTATTAGGCAGGATGAAATAGAACAACTAGAACAGGAATTAGAGCAATTACAAAAGAGATATAAAGAGTCTGCAGAAGCTTTAAATATATCAAGAGTGAAGGTTGCAAAGCAACTTGAAGCCTCTGTAATGCAAGAATTATCATTTTTATATATGGAAAAAGCTATATTTTCTGTGGTAATAACTAAAAAATCTGAAGTGAATTGGGATATAAATGGTATAGATGATGTATATTTTGTAGCGGCTACTAATCCTGGTATGCCTGTTAGTCCTATACATAAAGTGGCTTCAGGAGGAGAGTTGTCCAGATTTATGCTTGCTATTAAGATAGCTTTATTAAAAGTGCATTTATCACCTATTATGATTTTTGATGAAATAGATACCGGTGTGGGAGGAGCTATTGCTGATGCTGTTGGTAACAAATTACTTTTATTGAGTAATAATACTCAAGTAATAGTAATAACACATCAACCACAGATTGCATCAAAAGGTAATTTACATTTGCATGTGACTAAACTTCATACACATACTTCAACTACAACAAGTATTAAAGCTATTAAAGATAGTGAACGTTTGGAAGAAATTGCGCGTATGCTTTCTGGTCAATATGTTACTGATGAAGCAAAAGCTGCTGCTGATAAATTGTTACATACATAGTTATACTTTAAGAATGACGTGCATTGAATTTATTCAAAATATTAAAAACATTTGTACTTGCATACATTGTTTCTCTTAATTCTACTACTATTTGTAGGTTTTCCTCTATTTGTCCTTTTATTAAATTTCAACCATTTTTACTATAGTTATTTACAACATTTGTAATTGAAATTTAAAAAAGGTTTGAGATTAATTGGCTTGTTATTATATCTAATTTCATAATGTAAATGCTCTTTAGTACTATTACCAGTATTTTCTTGTAACCCTATAAGATCTCCTGTAAATACTATATCATTATTACATACAAAAATGAGATTTAGTGTGCATATGTTGTAGTAAAGCAATTGCCATATCCATTTTGGAAGAAAGCTGTAGTAACTTTTCCATTTGCTGCAGCAAAAATATTTGCTTCATGTACAGAAAATAAATCTATTCTATTATGATATTTAATTTTTTTCCTTAAGGGACATTTCTTTATACCAAAATTGCTTATAATTATAAATTGTTTGATATATTGACATTGATTTAATAAATTTATCTAAGTGCACTACATTCATCTAAAACATTTAAGTTTAATTCATCATCTTCTATAACTGAAAGTTATTAGATGTATAAGGTTGGGCAGTAAAGTTATTGATATGTTTTTTAGGATGTAAACTAAGTAGAGATTTTACTTTTGTTAAAGTATAAGATGCATTGTGAGCAGCAAAAGCAAGGAGTTTATTATATTATATAAAGATATTTAATATTTTATTTAAGAAGTCATTTGTAGTTTCTTTTTTATCTTTAGTAAGAGAAATATATAAAGCACCTGAAAAACATTGGTTATTTTGTTCTATATTTAGGAGGTCATATTTTATGATAATATCACTTAGTGAGTTTAGGTTATGTAGTTTATTTTATTAGCTAAATCCTTAACATATAAGAAACGTTCGTTTGTTGTTATATATTTAGTTTGGTTAGTGTAGTGCATGAAATAACTAATGTTAGTAATAATAGAAAAACGTTTAAAAGATAATGGGTGCTATATACCTAAAATTTAGAGTATGGAATTTCAACTAACATTGATCAGTAATGGCGTATATATTATGCATTTAATTATTGTAATAAATTTTATTAAGAAATAGCATTATTAGCTTGTTGTACTAATTCTTCAATAATGTCTTGTACTGACTGTTCTTTAGTAACCATACCTACACTTTGACCAGCCATTACAGATCCATAATTGGTATCTCCATCTATAATAGCTTTACGTAAAGCGCCTGCCCAAAAATGTTCTATCTTTAATTGAGCTTCTTCTTTAGATAAACTGCCATTTTTATATAGTGTTATAGTTTCGTGTTGTATATTAATAAAATCTTTAGTCGCATTATTTGCAATAGCACGTACAGGGATGATAGGAAATTCTTCACTGACTTGCACTGATACCACCGCATCTCTAGCATGTGATTGTATAAAAATTTTTTTGAAGTTTGGATGAGCAATCGATTCATGAGTACAGACAAAACGAGTGCCTAATTGGCATCCTGCAGCTCCCATTCGTAGAAAATTAGCTATAGCTTCACCTCTTGCAATACCTCCAGCAACAAAAATAGGTACTTCGCTGACATTAGGTAATATTTCCTGTACTAGTACAGAAGTTGAAACTGGTCCTATATGTCCTCCGGCTTCCATTCCTTCTATAATAATTGCATCTACTCCTGATTTGATAAGTTTTTTTGCTATAACCAGAGCTGGAGCAAAACACATAACTTTTATATTGTGTGCTTTTAGTTTTGTAATTGTACTTAATTTAGAAAGTCCTCCTGCAAGCACAACATGAGATATTTTGCAAGTTACGCATACATCTACTAAGGCATCTAAATCTGGATGCATGGTAATAAGATTGACACCAAAAGGTGCAGAGGTTTTGGCTTGAGTTGCTTTTATTTCTTGTTCAAGTAATTTAGGAGTCATAGATCCACAAGCAATTATACCAAATCCGCCAGCGTTAGATATTGCAGATACTAAATTATTTTCAGAAATCCAAGACATTGCCCCACCTAAAATGGCATATTTAGATCCTAAAAAATCAGTTCCTTTTTTCCATAGCGTTTGTAACTTACTCAAACATACCTCCTTATTTTCTAATATAAATACTTTATGTATACTACTTAAAACAAAAAGTCTATTCAAGAGTGTAAACTAAAGGTTATTAATATGTAGATCTAATGAATAAAAGTTAATATCTTTTTAAAACTTCTATATATTATAGGTGTAAGTTAATAAGTTTGTAATATAGGGATACCATAACAAATATTGACCGTTAGTTTAATTTATAATATAAAGTTCAGGAATTTACTATAAAAATTTAACTGTTCAAAATAATCAAAAATTAATTTATTATCCTATTATATCTGGGGCAAGTAATATTTGTATTTACTGTCATTGTATCCAATAATACTATAAAAAATAATAGTAAATGATGAGATAGAATTATCTGATATTGTTAGGGAATTAAATTTTTTTATACCTAATGATAAGGTAGTAGCTCTTGCTAGTTGGGATAGAGTATCTCCTAGTAAAATTATTTCAAATAACAGAATTAAAGCTTTATATGATATAGTTTCTGCTGAGAACAGAGTTATAGTGGTTAGTACTCTAAGTAGTATTTAATATACAATACCACCTAACATATTAATTGATCTAAGTTTTAGTATAAAACAAGGAGATGAATTAAATCGGGATCACTTTATTAATAGATTGCTTGAATATGGTTTTACAAAAGTTTCGATTACGAGTGAAGCAGGAGAATTTTCTGTACGTTGTGGAATTGTTGATATTTGTTTGTCAAATCAAGAAAAAGGAACAAGTTTAGATTTTTTTGGTAGTATTATTGAATCAATTAAAATCTTTGATTTAATTACACAAAAAAGTGATGAGATAATAAAGGAAATTACTATTACCTGTAAATGAAATAATCTTAAATTCCAATTCAATTAAGCATCTTACTCAAAATTACCTTAAATTATTTAGGATTAATAAATCGGATGGTTTGTATGAATCTATTACTGCGGTCAGAGATATATAGGAATTGAGCATTGGCAGTCATTATTTTATCAAGAGTTGGCTAGTATATTTGATTATATAAACTTTGATATCATAATACATGATAATAACTTTTGGAATGTGTATGAAGAAAGAAGAAATTTAATCCAAGAATATTATAATGCGCATTTAGAAAGTGTTAAAAATGTTGTTGGAGATATGGTATATAATGCAATCTCTCCAGAATTTATGTGGTTAAATCAACGTCATTTAGAAAGTAAGTTATTAGAGAAAGTGCTTATTAGGTTTGATCAATTTTTACATACAGATAATGATAATGTTTTAATCCTTGCTATTAATAAAATTCCTAACTTTTTATTACAGGCTAAGTTAGAAGAAAAACCTGTATATGATATATTGCATTTATATATCAAAACTTTTCAGTTATCAGGCAAGAAGGTAATAATTTGTTGTATGACAGAGGGATCAAGACAAAGGATTGTCCATATACTGTTTAGTAATAATATTAATAACTCACAATATAGAATTCTAAAACCAAGTAGAAAAATTAGATGTGAATTTAGTAGGCCTTGTTGTATGTAATATTGTATAAGGATTTGAATTAGAAAAATATATTTTTATAAGTGAATAGGATTTACTTGGAGGATGCATGACAACATTACGTAATTCTCGTAAAAAATTAGAAAATATAATTAATGAAACTATTTCTTTTGCTGTTGGTGACTTGGTTGTACATTATAATTATGGTATAGGGCGTTTTACAGGGTTAGAAACAGTAGACGTGCTTGGTATTAAGCATGATTTTTTGGTTCTTGTGTATGATGGCGGTAACAAACTCTACATTCCTGTTGAAAATATTGAACTATTAAGTAGATATGTATCAGATACTGAGGCAGCAATACTTGATAAACTTGGTGGTACATCATGGCAAATACGTAAAGCTAGGTTGCAAAATCGTATTAAACTTGCTGCAGAAGAGTTGTTAAAAACAGCTGCTGAAAGGGAAATTAAAACTGTAACCAGTTTTAGTGCTACTAATAGTATGTATGAAGAATTTTGTGCAAAATTTCCTTATATTGAAACTGATGACCAATTATCTGCGATTAAAGAAATAGAAGAAGACCTAGCTGCTGGTAAACCTATGGATAGGTTAGTATGTGGGGATGTGGGGTTTGGTAAGACTGAAGTAGCATTAAGGGCTGCCTTTATTGTAGCGGTAGCTGAGAATAGCTTAAAACCACAAGTTGCTGTGATTGTGCCTAGTACTTTACTTGCCAGACAGCATTATTTAACGTTCAAAGAACGTTTTACAGGTTTTCCTATAAAGATTGCTTTGCTTTCAAGAATGGTGTCTGATAAAGAAGCTGCAATTGTCAAACAAGAATTAGCAAATGGTAGTATAAATATAATTGTAGGTACGCATGCAATATTAAATAAAAATATTGAATTTAAAAACTTGCAGCTAATTATTATAGATGAAGAACATCATTTTGGTGTTGCTCAGAAAGAAAGATTAAAACAACTACGTTTTGATATACATATTTTAACCTTATCTGCAACGCCTATACCAAGGACATTACAAATGTTATTAGTAGGGATTAAAAAATTAAGTTTAATTACTACTCCTCCTATAGATAGAATAGCTGTAAGAACTTTTATTATGCCTTTTGATGGTATTGTAATTAAAGAGGCAATTTTAAGAGAGTATAACAGAGGAGGAAAAATATTTTATGTATGTCCTAAGATAGCTGATTTAGCTGAAGTACACGATATATTAAAGACATTAGTTCCGTCTATTAGAATTATAGTTGCACATGGACAAATGCATGCAAGTAAACTTGATGATATAATGAATGCTTTTTGTAATGGTGAGTATGATTTATTATTGTCGACGTTGATTGTAGAATCAGGATTGGATATTGCAAATGCTAATACGATTATTGTGCATAGGGCAGATGTTTTTGGATTGGCGCAGCTATATCAGTTACGTGGTAGAGTAGGCAGAGGTAAGATTCGTGCTTATGCATATTTAACCTTGCCTATCAAAAAGATTCTGTCTAAAACAGCTTTAGCTAGATTAGAAATCATGCGAACATTGGATTCGCTTGGTGCAGGATTTTCTTTAGCTAGCTATGATATGGATTTGCGTGGTTTTGGTAATTTAGTTGGGGAAGAGCAATCTGGTCATATTAAAGAAGTTGGCGTTGAATTATATCGAGATATGTTGAAAGAAGCTGTTGAAGCGTTAGTAAACGAGAAGGAGTTTATAAATGTTGATGAGAGGAATTAGTTAAAGGCTAACCATTTTGTGCCTTAGATTAATTTGGGGTTGTCAGTATTGATACCAGAGAATTACATATCAGATTTATCTTTAAGACTTGGTATGTATAAGAGAGCGACAGCTTTAGAAACTGAACAGGAAATAGAAGAGTTTACTCTTGAGCTTATAGATCGTTTTGGTGCTTTACCAGTGGAAGTGGAGTATTTATTAACTATAATAAAATTGAAACAGCTATGTTATAAGCTCAATATAGAAAAAATAGATTCAGGGCCACAAGCTGTAGTGTTAATGTTTAAAAATAATGTATGTAATAATCCAGATGTATTGTTAAATTATATAAAATTACGTGCTGATCAAAAATTATTATTACCTATTAGTATTAAGAATGCTGAAGAAAGGTTAAGGCATATGCTCGTAAAGTTTAAAGAGTTGAGTGCAATATTAGTTAAATAATTAATATTATGCAGGTAGTAAGATTAAATAACGTTCATCTTCTAATAATTTGAGTTTTATTAAGTGATTTTTTTATTATTTACAGAAAATTACTTATTCCTAGTTGAATTTTGCAAATTATATACCTATCTTATATTATAGAAGATATGAAATAAAAATTAGAAATGGAAATTCTATTATGCCTGATAATAACTTGTACCCAGCATTACCTTTGAGAGATATAGTGATTTTTCCTGGTATGGTAGTTCCCTTATTTGTAGGACGTGAAAAATCAGTACGCTCACTAGAGCAGGTTATTGACAAAAATGGGCAAGTTTTATTAGTAACTCAGAAAGATAGCACAGTAGATAATCCTACAGAAGATGATTTATTTAGGATTGGTGTATTAGGTAATATTTTACAATTGCTAAAATTGCCTGACGGTACAGTAAAAATTTTAGTTGAGGCTCAAAAAAGAGTTAGGATTAAACGATTTATTAATGAGAAAAATATTTTTCAAGCTTTGATTGAAGATGTTGTAGAAGAAGATGAAGAAAGTATCGAAGCTAATTTGTTGATGCGTGCTGCTATTGCTCAATTTGAGCAATATGTTAAAGTCAATAAGAGAGCAAATCAAGATGTATTAGCCTCTTTGCAAGAAGTTGGCAATCCATCTAAATTAGCTGATATTATTGCGAGTCATTTATTAATCAAGATCCATGATAGACAAGAAATTTTAGAGATATTAAATGCTAATAAGCGTTTAGAGAAGATATGTTACTTTGTACAATTAGAACTTAATTTACTTGATACAGAAAAGAAAATACGTAATCGCGTTAAAAAGCAAATGGAAAAAACTCATAAGGATTATTATTTAAATGAGCAATTAAAGGCAATTCAAAAAGAATTAAGTAATGGTGATGAAAAAAATGAATTAGCTGAAATAGAAGAGCAAGTTAAGAAAATAAAGCTTTCTAAAGAGGCATTAGAAAAAGTACAAGTTGAACTAAAAAAATTGAAGTTAATGAATACAATGTCTGCTGAAGCTACAATAGTGCGTAGTTATATAGATTGGGTCTTATCATTGCCATGGAAAAAAAATACAAAAGTAAAAAATGACATTAAATTAGCTAAGAAGACTTTAGATACTGACCATTATGGTTTAAAAAAAGTTAAAGAACGCATATTGGAATATTTAGCAGTACAGCAACGTACAAAATCTATGAAGGGTCCTATATTATGTTTAGTTGGGCCTTCAGGGGTTGGTAAAACTTCATTAGCTAAATCTATTGCTGCTGCTACAGGACGTGAATTTGTAAAATTTTCTTTAGGTGGTGTTAGGGATGAAGCTGAAATACGTGGTCATAGGCGTACATATCTTGGTTCTATGCCTGGTAAAATAATACAATCTATGAAAAAAGCTAAAGTATCTAATCCAGTATTTTTGCTTGATGAAATAGACAAGATGGGTTTTGATTTTAGAGGAGATCCTGCTTCTGCTTTACTTGAAGTACTTGATCCTGAGCAAAATTCTAAATTTGTAGATCATTATTTGGAAGTAGAGTATGATTTATCAGATGTAATGTTTGTGGCTACTGCTAATACTATGAATATGCCAAGGCCTTTGTTAGATCGTATGGAGATAATTAGAATTTCTGGTTATACTGAAGATGAAAAAATTGAGATAGCAAAAACGCACTTAATACCTAAACAACTAAAAGCACATGGACTTAAAGAGGAAGAATGGAAAGTATCGGATGGTGCTTTGTGTAGTATCATAAGATATTATACAAGAGAGGCTGGTGTACGTAATTTAGAAAGAGAACTTGCTAACCTTGCACGTAAGGCTGTTAAAGAGATAATTGAAAAAGATAAAATAAATAGTGTTCATATATCTTCGCGAAATTTAGAAAAATATGCTGGTGTACATCGTTTTATCTATGGTGAAATTGAAGAAAAAGACTTAATTGGGGTCACTATAGGTTTAGCCTACACTGAAGTGGGAGGGGATCTTCTTGCAATTGAAGCTCTGAGTTTACCAGGTAAGGGTAACATAAAAAGTACAGGTAAATTAGGTGATGTTATGCAGGAATCTGCTCAAGCTGCTTTTAGTTATTTTAAATCTAAATCCTTAGAATTTGGTGTTATTCCTCCGAAATATCAAAGTAAAGAGATACATTTGCATGTACCAGAAGGAGCTATACCTAAAGATGGTCCGTCTGCAGGTATGGCAATTTTTACCTCTATAGTATCAGTAATGACAGGAATTCCAGTGAAGAAAACTGTTGCTATGACTGGAGAAATTACCTTAAGGGGTAGAGTGCTTGGTATTGGTGGTTTAAAAGAAAAACTTTTAGCTGCTCTTAGAGGTGGCATAAAAACAGTCTTGATACCAAAAGAAAATGTAAAAGATCTTGAAGAAATACCTTCTAATGTTAAAAAAGGGTTGGAAATTATAGCTATTTCTTCAGCTGCTGAAGCTATTTCTTTAGCATTAGTAAGTATTCCTCAGCCTATAGAGTGGATAGAAATAGACAATGTTGAATCTATTTCAACACAAAAACAGCCTGAAGATGTGGTAACTCATTGACATATTTGCAAAAGTAGGAAAAGATTAGTTTGTGAGTGCTTTTTTTAGGGAGTGCCGCACTTAGTATTAAAGTTCGAAACTAGATGTGCTAGGATTGTGTTATTATAATAGATAGGAAATGTATAATTTATATAACTATCTATATAAAACTCTGATACGTTATGTTTAAATTTTAATAACTATGTATGTATAACTAAATAGAAGGGGATTCAAGTGAATAAAAAAGAGTTTGTAAGCGCAATAGCAGATAGAGTTGGTATGACAAAATCTGATGCTGAAAGAGCATTAGATGCATTTGTTGAAGTTATTACCGAAACTTTAGAAAAAAATGGCGTAGTACGTCTAGTAGGTTTTGGTACTTGGTCTGTTAATTCTAGAAAGGCAAGTCATGGCCGTAATCCAAGGACAGGGGCTTCTTTAAATATTCCTGCTTCTAAATTACCAAAATTTAAAGCTGGTAAAGGATTAAAAGATGCTGTTAATCATCGTAAAAGTAGCGGTGGTAGCAAAAGTAAGAGTGCTAAAAAACATAAGAAATAGAGTTTGTGTTTTTAGTTTTTTTAAGCATACCTTGTTTTACCAGGGGAGCTATTTATGCTCTTCTGGTGACTTATCTGTGGTGCGTTTATGTCATCAATAATATCAAATTTCGCTTCTTTAGTCGTTGTATGTTGTATATTTACTGTCAAGAAGGAGGAAGTAAGGGTGTCATCCGTGTTGCGCGCAACATTCATATTGCAGCATAGACACAGCTGCATAGCTTAAAGAGCTTTTATAGCTGCGTTATAAGCTTCTGGATATTCTGCCGCGAACTTTTTTTCTTTACCCATGGACGGCCATAGCATCTGCTGCATGTTTACCTATAATCCAAAACTTATCTACTTGCTTAAAGATAAAGAGCTGATTACTGTTTTCTCTGCGCACTCAAACTTGCTGTGCAATGAGTTTAGTACTTCTTTCTTACGCTAGCTAAATATCTTCTCATGTGAAGCTTTGGCTGTGTCTTCTAGAATTTCCCAGCTGCCACCAATCCTTCTTCTCTAAAGGTCATATGATATCTGGACAATATGCTTCCCGAGTTATACAGCCACAGCAAAATAAAAGATTTTGAAGATATAGAGATAAAGGTGTTTGGGAATCTATAGCAAATTAACTTGTAATAGGAATAGGAACGAGTAAATAAGTGGTCGAGCAACAACGTTAATATTAAAAGTGAAAAAGCTAATAT
>JBGCXS010000009.1:0-60135 GCA_048496475.1 Rickettsiales endosymbiont of Dermacentor nuttalli
CTTTTTCTCTTAAATCTTTACTATAAGGGCTTGTTGATATTTTTTACTTTTATGCATAACATTAATACGTTACATAATTCAACTCCTTTTACTGTAGTCTTTTTTTTTGATAGAACATAGCACTAAAATTAATGGCCCTCAATTTGACTATGATATGCTAATATTCTTAGCCCTTTCAATATCCTATTGAATCAAAATTAGCTTAAACTATCTTTATTGTTCTATGCCAACCATTGATCACTGTTGTGATTTAGCAACACAAGATAATACAGATAGGTATCATAATACTGAATCTATCTTAGTTCAAAAACTTAATAATAATTTGCAGATTTTTGAAATATTGAAACAAAGTTTTTCTTACAATATTCAAGATTATAAAGATAATCATGTCTTTTTAGATGGGCAAAAAACAATAGATTAAAAACTGTAATGATGATTAATATACTATAAATTTTCTTAATACCGAAGAAAAAATCTGTGCTTATCCTACCGATATACAAAATATAAGAAAACAGAAACTCGCGCTAATGACAGGTAAAATTCTATATTAAGCTCCAAATAGCTATCTAGTAATATAGGATAATGCAACTATTGAACAAGAAATTATACCACATGATGTAAGATTATTGGGCTGAATATGACTGTAGTGGTATATTTCCTGAAATAGAAACAATACAGACAAATAAGAGAGGTTTTTCTTATGTACTAAACACCTTTAAATATGGGTCTAGAACTCATTTAGCGAAAATTTATTTTCTTAGAACTAGATAAAAAAGTCATTAATGCTTGTATAGCTTGATTACGATGGCTGATTTTGTTTTTTTCTAAAGAATTCATTTCTGCAAAGGTAGTGCTATACCCTGATGGTATAAAAATTGGGTCATAACCAAATCCATTGTTACCTCTAGGAGGAAAAGTAAGATCCCCTGTTACTTTACCAGTGAAATTCTCTATATGACCATTTGAAAATCTCAAAGATAAAACACATATAAAATGAGCCGTACTTGTTGTTTTATCTTGTAACTTTAGTAAATGTTGTATTTGTTTCATTGCATTATCAAATCCTTTTTGCTCTTCTGCAAAACGTGCAGATAATATGCCCGGAAATCCATTTAGTTCATCTATACATAAGCCTGAATCATCAGCTAGAGTAGCAATGTTATAAGCAGTACCATAATATATAGATTTTATATTAGCATTTTCAGTAAAATTAGATCCATTTTCTTCAGGTAAATTTATAAGATTATACTCCCGTAAAGATTTAATTATACAATCAAACTTAGATAATATTGCTTTAATTTCTTTTACTTTACCATTATTGCTAGTTGCAATTAACAACTCATTACTTTTTAATACCATTATTTATAGCTTCTCTTTGAATATTAATTAATTGTCCAATAGAATCTTTTGCTAGAGCAAGCATTTTATAAAGAGTTTCTTCAGTAAACGGATGATTTTCAGCCGTGCCTTGAATTTCTACTAAACGTCTAGATGCAGTCATAACAAAATTAGCATCTACATCAGCGTTACTATCTTCTTGATAATCCAGATCTGTAATTACCTGCCCAGCATATACACCACATGAAATAGCAGCAATTTCCTCAATAATAGGTATAGAACATATTAATCTCATATTATGCATCTTTTTTAACGCTAAATATAAAGCAACATATCCACCAGTTATACACGCCGTTCTAGTACCTCCGTCAGCTTGTATGACATCACAATCTACAATAATTTGCCTTTCTCCAAGCTGATCTAGTTTTACAACAGATCTAAGCACACGTCCGATTAAACGTTGTATTTCTTGAGTTCTACCAGATTGCTTCCCAAGCACCGCTTCTCTTCTGGTTCTAGATTGGGTAGAACCTGGTAACATACTATATTCAGCTGTAATCCATCCTTTATTTTTACCCCGTAAGAATGGCGGAATATTTTCATCTAGTGATGCAGAACATATTACGTGCGTATTACCCATCTTTATCAAACATGAACCTTCTGCATGAGCATAAAAATTTGGCTCTATACTGGCTGAACGTATTTCTGTTGCTAATCTACCTGTAAGACGCATATTTAATCCCTTTATTAGTTTTTTTAAGTAAGACTTGAAAATTAGCATTAGAATACATAAATTACTAGTAATAAATTTAGAATTGATTTAAATATAAGGCTTGAGGAATTATGGAACCAAAAAATAATAATGAAATGCTAAATACTGGGTTCAATGATGCTAAAAATATGAAAGAAAATGAACCTTCTTCAGAAGAAAGTAATACAGAATCATTAGAAAATATACAGCAAGAAGAACAAAATATAATAGCAGCTTTTGAACAAGAAATTACTACGCTTAAAGATCAACTTTTAAGAGCAGTGGCAGAGACTGAAAATGTACGTCGTAGAGCTGAAAAACAGTATGAAGAAGCGTCTAAATTTGCTATTACTAATTTTGCCAGAGATTTAATTAACGCAATGGAGAATTTGTATCGCACCACTGAATTTACATCAAGTAATGGTGAGACTTTGCCTCAAGAGGTAAAGGCAATTATAGAAGGCATAGAGATGACTCAAAAAGAATTTGTATCAGTGTTTGAAAAACATGGATTAAAACGTATAGTTCCTGCCCGTGGTGAAAAATTTGACCATAACATACATCAAGCTGTTGCACACATAGAAGACCCAGAACTAGAATCTAGTTTGATAGTACAAATTGTGCAAGCTGGATATATACTAAAAGAAAGATTGCTACGTCCTGCAATGGTATCAGTTTCTAAATAGGTTTTACTATAGCAAATTAATTTGGGTTAATAATTATATACATAATTCAAATTAAAAAGCTATAGTTGGTATTTAATAATAAGTATGCTAATGTACTAAAAAGTGATTCAATTAAAGCCAAAATATAAATAGGGAAATATATGATACGTCATAACCGTGTTAAACTAAATAATTTTAGTATAGGCAATAATTTACCTCTAGTTTTAATAGCTGGTCCTTGTCAAATTGAATCAGAAGCACATTCCCTAGAAATGGCTGATGTACTAGTTGGTATGGCATCTAAATTATCTATTAATTTTATTTACAAATCCTCTTTTGATAAAGCAAATAGAACTAGTATAAGTGGAAAGCGCGGTATTGGTTTAGAAAAGTCTTTATCTATTTTTGAAACCATAAAAAATAAATATGGCTGTCCTGTACTCACAGACATACATAATGAAGAGCAATGTAAAATTGTAGGTGAAGTAGTTGATATATTACAAATACCAGCTTTTTTGTGTAGACAAACAGATCTTTTAAAAGTAGCTGCTCATACTAATAAGATAATTAATATTAAAAAAGGGCAGTTTTTAGCACCTTGGGATATGAAAAATATTGTAGAAAAAATGGTTGCCTTTGGAAATGATAATATATTACTTACTGAACGAGGCGCTAGTTTTGGGTATAACACACTAGTTTCAGATATGAGATCATTACCTATTATGGCAGAAACTGGTATGCCAGTGGTATTTGATGCCACTCATTCTGTACAACAACCAGGGGGTATGGGCCAAGCAAGTGGTGGACAACGACATTTTGTTGCCACCTTAGCTAAAGCCGCAACTGCTGTTGGTATTGCCGCTATATTCCTAGAAACTCATCAAGACCCAGATAACGCACCTAGTGATGGACCTTGTATGATAAAATTAAATGACTTACCGTCGCTTATAAAACAACTTATAGAATTTGATAAACTAGCCAAACAAATGGCTTAACAATTATATATAAAACTTTATGAATACAGCAAATTTTATTATCACAGATAGCGCAGCTAAACAAATTCTAAAATTATTACAGTCAGAATCTCCTGAAGCTAAGTTTCGTATAGAAGTTATTGGTGGAGGTTGTTCTGGTTTTAAATATAAATTCGGATTTGATACACAGAATAATGTAAATGATATTATTTTCCAAAAAGATGGAGCTTTGGTAGTTATAGATGAAATGTCCTTACATAGCTTCATGCAAGGTGCTACATTGGATTTCATAGAAAATTTGGGAAGTAGTTATTTTGAAATCAAAAATCCTAATAGCTCTGCGCGTTGTGGTTGCGGTAGTTCTTTTGCTATATAGTTGATAATAAAGATTCCTAAATTACTTTAAGAGCCTTTATATAAATAACAACTTACATTAAACTACAATACGATGAAGAAGACTTGTTCTGAGTAATTTTTTCAGTCCAAGGTTTGATTCTTGTTATTAACTAATAATACTTCTTATGGCATCTTCTTTATCTTTTTGTTAATTTAGTTTATTATAATATTTTTTTATATATTCAGCAACTGTTACCTTCTTTTTATCAAAATCCTGATCATTCACTTCGTTTAACAGAGTAAATATTAATATATAAAGACTATCTCATTCCTTTACCTTACACTAATGCAATATTTTCTGACACATATAAAGAAGTGAATTGTTCAGATTTAGGATATTTTGTATGTATAATATCCGTAATTCATTTACAAGATTTGTATAATAAGGATACTTTTTAGACATATTCTTTATTTCCTCTAGGAGTTTTATCAAATTCTTATCTATTCGTTTCATTGGGTAGTGTAGCAAGAATAATTTTATTACCTAAGTTAGATTCAGTTAATGTACATGCTTTTATTACCTTCTACACCATTTGTATCAATTTGGTTATAAATTTCTAAAACCATTCTATTCCTCCTATTATAACTTAATATAACTGGACCGCCTTTTTCAGATCTCTTAGTAGGTTTTGTAATAGACTCTTTGGCTTTAGTACTTCCTATAGTATTAGGTACACCTCTTAATGTATTTTTATTTTCTTTTATAACTTCTTACATATGCCTACTTTCATTAGAAACTTTTTTATATGTTTCTAAAGCCATACTTCCTAATCGCTGAATAACTTCAGGACCATGCCTAACTACTCTGTTACAGCTCTAGACACATTATACGTAGAGCAAGCTATTAATTGTAGCCCTCTACTAAACAGCGCATCGGTTGCTATTGAAGGTATAGCAGTAGCACTTTTATCATTCTGACTACTAACTACTCCAACTATAATACCAGTAACAACTGGAGCTTTATCAACCCTTACACCATCAGCAAACCCTACTTTTTTAGGATCAGCTTCGTCAATTTTCTTCTGCCATTTTGTTAATACTTCATTTACAACTTTAGAAGTGTCATCTACGAACCTTTAAAATATCAGTTTTACTGTTAGCACTGCTTTATCTATAGCTGTTTCAAGTTCTCTAGCATACTCTAGGGAAAAACTCATAGACTGCTCAGTAGTGTTTTGTTTTTCTTTATCTTGAAAGCACTTACACACCTTCAATTGTAACACGTACTACACCTGCTATTATACCAACTTTAAGAGCAAATTTTGCCGCTACCTTAAAGCTTTTCATGGAATCTACTTCACTTTTTTAACCACCCTTCCAAGCATAGTGCTATCTTTACCATCAACTTTAAGCATTGCTCCTCCCACACTAAACATTCTGTCAGGAACTTGAGATAACCTAGACTGAATATGTCTTGCAGCTTGCATGCCTACTCTTTGAAAAAATTCCTTCATATACATATCTCTAATAGAATTATTTATATATTATCAATGTAATACGATGAAATTAATTATTAATTAAAAAATTATTATATTTATTATTTTTAAATAATTAACTGGTGATGAAGAGAACGTTTAAGATTATAGTGAAAACATTCGTAATTTACATATGGCATCACTCATTACTTACTTAGCAATTAGTCATACTTTCGAATAAAAAAGGTAAAATCAGTGAGCAAGAGATGAGGTTATACTCCTCCTAAAAGAAGGGGATGTAGAATAGTACAATTAGATTCCAACCTCCACACAGAAATTTATTGTTGCGTAGATATAAAATCCTTCACACAACTCTATAATATGATTGCTTTTACTAAGTAGTAATTAAAGAGCCTTTCCAAATGATACCCTTCTCTATTCAGAAGGGTTAATTTTTGTTACTAGGCTCCTTACCAAATTAGGAGCTAAGAAGCCTAGTGCTTTTATTATTTTTTAATTACTAAGGTATTAGCTAATTTATCATGCCATCCTTGCTTTTTCTTTGAAAAAATCATGGATGTAAATCCAAGCAGTAATGGTATAAAAGATACAAAATATCCTAAAAATCTAATTATTAACTGTTTTTGAGTAGGCTTATCTAAAGTTGTTGCATCAACAATTTTAAAAGATAATAACATTTTACCTGGCGTAGCTTGATATTTTATCCAACATATTATAACAACAACCATAAACAACATAAGTTGAATAATATTACTAATTATAAATTTTTCTAAACCATGATTAGTAATAAAAAAATCATACACTTTAGGATTTTTAAAAAATTGCAGTGTAGGTGAAAAATTAGTTTCAGTGTGATGTTGCTCCATATCTTTGATTACTTCTTCCATCAAAATTCTAGGAGTATTATGACCATATAGTACAAAATCTAATAATTTAATTACAGGCATAGATAGAATAAAAACAATTGTCATATCTATTAAACTTGCTGTAACACGCCCTCTAAGTCCAACGTATCTAATTTGTTTATTATACATATAATACCTCTCTTACGTTAGTAATGTCATCTCGCTCCACCAGCTAGTATGGTGTTTTCTTATATTTGTTAAGGCTTGTTTTGCAGCTATTATATCACTAAATAATCCAAAACATGTTGCACCACTTCCAGACATTCTACTTAGTATACACTTATTTTGTGATTTTAATATATTAATAATATCCATTATTTCTGGTACAAGCCTTATTGCCGCGTTAGCTAAATCATTTTTCTGCTCTTTTAAAAAGTTAATAAGATCTAAAGTTTTTAAAAATGATCTAGGCCAATTTAAAATAGTACTCGAAAACTCATTCTCTCTTAAATTATTAAATACTACCTGAGTTAAAGTAGGAATAAATGGATTAATTAATACTGCATAAATCTCAGGACATATGTTTTCTATAGGAGTTATAACTTCTCCTTTACCTGAAAAATAAGCATATTTACCATAGTAGCATATTGGAACATCATAACCTAATGCACTACTTATTGTACATAATGAATCGTCACTGAGATTTAATTGCCACAAATTATTTAATAATTTTAAGGTTGCAGCAGCATCAGCTGACCCTCCACCAAGTCCAGCAGCAAGTGGTATATTTTTTGTTACGTGTATATGAGCACCATATGAAGTATGTGTATATTCTTGCAAAAGATAAGCAGCCTTTAATATTAAATTATCATTTGTAGAAAGCCCATACCCAAATGACCCTTCTATAGTTAAGTATAAAGAGTCAGAATGATCCACAGAAATAGAATCATATATATCACGTGCAAAGGCTACCATACTTTCTAAGTTATGGTAGTTATTTTCTGTACGAGAGTTAACATGCAAAAAAAAGTTGATTTTAGCTTTAGCTTTTAAAGTATCTATCATGAAAAGATATTATACTATTCCTTAAAACACTTTGTTATTTTTTATTTTTCTTACCTTTACTACTAGAAGTATCAAAAGGTATAGCCTCGTTAAATACACACACCACATCATTACCAAGACGCAACGTAAAACGAGGAGCAATACGCTCTACAACTATGTATTTACCAGAAACACGATAGTTCACTATTCCTTCATTACCATCTGAATCTACTATAAAAAACGCGGGAATTTCTGTATTCTTTTCTCTAAATTGAAAATAAGTAAAATCACTATCATCAAATATTTTAATAGGAGAAATTTTATTGCTACCACTGATAGTATAATTAAAATTATAGTTTTCTGGCTCGCTTAAATCAGGTTCAGCAGATACTGTAAAATGCCTCACAACTTCTCCACCACTTTCATCAGGATATAAAAATCTTACATTAAAGGCTATATCAGGATCTTCAATATCATCAGTATTTTTAGCATGTAATTCAAAATAATACACTCTCTTATTAGTAATAACAGTCATATTCGTTGTTGCTTCTGGCTCCATAGGCTTTAAAAAAATACGCCTACCTGAGGGTACAATTTGCCATGCTATAGTATCACCCAGAGAAATATTATCTATAACTTCGCTTTCAGAAAATTCTATATTAGCTTGATATCCATAATAACCTACGTATTTGAAAACGTCATCAGGATTATATACTATAACTTTAATTCTACTATCAATAGCCATTGGTTTAGCTTCTCTAGTCGCATAAGCAGGCATTATAGCAGTAACTAACAATACTAAACATACACAAAAAGATAAAACCTGCTTTGCCATATCAAACTCATATACCTTTTTAAATCTTATAGATTGTACTTAATTATTTTCACATTATATATATTACTTTATTTGTTGTACATTATAATCAGTAACTATAAAGTTTAATTGTGCATTTTTTTTCATTATTAGTTCTATATCACTCATATCATATGAAATATTAGCTAACCATAAAGAATTTTCTTCTAATCCTCTGTTAGTATCTTTCACCTTAGCACTGAATTTAATAATTATATTTTGGAATTGATTAGTAAGAGAAACAGATTCTATGTTAATAGAACGTACAATATGTTGTTGATAAAGTAGCACAGGACTGTTTGCATTTTCTAAACTTAAGCTATTATAAAATTGTTTAAAAACAAATTTAGTGGAATTATTTTTAATTTTATTAATTTGAACATTAATATTATCGTAAGAATACGATTCACGCCATATTACATATTTTGATACCAGATATTTTGCTAAAGATATCGAAGGAGACACATCTTTTTGGTCTATATTGTATATTACAGATGTATCTTCGGTAAGATTTTGAATTCTGACTATTATAGGCACAATTTTTTTAAGAGGTAATTGGTTATATACTTCATAAATAATAAATAAAAATATGGTTAAAATTATTAGTAACAAGAAGGTCAATAATGACCTTTCAAGAATAGGGTATATGTATTTACGCATATACCACAATCTAGCATCATGATAATATTGTTCACTTTTAAGATAATTTAGAAGAGATTTGTTAATTTCATCCATAATGTTTTATCCAATAATTAATATTATAAATGCTCCACCTAAATGATTAATAAAGATTTAATATAATTTTTTATTTTTAGTTATATAAATTATATACTATATTATTTAATTAACATATTAATTGCATATTATAATCTAAATACCTACCATTTTTTCTGGTTTTACCCATTGATCAAACTCCTCACCAGTTAGTAATCCTAGAGCAACCGCTGCCTCCTTAAGAGATATATTTTCTATATGAGCTTTTTTTGCAATTTTAGCTGCATTATCATACCCTATATGCGGATTAAGCGCAGTAACTAACATTAAAGAATTGTGTAAAGATGTATTAATATTATCAATATTTGCCGTAATACTACTAATACAATTATCAGTAAAACTAATAGAAGCATCACTTAATAACTGTATAGACTGTAATACATTATATACAATGACTGGTTTAAATACATTAAGTTCAAAATTACCCTGAGAACAAGCTACCGTTACAGTAGTATTGTTACCCATAACTTGTACACATACTTGTGTCATAGCCTCACACTGTGTTGGATTAATTTTACCAGGCATAATTGAAGAACCTGGTTCATTTTCTGGTAAATGTAGCTCTCCAAGCCCACAACGCGGACCTGAACCAAGCCATCTTACATCATTAGCAATTTTCATTAAACTTACTGCTAAAACATTTAAACAACCAGAAATTTCTGCCATAGCATCATTTGTAGCTAACGCTTCAAATTTGTTTGGCGCAGTCACAAACGGTAAGTTTGTAAAACTTTCTATTTTTTTTGCAAATTTTTGTGCAAATTCTGGACGCGCATTAAGTCCTGTACCTACAGCTGTTCCTCCTTGTGCTAAATAATAGAGCCTTGTGAGAGATGCATTAATACGCTCTATACCATATTCTAATTGTGCAGCATAACCAGAAAATTCTTGCCCCAATGTAATAGGAGTTGCATCTTGAAGATGTGTTCTACCTATTTTAACAATATGATTAAATTCCTCAACTTTACTTATAATAGAATTATGTAACTTTTTGATCGCAGGTAGTAATTTATTATGAACTTCAAGAACGGTTGCAATATGCATTGCTGTTGGGAAAGAATCATTAGAAGATTGTCCCATATTTACATGATCATTGGGATGTACTGGAGTTTTTGATCCTCTAATGCCTCCCAAAATTTCAATAGCACGATTTGCTATCACTTCGTTTAAATTCATATTAGTTTGCGTACCAGAACCTGTCTGCCATATCACTAAAGGAAATTGATTTGTTAATTTATCATTTAGAATTTCATTAGCAGCTTCAAAAATAGCTGCACCTATTTTATGGTCTAAAGAACCTAATTCCATATTCACTTCAGCTGCAGCTTTTTTAAGTAAAGCAAAAGCATGTATTAAAGCTTTTGGCATTCTTTCTTGACCAATTTTAAAATTATGTAAAGAACGCTCAGTTTGGGCCCCCCAATAGGATTCAGCTGACACATCTATAGGACCAAAATAATCAGTTTCTGTACGAAATTTATTATTCACTTTTTTATTTCTCCTTATTTATCTCGTTTAATATATACATTGCTACAGTGTCCTTAAGAGGCACAAAATTCTGTTCTAAACCTAAAGTATTTTCAGTACATCCCAAAATAAGTACACCATTTGGATTTAATTGCTTACTTAGCATAGTTAATACAGCATTTCTAGTATCAGTATCAAAATATATTAAAGTATTTCTACATAAAATAATATCAAACATACCCAAATTAGAAGAATCATCTAAAAGATTCTTATGCTTGTATGTAACCATGGACCGAACTTTTTTGTCTAAAACCCAAGCGTCTCCATTTTGATTAAAATACTTAATAAGTAGCGTAATAGGAAGACCACGCTGCACCTCAAATTGACTGTATGTACCAGTTTTTGCTTTTTCAAGTACTGCCGTTGATATATCCGTTGCAACAATTTCAAATTTATATGAGAATAAAGTTTTGTTTTCAAGTATATTCATTGCAACAGAATAAGGTTCTTGCCCAGTAGAGCAAGCAGCACTCCAAATACGAAATTGTTTTTGTTCTGGGTTCATTGCAATTAATCTGGGCATAACTATAGTACGTAATTGTTCAAAGGGCTTGATATCACGAAAAAATGAAGTCTCGTTCGTTGTAATAGCATTAATTGTCTCTGTAATTAATTCTTCATCTTTATTTACGCGAATTTTATTGATTAATTCACGTAAGTTACTGAAATTCAAGTTACGAACTATATTCAATAACCTTGAATCCACAAGATATTTTTTATCTTCAGACAAAGCTATACCAGAACGTTTTTTTATTAACTTTATAATAAAATCAAAATCTTCTGTAGATAAATCCATTTTTAATAAAACCCCTTACTATTAAATATATTTGTTATATAGCTTGCCATATCATTTATAGGTAATACAGTACTACAAAGACCAGCATTTACAACTGCACCAGGCATACCCCACACAATACTGCTTTTTTCATCTTGTACAATTACTTGTCCACCTTTCTGCACTAAATGAGTTGCTCCCTCTAAACCATCTTTACCCATTCCAGTTAATATTATTAATAATAAATTTGATCCATATATTTCTACAAGAGAATTAATCATTAAATCTGCTGAAGGACGACAATAATTTTTAGGTGGATCTTGGTTAATATTTATAACTAAATTCTCAGATTTTCTATATACTACCATATGAAAGTCACCAGGTGCTAAATATACAGTACCAGGCTCAACTATTTTAGCTTCATTTACCTCAATACATGGTAGTTTAATTATATTTTCCAAGTGAGTAGCTAAAAAACTAGTAAAAGTTGCAGGCATGTGTTGCGTAATAAAAACAGGTACCAAATGTAATATATTATTGTGTACAAAATTTGAAAACAACATTTGTAATGCTTGTGGACCACCAGTAGAACTGGCGATTGCTATAGCCTTAGGTACATTACTAATATGTTTTATAGTTAGAGTATCTAAATTTATGCTTTCATTTGTTTTACTAGATACAAACACATTTGGCGTTAATTTAGTTATATGCTTTACATAGTAACCTAAAGTTTTTATTTTTGTTAATAATAACTCTTTAAAGATCTCTATAGAATTATTATTAGTGGCAGAAGGTTTTTCTATATAATCTGCCGCACCCATTGATAATGCCTGTATTGCAATAGGAGCATATTGTTTAGTTAAACTAGAAACCATGATTATCCTTAAATATGGATCTACATTTAATAATTTAGGCAATAATGTAATACCATCTATATCTGGCATTTTAATATCTAGTAATAATACATCTACTTTAAAACGTTTTATATATGCCAGAGCTGCCTCACCACTATTTGCAGTCATCACTATTTCTATTTCATGATGACCTTGTAAGATTTTAATAATAGATCCTCTAATGAATAAAGAGTCATCTACAATCATCACCTTAATAGCATCCGAATTAAAAGATCTGCTGGTATTTTGCATATAATTATGTCAAATTTAAAATAATCCTGTTTGCACAAATTTATTTTTTACTACCTCAAGATCAAAAGGCTTCATAATATATTCATTTGCACCCGCGCCTAAAGCCTCCTTGATTTTAGGTAATTCATTTTCTGTAGTACAAAAAATAACAATTACATGCGACCATTCTGTATGTGCCCTAAATAGATTCAAAAATTGTAGCCCATCTACATTGGGCATGTTCCAATCAAGAAGTATTACATCAGGAATACTTTTTTCACATGTCTGTAATGCCTCTTGTCCATCTCCAGCCTCACTTACTGAAAAGCCTAATTCTTCTACTATACGCTTTGCAAATTTTCTTACAACTTTAGAATCATCTACAATCATACAAGTTTTCATTTTTTCCTCTACTTTTCTTATATTATTTTTATACTAATTTCTAATAATAGAATTTAACAATTGATTTATATCCAGAATTATTATTAATTCTTTAGTACTAGGATAAACCCCTTGAGAAAATTCTTGCCATTTTGGTTCTAAATTTTTGGGATTATCAATAAATTCTGTAACAGGCAGATTAACTACACTGTTTACATAATCTACTACTAAACTATATAATTCCCCCTCATGTTCTACTACTACACTCATAAAATAATTCTGATTAATACAAGATTGAATATTTAAAATTGCTCTAATATCCACTACTGTTACAATTCTTCCTCTCAAATTTAAAGCACCTAAAACTTCAGAGGGAGCTAAAGGTATATAAGTAATTTTATGTGTTGATAAAACATCTCTGACAACATGTACCGATATACCAAATAATTGCCCACTTATATTTACAATAACAAACTTTTCTTCATTAGCTGAGCTAACATCAATATTATTATTTTGAACTGTACTTAAAAAGCTGTGCTTCATTTTATGCTTCAACTAATGGTTTATGAGTAATAGTATTTTCTATAAACTTTAATAATTGTGTATGATTAGTTTTATAAATACAAGTTTTTATATTATTATCCTGTTGCATAAAAGCCAAATTATTTGCGTGCGTAGATGATAATATTATCACAGAAGCACAATTAATCTGAGCAAAGTTTTTATATTGAGTTGGAAGATTTGCACCAGAAAATTCAAAAGTATTAGTGTCGATAATTACTAAATCAAACTTATTTCCTTTTTCTAATAATTCTATAGCTTGCAGCGCACTATCAGCTGCTGTTACTGCATAACCTCTATGAGTTAGAATGGATACAATAAATTTCCTAAAAAAAGGACTATTATCCACTAAAAGAATATTAAGCAATTGTTTAGTTTCAAAATCTACATTATTAACTAAAGTATTATAATCTTGTCCAAAGATTTGGTAAAAATATTTAGAAACATCAATTAAATCTGTTGTTACACCCTTTATAATTATAGTACCTAATATACGATGATCATCATCTTGTATAACTGGTATAAATTGAGGCATAGGATGAGAAACTATATCTACAATTTCCTTTGCAATTAGACCCATGATTTTATCTTGATTACTAAAGACGATTACTGGTTGTAGCCCAGAAGAAGATATTACATCATTTTGATCTAATTGTACTAAATACATCAAATTATCATAATATTGAATTAAAGGTCTATTACCAGAATAGGAAATCTTTGTTACATCTACTTCTTCTAATCGGGTTACAAATTCAAGAGGCACTGCCTTTTGTGCACCATTATTATCCCTAAGTAATAAAAAGCTGATCATTGCTGATTCTGCTTCTTTATTTTTACTTTCTTCATAATAGAGAGATTTTGACTGATTATTAATATCCATATTATCTAACATTTTTGCCAGACCATTTGGATCTATAATCATAATAACATTCCCATCTCCAAGTAAAGTAGTACCAAAATATATAGATAGGTATTTTAGCATAGGAACCATGGGCTTAACTACAATTTCCTCAGTACCATATATTTTATCAACAATTATACCAAAATTATATCCCCCAACTTCGCATATAACTATAAAATTATTATCATGATTTTTAGTTCGTATATTTAACACTTCCGATAATAGAAGCAATGGCAATATAGCTTGGCGTAATCTTAACACTTGTTTATTATTTATATATTCTATCTTATGTTCTAATTTAGGACCCGTTCTAACTATTTCTATTACATTTATTTGAGGAATTCCAAATTTTTCGTTAGAGGACTCTATTATAAGTATCGGGATAATAGCAAGTGTTAGAGGAATTTTTATTATAAATGTTGATCCCTCTCGTTTAATATATTGAAGCGAAATTGTACCATTTATATTAGATATATTTGATTTAACTATATCCATACCAACACCACGACCAGATACAGAGGTAACATTTTCTGCAGTGGAAAACCCTGGACGAAATATATATTGGCTAATTTGCTGTTCAGTTAAAGAATCCAGTACCTCTTCAGAAAGAAGAGCTTTGTGTAAAATTTTATTTTTAATTTTATCGATATCAAGCCCCATGCCATCATCTGATACTTCAATAATTATATGTCCTCCTTTATGATATGCATTTAAAGTAATAGTACCATATTCTAATTTATTATTTTTTAATCTAACCTGAGGATCTTCTATACCATGACTTGCTGCATTGCGTACCATATGTATCAATGGATCCTTTATAGTTTCAATAAGCTGACGATCTAGCTCAGTATCTCCGCCAAGCATCTTTAAATTAATTTTTTTCTTTAATTCAAGTGACAAATCCCGTACCATTCTAGGAAATTGCGCCCATGCATTACTGATAGGTTGCATACGCGTTTTCATTACCTTATCTTGAAGCTCTGATGTTAATATATTTAGTCTTTGTATAGGGGCAGAAAAAACATTTTCTTGATTAGCCTTCACCAATTGTAGAAGCTGGTTTCTTGTTAGTACTAATTCACTTACGGTTTGCATAAGATTTTCAAGTAAATTCAGACTAACCCTAACAGACACATAATCTGTATGGTGCTTATTACTATGCACCAAATCTTCTGTAACTTTTAAACCATGCATTATAATATCATGCACTTCTAAATTCTGAGTTGATATCTCACGTTTTTCAACTAAATTACTACTCTTATCAGGCAGTAAAGACTTTTCATCTTTGATTATATTGGAATCATCAATAGAAGTTAAAGAATTTAGTTTTGATAACAATGATTGAATATCATAATCTGGCTCTACTCCAGTTGTTTCTATATGCTGAATAATAATTTTTACTACATCTATAGTTTCTAAAATAGTACTAATAGTAACGAAATTAGGCTGTATCTTGTTATCACGCAAACTACTTAACACATTTTCTGCAGCATGAGTTATGGATTCTAATTTAGGTAAATTTAAAAAACCACAAGTACCTTTAATGGTATGCATAATACGAAATATATTTCTAAGCAACTCCTGATCATCAGGATTAGATTCTAATTTTACTAAATCAGAATCAAGCTGAGAGAGACCCTCAGTAGTTTCAACAATAAAATCTTTAATTAATTCGTCCATATCTTATATCAATCAATATAATATACCATATGAAAATTCTAATTAATACGAGTTAATATTATATTAATAACTACTTAATTAAAAGATAAGAAATTGTATAATAAATTCTACTCTACTTCAAATAATATACGTGTTTCATTCAAATTTATTGTTAATTTAGCATTTATAGACTGAATCAGCCTATTAATTAAATATACATTAATGTTTTTAGTATTTATAGTTATATCTTGTAAATTATTTTGTAAAATTTGTATTGTGGTATTATCATGTTTTAAAGTTTCACCCTCACCAACTACGCTAACTTTCTTACCATGTAACGATTTTTGTAATTGTACCGTCACACTTCCTCCACGTATTAACATAAGTCCAGCAATGTGTATAAGATTTAGTATGGTTTTAGCAAATTTATGATCTACTATTATACCTGATATAATCATATTTTCATCTGGCCATACAATTCTTACCTTTTGATCAGCAAAGAAATTTTTAGCAAGCATGCGTAGCTCACCTAAATTTGCCTCACCTATACTTGGACTAATACCATACAATTGTCTAAAAAACTGTAAACGTATTACAGATTGCTGCGCACTAGTTTCTATTAATTTTATAGCTCTTTCTCGCATCAGCTGATTTTCTTCTTGAAAAAATTCAAAACCGTTATGTATAGCACCTATAGGACCAGACAGATCATGACAAATTTTAGCAACTAACAATTCCGTTACTTCTAAATCGTTCAACATATTTTTATATACCATTTTTATTAATAATTATTCTTTAAAAGTATATTATGTGTATTAACAAAATATTAATATTGATTATTATAAGTTTAAAACAATCATACAATTAAGTATGTGTTATACTGATTCATTATGTTATGCAAAAAATTTCTTATATTTTTAATTTCTAGTTGATATAGTCAACTATATTAGTGTGCAAAAAAACAATATACCTTTCATCACAACAACTTAATATAAATTAATGAAAATGTACAAAACGATATGTTATAAATCATCAATATACTAAAGAATAAAATATTAATAAATTTATTATATTAAACATCATTCAAAAGGTAAAACCACATGAGATTTTTTAACACTATTCAGAATTTATGTAATCTAAATAGATTTTTCTATAAAAAATTAGATAATAAAGATGAATGTATAGAAAATTGTCTAATTTTATAAATATTAGCCTAAATAGCATAAATTACCAGATTAATTTACAATATCAATATGAAGATTCTGAAATTAATCAGTTAGTAGATAACATTGTAGCAACCACTAATATCAATGGGCAAAATGTATATTCTCTTCCTGCAACTCACATAAACTCATTGCAAACTATTCTATCAGATAAAATAAAATATAGTACTAATCTTTTTCCTGGAAAAATATTGACTATATAAATATGGAAAGCATACATATGGATTGCAATGATTATAAAAAAATAAAACATTCAAGACCCATATATTATAACTTATTATAGAATCTTTAAAAATTTATCAATACCCAATACACTTCAAACTACTTTGAAGGAAATCTTAGACCCTATGCAACAAAATAGTATAACCTTTCAAAATTTTGCTCAAGCTTAGGAACAAAAAAGTCGAACTTTATCATGTAGAATTTATGTCTACGAAAATTTGAAACGTTATATTTTAAATACTGATTTAGAGAAAGATAATCCTAGTGAGACTATAGATTAAGAGCTGAACACATAACTATCCTAGGAAAAGATTTTGCAAAAAAACTAGCTAACAAACCAAAGCCGATATATCTCATACTAATGAGAAACAAACACTCAGCATTGATTAAAGAAAAATCATAGATGATTTAAGAAAGTCTTGGAGCTTGATTGAAAATCAAGCTCTAAAAAAGAACTAGAATATTCATTTGCAAGTCTTAACAAAGAAATCAAAGATTTTTTATAACATCTAAGAAATGTTTTTAGATAAATGCAGTCAAAAAAAGGAACAAATGATCAAGGAAAAAGTGAGCAACAATCTCTCTCGAAGACTTTAAACTGATAACAACTCTATGTAAACAAAAAGTATAGGTTTCCAGATTCAAGAAGTATTCAAGGAATGTCCTATTGAAAAAATAGGGCTCTTAGCAGTAGATATTATTACAGCTGTATATATTGATAATAAAAAAACTTTGATATCAGATTTAGATAGAACAGAGGTTATGCTTTACATAAGAGATACCCTAGGTATTAATTTAACATTAGAGAATTAAACGCAATAATAAAACTAAAACACTAGGTGAGAATCAATATATTGCAAGAGACATTATTAATTCAGAAAATAAGACTCTATATAATTTTATAAAATATGCATATATCAAACCTAAAATACCTAAATATATTAACACACTTATCCAATCAGAAACATATTTACCAGAAGGTATAACTACATTAGAAAAAATATATAAAAATATTAGTAATAATAGAAATAAATATGATAATATTACTGATAATGAAAAAATTTCAGTAAAATTAGTATGAATAAGTAATAAAACATATTATTGATGAAAGACAATCAGTAAATAAAATAAATAATTATATTTCTTTAATAACTTAGGAAAAAGAAATAAACGAAAATGGCAAAACAATATAATAATAGCATTACTACTGAAATAGTACGTAAAATTTTACATTTGTCTTTTATTATAATACCTGTATTATATTATTTTTTAAATAAGGAAGATATATTTCCTATTATTTTAGTACTTACAATATTAGTTCTAAGTGTAGATTTTATTAGACATTTTAATCATCGCTTACAAACCATATTTTGTAAGATTTTTTCTAAATTTATGCGCCTATCAGAGTCTAAAAGTATGACAGGAGCAAGCTTTATGATGCTCGCTTCAGTAATAGTAATAGGTTTATTTCCTAAAGTTATTGCTATTACGTCTTTATTAATATTAGTTATCTCAGATAGCCTAGCTGCATTAGTAGGAAAATATTTAGGACGCATTAAGTTAAAGGATAAAACTTTAGAAGGCAGCTTAGCTTTCTTCTTTTCAGCTATAGTTATAGTATTTATAATGGCCAAATTATTTAACAAAGATTTGTATTTTATGTTTTGTGGTAATATAGCAGTGTTTATCACAACAATTATTGAATTATTTTCTAAAAATTTTAAGATTGATGATAATTTATCTATACCTATCACTATGGCAATCATATTTGAACTATTAATTAGGTAATATTGTGTATTTCTCAGAAAGTTTTATAGAAAAAATACGTGAATGTTTTGTTTTATCTGAAATTATAGCCAGAAAAGTAAAACTAACAAAAAAAGGTAATGAATATATAGGTTTATGCCCCTTTCACTCTGAAAAAACCCCTTCTTTTACCGTAAATGATGAGAAGAATTTTTACCATTGTTTTGGCTGTGGTGTACATGGCGACCTTATTAAATTTATTGGCGACACTTCCAACCTAAGTTTTTCAGAAGTCATTACTTATTTAGCAGAAGAAGCGGGCTTAAATATTGAATATAGTCCATCAAAATTAGTACATCAAAATTATACTAAAGATCTATACCAAGCCTTACAACTAGCATGTCATTATTTTCAAAACCAACTCTTATCTAACTCAGGAAAAGAAGCGTATTCATACTTAGAGCACAGAAATATAGACATAACGTTTATTAAGAAATTTTTATTAGGTTATGCTCCATCCGAATCTTATAAATTAAGAGATTTTTTATCTTCCAAAGGTATTAGCGATGATATTATGATTAAAGCTGGGTTAATGTTTAGAGGTAATAATAACGATGTATATAGTAGATTTAGAAATAGACTAATTTTTCCTATTGCTGATTATAAAGGACGCATAATAGGGTTTGGTGGACGCGCATTAAGTAACGATATCTTACCTAAGTATTTAAATTCTTCTGAAACAGAAGTGTTTAAAAAAAGTGAAGTTTTATATGGAATAAATTTTGCTAAAGAAGCTTCAAATAAATCTAGAAAAATTATAATCGTAGAAGGATATATAGATTGTATCTCTATGAATATGATAGGTATAGAAGAAACTGTAGCAAGTTTAGGCACTGCTATTACTAAAGAACATATTATAAATCTTTGGAAACTAAGTAAAACCCCTGTGATTTGTTTAGATGGAGATGCAGCTGGTAGACGTGCTATGTTAAGGGTTACAGAAAATATTATACCTATATTAAAGCCTGGATATTCAGTAAATTTTGTTTTACTAACCTCTGGTAAAGATCCAGATGAGTTAATTAAAAATTATGGTAAAGAAGCTATGCTAAATAGTTTGGAATCTACAATAACCTTATCGGATTTTATATGGCAAGAAGCAATACATGAACTACCTCAAACCATAATTCCTGAACAACGCGCTTTACTAGAAAAACACTTAGAAAATATAGTAAACAAAATTCAAGATAAAAAGGTATCTCACTATTATAGCCAGTATTTTAAAAGTAAATTATGGGAATATTTTAAAAAGCAAAAAATACAACATGAAATAATAAATAAAGACCAAATCAGTAGAATCAAACTAAATGTTGTACAAGAAGTATCGTCCATACAATTATTACAGCAATTATTAGTTGCCATTATAATTAAATATCCTCAAATACTTGATAATGAACAAGCTAAAGAAGAATTTATCGCCTTAGAATTTTCGGATATAAAATTTGATAACTTACGTACTATAATATTAAATAGTAAAGAATTAAATATCACAAATAGCGCCGAACTACAAGATTACATTGAAAAAAACATACATACTAATGAAATTAATTTTTTGTGTAGACATTATCAAACAATAAGTTATATAATAAATAGTTTTAGTACACATATAGATATGTGGAATTATAATATAAAAAAATACCATATTTTGTTACTTGAACAAGAATATCAAGAGGTGTTAAAATTTATGACTGAAAGCTCAGTATCTATCGCATCTGCACTAAAAACACAAATAGTTTCCGCAAAAAAACATCTAAATGAGATTGAAAGATCTTTGCACCATAATGATTATTAGCAGTTAAAAATTAATAAATGGTTCGTTTTTATGAATAAACGTAGTAAATCTTCAAATACTAAGAATATAAGCCCTTTAACAGACAAGCCTCAAGATAATTCTAGTGCCAATACGCACCCTTCAGTAAGGACGGCTTTAAAAAAGATACTCGCAAGAGGTAAAGGACAAGGATTTATAACATATGATGAAATAAATGATATGTTACCATCAGAGTATCTTACTTCTGAACAGATTGATAATGCTATAACTACATTATCTGAAGCAGGTATCAATGTAATCGAAAATCAAGAAGAAGAAAATGATAATGTTGAGATTACACTAGATGACGAAAGCGGAGAAGGATTATTAGAAGAAGCTGAGGAAGAACTAGCTACTACTGATGATCCTGTACGTATGTATTTGCGTGATATGGGAGGAATTGAATTATTATCGCGCGAAGGAGAAATTGAGATTGCTAAACGCATAGAAGAAGGACGTGAAACAATGTTATATGCTCTGTGCGAGAGCCCTTTAGCATTAAAGCAATTTATTACTTGGCATGAAGATTTAACAAATGAAAAACTATTACTTAGAGAAATTTTAGATCTTGATGCTATGTATGGTACTGATACAGAATTTAGTGAAGACAATAATTTTGATGGAGTAAAACCTGGTAAATTCAAAGATGATGATGACTACGAAGACGCTGAAGATGAAGGCAATAAAGATGAAGATTATGATGATGAAAACGAAGATGAAGAATACGATGATAGCGAAGAAGAAGGAGATACTTCATTATTAGCCATAGAAGCTGCTTTATTACCTGGAGTATTAGAAACTTTTAACAAAATTTCTGAAGTATGTACTAAATTACTTGAGATCCGTACTGAAGCTTTAAATTACTCTTTGCAAAATAATAAACAAGGTACTAATAGTAGCTGGATAAAAAATATTAAAAAATATAGCAAAGAATTAGTAAATCTAATAAAAGAGTTACATTTAAATGAAAAATGTGTTGAAGCTTTAATAGATCATCTATACGGCCTAAATAGAAAGCTAATAGGTTTAGAAACAAATTTATTACATCAGATTTCAGCATATGATATTGAAAGAAAGTCCTTTTTAGACAATTATACTGGCAATGAAATGGGATTAGGATGGATAGAAGATTTAGCTGCTAAAAACAAGAATTGGCATAACTTATTAAGCAATGAGAAAGAGAAAATAACCAAATTTCATCAAGATGTAACAACTATAGCCAAAGCTGTGATTTTGCCAATTCCAGACTTTAAGCAATTAGTGCAAATGATTCAAAAAGGTGAACGTTCTGCTAATAAAGCAAAAAAAGAAATGATAGAAGCAAATTTACGCTTAGTGATTTCTATTGCTAAAAAATATGCTAACAAAGGTTTACAATTTTTAGACCTCATACAGGAAGGTAATATAGGGTTAATGAAAGCTGTAGATAAATTTGAATATAAAAGAGGTTATAAATTTTCTACTTACGCAACTTGGTGGATTAGGCAAGCTATTACACGCTCTATAGCGGATCAAGCCCGCACCATACGTATCCCTGTACATATGATTGAAACAATTAATAAAATTGTACGTACATCCCGTCAAATGTTACATGAACTTGGCTATGAACCTACTCCTAACGAAATTGCAGAAAGACTTACAATGCCAGTAGAAAAAGTACGTAAAGTAATGAAAATAGCTAAAGAACCTGTAAGTTTAGAAAATCCTGTTGGTGATGAAGAAGGCAGTTCTCTCGGAACATTCATTGAAGATAAAAATGCTATTTTACCTGTAGAAGCTGCAATACAATCTAATTTAAGGGGGATCACAACAAAAGTATTGCTTAGCCTTACTCCAAGAGAAGAAAGAGTACTTCGCATGAGGTTTGGTATTAGTATTAATACTGATCATACACTAGAAGAAGTTGGACAACAGTTTTTTGTAACTCGTGAACGTATTAGGCAGATAGAATCCAAAGCCATCCGCAAACTAAAACATCCTAGTAGATCAAAAAAACTACGTAGTTTCCTGAATACATAATAACAGAGTCAAAAAATGCATAAAAGTTTTTACGTTATAACTAGCGTTACCTTACTAGTTATAGCGTTTTCATACAATTTTCTAGATAAAAAAATTGTGTATTTTTTTCATACACTAAATACACATCAATATAAAATATTGGATCATATTGCAGAGATTCCAAGCATAATATTATCTTTAGTGCCTGTACTTATAGTGTATCTGTGGCTTAAACTAGCATTAAATAAAGTAAATAATATAGATAAAGTATCTTATATAATATCTTTAGCTTTAAGCGTAAGTTTTACTATAAGAGAAACACTAAAATTCGTATTTGGTCGTAGCTGGCCTGCTACTTTTTATAATAATCCTTCGTTACTTTCAGATAATGTATATGGTTTTCACTGGTTCAGTTTTAATTATTTACATAAGAGTTTTCCTTCTGGACATATGATTACTATCTCTAGCATGTGCACAGTATTATGTATGTTATATACTAAGACTAGATATTTATGGATATCTATAATAATCTTTGTTGGTGCTAGTCAGCTGATATTATATTATCATTTTTTTAGTGATATCATTGCGGGCGTGTATATAGGTGCAATTACTGGTTATTTCACTGTCTTATATCACTTACGTTCTCGCTTGTTATAGATATTACTTATAATTTTATGTCATTATCATGGCTGATATTATTGAAACAAAAAGATTAATACTCAGAAATTGGAAAAAAGAAGACTCCAGTATCTATTTTCAAATCAACCAAAATCCAAAAAGTAATAGAGTTTATTTCTTTTGCGATACCCATCAAGAACAATGGTTATGCGCATTATGAGCTGTAGAATTAAAGGAGACTAGTGAATTAATAGGGTTCACAGGCCTGAAATTATACTAATTTTCCTACTCATTTTACAACCCACCGCAATTGAAGTAGGCTGGCAACTACTTGGCTCTAAATATTGGGCAAAGGAGTATTCTACAAGAAGCTAAAATATCTCTCTTGAATTATGGATTTAAACAATGCAAATTAAAGGAAACTATTTCATTTACAGTAGCAAATAATGTTCGTTCTATTCGGGTTATGGAAAGAATTGAATTAAAAATAGATTTAAATGGTGATTTTCTATATCCAAAACTAGAGAAAGACCACCCTTTAAGCAAACATGTTTTATGTAGATTTAAAAAACCCTATTAATTAAAGAATAATCATGAAAAAACTTATTGTATTCTTATTTATTTTTTAGTTAATTGTTATCATCATGATAATTCTAATAAAGATTTTTACACAAGTTACAATAGTAAATATATTCCCTACAATTCCTACTTTAATAATATTAACGAGCCAATTTTTGACCATATGACTCCTTCCTATGCTTTTTAATTATATAAGATTTAACAATAAACCTAATATACGAATGATTAACATAAAAAATTCTGGACATTTTCCTTTTCTAGAACAACCAGAACAAACTAAGAAAATTATTGAAGAATTTATTAAAGAGATTCAAAATGAAACAATTTACACAGAACATAATAAGCATTCATAAGGAAAAAGGTAGGAAATGGCTAGCGGTTACTACAAATAACACAAAATTGCTGCTGAACTTAATTTAACAAACCTAAAACCCGTAGAAAATATCTTTTAATTATATATTATTTGGGTTTCAAATGGTACTCCAGTTGTTTTAAAAATTAGCTTTTTAACTAAAGATTTAGAAAAAGAATATTATGCTTTAAAAACATTTGCTGGTTATAGTACTACAAAAGTGATTTTTTATAAATTAAATATAAAATATATTATTACTAAAAAAAGCTATTCCTGAAAATTCTCTACTTACGTATTTACCTAACAGAAAAAATGAGGCTTTAATAATCATTTTTAATCTAATGAAAAAATTACATCAAGCTCTAGCCAGCGAATATAAAATTTTCCTCATATAAGAGACTAGATTAAAATCCTAGACAAAGATTAGTTATTACTATCACATTATATGGAAAAAGCACTTACCTTAAAGAATAAGTTATTATTAAATTCTACAACAGATGTATTACTACACGGTGACAATATTTTAACAAATGGATCAGAATTTGTAATAATTGATCCAAAAGGAGTAATAGGAAATTCTATCAATGAAGTTTGGGCATTCGTTATAGATCAAATTACAGATACTGAATTTATAGCAAATTATTTTAATTTACAAGAAGTAAGGGAATGGTATTTTGTCTAAATAATGATGGATACTTGCTGGAACGCATAAGATAATACTGAACCAGATAAATTTTTAAATCTAGCTGAAAAAATATATTCTTTTGTTTAGTTTTTTTACTATAGATAAACTGGATAGCTCACACAAAAAAGATTCTCACTTTATCTCCATATTTTAAAGATAAATTATTATAAGTGATAGATTAGCTATAAGGCCGTGTATCCTAATTAAATATATAGTCTCTGTGCAGAACCATAATCCTATCCCAAGACCTATTATATTGATAATGTTCTTGATGAACTTTTTCTTTAGCAAACCTTAATAATTTTGTACCAATGCCATGTTTACTAAAATTTGGTAATACATTTAAATCACTAATTTTAGGAATATTTCTACTCGTAAAATTCATATTTTGATTTCCATAACAAGGTTACATATCCAAGAAATTGATTATCCTGTCATGCTATCCAAATAGATCTACAGCCTTTTTCTTGTTCAAGCAAATATTGCTTATATAAAAAGGTAGGCTTATTCCATCCTATTTATGCAAATGATTGAACTATACTTAAAATATCGCTGTTTGTTAATTCTCTAAAGAAGTAAATTATCAGTAATATTTTTTGTTTTGCCATATGCCAAAAATCTAGTAAAATTTTCCCCAAGATTGGTCTTTTAAATTTATATCAATGTTCTAACGCTATTTGTTTTAGAGAGGTAGAAGAACGGTTTGGCATATTTTTTAATTGCATTTAAAATAGCATTATGCGAATTAACATTCATAAATAGACATAATGAAAAACACCCATGTAATAATAAATCACCAATTTCTTCTTCAAGCCGTTCTTTTGTTTCATGATTTACTATTACTTCCTTTAATTTCTTCCACCTCATTGATAATTTGTTCAAAAATCATCTCTACATTTGGCCAATCAAACCCAAATTCTTTAGCTTTCTTCTCAATTTCATTTAATTTATCAATCATGCTAATTTTTAATACCAATATAAATATCTAATATTGTATTTTTAGGATCAGAAGTACGATTATCATATATTTCAAAATCAGCAACATAATTCCTTTCTCCCCCTAATTTGTTTGGAGTCATAGACCAAATCTTTTTCCAAGCATTTACACATATTTCAAACATTTTACCAACAGATGTAGTAAATTTTACATATCTTTGCGCTAGAACTATAATTGTTTGTAATAGAGAATAATATTTTGAAAATAACTCACCTCTTCTCCAATTAAATTGGTATAATTTCTGGTAAAATCACTTTCATATTCACTATAAATATAATAAGTAATACCAAGATTATTACGATTAACAATTTTCTTACCTATATCTTCTCTGAAATATTTTGCAACTAATGGTCCGATTTTCGCTGTATTTGCATACATTTCTTGTAAATTATTAGTTTTACATGTTAGACTAACTAGTTTTATCTGTGATAATAAGGTGATTATTTTATGTATACATTATATTATTATGAATTATTATATTTTATGCTATATATCATAAGATGGCTTATAGAGCAAATTTATAGAAGAGAAGAATTTTAATAAATAAATAATAATTTTATATTTAACAAGTAAACCTCTGAAGTAGGTAAATATAATAATATTGCTAAAGTTTTATCTAAACGTGGATCTATAATTTGTTATAATCAACTCATTAATAATCCTATTTTTAAACTATTAAATTATGATGGTTTTACTAAAATTTCTGGATTTGATTGGAAGACAATAACTAAAATATGTAAATACATCTTTGATTTTTGAGTATTTATAAAGATAATACTATATATTGACTAATAATTTATATAATGACGAAGTAGATAAAGAGCTATACGAACAAGTGAAAAATATGTCTTTTATTCGGGAATCTTTTTTATACCAGTTAGATTACTTATAACAAAAGAAGAACATTTAAGACGTGTTACAAATCAAGAAAGATGAGCAAGATAGAAATCAATTGATCCAAATGAGATTGATGATCAAACTCCTCTCCTTCCTATTTCAGATCCCAATTTATTTGAATTAGACATAACTTCTTTATCCGCTGAAAATGCAGCAGAGCAAATTTTGATACATATTGGAAATTTCAAATTACAAAAATGACTAAAAAATATAATAAAATTATGATATTTGGGATGCAAGGCAGCGATAAAACTACGTTTTCTATTTTACTTCCAAAAGCTTTATAATTACCTATTTATCACTTATATAAATATTTTTTTCATTTATAAACATTTAATAAAGATCTTATTGATACTGTGATCAATGGATTATTAATGGGAATATAGTTTTTGATTTGAACTAAAGATATGCGTAGCTCTAACCATTAAGGTTATAACTCTAAAGAACATGGTTTTATGATAAATTATGCTTTTTGCATCCCTGAACCTAATAAAATCTTGAGTGGAACAAAACCCTAAAAATCGAAGCTGATTCTGTTCAAATGGCGGATGGAGTGGGATTCGAACCCACGGTACGGTCAACCCGCACGCCGGTTTTCAAGACCGGTTCCTTAAACCGCTCGGACATCCATCCACTACTGTTTTTAGCAGATAGCAATAAGCTATGCAAGCCTAAAGTTTTCTAAAAATAATAAAAAAATAGTGTGTATAAATACACACTATAATAATTAGGCACTATAAATATAATAAAAATTCAACTGGATGAGGTGTATGTTCTACTTCATGAATTTCCTTCATTTTTAATTCTATATATGCATCTAATTGGTCATCAGAAAACACATTACCTTTTTTTAGAAATTCTCTATCTTCTTTAAGAGCTTGCAGCGCTTCTTTCAAAGACGTAGGAGTACTAGGCAAAGAACATAATTTATCTTGTGATATATTATATAAATTTTCTTCAAATGCCTGACCTGGATGAATCTTGTTTTCTATTCCATCTAAACCAGCCATTAACATAGCTGCAAAAGTATAATAAGGATTAGAACTTGGATCAGGAAAACGCACTTCTATTCTTGTTGCTTCCTTAGATGACACATAAGGTATACACACAGCAGCAGAACGATTACTTGCTGAATAAGTAAGTAAAGTTGGTGCTTCAAAACACGGTACAAGTCGTTTATAACTATTGGTAGTTGAATTACTAAAAGCACTAATCGCTCTAGCATGTTTAATAATACCACCTATATAGTATAAACATAACTCAGACAAACCAGAATATTCATTTCCATTAAATAATGGATTTTCATCTTGCCAAAGAGATTGATGTATATGCATACCAGAGCCATTATCATCTTTGATAGGTTTAGGCATAAAGCTAGCAGTTTTAGCATAAGAATGAGCAACGTTTTGTATTACATATTTACATTTTTGTACATTATCTGCTGTGTTGGTAAGTGTATCAAATACAAAGCTTAATTCACACTGTCCAGGAGCTACTTCATGATGATGCACTATAGGCTTTACACCTATAGATTTTAACTGTAATAACATCTCGCATCTAATATCACTTAGAGAATCTATTGGTTGCACAGGGAAGTATCCTCCTTTAATCTTAGTACGATTACCATTATTAACAGCTTCATATCTTTTATCTGAGTTATAAGGCCCCTCTTCAGAATCAATTTCTACAGAAATCTTATTAGAAGAAACTTTAAATCTGATATCATCAAAAATAAAAAATTCTATCTCTGGTCCAAAAAATGCCTGATTTGCTATTGTAGTAGTTGCCAAATATGCTTCTGCACGTTTTGCTGTACTTCTTGGATCACGCGTGTAATTACTTTTTGTTGCTGGGTCAAAAACATCACAATATATAACTAAAGTTGGAGATGTAGTAAAAGGATCAACAAAAACAGTTTTAATATCTGGTATAAAAATCATATCAGACTCATTAACTTCTTTCCATCCTGCAACTGATGAACCATCAAATGGCAAACCTTCTTGTAGATTTTTTTCATTAATAACATCAACAAAGTAAGAAATATGATGCCATTTACCTACAGAATCTGTAAATCTAAAGTCAATAAATTCTATTTCATGTTCTTTGATTAGTGTAAAAAAAAGGTCTTGATCAGTATTAGACATATTGTTCCCTTTCTAAATGTGCACTGCAAAAAATTTGCTATAGATGTAATAGCAAATTACATTTATCAAAACAACCATTTTGTTTGTTATACTTGTTGTTTAACTCTGCCTATTAATAATATAAAAAAGTTGCTTTATTTTAACTTATTTTCATGTTACAATGTATTTTATATGGATTTGCTTTAATTCATTAGTTATTCGATAAATATTCCTGATCATAATTAAAATACTAATAAATTTAGAGGAGTAAAGATGTCTAATAATACTACTTTCAAAGTGGGAGATAGTGTTGTGTATCCTTCACACGGCGTAGGTGAAATTATCAAAGAAGAAACACAAGCTATAGGCGGCGTTGAACTTAAAGTTTATGTAATAGAGTTTAAAAAAGAAAAAATGATATTACGTGTTCCTGTTAAGAGAGCTGGTATAATAGGTTTAAGAGCTATTAGTTCAAACGAAGTTGTACAAAAAATGGTAAACACATTGCAAGGTAGAGCTAAGGTTTACAAAGGTATGTGGAGCCGTCGAGCACAAGAATATGAAAACAAAATCAACTCAGGAAATATCGTGTTAATTGCTGAAGTTGTAAGAGACTTACATAAAAATGTTGATGATCCTGATAGATCATATAGCGAACGTGTAATATATGAAACAGCTCTAGGAAGGTTAATTGGTGAATTTGCTGCCGTAGAGAATATAGATACTAAACAAGCAGCAGATAAACTGTCAGATATTTTAGCTGAAAGAGAAGCAGCATAAAGTTTTCTCCTATCTATAAATTAATTTGAATTAGGTGAAGAAATTAGAGTAAGATATACAATAATATAATAGTCAATAATTATAGGCACCTAATTCAAATTAAATTCCTGTTCTTTTTGGTTACACTATATAGTTTTTTCAGCTTTCTTCTTAGCATACAGGGGCGAAGAGCAATAAAACGTAACAATTTCAAATATTTTTACTATATAGAGGAAATAGTTGAATTATCACTAGACCATAAATAGAGAAAAGTCTAGAAATACTAGGTGACTAAGCAATAAAATAATTCACCTAAATGTTTTCACTATATCTTTTAAATACTGAGTTAAAAATATTATCTACATGAACAATATAATGTTTTGTATTACATAATTCTTCAATTTCATTCTTTGTAAGATATTTAGCAATCTCATTATTTTCTAATAATAAACTTTTAAAATCCTTACCTTCTTTCCATGAAGTCATAGCAATAGTTTGAACAACTTTATATGCTTCTTCACGTGATAAATTTTTAGTTAAAGCTAATAAAATACGTTGAGAAAAAATTAATCCATAAGATTTATCCATATTTTTTTTCATATTTTCTGGATAGATTATTAAATTATCTATAATTGCAATAAGACGATTTATAGCAAAATCTAGAGCTTGAGTACTATCAGGACCAATTACACGTTCTACAGAAGAATGTGAAATATCTCTTTCATGCCATAACGCAATATTTTCCATTGCAGGCAGTGCATAACTTCTTACTAAACGAGCTAATCCAGAAATATTTTCACTTAAAATAGGATTGCGTTTATGTGGCATGGCTGAACTACCTTTTTGCCCTTCTGAAAAAAATTCTTCTACTTCAAGCACTTCAGTGCGTTGCAAATGCCTTATTTCAATAGCAAGTCTTTCTATAGAACTAGCAATTAATGCAAGTGTTGTAAAAAAAGAAGCATGCCTATCTCGTGGAATAACTTGCGTAGAAATAGATTCTGAGATTAAATCCATTTTTTTTGCAACGTATTCTTGTACAAAAGGATCTATATTAGCAAAAGTTCCAACTGCACCAGAAACTGCACATACAGAAATCTCCTGTTTTGCTTGCTTTAAACGCTTTAAATGACGCTCAAATTCTGCATAAGCAGAAGCAAATTTTAACCCAAAAGTAATCGGTTCTGCATGTATACCGTGACTTCTTCCCATACAAACAGTATTTTTATGTTCATACGCTCTTCTTTTTAATATCGTTAAAAGATTTTCTAAACCTGAAATTAATATATCTGAAGCTTGTTTTAATTGTACAGAAAAACAGGTATCTACTACATCAGAACTAGTCATACCTAAATGAATAAACCTTGAATCTTCACCCACATACTCCGCAACATTGGTAAGAAAAGCAATTACATCATGTTTTGTAGTTTGTTCTATTTCATTAATCTTATTAATATCAAACCTACCTTTTTTCCATATATTGTGAGCAGACTCTTTAGGTATAACACCTAATTCACTATGAGCTTCACAAGCATAAGCCTCTATTTCAAACCATATTTTATATTTATTTTCTTCTGACCAAATATCAGACATTTCTTTACGGTTATAACGTGGTATCATATTAATTCCTATTTTTCTTGATTTTCATCACCTTTACCATAGGCAATAAACAAATTATTTACAAAATTTTCTTTACCATAAGTTAGGGGTTGACCATCATGTGTTTTAACTGATCCTCCAGCAGCATTAAGTATAGCATGACCTGCAGCTGTATCCCATTCCATGGTCTTACCAAAATTAGGATAAATATCAGCTTTTCCTTCAGCAATCAAACAAAATTTTATAGAGCTTGAAGAAGTAATAACAGATTTTAATTGTAAAGTATTAAGATATGATATCATTTGATGATTACGATGATGTAAACTAATTATAGCAACCATTTCATTATGATTATTATTAACTTTAATAAGTTCAATAGAATGATCATGCTGTTTATATGCTATATTATTTTCATTAAAATATAAAATTTTAGTAAGAGGAGCATATATAACACCAAACACTGGATGTTTATTGTGTATCAGTGCTATATTTACAGTAAACTGTCCCGTAGCATTAATAAAACTTTTAGTACCATCTATAGGATCAACAAGCCAAAAAGTCTGAGCATTTGTATATATGGATAAGTCACCCTCTTCAGAAATTATTGTTATATTAGGGGTGATGTTATTTAGTTCTTGTACTATAAAATTATTTGCTTCAATATCAGCTATAGTCACTGGCGAATTATCAGATTTGATTTGAACAGACAGAGGTTTATTGTAAAATTCCATAATTAAATCCCCAGCCCTTAAAGCTGTGTTTGTAATATGTTTTATTATTGTATGATCTATGAAATTAAACATTTTGTATTTTTAAATATATGCAACTAACTGATTTAGCTATTTTTCTTTCAGCAAAAAAACATGGTGAGAATAATGCCATAGCTTCCATTTTAACCAAACAATATGGTTTATATAATGGTATCATTAAAAATGTAAATAGTAAAAAACTAAATTCGCTATACCAATCAGGTAATATTGTAAGCTCAACTTGGAAAGCCAGGTTATCAGAACATTTAGGTTCATTACAACTCGAATTAGTAGAACCATTACCATATAATATATTAAATGATAAGATAAAAATTTTTGCTTTCTCAGGAATATGTAATATCTTAAGACAAATTTTGCCAGAAAGAGTCCCTGAAGAAAGATTATTTAACGAATTTCGTAATATAGTATCTTTAGCTAAAAGTAATGGAGAAAATTGGTTAGCAAAATATATAATGTTTGAATTACTATTGTTATTTGAGTTAGGATTTGGACTGGATTTAAGTGAATGCGCAGTTACGGGTAGAGTAGATAATTTATATTACGTCTCTCCTAAATCTGGGCGCGCAGTTTCAAAAACTATAGGAGAACCATACCATGAAAAGCTTTTTATATTGCCACAATTTTTTTTAGAACCGAAAAATTGTGATAAAATTAGTTATGAAGAACTAAAACATGGATTAGCCATTACAGGATATTTTATAGAAAAACATTTGTTAACACCCAAATATATTACTTTACCATTATCAAGAACAAAACTATTTGATATCATTTAAATATTTTGAAAGGATATCATGAAAACCATAGAAGAAAAACTAAGTGTTTTAGAACCATTAATATTGGAAATTACAGATGATACAAATAAACACGCTAATCACTTTACTGTAGTACCAGGTATAATTACCCATTTATCAATTAAAATTGTTTCTGATCAATTTCTTGGCTTAAATAAAATAGCAAGGCATAGAATGGTATACAATATATTACAAAATGATTTACGCGAATATATGCACGCCTTATCTCTAAAAACCTTGACTATAGCTGAACACAATACCTTGCTTCATAAATAATGAAATTTATGGTTGGTTAGTAGTGTATAGCTTTTTCACTTGTAATAGGACATTGTTACTCGATCACTTATATACTAATTGTACACTTCGTTCCTTGTTCCCATCCCTATTACAAGTTAATTTGCTATATACATAATCTTAACTGATACACTTTGCACAATATTCTATAGATTTTATTGCATACTTTAAATCATCGGTAGTTAAAACTTTTTGACATGATCTACAAAACATATCGTGAATAGGATTAAGTTCTGAATTCACTGCTACTCTATCATCAAACACAAAGCAATCACCTTGCCACTTACCACTAACATTACCTATATCTTGCAAATACTGCAAAATTCCACCTTTTAAATGATACACTTCTTTAAATCCAATACTTTTCATATATGCTGTGGATTTCTCACATCTAATTCCACCCGTACAAAACATTGCAATTTTAGTATCTTTAGGTTTTCTAATATTATTTTTTACCCATTCAGGAAATTCCGTAAAAGTACGCGTTTTAGGATTAATAGCTCCTTCAAATGTACCAAGAGCCACCTCATAAGTATTCCGTGTATCTATTGTTATAACATCATCACGCGAAATAAATTCATCCCAATCTTTAGGTTCTATATATTCACCATTTTCTTCCATATTCAATTCACCCACTCTTAACCTTACAATCTCTTGCTTAAGCTTTACTTTCATACGTAAAAATGGTTGGCCTTCTACATTATTTTCTTTTAAAAAGGAGTTATGTACATTAATCCCTATATTATTTTGTAAATACTCATAGAGCTGATTTACATTTTCTTTAGTTCCTGAAATAGATGCATTTATACCTTCCAGAGCAAGCAATATTGTACCCTTTAATTCTTGAGCACGACAAAATTCTAATAATGGCCATTTCCAATTTTGATAGGAATCAATATTAATAAACTTATAAAAACTACTTATAATCATCTCGTTCATACTAAACTCTTAATATTTACTTATTCAATATCTTTATCTAAAATTGCACAGCTAGCCTCGATATTTGCTTGCATAATCTTATCATATATTTCCTTACGCAATACCGCTGTTTCACTTGGAAAAGAACAACCCAATTTAACCGTTTTGCCTTTAACCTCTATAATTTTAATTTCAATTTCATTATTAATGATAATTGCTTCATCTATTTTTCTGGTTATATACAACATAATGTAATAATTATATAATTGAATATTATATATTGCACTATAACCTCATATGCAATAAGAGCCAAGATTAATTTTGGCCGTCTTTACCAATTTTTAATAAATCTATGCAATATTTGTTATTTGTTTCAACTTAGATAAGGTAATGTCTTGTTAAATTTAGCACATATTATGAATTTTTATGGAACTAGGCATCAAGTTTTGAGTGATAACATTTCACGAGTAAATATGCCAAAAGAAAAAGCCTTTGATTTGCCATCTCTAACAGCTGTAACAACACACAAACAATTATCTATGATGATGACTAAACCAGGACATATGACTGGTAATAAAAATTCACATAGCTTTAAAGTTATCCCTATGCTCGATGCAAATGAATTAACAATGAATGGCAATAATATAGATTTAGAACAACAAACAACGAAACTCGCCGAAAATTCAACAGATTATACCTTAGTAACAAATATGTATAAACGTGTAAAAGCTTTAAGGAAGCTACCATTTTCGAGTAATGTATGAGGAAATTTTGCTATATCTTAATATATTATTTTATGTTCATGCCAACTATACTTATAGCCGCTGATCCTTTATTAACTTCAATACAAGTTTCAACCTCTGCACTCAAAGCTCAAAGCGCCAGATTAAAAGTTATAGCTCAAAATATTGCAAATGAAGACTCAACAAGCACTACTAAAGGTAGAAATCCCTATCGTAGAAAAACCATAGAATTCCAAAGCAAATTCGATCGTCATTTAGGTGCCTCAACAGTAGTAGTTTCAAAATATGGATATGATTATTCGGATTTTAAAAAAGTTTTTAGTCCGCAACATCCAGCAGCTGATCAAGATGGATATGTCTTATATCCAAATGTATCAAAAATCATTGAAAACGCCGATGCAAAGGAGGCTCAAAGAAGTTATGAAGCTAATTTAGGTATAATTGAAATATCCAAATCAATGGTTGATAAAACTTTAGATATACTTAGATAAAAATTAACAGGTTATAAAATATGAGTGCTAACTTTATAAATGCAACTACTGCTTACAATAAAATTTCTGCTATTAAACCTTCTGCATCTGTAGATAGCACACAACATACTACAAACAAAGACTTTAATAAGCTTTTTCAATCTACATTAGACACTCACAACAAAATCTTAAAAGAAAGAATTATTCCTTCTGCAATTTCACGTTCTCCTGGTATATCTAATCATGATGGTATTATGACATCACTAATGTCTGTATTTGATAATTTGCGTAACAAATTAGAAAAATCTGAGAAAACAATTAATAAAACAGCTCTCAAAAAAGCAAATTTAACTGATTTAGTTACTACTATAAGTGAAGCAGAATTACAATTGCAAGAAATTGTATATATACGCGATAAATTAGTTGGCGTATATAAAGAAATCATGTCTATGCAGATTTAATATGGATACAAACTTACTTCTAGATATATCCAAAGAGGCTATGTATGTATTACTAAAGGTTTCTTTGCCAGTACTACTTATTCCTTTAATTGTAGGTTTGATTGTATCACTTTTCCAAGCCCTTACACAGATTCAAGAAAATGCTTTGGCTTTTGTACCTAAAATAATAGCTGTAGCGTTATCTCTGATTATATTCATGCCTTATATATTAGAAAATTTACAAACATTAGTATTACATATTAATCAATTAATTATAACTACTAATTAATGTAATAAAAATGTAATATACGTTACTAATTGGTTTATTATACTTGACGTACAAGAAATTATTCTTATAATAACTATTCAGAAGTAGAATTTTTTTAGGAGTTTATTTGTGAATAATTACAAATCGACATTTTGCTACATTTTTGCCCTTCTTTATTGGCTCCGCTATTAGCGGATTACCTTTTTTACTACACACTTTTTATATGCTTTTTATTTATTTTAATTTTATTCTGTATAGGAGGGAGTTATGTACTCTTCACGTATAGTATCATGGTCAGTATGGTTCATTATATCGATATTTTACGCATACCAATATATTTTAAGAATCATACCTAATGTTATGATGCATGATTTAATGAACCAATTTAATATAAGTGCAACAATTTTTGGACAATTTTCAGGTGTATATTATATAGGATATGCTTTAATGCATTTACCTATTGCTTTTTTACTTGATCGCTATGGCACAAAATTTGTGATGACTATATGTATATTATTAACTGTTTTAGGATTATTACCTATTATATTTACTAATAATTGGACATTACTACTTGCAGGAAGAATTCTTATAGGCATAGGGTCTTCAGCAGCAATTCTTGGCATATTAAAAATTGTGCGTATAGCATTTGATGAAAAAATGTTTACCACGATGTTAAGTGCTGCTGTTGTTATAGGACTTACAGGTGGAATATATGGTAATGGACCTATTCTTTATATGTCTAATACTTTAGGGTATAAAACTGTTATAGAAATTTTTGCCTTAATTGGTATAGTATTAGCTTTTATTACCTATATAATTATACCAAAGGAACCTTCATATACTAAGAAACAAGGCATCATAGATAATATAAAAGCTATTTTTGCTAATTATAAAGTAGTTGCTATATGTTGCTGTGGTGGATTAATGATAGGACCACTAGAAGGCTTCTCTGATGCTTGGGGTAACGCCTTTTTAACACAAATTTATAATTTAGAAGCAAATACTACTAGCTATTTTTTATCCATGATATTCATAGGAACGTTTATTGGGTTACCAGTACTTAGTTATATAGCTGATAAGACACAGAGTTACTTAGCATCTTCTATTGTTGCTGGTACTTGTATGTTTACAATATTTGTGGCTATGTTATATAAAATCTTATCAGTTAACGGTATTGCTATAGGATTATTGCTTGTTGGTGCCTGCTCTGCTTATCAAAGCTTAATCATTTACAAAGCATCTACTTATGTACCTGAACATTTAAAAGGTTTAACTAACGGTATTGCCAATATGATAATGATGAGCTTTGGTTATGGATTTCATAGCTGCATTGGAGCCATTGCTAGTATGAGTACAAACAGTTATAACTCTTTAATATATGGTGTGAGTACTATTCCTATAGCTCTATTCATAGGTGTTATAGGGTTATTATTACTCGTATATCAAGAAAGAAGAATTTTAACGGTAAGTTCTGCATCGTAAACTCTTAAATATAACCTAAATAATGTTCTAGGTTATATATTGATTTTAGATATATATTGAAATAAACTAGAAATAGTGTCTATCGCATATTTATAATCTTGTAATGCTATCTAAAGCATTACTTGCTACTCTTGCCCCATACAAATGCCAAAAGTGATACCCATTTGGCATAATATACTCATTATTGTTAATACACAATTAGTGGAAAGCTCTAAAAAATTATAATGTATATATTTAAACCATACTTCATAATTTTCTTAGATGAGAAACTAGTATGAAGTTTTCTGAAACAAATCCTCCCGCCATAGTAGAAAGTGCAACAAATATAAAAATATACCCATATTGGCTTGGGGTAAGTCCTAAGACTTGAATCATATAAAACTGTTACTACCTACCAAAATAATACTAAAACCTAGCACCTTCTCTTATCTTGTACTAACTTTAAACTCTCCAAAATAGAACAGGTTTATAATGGTTTTTGTCATATGTTTCTGATAGTTTAAAAAATAATAAAATTAATAAAATAGTGGCAAAACAGATAAGAAATATAAAAACGTTATACCATTTCAATAGGAATGATAAAAACTCTCTCATAACTTTATTTTTACTTAAACGACAACAACTACTTTCATTATAACACCTTAATCTAAATCTTAAACACTACAACATGCCGTTATTAATAACGCGTATAAAATATACTAGCAAGTAAAATCATTTTACAACTTTCAGCTGTATCTTTTGTTTTGAATTTTCATTGTTAAATATAAAAAATTTAATTCAGCAATCAATACTCACCTAAATACTTACGAGTAATCTTTACTATTTAAAGATCTGAGGACACTAATCTAGGGAAAGCAAATAACATAATGCTTCATTTATATTTAAAGAACTTAGCATTCAAACTCTTTAAATATGACCATCAATCAAGTAAGGCTCACCTCAGCCACTTACACCATAGGTCCCACAAGACTCTGCTCTTTTAGAATATAAATTACTCCAGATTTTGCTTTATAGCTTCAAAAACAAAGTATTTAAATTTGACGCTGATACGCACCAAAAGAATAATTTATAAATAGCGATAATATAAGAAAGATTAAAGAACTATAAAGGATCAGTTACACAATAAAACTTTGAACCTATATATACAGTAGTCAATTATAAAACTCTGAATTCACAACAAAAAACTACCTTTCGTTTCTAAAAGATAGTTTTTCTAACTTTAATAAAAATATTTTTAAAGAGCAGCTTTAACTTGCTCTACTACACTTTTAAAAACTTCAGGTTCACGTACAGCTAAGTCTGCTAATACCTTACGATCCATAGTAATACCAGATTTATTCATACCATCTATAAAGCGAGAATACACCAATCCGTACTCACGCACAGCTGCATTAATACGTTGTATCCATAAAGCACGAAAACCACGCTTACGATTTCTGCGGTCTCTATAAGCATATCTTAATGCCTTTTCAACTTTCTCAATAGCAATCCTATAGCAGTTTTTAGAACGACCTCTATAACCCTTAGCTAACTTTAATATCTTTTTATGACGAGCACTTGTAGTTACCCCACGTTTTACACGAGCCATATTTTATCCTCCATAGGGCATAAAATTATTTTTAATGATAGCAGCATCACTAGCACATAAAATAGTAGTACCTCTTTGATTACGTATATGCCTTTTTGACCTCTTAACCATACCATGACGCTTTCCAGCTTGAGTACTTCTTACTTTTCCAGAAGCAGTAAGAGAAAATCTCTTCTTTACTCCACTTTTTGTTTTTAACTTAGGCATTTTTATCCCTTATAACAAACATTTAATTTAGCGTAATACTTATAAACAAAAATTAAATAAAATTCAAGTAGGAGTTTTATAATATATCTGAATATTTCCTATAAAAATTTTTTAAAAACTGACTATACGCTAAAAATCATTAATATCAAAACATACATTATCTTGTAAATAATATTTTACATCTGAAACGCTTAAATTACTACCATGATTTATGTCTCGATTATTTTGGTCATAACTCTTAAATTTAGCATTATGCACAATATTATACTTTGCTAAAAACGTTTGTACTGCATCCCTTACCTGCAGCATAATGAAAATGTATAATATCTTTATAGTCCTCTATTAATTTTTAAACTTATCTACAACTTCATCAGAAGGATGCTTATGATCTAACACAGGTAATCTAATATATACCTTATCTAAAGATTCTACTAATTTCTGTTCTATATTTACAATATGCACTGATACTGTGTAATAATTTTATTAGTATTCTGTTTATAGGTTCTCTATTTGTCCATTTTTTATTTTATCTACCCATTCATTCTCTTCTACAAGAATCCCTTCGGTAGTTTTATTCACGTTACCCCAATTGCATTCTGCTTTTGTGTATAGCCTGATCATTTATAAAAAATGGGTCTCTTGCCTAAAATCCACAATAACAAATTTTTTGTTTTTATAATATTTTTTAATTCCAGCAAAGATTCATAAGAAAATTGTGCACTTGCAGAAAACATTATCTATATTACGGAATTCTTTTGGTAACCCTTGTGCCAAATTTTAGAACCCAAATTAATTGAGCAGCTTCACTTTCTGTCATAAAATTCATAATTAGCAAAATTAAAAATACTATTTTCACTCTAATCCAAAAATTTTAAAAATAAAATTATATTCCTTAGCAACTTCCCGATAATAACCAAATCTTCCAGCTGCTCCAGCATGTCCAGCATCCATATTGGTTTCTAACAATAATAAATTATTATCCTTTTTCATTTCTCTCAATTTAGCTACCCATTTTGCAGCTTCCCAATAAGTTACCCTTGGGTCACTCATACCAGAAGTTATATACATTGCTGGATAATATTGAATTTTAATATTATCATAAGGAGAATACGACTTTATATATTCATAATATAGTAAATCTTTAGGATTGCCCCATTCTTTAAATTCTCCAGGCGTTAAAGGAAGGTTTTCATCATACATAGTATTTAAAACATCTACAAAAGGTACTTTCATTACAGCTGCCTTATATAACTCTGGACGCTCATTAACACATACGCTCATCAGCATACCGCCAGCACTACCACCAACTATCACTATATTTTGTTTACGAGTATAATTATTCTTAATTAAATATTCAGTTACATCTATAAAGTCACTAAAAGTATTTTTCTTATTAAGTAATTTACCAGCTTCATACCACTCATATCCCATGTCATCCCCTCCACGTACATGAGCTATTGCATATATAAATCCTCTATCTAACAAAGATAATTTCTGCGTACTAAAATAAGGAGATATTGATATACCATATGAGCCATACCCGTATAAATAAAGAGGATTACTGCCGTCTTTCTTCAATAGTTCTTTTTTATATACTAAAGATATAGGTATTTTAGTACCATCTTTTGCAGCAGCAAAAATTCTTTCAGATTTATACAACTCCTTATTATAACCACCTAACACCTCTTGTTCTTTCAAAACAGAAATAGAGCCTGTAACAAAATCATATTCCATCACAGAATTTGGCGTATTTAAAGATGAATATCCGTACCTTAATGATGATGAATCATATGTTGTAAATACTATTTCTGCATCATATGCCGGATCTTGAAAAGTAATTTCATTGGTAGTAAGAGTATTCATATTAATAATTTTTATATGGGTCAATCCCTCTTCTATATATTCAATAGCTACATACCCCTTATATAAGGCAAAACCTGTTAAATAAATTTTAGGATTAAATGGTACCAATTCCTGCCAATTATTTTGTTTAAATTCCGTATTATTAGTTGTAATCAATCTAAAATTTTTGCCTTGATCATTAATACGCACATAAAACAACTGATTTCCGTGATCTACATCATAAAGCTGATCACCTTTTCTGATCAATATCAATTTAGGAGTCATTGTTTTATCGTCCATCTTGATAAACCATGTTTCATTACTATCAGCACTACGGGTATCAATAAAAATATATTCTTTATCAGAGGATTTACCTACACTCACAGCAAAACGCGAATCATTTTCTTTAAAAATGAGTTTATCTTCAGCACTATCTGTGCCCAATTTATGGTAATATATTTCCTGCGATCTCCATTGTTCATTTAGTTTAGAATAAAAAAAACCTAAATCACTTTCATGCCATACTATGTTCCCTGTAGTATTAAGAATAGTATCCTTTAATAACTTATGATCATTTAAATCTTTTAATATAATAGTGTATCTTTCTGCACCGGTAATATCTGTTGCATAAGCTACTTTCTTATGATCAGGAGTAACAGCAACTCCTCCAAGATTAAAATATTCTAATCCTTTTGCAAGCTCATTTGCATCTAATATAATTTCTTCTATAGCTTCTAATGTTTCTTTCTTTCTACATACAATAGGATAATTAGAATCCTTTTCGGTTCTGCTATAATATAAATAATTATCCTTTCTAACAGGAACACTAATGTCATCTAATTTAATTCTAGAAGTAATTTCTTGAAATAAACTATCTTCACGTTGTTTATAAGGCTTCATAACAGATAAGGTATAAAGGTTTTCTTGTTCAATATAATTCAATATTGTACTATTACTTACATTCGGCCAATTTGCGTCTCTTAACCAATAATAATTGTCTACTAATTTGTCATTATGATAATTGTAAATATGAGGTACTTTCTTAGGAATAGGAGGGATAATCCTAGTCTCTTCTTGATCATCATGAACGTCAACTTGCTGCTCTATTACCTTATTACTTGCCATAATGTATCCTTGATCATAATCCATAATATTCTCAAATATATATAAAATGTTATTTTATACTACTATCGTCAAAAAATTACAATAAAAGTAATAAAATTCTCAAAAAACTCTAGATTAGTTTGCGACTATCTGCTATAAGATGCGGGTGATATATTTGTTCCTCGGTAGCTCAGTGGTAGAGCAAGCGGCTGTTAACCGCTTGGTCGCTGGTTCGAATCCGGCCCGGGGAGCCATCTTCTCTTGTTCATTTACATTAGTTATTTCGAAATATAAAATAAAAATTTGCTATAGTAAATTAATTTGGATTAGATAATAGTAAAAAAAGTTTAATATTGATAATAGACTAGATAGAGCAAAACTTAAAATTAGTAAGCAAGCGAAGAGTGGCGATATATGCAAATTCAAATGTTTTATTATAAAGGAATAGAGAAAATAATTTCAGAAAACCTCTTTTGTATATTAGAAATGAGTAACAAAATACCATTACCAATAAAAACCGCGCACATATACCTCGTGGATTTCTTGCTACTAAATAAAACCTAAATCAAATTTTTTGACAATATAATTTATTATTTCAGACATTATTTTAGCTAAATTTTAAATCGCTTTTTTAATCTATCTTTTATATGTTCAGAAACAAAACCCGATACATCACCACCTAAACGATATACTTCTTTTACAATACGCGATGAAACAAAATGAGTTTTTTCAGATGCTGGCAAAAATATAGTTTGAATATGGCTAGCAAGCTTAGAATTCATACATGACATCTGAAACTCATACTCAAAATCAGAAATAGCTCGCAACCCTCTTACAATAACAGAAACATTTTGTTGAGTTGCAAAATCTACAAGTAACCCATTAAAGCTTTTCACCTCTATAGCAGACATCTCAACAGTTGAAGACTTTATCATCTCTTCTCTTTCTTCTGAGGTAAATAACGGTATTTTTATACCATCTATTGCAACGGCTATAATTAATTTATCTACAACTTTTAACGCTTTATATATAATATCCATATGACCGTAAGTAATAGGATCAAATGTTCCAGGATAAATACCTATTTTTTCTGACATATCTATACTCTTACTACTACTTCTTCCTGGTCTTCTGGAATCTGCACAGCCGATACCACTACTTCCTCAGCACCAGTTCTAAAAATTGCTACACCTTGAGTACTTCTACCAGCAATTCTAACATCAGATACTATACATCTAATTAAAGTTCCCTTATTACTAATTAATACCATTTCAGCAGAACGATTTATAGGAAAGCTCGCTATTACCTTACCGTTACGCTCTGAAGTGATAATATTTACTATACCCTTACCACCTCTGTTAGTCACTCTATATTCGTAAGCAGACGTCCTTTTACCAAACCCATTTTCTGTAATAGTCAAAATAAATTCTTCTCTTTGAGCCATCTCACGAATTTTTTCCGATGATAAATTTAGCTTTAATTCTTGTAATCTTAATTGATGTATCATCTCTAAAGGCTCTGAAGACACATTTGCTAAAGCAAGACGTATATCTACTGGTATCTTTAAAAACTCTTCTCTAGTTTCTATAGATTCTTCTGCACCATGTAATACAGACATAGATATAACTAAATCATCTTTATTTAGCATCATACCCCTAACACCATCTGATGTCCTACTCTTAAACACACGCACAGTATCAACAGGAAATCTTAAACATTTTCCTTGTTTACTAGCTAACAAAATATGATCATCTTCTTTACATACAACAGCAGAAACTAATGCATCATCCGCATCTAACCTAATAGCTATTTTACCATTAGATTGAATATTTTGGAAATCAGCTAAACTATTTCTACGAACATTACCTCTAGATGTAGCAAACATTATATTTAATGCACCCCACAAATTTTCATCTTCAGGAAGTGGCATTAAGTTAGTAATAAACTCATTTTCGGCTAAAGGAAAAATATTTACTAAAGCACGTCCTTTTGTTTGTGGATTCCCCAAAACAAGCTTATGTACTTTTAATTTGTATACCTTACCTAAATTAGAGAAAAATAACATTGGAGTATGGGTATTTGCTACAAACAACTCAATTATTGCATCTTCTTCATGCATATTAACACCAGATCTTCCTTTACCTCCTCGCTTTTGAGCACGGTACGTAGAAAGAGGTACACGCTTTATATATCCACCCATAGTCACAGTTACAACCATATCTTCTTTAGGAATCAAATCTTCCATATCATATTCATATTCATCTTCTTGTATTTCCGTACGACGATTAGTTGCAAATTTTTCTTTAATTTCTATAAGTTCATTTCTTAATATAGATAATAAGGTAGCTCTTGAAGATAAAATTTCTCTAAAATACACTATATCATCAGCAAGTTTTTGTAATTCTTGCAAAACTTTTTCATATTCTAGCCCAGTTAATCTTTGCAATCTCATTTCCAAAATTGCTTTTGCTTGCTCTTCTGTAAAAGAGCATTTATTATCACGTAATATATTACTACCATCACCTATCAGTTCAATTAAAGCACGTACTTTATCTGCTTCCCAACTACACCTCATCAATCTTTCCTTAGCAACTTGTGGATCAGGGGCCGCTTTAATCATAGCCACAATTTCATCTATATTAGATACTGCTATAGATAATCCTACTAACAAATGAGCACGATTTTGTGCTTTCACTAATAAAAACCTCGTACGACGTGTTATAACTTCTTCTCTAAATTTTACAAAAGCAGTTATAATAGCACGAAAATTCATCACACGTGGCTGATTATTATATAAAGCAAGCATATTTACACCAAAAGAAATCTGCAAAGGAGTATAACTATACAGCTGATTTAATATAACTTCTGCTATAACATCTTTTTTTAATTCTATTACAACCCTAACACCAGCTTTATTAGATTCATCCCTTAAATCACTTATACCTTCTAGCTTTTTATCACGCACCAATTCTGCAATACGCTCTATCATCTTAGCTTTATTCACTTGAAAAGGTATTTCTGTTATAATAATAGAATGTCTATTCTCCCTAGTTTCTTCAATGTGCGCTCTACCTCTAATAAGGATTGATCCTCTACCAGTTTTTAAAGCTGATTTAATACCAGCTTTGCCTAAAATAATTCCTCCTGTAGGGAAATCAGGGCCGTGCACAACCTCCATCAATTCCTTATCTGTAACTTGATGATTATCTATGTATAAACAACAAGCATCTATTACTTCTCCCAAATTATGACTGGGAATATTAGTAGCCATACCTACAGCAATACCACCAGAACCGTTCACTAAAAGATTAGGAAATTTAGAAGGTAAGACTGTTGGTTCTCGTTCAGAACCATCATAATTATCTCTAAAATCAACAGTATTCTTATCAAGATCATCTAGTAAAAAATGAGATACTTCTGCTAACCTTGACTCTGTATAACGCATAGCAGCTGCAGGATCGCCATCCATAGATCCGAAATTACCTTGACCATCGATTAATGGCAGCCTCAACGAGAATTCTTGAGCCATACGCACCAACGCATCATAAATTGCAGCATCACCATGCGGATGGTATTTACCTATTACATCACCCACGGTACGTGCTGATTTTCGAAAAGGACGATTCGAATAACAGCCAGATTCAAACATAGAATATAAAATACGTCTATGCACAGGTTTTAATCCATCACATACATCTGGAATTGCTCTACTTATGATTACACTCATTGCATAATCTAGATAACTTTGTTTCATCTCATCTTCAATTGAGACAGGTAATAATTCAGATTTAAGAAGTTTCACATTACTATTCATTCACTTAGCTAATTTATGAGGTTACACACTTAATTGTTATATAGTTAAAGAATAAGACTCACTTTATAAATACACAATCATCATAATAGATTTTAATTTATCTGCAAATCATATTATGCTTTAATTTATAATTAAAATAAGCCAATATGTATATTGAAATAATTTTTTATAAATATATAACAGTTCTTTTGTATATCTTCTAACTTAACTTATACATTACAATATTCTTACGTAGGATACAAAATTTCTATATGATTCAAATCCGTAGAATACGGACAGGATTTAAACAATAGATAATTAAAGATAAAAGAACATTTACCAAGTTAGTTATTTGGAAACTTTGTAATTCAAGTAAAGCAATAAAAGCAGACTACATTATTGTCAATAATGTATATTAAGTTATATATTAACGCAAGAAAAACAACTGTAACCAAGAAATAAAATAACAGGTGTAAATATACAAACAATTTTTACTATAGCCTATAATCTTTATAAAATATTTAAAGAATGATGGTATCATAAGTTATTACCTTCAACCAAGCACAAAGTAGAGAGCCGGTTTACTTGAGTCTAAGTAAATCTCTTTCTATAATGATTTTTGTCATTTTAGCCAATTTAAAAACTTCAAAATATATTATCATCATAAAGTCCTTGATAATAATTTATCCAAAAATACTGGATATTACGATATGGTTTATTCAAATTATTCCATAGCTTTTTTTTGTACATTGAGTCATAATGTTTCGCTATTTAAATAGCAAAAAGACAAGTGTACATTTTGTAGATTGTAGCTATCTTGCAGTATATAATTTTTTGATTTGAATTAGCATATGCTTTACTAATCTTTTTCTAGCAAAATTAAGTAGACTTCTATCTACACTCTTATATGCTAAGAAAGCTAAAAAAACTATAGCTTAAATGAGGTTTGCCAGTTTTTAAAAAAGGTAGAAAAGCAAAATAATACAGATTTAAGATTTGCTCTAGGTAGTGTGAACAAAATTTGAAAAGATAAGAAAAAGTTGGTGGTTTTCCAACTGTCAAATTTAATATAGGGAAAACTGCCAATATGCATTGATACATTAAAAACTAAGATTGGGAAGAAATTTTAATATTTTAAAGACACTCAAAGGAATTTATATATATATATATATATATATAATATATATAAAGAAACCAAACTTCGTTAATTGACGGAAGGAGAATGGTATATTGTACGCAGTGGATGTCCAATGACGTTTATACCCTGAGTGCCATAGTTACTGGCATTCTGTGCACAGAAGATTTTTAGCAACTGGATTAAAAAAGGTATTTGGGAATATATTTTTAAATCATTACAACGATCTTCTGATACTATAAGTAATAATGGTAGATGCTACAATTGTCAGAACTCATGCATGTTCTGCTTGGTTATAATAAAAGATTAGTGCTGCAAAACAAGCTCTAGGCCCGAAGCAAGGGTAGAGATTTAGTACTAAAATCCATACAATTGTTGATGATTTAGGCTACCCGATTAAATTTATCCTTACTGTCGGTCAACTCAATGAAATAACCCAAGCTAAAAATTTAATTGAGAATATAGAAAATATGGCTATTATGGCTGATAAAGCTTATGATAGCAACGGTTTTATTAAGTTGTTACAAAATAAAAATTGTCTTCTAATTATCCATTCAAAGAAAAACATACTTATCCAAAGGCATTATAATCAAGGTCTATATAAAGAACTACATCTAATTGAATGTTTTTTGGAAAAATAAAGCATTTCAGACGTATATTTTTATGCTTTGATAAGTGTTCTAATTTATTTCTATCATTTTTATTTATAGAGGCGTTAATTTGGTTACTATAAAATTTTGTTCACACTACATAGACAAATATTAAATTGTTTTTTTGTATGGTAATCTCTTATCTAAAAGAGATAGTATACAAGATGGGTTCCTCATATACTTTTTTCTATGTAATACTTGTACCTAAAGTTTATTAAATAGTGGATTTAATTAAATAAGGCAAAAAAGACGAATTTTACTGAAGCAAGCAAGTGGATCTGCTTAAGTAACTCGAGCTATGGATAAGTTAGTTTAGGTTATTAGGTTTAACATTAAAATGTTCTTTTTATATAACCAAAAACGGTTTTAATTATAAAACTTTTCCGAAGCATTAGCTTATATAAAAGCAGTAAAAGATAGTGTTTCATATTCTTTTAATACCTGTAGATGTAATCCTTGACCATAAATCTGTTTGAATAAAGATATTGATAAATAGGTCTTTATTGCTAGAAGAATTACAAAGTAATAAGCTTCCGAAAAAATATTTTTCCAGAAACTTATTACTTACTAAATAGTCTCTTTTATGCTGTCTTGATCTTTTTGTTGAGACTGAACAATTTCATTATCTCTAGCATAAGCAATTTTACGCATTTTATTTATATAAAAACCTGTACCAGCTGGGATTAAACGTCCCACTAATACATTTTCTTTCAATCCTAACAACTTATCACGTTTCCCAGCAACCGCAGCTTCTGTTAATACCCTTGTGGTTTCTTGGAATGAAGCGGCAGAAATAAATGATCTAGTATGTAGAGAAGCTTTAGTAATACCTTGCAATACTGGTATTGCAACTGCCGGTTTAAATTTTTGAGCTAGAGCTTTCTTATTAACTTCCTCAAATTCCTCTCTATCAATTTGTTCACCAACTAATAGAGTAGTCTCACCAGAATCTACAATCTCTACTTTCTGTAACATTTGTCTTAATATTACTTCTATATGCTTATCATCTATTTTTACACCTTGCAAACGATAAACTTGCTGAATTTCAGATACCATATATCTAGCTAATGCTTCCACACCCATTACTCTTAAAATATCATGAGGAACAGGACTACCATCCATTAACAAATCGCCTTTTCGTACATAATCACCTTCATTAACAGTAATATGTTTACCCTTAGGAATCAAATATTCAATTGGCTCATCTTCTCCATTAGGCTTAATTATAATACGACGTTTGGACTTATAGTCTTTACCAAATTCAACTATACCCTCTATTTCACTTATAATAGAGTGATCTTTTGGTTTTCTAGCCTCAAATAATTCAGCAACTCTTGGCAAACCACCTGTAATATCTCTAGTTTTAGTTGATTCCCTAGGAATACGCGCTATTACATCGCCAGCATACACCTGAACTCCATCTTCAATATTCAAAATTGCATTTACCGGTAGGAAGTAACGAGCTTCTAGACCATTCGCCAGAATTAACATATGTCCATTTTTATCAACTAAGGCTATACGTGGCCTTAATTCTGCACCACGGCTCTGTTGTTTCCAATCAATAATTACCTTATTTGATATACCAGTAGTTTCATCCATCTGTTCTTTTACAGATATATTTTCTACCAAATCTTTATATTGTATAATACCAGCACGCTCAGTAATAATAGGTATAGTATAAGGATCCCATTCAGCCAATTTAACACCCTTATACACGGCACTACCTTCGTCTACTAATAACTTAGCACCATAAGGAACTTTATGCCTTGCACGTTCATGACCTTTATTATCAACTAATATTAATTCACAAGACCGACTCATGACTATATTACGACCTTGACTATCAGTAACTATATTACGATTTATTAATACCACTTTAGCATCATGCGATGCTTCTATACCAGATATTTCAGCTCCTTTAGTAGCAGCCCCACCTATATGGAAGGTTCTCATTGTAAGCTGTGTACCAGGTTCACCAATAGATTGTGCTGCTATAACACCGACAGCCTCACCTACACTTACTAACAATCCTGTAGCCAAATCACGACCATAACACAAAGAACATACACCTACTTTAGATTGACACGTTAATACTGAACGTATTTTTACAGATTCGATACCTGCTGTATCTATCTTTTCTACTATACTTTCATCTATCAAACTACCTGCTCGTACAATAACCTCATTTGTCATAGGATGACGTACTTCAATTGATGACACCCTACCCAAAATAGCTTCTGATAAAGGCACAATAACTTCTCCACCTTCTATACTAGCTTTTGCTATTATACCATCATGAACGCCACAGTCATGATGTGTAATCACACAATTTAATGATACGTCTACCAAACGTCTAGTTAGATAACCTGAGTTAGCTGTTTTAAGAGCAGTATCAGCTAAACCTTTACGTGCACCATGTGTAGAATTAAAGTACTCTAAAACAGTCAAACCTTCTTTAAAGTTTGAAATAATAGGAGTTTCAATGATTTCTCCAGAAGGTTTTGCCATTAACCCACGCATACCAGCTAACTGCTTAATCTGAGGAGCAGAACCTCTAGCACCAGAATGAGCCATCATGTATATAGCATTAACTTTTTCACTACCTTTTAATGATTTATCTTGTTTGATCGCAGATATACCTTTCATCATATCATCAGCTATACGATCTGTACAACGAGACCAAGCATCTATTACTTTATTATATTTTTCGCCAGAAGTAATTAGACCTTCAGAATATTGTTTTTCAAACTGTCCTACTTCTTCTAGAGTATGATTTATATGTTTATGCTTGTTTTGTGGCACAACCATATCATCTTTACCAAATGATATACCAGCTTTACAGGCATATGAAAAACCTAAAGCCATTAACCGATCTGCAAAAATTACAGTTTGTTTCTGGCCACAATGACGGAAAACTACATCAATTAAATTAGAAATTTCCTTTTTCGTTAATATTTTATTTACTAAATCAAAACCTATATTATTATTATCAGGTAATAATTCTGCCACTATCATCCTACCTGGAGTAGTATCTACTAATACTACCTCTTCTTTACCACTTATGCTCTTAACCTTACGCCTACATTTGATTTTACTATGTAATGTTATTGCTTTTACAAATAGTGCATGATGTATTTCATTAATACCTGTAAACAACATCCCACTACCAGAATCTCCTTCAGACTCTTCTTCTAAAGAAAGAGTAAGATAATATAACCCAAGTACTATGTCTTGAGAAGGCACAATAATTGGCTTACCGTTAGATGGACTTAAAATATTATTGGTCGACATCATTAAAACACGTGACTCTAACTGAGCTTCAATTGATAACGGTACATGCACAGCCATTTGGTCACCATCAAAATCTGCGTTAAATGCAGCACAGACTAGAGGATGTAATTGTATAGCTTTACCTTCAATTAATACAGGTTCAAAAGCCTGAATACCCAGTCTATGTAAAGTAGGAGCCCTATTAAGCAATACCGGATGCTCACGTATAACTTCTTCTAATATATCCCATACCTCAGGACGCTCACTTTCAACCATTTTTTTAGCAGTTTTTAAGGTTGTAGACATCCCATATAGTTCTAATTTTGCATATATAAAAGGCTTAAATAATTCTAAAGCCATTTTTTTTGGCAAACCACATTGATGTAATTTTAATTCTGGCCCCACCACAATAACAGAACGCCCAGAATAATCTACCCTTTTACCCAAGAGATTTTGCCTAAACCTACCTTGCTTACCTTTAAGCATATCACTAAGAGATTTAAAAGCTCTACGGTTTGCATTCTTTACAGCTCTACCTCTACGCCCATTATCAAATAAAGCATCTATCGCTTCCTGTAACATACGTTTTTCATTACGTATTATTATATCAGGTGCCTTTAATTCTATTAATCTTTTTAATCTATTATTACGATTAATTACACGTCTGTATAATTCATTGAGGTCTGAGGTAGCAAAACGTCCTCCATCTAACATAACCAATGGACGTAATTCTGGAGGAATAACAGGGATAACTGTCATTACCATCCACTCAGGTTTATTATTAGAATCTATAAAATCTTCCACTAATTTCAATCTTTTAACTATTTTTTTACTACGAGCTTCAGAACTAACTTCAGATAACTGTTTACGCAAATCCCATTTTAGTTTTTCAAGATCAATATTAGATAACATAGACTGTATTGCTTCTGCGCCAGTTAGAGCAGTAAAACTATCCTCACCATATTCATCTTGCGCTTTAATATATTGCTCTTCCGTTAACATTTCACCTTTTGAAAAAGGAGAAAGACCGGGATCAGTAATAATATATGCTTCAAAATATAAAATTCTCTCTAAATCTTTTAAAGCTATATCAAATAACGTACCTATACGAGATGGAAGAGATCTCAAAAACCATATATGAACCACAGGTGCAGCTAATTCTATATGCCCCATTCTTTCACGGCGTACTTTTGACGCAGTTACTTCAACACCACATTTTTCACATATTATACCACGATATTTCATGCGTTTATATTTACCACATAAACACTCATAATCTTTTATAGGACCAAATATTCTAGCACAAAACAAACCATCCCGCTCAGGTTTAAAAGTACGATAATTAATTGTTTCTGGACGTTTTATTTCACCATAACTCCATGCTCTTATATCCCCTGGACTCGCTATAGATATACCGATAGTATTAAATTGCTCAACGCTATTGACATTATTACCTATAAAATTATTCATTTATTGTATCCTTCCTACTAATTAGTTTGCTCTAATTTTATATTCAATGCTAAAGAGCGTAGTTCTTTCACCATTACATTAAATGACTCAGGAATACCAGGTTCAAAACTTTGATCACTCCTTACAATAGATTCATAGATTTTAATACGTCCCACTACATCATCTGATTTTACAGTTAACATTTCTTGTAAAGTATAAGCAGCACCATAAGCTTCTAAAGCCCAACACTCCATTTCTCCAAATCTTTGACCACCAAAATGAGACTTGCCTCCCAATGGTTGTTGAGTCACTAAACTATAAGGACCTATAGATCTAGCATGTATTTTATCATCTACCAGATGATGTAATTTTAGCATATATATGTAACCTACAGTTACCTTTCGATCAAAATACTCACCTGTACGCCCATCTATTAATCTAACTTGACCAGACTCATCTACACCAGATTGTCTTAACATGTTTACTATATCAGTTTCTTTAGCTCCATCAAATACTGGAGTAGCAACAGGTACACCTTTACTTAAATCTTTAGAAAATTCTAATATTTCATCGTCATTCATTTTATCAAAGTTTTTAACTATATTACTTTGTACATATATATTAGATAATTCCTTTCTTATACTAGCTATAGAATCTTTGTTAGCATAAAATTTGTCTATTAACTTACCTAGCTTTTTACCTACATTTGTTGCAGCCCATCCTAAATGCGTTTCTAAAATTTGTCCTACATTCATACGTGAAGGTACACCTAAAGGATTAAGAACAATATCTATTGGAGTACCATCCTCTAAATATGGCATATCTTCTATAGGCAAAATCCTAGAAATAACACCTTTATTACCATGCCTACCAGCCATTTTATCACCTGGCTGTAATTTATGCTTCATGGCAATAAATACCTTAACTACTTTTAAAGCTCCCTGTGGTAAATCATCACCACCACGTAACTTATCTATTTTATTTTCAAATTTTTGATTTAAATCCTCAGTAGTTTTATCAAGGTGTTCTTTTATTAATTCTATTTCTGCCATAACAGCTGTATCATCTATAGTAATTTGCCACCATTGACCTTTAGAATAACTATCTAATAGCTCATCCGTAATTTCAACACCAGACTTACTACCTTTTGACCCCTTAGTTAATTTGTGCCCTAATAATAATGTTTTAAGTCTAGAGTATGTAAAGTTCTCTATAATACGTAATTCATCATCTCTATCCTTTGTGAGTTTTTTAATTTCTTGCCTTTCAATCGCTAAAGAACGCTGGTCTTTATCTATACCACGTCGAGTAAATACTCTTACCTCTACAACAGTACCAGACACTCCTGGTGGTACATACAAAGAAGAATCACGTATATCAGCAGCTTTTTCACCAAATATAGCTCTCAATAATTTTTCTTCTGGAGTCATAGGTGATTCACTTTTTGGCGTAACTTTACCTACTAAAATATCTCCTGATTGTACTTCTGCACCAATATGGACTATTCCTACTTCATCTAAATGACGTAAATTTTCATCAGAAATATTAGGTATATCTCTTGTAATTTCTTCTGGCCCTAATCTAGTATCACGAGCTATAATCTCAAATTCTTCAATATGCACTGACGTAAATACATCTTCAGATACTATACGTTCAGAAATCAAAATAGAGTCTTCAAAATTATAACCATTCCACGGCATAAATGCCACAAGTACATTTCTACCTAAAGCTAACTCTCCACGATCTGTACTAGGACCATCAGCAATAACTTCGCCTTTTTTCACCTTCATCCCAGGTCTAACTAAAGGCCTTTGATTAATACAAGTATTATGATTAGTACGCTGAAACTTTAATAAACTATAAATATCAACCCTAGAAGAACTTCCATCAGTATTATTTATATTACGTATTACTATTCTTGTAGCATCCACTTGATCCACTATACCATCATGATTAGCTACTATAGTAGCACCCGAATCTCTTGCTACTATATCTTCTATACCTGTACCTACTAAAGGCGCTTCAGCTTTAAGCAAAGGCACAGCTTGCCTTTGCATGTTAGAACCCATCAAAGCACGATTAGCATCATCATTTTCAAGAAACGGGATCAATGAAGCAGCTACTGATACAATCTGCATAGGCGATACGTCAATAAAATCTATTTCCTCTGGAGTAGACATAATAAAATCACCATTATGACGACAACTTATTAAATTAGAAATTAATTTACCATCAGAATCAACATCGGCATTAGCTTGCGCTATAATATATCTTCCTTCTTCTATAGCAGATAAATATACTATTTCATCTGTAACCACGCTATTTACTACACGCCTATAAGGACTCTCTATAAAGCCGTATTTATTTACACGTGCGAAAGTGGCTAAGCTATTAATAAGACCTATATTCTGCCCTTCTGGAGTTTCTATAGGACAAATACGTCCATAATGCGTGGGATGAACGTCACGTACTTCAAAACTTGCACGTTCTCTGGTTAACCCTCCAGGCCCTAGAGCTGATAAACGTCTTTTATGAGTAATTTCAGACAGAGGATTAGTTTGGTCCATAAATTGAGATAATTGAGAAGTACCAAAAAATTCTCTAATAACAGCCATTAATAATTTAGGGCTTATCAAATCATACGGCATCACGGTATCAATTTCTACTGTACCCATACGTTCGGTAATTGCACGTACCATACGTATTAAACCTATTCTAAATTGATTTTCTATCAATTCACCTACAGAACGTACTCTTCTATTTCCCAAATGGTCGATATCATCAATTTCACCTTCTCCGTCTTTTAATAATACCAACTTTTTAATTATACATATAATATCTTCAGGAGTTAATACTACAATTTCTTCATTAATTGATAAATTTAGATGAGCATTTAATTTTACTCTACCTACAACTGATATATCATATTTTTCTGCATTAAAAAATAAATTATCAAATAACAATTTAGCAGCTTCCAATGCTGGTGGCTCACCTGGTCGCATCACTTTATATATATCTACTAATGATTCTTCTTGTGTAAAATTTTTATCAGCTAATAATGTATTACGTATATAAGGACCTACCTTATTATGATCTATGGCTAATACGGGAATTTCTTTTATATTCATTTTCATCAATAGGTCAACAGACTCAGGTTTTAATTCATCTCCAGCATTTAAAAATATTTCTCCATTATTATCTTTAAGATTTACCGCAATATATTGCCCCACTAAATCATATGAATCTACCAATATTTCTTCTAAACCTTCATTCAACAATTTTTTGATTAAACGAGGAGTAATTTTTATCCCAGCCTCTACAACAGTTTCACCAGTTTTAGCATCAACCAAATCTCTTAGTAATTTTATCCCCTTAAACTTCTCATAATCAAAAGGTACCGCCCAACCTTTTTTAACTTTTTTATAAATTATTGTATCATAATACGTATCTAATATTTCTTGAGTTGTCAGTCCTAAGGCTCTTAATAGTGTTGTAACATATAATTTGCGCTTTCTATCAATACGAAAATATATTAAATCCTTTGCATCAAATTCAAAATCCAACCAAGAACCTCTATAAGGAATCACTCTGGCAGAATATAAATATTTACCAGAAGAGTGTGTTTTGCCTCTATCATGATCAAAAAATACACCTGGGGAACGATGCATTTGAGATACAATAACCCTCTCTGTACCATTAATAATAAAAGTACCATTTTCTGTCATTAAAGGTATATCACCAACATATACATCTTGCTCTTTTATACCTTTAATTTCTCTCGCTGTTGTATCACGATCTATTTCCCATACTATCAACCTAAATGTCACTTTGAGGGGAGAAGCATATGTAATACCTCTCTGACGACATTCTTCTACATAATATTTTGGAGAATCAAAACTATAATCTACAAATTCCAGAGTAGATTCAGCGCCTAAATCTTCAATTGGAAATGCTGATTTAAATACAGAACGTAATCCTAACTGTAAAAAAGTATCATAAGATTTTTTTTGCACTTCAATAAGGTTAGGCATCGACGCCATTTGAGTAATACGTCCAAAATTTTTACGTACACGCTTCCCTAAAGCCATAAAACTCATTTAATTCTCCGTATTTTTTGTTAGGTATCTAGTAGCAAAATTTTATTTTTATACTATAAAAAAACGACAACAACCTATCATTTATAAATACAGGTTGTTGGCATCAAAAAAATTTTTAGTTATTTTATTTCTACTTCAGCACCAGCTTCTTTTAATTGCTTAGCAATTTTCTCTGACTCTTCTTTAGATACAGCTTCCTTAATAGGCTTAGGCGTACTTTCAACTAATTCTTTTGCATCTTTTAAGTTTAATCCAGGTAAAATTGCACGCACTTCTTTAATCACTTTTATCTTATCACTACCAGCCGATTTCAAAATTACTGTAAATTCAGTTTGTTGAACCGATGAAGCCTCAACAGGAGACGCAGCTGCTATAGTTGCAACTGGTGCCATAGCTGACACCCCTAATTTTTCTTCAAGCATTTTTGACAATTCAGATGCTTCCACAAGTGTTAACGAAGCAATATCATCAACTATTTTACTTAACTCTGCCATTTCTACCTCTTTTATATTATATTAAAAATTAAAACTACTTAGAAGAATAAGTATTTAACATCCTCGCTAGTTGTCCTGCAGGAGCTTGCAATACTGAAACCAACTTAGTAGCTGGAGCAATTATCGTACCAATGATCTTAGCTCTTAATTCTTCAAGAGACGGTAATGCAGCAAGAGCTTTAATATCATTTGTATCAATAAGTTTATTATCTATTATTCCACCCTTTATGATAAACTTTTCATTTCCTTTTGCATAATCAACCAGAGCTTTTGCAAGAGCAACAGAATTACCAGAAAAAGCAATAGCAGTTGGTCCTAAAAACAACGAAGACAAAGATTCAAATTTCGTATTTTTTACTGTAAGACGGATTAGACTATTTTTAGTAACTTTAAAATTACCACCTATTTCTTGTACATTTCTACGCAATTCAGTAATTTCTTTTACAGTTAAACCTTGATAATGAGATACAATCACAGTATTAGTACTAGAAATAGACTGCCCCAATCTTAAAACTATTTGCTTTTTTTGTAGTTGCCTTGTTTTCATATTTTTACCAATTTCTCATTAATTTACACTATTTAAATCTAATTTATAGACAGCGCCCATAGTAGAAGTTATAAATACAGATTTAATATATGTACCTTTAGCTCCAGAAGGTTTAGCCTTTATTATAGCACTTAATAAAGCTTTAAAATTATCATATAAAGCATCTACAGAAAAACTAATTTTTCCAAAAGGAGCATGCACTATACCAGCTTTTTCCACTTTAAATTCTATTTGCCCACTTTTTGTCAAGTTTACAGCTTCACTGAGATTCATAGTAACACTCCCTAATTTGGGATTTGGCATTAAACCACGAGGTCCTAATATCTTTGCCACCTTTGCAATCAAAGGCATTAAATCAGGAGTAGCTATACATTTATCAAAATCTATATTGCCAGCACTAATTTTTTCCACAAGATCTTCAGCCCCAACCACATCTGCTCCTGCAGACCTAGCTTCATCTGCCTTAGCATCACGAGCAAAAACTGCAACTCTAACAACTCTCCCTATACCATGCGGCAAAGCAACAACTCCTCTTACCATCTGATCAGAATGCCTAGGATCCACTCCTAAATTCATTGCAACATCCACTGTCTCATCAAATTTTACTTTACTATTCAACTTAAGTAGGTCTAGTATTTCTAATATATTATAATTCTTCTCCTTTATAATATTAGAATAAGCTAATCTAACCCTTTTACTACTCTTATTAGAATGTTTTATATTTTGTTTATTACTCATAATTTTACTTATTACCTTCTACTACTTTTATTCCCATAGATAAAGCACTTCCCTCTATCATCGCACAAGCAGATGTTAGATCAGTTGTATTCATATCTACCATTTTTAATTTAGCTATTTCCAATATTTGACTCTTAGTAATCTCAGCCACTGGAGCCTTTTTCCCAGTATCACTAGAACCTTTAGCAAGCTTTGTAGCTTTTTTTAAGAAAAACGATACCGGAGGAGTTTTTAGTATAAAAGTAAAAGTACGATCAGCATAAATTGTAATAACAACAGGTACAGGCATACCTGGCTCTAAAGATTGAGTAGCCGCATTAAAAGCTTTACAAAACTCCATAATATTTAAACCTCTTTGTCCCAACGCAGGACCAATTGGTGGAGATGGATTAGCTTTACCAGATGGAATCTCGAGCTTTATATAACCTACTATTTTTTTTGCCATAATTTATTCCTAACTTTTAATTCAATTTAGCTACCTGGGAATGCTCTAATTCTATAGCCGTAGCACGCCCAAATATAGATACCAACACTTTTAATTTAGACTTTTCAGGGTCAACCTCTTTTACAGTACCTACAAAAGTTTCAAACGGACCCTCTATTACTTTAACAGATTCTCCTATTTCATATATCACAACACTCTTACTAGATAAAGCACCTTCTTCCATACATTTAAAAATATTAGAAACTTCAGCTTCAGTCATTTTCTTAGGTTTTCCACCAGCATCTAAAAAACCATATACTTTTGGTATTTTCTTTATTAAGTGCCAAGTAATATCACTCATTACCATCTTTACAATAATATATCCAGGTAAAATTTTCTTTTCCTTTGATATTTGTCTTTTTTGTTTTACTTCTGTAACTGTTTCAACAGGCACTATAATCTGCTCAAACATATCAGATACATTATCCTTTGCCGCCTGATCTTTAATAGATTTAGCTACAGCTTTTTCTTGACCAGATGATACATGCACAACATACCAGAAATACTGCGATGCTTCTGACACAACCTAACTCCTTAATCCTAATATAGCTTGTATTATATAATGTACCAATATATCAACAAGTAGAAAAAATCCAGAGAAAAATACTAACACAATAACTATTACCAACGTAGAAGTAACAACCTCTTTCTTGGAAGGCCAAGATACCTTTAAAGCTTCTTGCTTTACTTGAGACAAAAATGATCCTATCTTAATCTTCATTATATACCTAATACACACTCATAACTCAGTGGCAGGAGCGAAGGGATTCGAACCCCCAACCACCGGTTTTGGAGACCGATGCTCTACCAATTGAGCTACACTCCTATACAAACTATTTTTTTATTTTATTAACCAAACCAGCTCCAACAGTTCTACCACCTTCTCTAA
>JBGCXS010000010.1:0-58520 GCA_048496475.1 Rickettsiales endosymbiont of Dermacentor nuttalli
AGTACATTAAACAAGATTTATCTCACACAATTTTAGTCGCTTAAACTTCAACTGCATGTCAGATTAAATCTCGTGTTTTACATTTAAATTCAATATATTGAATTCTATTTAATACTACCCCTTTATCAATATTATCTAAAGGGAGAGAATATTCATTTTTTAACAGCTATAACTGTTTTTTTATGCGAAGATTTTTTATTGCTTTTTGATCCTCCTTTAGAACCAAGTATTACTGCTGCTTTTTTCTTTTCTTCCGGAGAAGAACTTTTACTACGTAAAATACGTGCAAGAATTCTGGATCAATTTTTTTTTATAGCTGTCATCTATTTTCTCCTAAACTAAGTAAATCAAAAAAGTTAACCATAACGGTATAACTCTTTAGCTTTAGTTATTAGACTATAAATAAGGATCTAAAATATCTGTATGAAAATCTCTTAATAATATAAAAAAGCTATAAAAGCTACTTTTATAAGGTAAGTTTTACTTATCGATAATTAACAAAATAATATAAAGTCATTGAATATATTTTTTTTATTAATGAATAATATATTATGATATATAAAAAAATTTACTATAATACAATTGTATAATATAAATGATCTTCTGGTAGTATTGTATATATACTAAATCCAACAATTTATAATAAAAATTCTATATTAGACTATACTTGAATTTATTAGTTATCAATATCTTTAGAAGAAATTTTCTTTTGTTTTGCGTATTCTTGTGTAAGTATAGTCGCTTTTTCAGGTGTCATTTGTGCTAAAATCGGAGCCACTTTTGCTTCTTTCATTCTATCTATTACTTCTAATAAAATTGGCATTTCTAAATCTTCTAAAATTTTTGCTGCTTCTTTAGGTTTCATATTTTCATAAATTTTTACTAAACTACTAATTTTAGTATCTTCCTTCTGATTATATAAAGATAACAATTTTTCTATTTCACCTTTTAATTTCTTTAATTCGTTTATTTTATTATTAGCTTTAAGCTCTGCTGCAACCAAGATAGCTTCTTTAGTGGACATGCTTTGACTCCACTCCTCAAGTTGTTTTCTACGTTTACTCAAATTTTGCAATAACTCTATTTCAGCATTAGTAAAACTTGTAGCACAATTTATTGGCGTAACATCTTCCTTTGAGACTATATCATTTTCTTTATTTTCATCACCAGCTCCTTTTTGGGTAGTATTTGTAGAAGCATTATCATTTTGTGCTGTAGCTATATTCATTATAGAAACATTTTTAAATAAACCTAGCCATGAGATATTTAATAATTCATGTTCATAATTAGCTATACTAAACAATCTTGTACCCAACAAGATCATTAATGATAATATAACCACAGGAAAAAAACGTATTTTCATATATAATTAAACTTCTGCTTTTTCTTTTTTATAATAATATTTTACGTTAGATATACGAGATAACAAGGATTCAATAGTATCTTTCCTAGTTTGTTCTTGTACAACAACTTCTTTCTCTTTTTTATTAGGAACCGGCTCTGCAATAGCTCTATTACGCATTCTATTAGAAGCTAATAAACTATTCTTTTCCATATCACGAGCTAAAGTAATCATAACTTCTAATTTATCTGCAAGCGTACCTGCTCTATCTACCATAAAAGATAGATCATCTGATAACACTTGTCCTGCATCTACTTTACTAGACAAATTTATACTAAGCTCCTTTAATACTTCTATATTAGTCTCTGCTTTAATGACAATATTATCAAGGTTTTTTATCAGACTTGCTAATTCAGCTTTTGTAGTATTAAATTCTTTAATCTTTTTATTAAGACGCAAAGAATATATTATGCTTATCAATAATATTAACACTATGAAACCATCTAACCATAACATTATTCTTGCCCCTCATTAACTTTTTTATTTAAATTGTTATTAATATTTACAGCAACTTTATTATTTACTTTACCTATTTTACCAGAAAGCACTTGTACACCAGAACATTGTAATATGATATCATCATTAGGGGCATCATCCATAATAATAGTATTTCCAACCTTAAGTTGCATAATTTCTTTTAATAGTGCTTCCTTAGGTTTAAGTACAGCCTCTAAAGAAATTAAAATGTTATGTACTTCCGTATATAAATGTTCTTCCCATTCTAAATCTTTACCAAACTTTTCTCCTAAAAATACTTGTAGTAACAATTCTTTAATAGGTTCAAAAGTAGCATATGGAAAGAGTATTTCTACTTTTCCTCCTCTATCTTCCATTTCTATCCGTAACTGCAACAAAATTGCAGAATCATTAGGCCTAGCTATCGTTGTAAATCTTGGATTAGTTTCTATACGATCAAACTGAAAGTTTGAGGGTGTAATAGGATGGAATGATGTACTCAAATCTGCAAGTACTAAGTCAGATAATTGTCTTACAATTGCCTGCTCTATCGTAGTATATGATCTTCCTTCTATATATACAGGTGTAACACTTTTTCTTCCACCAAGCAATATTTCCACTAAAGAATATATCATGTTAGAATCAGCTGTTAACAAACCAAAATTTTCCCATTCTACAGCCTTAAATACTGTAATCAATGCAGGAACTGGTACAGAATTAATATAATTACCAAAACGTAATGATGATATAGAGCTAATATCTACGTCTACTGTTTCAGCAGTAAAATTTCTTAACGTGCTAGATAAAAGACGTACAAACCTATCAAACACTATTTCAAGCATAGGAAAACGTTCATAAGACTGTAAAGCCTTATCCAACATGGCCCTAATACCTTTATTTTCAGAACTATCTTTTTGGTTGATTGTTAAACCAAAAAGTTCATCAATCTCTTCTTGATTTAAATTATGACTATTCGTATTCTTACCATCTTGGAATCTCATATCAGACTTTTCTTCTTCAATATTGCTTTCAACCATACTACTATTGCACTAATATATCTCTAAATAATACATCAACTATTTTATTAGGCGACATAATTTCGTTTAATCTAAGTAATAATTCTTCTTTCATCCTATACAATCCAGCTGAGCCATTTAAATCCTGCGGCCTGAGTTCTCTTAAATATGATTGTATTAGATCTTTAACAATTGGCAAGGAATTATCTAGCTTAATTATTGTTTCCTTATTATTTAGTTGCAAAGTAATCCCTATTTTAAGAAATCTAGACTGAGAATCAGATGTATTAAGATTAACAATAATATCATCTAACTTATAAAAAACATTTTCATTATTCTCTTTTTGTAATGCGGTGAGAACAGGTTGAACATTTTCTTGCTTTTTTTTGTACCAGAAAAAACTACCTACAATGGCTACTATCAGTACTACAATAATAGAACCTATTATTACTTTATTATTACTCTTAGGTTGAGAAACCGCAGCATCACTCTTACTATCGACTTCTGGCACATTTTCTTCAGTTTTGTCACTAGTTCCCTTCATACTACTTCTCTTTTATTGCATATTTTGAACCTAAACTAGGAAAAAATTTCCTAGTTTTTTATATTACTTAATATTATAATATTTTATATACGCTTAGTATATAAAAAATTTTCTTAGTATATTAAGCATTCATTTAGAAATACATATAAACTATACTTGTAAAAATAATTTATTTTTACTTATCTAGCATAATTTAATTAATAAAAAATTAACTATATAAAATTAATCCCAATTATATTATTATTCCATAATATTTCACAAAAAATCAAATTTGGCACATTATTTGCATAATATTTCAAACAAACATTAATATTATAAATAATGGTGATTATAGAATGTTTAATGCAAGTTATGTCAGTTTAGCAAATGTGGTATCCTTATTTAATACCCTTGCTGTTGAGTCAAACAATATTTCTAACCTAACTACATCTGGATATAAAGAAGTAAAAATAATTCATGAAGAATTTGATATTAATAAAAACAATGTAGAACAAAAACTAAGCTATGGCATAGACAAAGCAACTGTAATAGATCATAAGGATGGTGCTATAGACATTACAAACAGACAATTAGATTTAGCACTAAATGGAGAAGGATATTTTGTCGTGATGACTCCACTTGGTGAAAGATATAGGCGCTCAGGAAAATTCCAATTAAATGAAGAAGGCACATTAGTAGATGAAAATTTTTACCCAGTAGTAGGAGATGACAGACAACCCATAACTATTCAACCAGAAGATGTCTCTGATATACATATTGATAATGGTGGCATGATATATGCTGCTGGCCAGGAGCTACAAGCATTAGCTATAGTTACATTTGATGATTTAAATGCCTTAGAATTAATTGGTCATGGACTCTACAATTCTAATACCCCTCCTTTAATATCAGAAAATTTTAATCTTATACAGGGAGCTTTAGAAAAGTCTAATGTGAGCCCGATACATGGACTCACCACACTAGTTAATGCCCAACGTGGCACAGAACTAGGCGTAGGATTTATGAATGACATACATAATCTTAGCTTACATACTATAAAAACTATGGTTAACATATCAAAATAGGAGATTTTTTATGATGTTAGTTCTAAATATAGCAGCCAACGGTATGGAAGCCAGATCAAAAGAAACTGCTATTATAGCTAATAATATTGCAAATATTAGTACAGATGGGTATAAAAGCCAGCAAGCTACTTTTTCTGATTTATTGTATATAAAAGAACAAAGGCCAGGAGTACAGTTTAATGAAGAAGGAAATATAATACCAACAGGTATACAAATTGGTCTTGGTACAAAGTTAGTAGGCACTTATAGACTATTAAATCAGGGCCCACCAAAACAAACAAATTCTCAATTCGATCTTTCTATCAATGGAAATGGCTATTTTAGAATAGAAATGCCAGATGGTACTTTTGCATATACACGTAATGGTTCCCTTAGACTTGATAGTAATGGACAATTAGTTACTAATGATGGATTAATAGTTTCACCAGGCATTATTATTCCTCAAAATTATAATGCAGTTGATGGAGGCGGAGTTATTATCAATGGAAGTGGTCAAGTATTTGTTAAAATAGATAATGAAGCTCCTCAATTAATAGGCCAATTAGACATAGCAAATTTTCCTAACCCAGGTGGGTTAGAAACTCAAGGTAATAATTTACTTACTGTTACAGAATCCTCAGGTAATGAAATTTTAGGCACAGCCGGTTTAGATGGTATGGGCTTTTTTCAACAAAAATGGCTAGAAGCTTCAAATGTAAATCCTATTACAGAGTTAGTAAACCTAGTAACTGCTCAACGTGCTTTTGAATTTAGTTCAAAATGCTTTAAAGCAGGCGATGAAATGACTCAAACTGCAACTACTCTAAAAACCTAATAATTATTATACAGATAGGAATTTTTTTGAGATTAAATTTAATATATTATTTATGTTTTATCGATAGAATATTCTATGTAAATGCATTTTATACAATTTGGTACAAACATGAAAATCGAGCAATACTATAATAAGTCAATTACTAAATTACAGAATACAAATGTATCTAGTAAAAAAAGAAAAGTTTCAGATAATCTTTTTAATAGTTTTTTAGATGAAATAAGTGCTCTAGATAATGTACAAAAAGTACATATTAATGAAGAGCATTATTATAATAAAAATTCTTTTAATTTAAAAGAAAGCAGTAAAAAATGCAACCAACTATTAAGCATATTAAAAAACATTCAAATCAGCCTTTTACAAGGAAATATTAAACAAAAAGATTTATTAGATCTCAAGCACTTACTTTATTTTTCGACTAAGCCAAATCACTCTATTTTAAATAATATAATAAATGAAATAGAGTTAAGAGCTGCTATAGAACTTGCAAAACTAGAACAATTATATCCAACAGAAATTTAAAAATATAATAGAAACGTTAAAACATGAAATGTGTACATTACAAATTCAAATACTTTTACTAGTAAAACCAGTTGATCTTTTATACAAAAGCCTATTCATTGCTAGGTAAATGACGAGTGACGTTTATCCTACCATTAGTGTAAACACCTCTAAAATATTTGAACTAATCATACCTGATTTAAAAACTAATTTGCTTCAATTAGATCAGGATAATTTTTTTAAATCCGCCTTCTTAACTAATTCATAATATACAAGCATTAAAGTAGAAGCTATAATAACAATAGCACTAATTACATGGTATATATTTGGTATATCACTAAAGAATATATATCCTAGTAAGGCAGTAAAAAACAACTCTAAATAACGAAAAGGTGCAAGAATAGATGCATCTGACATAGAAAAAGCTTTTAACAAAGCAAAAAGAATTAAATTAGCATCACACCCTAATACAAAACATAAAATTAAATCCTGGATTGTAGGTTTATTCCATACCATATATGCTGGCACAGATACTATTAAAACTGCTACCAAAGATGAATAAAACATCATATTAATCATAGTTTCTTTAGTAACAAATTTTTTATTTAATATATCAAGAGAAGCAAATAATAACGAAGCAATTAATAACAAAAACGCTGCTGAATCCATACTGACTTGTGCTGGTACTATCAATACTAATACGCCACAAAACCCTATTAAGGTTGCTAAACCACGTTGCCATTCTATATATTCATTTAAGAACAGTCTTGCTAAGATAATAAAAAACAAAGGTATAGTAAAACTAATAATTGTCGCTAAAACAATAGGTACAGAATTCAGACTTTGAATCCATAATACAATTGCTATACACAAAATAGTTCCACGTACTATATGAAGCAATACATAATCTGTCTTAAACTTCTCTTTATAACAAAACATTACAGGTAACAATGTTACCATACTAAAAAAGAATCTAAAAAAAGTTATTTGTATATGATGTAAATTACCACCTAATAACTTAGCCAATAAATCATTACCAGCACTAATAAGTATACTAGCTGTAAACCACAAAACTGCTCTTATATAATGAACATTCATATTTCCATTCATTATCTAGACTCCTTGTCTATGACCATACATATACAAATACAAATAAAAACAACCATACTACGTCTACAAAATGCCAATACCACGCAGCAAATTCAAAACCTAAATAGCCATTACCTTGAGCAAAGTCTCCTCTTTTTGCCCTAAACAAACATACAGCTAAAAAAACCGTTCCAATAATTACATGCACACCATGAAAACCTGTGGCCATATAAAAATTAGATGGAAATACACCATCTGTAAATTTAAAAGACGCATGATGGTATTCAAAAGCTTGTATAAACGAAAAAGCTATACCTAATAATACCGTAATAAGAAGACCTTTTATTACATCTTGCTGATTATTTTCAAGTAAAGCATAATGAGCCCAAGTAACAGTAGTACCAGACAAAAGCAGAATCAAGGTATTTATTAAAGGAATATTCCATGCATCAATTTTAACAATATCATGAGGAGGCCAATTAGCATTTTCGACTGCCCATACTCCATCTAATATCGCTACTGGAAACAATTCAGATTTAAAATATGAAGCAAAAAACGCTATAAAAAACATAACTTCTGATAAAATAAATAATGCCATACCAATCCTAAGCCCTTTTCTAACTATTTCAGTATGTGCTTTGTCTTCTTTACCTTCTTTAATTAAGTCTTTCCACCAAACAAACATAGTAAACAACACTAGGATCCCTCCTATAGGTAACAATACATGCCCTATTTTATAACTGTGCATAAATAACACGGCACCACAAGCTAATATAAGCAAGGAAAAGGAAGCCATAATAGGCCACGGGCTAGGATCTACTAAATGAAAATCATGATGTTTCTTTTTAATTATTCCATTATTTTCCATGTTATTTGCTCTCTATAATTTAATTTTTATTAATAACAACAGGTAAAAACAATTTTTTATTTATAAAAAAACACACCTAACTTACCATACATAATATTATTATACAATAATTTCATTTAAGTATTGTAAATATTTTATAATCGCTACATTTTTAATACACTAAAATCCTATATGAGTACATAACATTAAAATTTGTGGATTATTATTTGGTATTACAGAATAACGATCTGTTTTTATAAATACTTTTTATTATTTAAGTTTAAATAATTATAGCGTACAGCTAGTTCTCAAGCACCTTTTATACCATTTTAATGTTAAAAGATTCGTTTGGTACAATTCCTCCAAAAATCCCCTTCGAGACATATATTCACGCTATTCTCCTGTTTAAAGCCCAAGCCAACCTGTATATATCCTCCCATTTTTCCTTTCAAATCTATTAACTTTATTAGTTACATACTAGGCTTCTAAAATAAAAGGTCCTTTCGCTGCTGCAAATTCCAAACCCATATGATTATTATATTATTCAAATCAGAAATAATACCAATCTATTATATATGTTGATATTTCAGTCTTTCCACGTAACCAATATCTATCTTACCCAAATTTCTTATAGGTTAGAAAAATTATATGAAATTAATGCATAAGTAGGATTTGCATCAGAATTAGCTATATTAGCTTACAAAAAATAAGACCTTATCCTTATCTAATTTACCTTCAACACTAATACAAGTATTTATTACAATTACCCCTTCTTTTAAATAAGATTTATCATGCGCGAATAATTGCTAGATCATTCTGCATTAATGCATTAACTATAATAACTATTTCTTTTATCTTCAGATTCTATTTTGAAAAATGGTTTTATTTGTATTACTAAATCTCGATTTTTTCAATAATAGGTGTATGGTGTTGCTAATAAATCAGTTTCTTTATTTCCAGTATCGATAATATTTTTAAAATCATTTTTATTATCCATATCAAGGAGTAATTTTTCTAACTTCTGTATTTTTTGCTCAAGTAACTCTATTCTTTTATATAGTTCAACTTCATTTGCATAAGCATTACTAAATATCATACATATTATTAATAAATAACTTATAATATTTTACCTTATATATCTAACATTTTTAATATATTTTCTAAATTTTGTTGCTTCATAGGTATTAAACCATATCTAACTAAATATCCATCTTTACCAATAGCTTTCTTATCCAAAAGTTTTTTAATAAATAATTTCATACTAGTCAAAGTATTTAAATGAGATTTTTTAATATAAATATAAAGTGGTCTAGAAATAGGATATTTACAAATAGAAATGTTATATGCGTTTGGTATTACACCATTTATAGTAGATGCATGTATAATACTAGAATTGTGCTCCAAAAAATTATAACCAAATATTCCTAAAGCTAAAGGATTATAATATAATTTTTGAATCATCAAATTATCATTTTCACCGACCTCTATAAACTTACCATCTTCTCTAAATAATTGACATTGCTGTTCTCTAATTATTTTGTTAGGAAAAAATCTTTTAAATTCAGGATCATCTACACAAATTTTTTGTATTATTAATTCAACAAAAATATTTCTAGTTCCAGAAGTTATAGCAGGACCATATACTTCTATATTATAATTAGGTAACCTATAATCAATCTCCTGCCACGAATTATAAAAATTTTCTACCAATTTTCCTTTATATGGTACTTTTTTAGCTAAAGCTAAAAATATATGACGAGCCTGAAAATGATACACAGGAGCCTTTATAGAATTTGCCAGTACAATACCATCATATCCTAATAAAATCTCCTGTACATCATTGATATTTTGCTTTTTACATAACTCACGTTCTTGGCGCGTTATAGGACGAGAAGCAGCAACAATACTAGGATATTTATAATCATTTCCTAAACAAAATAATTTAAACCCTCCTCCAGTTCCTGTAGCTTCTACGATCGGAGTCTTTAAATTTGTTTCTTTACCAAATTTTTCTGCTACAATTGTAAGAAAAGGGTATAGCGTACGAGAACCTACTATACGTATATTTTCTTTAGGTGTTGTATCACAACTAAGAACAAAACTACATGTAAGCAAAACAACTAAAACCTTAAAAAACTTCATATAGACTCACTAAGACAAGCTAGATAAGTCAATCTTGTCTATTCCATCCATATATTTTATTAAAGCATGAGGTATATTAATAGTTCCATCTTGGTTTTGATAATTTTCTAAAATAGCTGCCATAGTACGTCCTATAGGTAAACCAGAAGCATTTAAAGTATGTACAAATAAGTTACCAGTTTCTGCTTTATACCTAGCCTTCAACCTACGTGCCTGAAAATCACCACAATTAGAACAACTAGATATTTCACGATATGTACCTTGTCCAGGCAACCACACCTCTAAATCAAAAGTTTTTCTTGAAGTAAAGCCAGTATCCCCAGCACATAATAACATAACTCTATATGGTAATTCTAATCTTTGTAATACTGTCTCGGCCATGTTTAATAACAACTGTTGTTCAGTTTCAGAATGCTGAGGATGAACAATACTAACTAATTCTACTTTATGAAATTGATGTAGCCTAATCATACCTCTAGTATCACGCCCAGCACTACCTGCTTCTGATCTAAAACAAGGAGTATATGCACAAACATGAACAGGTAGCTCGTCAGCCTTTAAAATAGTATCATATACTAAATTTACAAGTAAAACTTCACCAGTAGGTATCAATCTATAACCATTAGTTGTAACAAAAGAATCAGCACTAAATTTTGGTAATTGACCTGCTCCAAACATTGCATAATCATGTACCAAATATGGCGGAGATATTTCAAGAAAATTAAATTCTTTGGTATGAATATCAAGCATAAAGCTAGCTATAGCTCTTTCTAACCTTGCAAGTTTTGATTTTAAAGTTACAAATCTACTACCAGAAATTTTTGCAGTTTGACTAAAATCCATCATACCTAAGGCTTCACCTAATTCAAAATGCTGCTTAGGCTGAAAATCAAATTCTCTAATTTTTCCAACTTTCTTAACCTCCTGATTGTAATCTTCACTTATTCCATCAGGAACACTTTCATCTAATAAATTAGGTATGGTAGCCAATAATTCATCTAATTTATCACCTTGATTTTTTGCATTTTCTAATTCTTGTAATTTCTCATTAATGTGAGTTGCATCTTCTATAGCTTGCTTATATTCAGGAGAATTTTTATTCTTAAATGTACCAATTAATTTAGATTTCTCTTTTCTAGCATGCTGTAACATTTGAGTAATGCTAATAGTGTGCCTACGTTCATTATCTAATTCAAGCACTTTATCGGATAACACTGGTAAATTACGTTTGATTAACAATTGATCAAATTTTTCTGCATTATCCTTAATCCATCTTATATCATGCATTATTGCCTCTCAATTTTTCTACCCATTTACAAGCTAATATAGATATCTCATATAATATCAACATAGGAATTGCAAGAGCAAATTGGCTAATTATATCAGGAGGAGTAATAACTGCAGCAATGGCAAATACTAATACAATTGCTAATTTACGTTTTTTAGATAAAACTCTAGAATCAAGCACTCCTATCCTTGTTAATAGTGTTAATACTATAGGTAATTGAAATGCTATACCAAAAGCTATAATCAAATGCATTATAAGTGCTAAATATTCGCTTATACGAGCTTCAAATTGTATAGGTAATAAAGCATTATTTGGCGTTTCAAAACTAAGAAAAAACTTCCATGCTATTGGTAAAATTAAGTAATACACTAATATAGCTCCTAAGATAAAAAGTATAGGTGCTGCTATTAAATATGGTAACAAAACTTTTCTTTCATTATAATATAGTCCTGGAGCTAAAAAAATGTATATTTGCATAGCTATAAAAGGAAAAGAAATACAAAAACCTGCAAAAATAGATAATCTTAAATAGGTGAAAAATGCTTCAGTAAGACCTGTATAGATAATTTTACGATTCTCACCCTCTAAAACATTAGCCAATGGCATCAGTAAGTAATTATAAATATCATCAGCAAAACTATAACATATTGCTATACACACACACAATATAATCAGAGAGTATAACACCCGCATCTTGAGCTCTGCTATATGAACAGACAGCTCTACTTTATTAGTATTAATAATATTAGACATTTGCTTTCAATTAAAATTTATTTAATGTATAGTAGTATTATCATCTTTTGTTTTATTATATTCTGCTTCGTAATATAAATTATAGAGCTGCTTTAAATATTGATTCTTATCATTATTGTATGTGTTTTTGGTATTAGAATAAAAAGCACATTCATCACCTATATCCATTAATGTTGTGCGTATTTCATTTCTAATAACAGAAATCTTGCGCATACAAGATGTTATACCTTTAATTACTTCTGCATATTCTTTTGGATCTGTTAACAACCAGCCCAAAACAACTACAACCAACAATTCTGACCATGCAATATCAAACATTTTACACCTAATTATCTAATTTAGACCATACCCTACATTTTGCTATATAAAATATAGCTGTAAAAATAGACAAATATAACAACACTTTTATACCAAGCCTTTTACGATATTCCATTTCTGGTTCTGCAGCCCATTGCAAAAAATTTACCACATCTCGTGCCATTTGATCTACTGATGCATCAGTACCATCTTGATAAGTAACCATACCTTCTTGTAATGGTGGCGGCATAGCAATAAAATGGGCTGCAAAATAAGGATTATAATATTTCCCAGTAGGAACCTCCTCCCCAGCTGGCGCCTCTGTATACCCTGTTAATAAAGAATATAAATAATCCGCTCCTCTTTCACGTGCTTTTATTAATAAAGATTGATCTGGAGGTACAGAACCTCCATTGGCCGCTCTTGCCATCTGCTCATTAGCAAAAGGCTTTACAAAACGATCCGAAGGTAAAGCTTTACGCGTAGTAGGATTACCCTGATCATCCACAGTTGCAACCTCAAATTCATTAGATATCTCCTTTACTTCAGCAGCAGAAAAACCTACTTCTTCTAAATTACGATATGATAAATATTGTAAAGAGTGGCAAGTGTGACAAATAGTTTTATATACTTGAAATCCACGTTGAATAGACGCTTTATCAAAACTTCCTAACATACCAGAAAAAGACCATTTTATATGTTTAGGCGACAAAACTTGATCAGACGCCTCACTATTTAACGAACTTAAACTTAATAATATTATACAAACTAATAGGATTTTTTTCATATTTATAAACTCAAAAATCAATTTTATTTATCACTAATACTTTCTGGTAATTTTAACGGCTTCTCGTATTTACCAAGCAAAGGTAATATACAGAAAAAATGCATAAAATAATATAGTGTAGCTACACGTCCTAATATAGTATATATACCTTCAGGTGGATTACTACCAACATATCCAAGCAATAGACAGTCTGCTATAAAAACCCAAAAAAAACATTTAAAAATTGGACGAAATTTTCCACTTCTTATTTTTGATGTGTCAAGCCATGGCAACGCAAACAATACCAATATAGCCCCAAACATTGCTATTACTCCTCCAAGTTTACTAGGAATAGCACGCAAAATTGCATAAAAAGGCAAAAAATACCATTCTGGCACAATATGAGGTGGTGTCACAAGAGGATTAGCTTCTATATAATTATCAGGGTGTCCAAAATAATTTGGAGCATAAAACAACATATACGCAAATACTAAAAAAAATACTCCAAAACCTACAAAATCCTTTATTGTATAATAAGGATGAAATAGAATAGTATCTTTTTCACTTTTTACATCAACACCTGTAGGATTATTAGAACCATGCAAATGCAGAGCTATCAAATGCACTATAACTAATCCAATAATAATAAATGGTAATAAATAATGCAAAGCAAAAAACCTATTTAATGTAGGTCCACCAACAGCAAAGCCTCCCCATAACCATCTTACAATACTCTCCCCCACACCAGGTATGGCAGAAAATAAATTCGTAATTACAGTTGCACCCCAAAAACTCATCTGTCCCCAAGGCAACACATATCCCATAAATGCTGTGGCCATCATTGCCAGAAAAATAATTATACCAATAAACCAAAGCAATTCACGAGGAGATTTGTATGATCCGTAATACAAACCTCTAAACATATGCATATAAACAGCAATAAAAAACATAGAAGCTCCAACAGCATGCATATAACGAATTAACCATCCATAATTTACATTACGCATAATATTTTCAACACTTGCAAACGCTTGCTCAGAATCAGGCACATAATGCATAGCCAAAAATATACCTGTCATTATCTGCAACACTAACGCTATTCCTGCTATAGAACCAAAGTTCCATAAATAACTTAAGTTTCTAGGAGTTCTATATTCTCCAAGATGTTTCAAAAATGAAAAGATCGGTAATCTATAATCAATCCAATCTATTATTTTATTACAAATTGTTTGTTGTTTTTCTGTATTTAATTGCATATTTGCTAAACTAACCCCATATTAACCTATTTTTATTTTTGTATCATTTAAAAAAACATATTCTGGAATAGGTAAATTTTTAGGTGCCGGACCTTTCCTTACCCTACCTGAAGTATCATACTGAGACCCATGACAAGGACATAACCAACCATTATAAACTCCTTCATATCCAAGAGGCACACATCCCAAATGTGTACAAATACCTATAACCACTAACCATTCAGGATGTTCAGTTTTTACTCTATCTTGATCCAGAGCTGGATCAAGCAATTGATCTAACACCACTTCTCTTGCGTCCTGTATTTCTTTTTCTGTTCTATGTCTTATAAAAACAGGCATACCACGCCACATAATAGTTATTTCTTGACCAGGAACTATGGGAGATAAATCAACTTCTATAGAACCAAAAGCAAGCACATCAGCTGATGGATTCATTGAATCCACAAATGGCCATAAAACAGAAGCCCCTCCAATAGCCGCCATAGCAGTAGCTGTAAGAACTATAAAATCACGCCTATTAACTGAATTCTTCTCATTCTTAACCATTACATACTTGGTTTCTTTATTTAATAATACATTATCATCCATTATTACATTCCTATTATCTCTTAATAATATAACTTAATATTAGCTCAATTTTATATGTCAATATTTTTCTAATCTAATATACAAATTATAAAATAAAACCAAGTTTTATTTGGCCATTATATCATATAATAAATTATTTATAGATAAAGACAGAAAATAACACATTTAAATAAAAAGTTATATTCATTTTTACATATAATAATAAAACAAATAAAAATATAATACTAGGCTATTTAATATTTTTGGATTTTTTTATAGTATGTAATAAATCGTTCTTATTATATGGCTTCCTAAGAAAATAACTCGCACCATAATTCAAATGCTTTTTTGACCTCATTATCATCAAATGTACCGCTTTGTACAATTATAGGAATATGTGACATTGAAGAATCAGTCTTAATCATATTTAACACATCTAATCCACACATATCCGACATTATCAAAGCTAAGAAGATTATATCAATAACACTTTCATGTTCAGACAAATAATTTAATCCTTATTGCCTAATTACTATTATATAAATAACTCCCATACTTAACAATCATGTTTCATCATCATCTATAATTAAAATGTTGCCTTTGTTATTATCTAATTTCATCACTATCCTTCATATGCAATATGTATTAAAGTATATTGGCACCTCTTCTTCACTTACTGGTATTAAAAAAGTAATTTTATCCTCTTATTTTCTGCCCAAATTTGTCCTTTATGTGCTTTAATAATTTCATTACGTAATACAGTAAGTCCAAAACCTATACCACCGGCTTTAGTTTTTGTTTTTATGCTTTGGGTAAATGCTTCAAATACCTTTTCTAGCTCATCCTCTGATATACCTATACCTTCATCACTTGCACTGATTATTACACTTCTATGTTATATTACCTACTTTTTGCTTCCATTCTTTAACTACCTAAGTGATTTTACCTTCTACCGTAAATTCTATTACATTCACTAAAATATTACGTATCACTTGCGTCATACGTTCTCTATCGCAACTAATTAACCTTTCTTTTATATTGTTATTTACTACTTTTAGTTGGAATTTTTCATCTTCACTATATTCATTCCAATAGTTAATTAATCCTTTAGAAAGAGTAATAACTCCCTGTATAGGAGTTCTAACTTCATAACTTAAATTATTTAGAAATTCATTTTTTATTTGCAAAGCATTTTCTAATTCTGTAGTTCTTTTAGATAGTTTTTGATTAACAATATATATTTCCTTATTTACATCTTCAGAACACTTATTAGAGTGCAATAATTGCTCCCTTAATGTTTATATGTTATAAAGTTACAACACTAAATCGTTTAGTTCTTTATATTTATAATCTTCGATACTAATGTTTTCCTGTTTAGCTATACGAGAAGCAGTAGTGGATAAATTTTATTATTGGCTTAACTATCTTATATTGTAATGTAAAAAATAATATTATAGAAAATGTAGCTAAAATAAGCAACACAGATACATGAGTAAGTAATTTATCATATATTTCATGAAAAATTATATTTAGAAGATTGTTTATAATAAGTAAAATCTATATATCCTCTTTATAGGAAATTGGATGATCAAATTTTCCCATTTTATTTAAAGGTGTTATCTTATTTCGAAGCTGAGTTAAAATATATTTTTTCCTCTTCATTTTGAAATATATTTGAACCAAACATATAACGAAAATGCTCATCAAGTACAAAAAATACTATTTTATCCTTTAAAGATAAATTAATTTTGTGCATTAATTTTTGCACTGACAGTGCAGCCAATATAAATCCCCCTAATTTATTATTCTTATCTGAAATACCTATAGAGGTAGGGACTACTAATTGCTTACTCAAAAAACCAATACATGGCATATCAAATATCAGTTGCCAAGGTTTTTCTTCTGCTCCATGTTAAATATGGAAACCTTAATAAACTATGGAGAGCTGGTAATTTACCGTATAAAGAATTAACTATTGTTTTCCTATCAGGAGCAATCAAATAACACCCAAGAATAATTATTCTCTATATTTTTATCAGCCACATAGCTATTTCTAAGTATATTAGTAATTAAATTTATATCTATCATAACCATATTCTATTATCTGCTCCCCTAAAAACTCATATAATGATAAGTTTCTGTTAAAGCTTCTGATAAAATATTTTCTATAATTTGTGCTTCATTATTATTTACATATAGTCTGGATTTTTTATAGGAATAATATAAGGAAAAACCAATAAGATAGAGAGGAAATTAATACAAATGTCGCAACTACATAATGATATGAAAAATACTATACATTCATTATATAAAGAAACTGTTTTTTGTTTTAATTTATTCATGCTATTACTAATAACATATTATTATTCTAATAATAACAACGCTTAATTAATATTTTATGAAATTTATAATAAAATTTTTACTAGACTTTTTGAAAATTAATTGGTAGAAAAAGTATTTATTACACATAATTAAATATAGATAAATTGTGTTAAAGTTAGAAGAATTTGCATGTATACAAATTGAGAAGTTAAAAAAAGTTAATAATTACCGCATCTTAGATAATGTACATAGACTTTCTAATCACTATGTGATATACAACAATAAGAAATTATTATCTTTTTCCTGTAATGACTATTTAGGGCTCTCTTATAATCCTAAAATTAAACAAAAAAGTCTTGAAATTTGTGCACAATATCTTAGTGCACCTTCTGCCTCAAGATTTATAACTGGCAATTCCCCTTTATATAGCATTTTAGAAGAAAAATTAGCTCATTACCACTCCACAGAAGCATGTACAATTTTTGGTAGTGGATATCTAACTAACATAGGAATTATACCGGCTATAATGGATAAAGCTGATTTAATAATAGCTGATAAACTTGTTCATTCATGTATATTAGATGGAATTAAGCTATCTGGAGCAAAATTACTACGTTTTGATCATAATAATATAGAACATTGTACAATATTATTAAATGAACACCGCAAACTATACAAGAATTGTCTTATTATTACAGAAGACGTTTTTAGTATGGATGGAGACTTAGCACCCTTAGATGAATTAACTACACTAGCAAAGCTTTATGATAGTTGGTTACTTAGTGATGGGGCACACCTACTCTCTAAATCATCTCATAAAATTGACTTACGTGTAGGAACTTTATCTAAAGCCTTTCGAGGGTATGGAGGATATGTCTGTGCTTCAAAATCCGTAATTGATTATATTAATAATACAGCACGTAGCTTAATATTTTCAACTGCCCTTCCTCCTATTATTCTGGCAAATGCTATAGCTGCTATAGATTTTATTAATGAAAATCCTAATATATTATCAATTCCATTAATAAAAGCACAGTATTTTACTCATCTAATGGAAATGAAGCCAGCTATAAGTCAAATAGTGTACATTATTATAGGAGAATCTAACCGTACCTTAAATATCGCCCAACAATTAATGTACGAAGGTTTTTTGGTGAAAGCAATTAGACCCCCTACAGTACCAGCTAATACAGCAAGATTACGTTTTACTTTTTCAGCTGAACATACTAATGAAGATATTAATAAATTAGCAAGTGCTGTACTTAAAATTATAAAATAAACATTCTTTATATTTTCTTGACGTATATAATATAATAGTACTATAAATTAGTCTTTTATTAATTTACTAAATTAAATCTTAATATAATAAATGATACTAGATAGCATTATTAGCGATTTTTTTTTAAGAGCACTGTTAAGCGGTATAGGCATAGTGATAACTTCTGCACCTCTTGGTTGTGTTATGTTATGGAAACGCATGGCATATTTTAGTGACTCTTTATCCCATGCCGCATTACTTGGGGTTGCACTTGGTGTGTTACTGGACATTGCTCCTTTTTGTAGTGCTCTTGCCATAGCTATCATATTTGCAATTTTTCTTATAACATTCAACACAGAACTAGGAAACGACACTTTGTTAAACATTTTAGCTTTTGGATCACTAGCTACTGCAGTAGTAATAACATCTTCTTTTATTAATACAAGACTTGATTTAGAATCATATTTATTTGGCGATATACTTACTATTACTAATCAAGATATAGTCTGTATATATATTTTATTAATTACAATTATTAGTTGGTTTTTAATTAGATGGTACTCAATATTGTATATTATTATTTGCAATGATTTAGCATCTGTAAAAGGCATAGCTGTAAAACGTATAGAGATTGAACTTATGCTAGTCTTTGCATTATTTATAGCAGTATCATTCCAAATAATAGGAATATTACTAATAACTGCCATATTAATTATTCCTACAGCAACTGCTCGGTACTTAAGTTCTACCCCTGAACAAATGGTTATAATCTCATCTATCATTGGTGTAATATCTTTAATTTTAGGACTACTATGTTCTTTGGTATTTGACACTCCTGGCAGTGCATCTATTGTAGTAATCGCGCTATCTTTTTTTATTTTAGTTAATGTTAGTAACTTTATTAAGACTTATATATGTAAAAAATTTCTATAAAATTATTATTAGTTTTTCTAGTATTGCTTCAATTTAACATAAATTCTGTGCAAGCAAAAGATTTAGCCGTTATACATTGAAAATGAAGAATCTGGTGATAACATCTATAATCAAATCAATGATTTAGGTTTAGTACGTAAACTACAAGATAATAACCAATTTAATTATGAATATTATGTTACAATAGAATATATTAAAAACGTACAAAATGAAAGATATAAGTGAATTAAAAAAATATCTAGAAGAAAATCTATAACCCATAGTAAAAAATACAGTTTTTGAATTCGGAGCAGCAAGTTTATTAGGATGTAAACATTCATATATCGTAGCTTTACCTAAAAAAGCACAATTATTTTTAGAATATAATCAAACTTTAATTTCATTAGTAGAAAAATATAAAGATGGTAAATATAGTTTGGATAAACGTACTTTACCTGGATCGTATATACCACACTTGTCACTAAATAGTAAATTATACAAAAACATTAATGTAGATTATTTATATAATGCTCTTTTAAAAATAAACCAAAAAATGCATAATATAAAAATAAATCTTACAAAACTAGAAATAAGGTAATATTGAATTACGCTTATATATATAAAGCCAATATATACATAATAACGAAGGTATTGATAATAATGCTGATACAATAAAAAAATTATACCAGCCTAAATTTACTGCCACAAATCCTGAAGTAGAAGCTAAAATAAACCTACTAAATCCAGATATAGATATTAAAATAGCATAATGTGTACCTACAAATCTCTTATTACATAAATTACTCATGTAATTTATTAACATTATGTTACATATCCCCGAACAGAAGCTTTCAACACACACTATACCTACTAAAACCTTTATATTATGACCTATTTTTATTAAAAATATAAATAACAAATTTGTTAAAGCAGCTAAAATTTCAGTATAAAATAAATGTTTAGCTTTTATTGCATTACGTACTATATATCCACCAACAAATGTACCACATATACTGGCAATTAACCTCATTACACTATTTACACTAGCAATCTCTCCTTTAGAAAAACCAGTTTCCATTAAAAATGGTAAAATCATGGTATCAAGATATCCATCGCTAACTTTATAAAATGATATAATTACAAAAACAAACGTAAACATAGGTTGTTTAAACAAAGACTTAAATGATAACCAAAACTCCTGCTTTAATCTATAATCGCCCTGAGTTTGAATATTAATATCTTTAGAAAATAACACTATTCCCATACATGGTATAATAAATAGTGATATAATAATAAACGTATATTGCCATGATAATATAGAAGATAAATATAGCCCAAAAGCTCCAGATATTAATAAACCTATCCTAAATCCAACCACTGTATAGGAACTACCTAAATTTAAGGCACTTTTTTCAAATAACTCTATTCTATATGCCTCCATACTAATATCATACGTAGCTGCTGTAAAAGCTATTATAAATATGATAATAACCGTTAATATAAATTTATCAGTAATATTAATAAATGATAAAATTACTACTAAAACTATAAGAATTGCTTGAGTAAATAATGTCCATCCTTTTCTATGCCCAAAATCTTTGGGAAACAATTTTATGGAAACTCTATCCACAATTGGAGCCCATAAACATCGTATATAATATGGAATAAGCCTAAGCGATAATATACCTATCACTACTAAATTAATCCTAGCATCATTAAAATATGCCGTGATTAATGTATCTATTAATGCATAATTTAAACCACTGTTGACTCCAAGCGTTAAAGCTGTAATGAATTTATTCAGCACAATATTGCCCATGATTACATTGTTTCCCAAATATTTTTTTTTCATCAACATTATGATAATAATTTGTAAAAATACAACCGCGATATAATAAAAAAGCTTTATTTTAGTATTAACTCTTGAGTTTTTATAAAAAAATTTATATATTTATTTAAAAACTTGTAAATAAATATAAATGATAAAATTAATTATAGATCAAATTATAAAATTATTTAGAAAAGGTAAAAATATAATATCTAAAGCCTATAATAATGAGCAATTACTTAAAGAAGATAAAAAATTGCCAAATATCCCTATTATAGTAGCCAATAAATCCGTATTAACAAACAATATGTTTGTACATTCTAATATAGGTAAACATGAGCCTTTAGTATCAGAGATAACCCAAAGCATTACTACAGGCGTAACTTTTTGGACCAAACCTGATAATCAAATTCTAACTAAAAATAGGGCTAAATTTACCTCTAATATTAAAAGAGGAAATTTACTAAAAATCGGGTATAGAGGCAGAGGACGTAGCGCTTAATATCTTTTTCTAAAACCTAAAATACTTACTAATTTGTATAATCCATTATATGTAGTACTAATAAATACAATCATATTGTATTTATAACTCAAAGTATTACTACCGTACACAACTTTTTGGAATAAAGCGGTATATATATTATTTTACATATATAAACTGACTCTATCAACTCCTTGATTCTTGTAGATTTATGAAAGGCTGCTTTATTCAATATAAAATAAATTATAAAGGCTTTAGGCTCTTTGATTTAAAACTGTTCTACTCATATTTCAAAAAAACTACCTATTACAACTAGCATTAAAAATACAAGCAGATACTAATCCTTTTACTTTTTATTATAGCAATAATATTCTTTTTTCATAATATTTACTGCTTTTCTTACCATATAGTCTTTATACACCTTGCTTTACTAAATATATCTATCACACTTTATCTATATATAGTAGATTAAAAGAAGTTGAATTATTTAATAAGATGTACTACCAAAAAAGTAAAAATGTCAACAAGCTAGTATAATAAAGATTTAAGAAAAAATCTGATAATACAATTTTAGAAATGGACTTAATAAAGAGTGACTTCAAAGGTTTTTAGGATAACTCCAAGCACAATAAATATCTGGCATTAAGATACAAAAGAGAAGGGAATTATTAATACTAGAAAGTGCTTAAGTGCAAAAAACCAAAAATAAATTGGTAAGAGATTTTATAAGCTATATAGAAGAACATCCTAATTTAACTACAATAGAAATAGATAAGCGCTTTTGTATAAGTAATAGAAAAGCAAGGGATTGGTTAAAAACTAAATTTTGCTTATAAAAATCCTAGTATATGTGGAAGCTGATGCTAAAAAATGCAGATAATACTAGCTCAACTTAAAACTTTAACAACTGAAAAATTATACTTAAAACACTTGATCTTTGATACAAAAGCCTACTAATTACTAGGTGAATAACGAGTGACGTCGTACTCAAATTCAAATGTTTTTACTATATACCTAAGCAAAAATTTTATCCATAATAAACTGACTTCAAAATATAAGCTAGAGCATTATTATTACTTTAGAAAAAGATTTATATAAAATCTAGAAATATAATACAATTTGAAAGAAATTAATTCCTAAATAAATCAAGAAAGGAAAGATAGGAAGAAAAAGTATGATGGCATAAACTTTATGCCATCATACTTATAGTAAGACTAGAATCTAAGTTCTGTACCAATTATGTAAGACTCACCTCTATTCTTCTTAACAACTGTACCACCTTTTTTAGGTTTGTACTCGAAAAATACAGCTTCTACATAAGGCATTAAACCTGGAGCTAATTGATAGTCAGCACCTAATACTAAGTTCTTGAACTTATTTTTTGCCCAATTACTATTCATATAGGTTGCACTAACACCAATAGGTCCTTGTGCATAAGCTAAACCTGCTGTCCAATAGTTTAAGTCTTTATGCTTTTTAGTAGTCTCAGTAGTTGGAATTATATTTGCAAACTTCTTATTTGTTACACCGTAAGAACCAGCCACACTAAACCCTGCATAATCTAAAGCAGCGCCAACTTGCCATGCTCTTAAATTACGATATTTTTTGCCATCTGTTTCTAGATCATTTTTAACACCTTTACCAATTTCGCCTAGCAAGCTAACACTAAATCCAACTTGGTCAAGCTGATTAGTATAATTGAACCCACCACTAATTAAATTCTTAATAACTCTAGGATCGCGTTTTATTGCACCTTGTGTTCCACTATCAGTAATAAGTGTGCCGCCGACACCACCACTATAAGATTTTCCTACAACACCTGTGTCAGGAGTATAGCTTATACCAAACTGTACACCGTTATATCTTTGTGTATAGTAAGAAATTTTTCTAGCTTTTTCAGAACTCCATTTTGAGTCATATCTATATGCACTCAAGAAATCAGGAGCAACCATATAACTCGCATCTAAAGATGTACCTTCATATGCTGTAGTATTAACGTAGCTATTCCAATCACCACCAATACCACCAGTAGCACGAGCTATACTTGCAGCATCAACTTTCATAGCTTGAGTAGCTGAAGAATTAGTACCTAACTCTACTCTACCTAAACCTGTTTCAACAAACACATATGTATGTTCCATTTTAGCGTCTTTATTTCCGCTATAATTAACAACATTAGTATTTAACTGTATAACACCACCATATTTAAAGCCCATATCAGCTCTTGCAGTTGCCGCTAAATAAGCCTTTGCATGCCCCATGAAAGCAACATTTCTATTATTTGTTGATAAATTTACTTTATAACCTTTTTTCTGGTTACGAAAACCAGCTTGAAAATCAACTATTCCACCTGCTGTTACAGTAAGCCCATTGGCTGGTGTTGTAGATGCTTCAGCAAAAGCACTACTAGCTACTATAGCTACTAACGCAGTGGTACTAATCAAAAATTTCTTCATAATACGCCAACCTTCCAAATTAAACAAATTGCCAAAATAAAAAGACATATAACCCATATGACTCTTACATACATTCATTATTAAAAGATAAGATTGACTTATGCAAGTTAGATGACTAATATTTGTTTACCTATTATTAAGTTTTCCGTTTTTTGTTGTAAAAATACAATTATATTGCTTCTTTAACTATTGGTTTTTCTTATGATTGAATGTTCTATAATTACCAGTTTTAAAGCCATACAACAAGAAGCTTCTTTAATAAATTCCCATTCGCAAATTATTGCTGTTACTAAAAACCAACCAGTCTATTATATAGAAGCATTACTCAAAGAAGGACATAGAACATTTGCTGAAAATAGAATACAAGAAGCAAAAACTAAATGGCTTCCTTTAAAAGGATTATATCACGATATTGAATTACATATGATAGGACATTTACAAACTAACAAAATCAAAGAAGCGGTAAAGGTTTTTGATATTATAGAAACCATTGATAGCTTAAAAATTGCAAAACTTTTAATGAAAGAAATGCAAGTACAAAACAAATTTTTGAAATGCTATATACAAATTAATACAGGAAAAGAACCACAAAAATCAGGTATTATGCCTGATACAGCTAGTGATTTTATAAATATCTGTAAATATAAATTAAATTTACCTATAGAAGGCTTAATGTGTATCCCTCCTTTAAATAACGATCCAGCACCACATTTTGCGTTATTACAAAATATTGCAAAAGAACATAATATAGAAATACTTAGTATGGGAATGAGTGATTCTTATAAAATAGCTTTAAAATTTGGTGCTTCACATATACGTATTGGGTCTGCTATTTTTGGTAGCAGACCCTAAATTTAATTTTACACAGATTCTAATAACTTTGATTCCATATAATGATGAAGCTCATCCTTTAATTTTAACTTTTGTTTTTTTAACCTTCCTATAATTGCATCATCACTATGATAAACATATGCCTTATGTAACTCTTTTTCTATTTTATCGTGCTTTGATGAAATTTGATTAATATGCTCCAGTACTGACATCTTACCCTCCTATTTCATAATATTTAGTAAGCGTTAGATCTCTTACTTATTAAGTGTATCATATTATAGACAAACATAAAATATATAATTTATATTTAATATTTATCATTCAACCCCTAAAAGTGTTACTTTAGTTTTTCCATAATTACGCTGATTTATTTGAAAATAACCAGTAGGCATTTTTAAATCTTCTCTAAAAAAGGACTCTATAACAATAATTGTATTTTCTTTTAACCAATTTTGCTGTCTTAATCTTTCTAAGACAGTTTCAATAGTATTACTATTATTATATGGAGGATCAATAAATACAATATCCATAGAATTATGTGCTTTTGGCAAAAAACTTGCATCTCCTCTAATTACTGAGATATTGTTGAATTCTGACAATTTTTCAGCATTTAATGCTATATAATTTAAATTTTCTTGATTATTATCAACCATTATAGCATATTCTGCTCCCCTTGATAAAGCCTCAAATGATAGCGCCCCACTACCGCAAAATAACTCTAGCACTCTTGCTTTATATAAAATAGAAATCCCACCCTTAAGAAATTGACCACTATTTAATATATTAAATATCCCTTCACGAGTTTTTGACGTAGTAGGTCTAACTTCTGTTTTTGGAGGCAAAACAATATTACGCCCCTTATGTTTTCCAGCTATAATTCTCATATTATTTACTACTTAATGTTTTTATTAATAAAATTTTAATTATTTAAGATATTTTCATTAAAGATGTACAATCTATTTCCTTTATTTCACCAGGTTTTAAGCAAGCTATTTGAAATGGACCGTAGGAAATACGTATCAAGCGATTTACTCTTAAATTTAAATGCTGCATTATGTTCCTAATTTCACGTGTTTTGCCTTCATACAAATCCATTATTAACCAAGAATTCTTTCCTCCAATTCTATCCACCTCTACTGTAATAGGTTTGTAATCTATTCCACTAACTCTAATACCCTTCTTTAAATTTATAAGCTCGTCTATATTTAAATCACCAAATACTCTTACCCTATATCTCCTTAAATATCCATTTGATGGATGTTCAAGACGACGTGCAAGTATACCATTATTCGTAAGAAGCAATAAACCTTCACTATTTAAATCTAGCCTTCCTACAGACACAACTCTTGGCATAGTTTGAGGTAACATAGAAAAAACTGTTTTTCTATTTTCTGGATCATTATGGGTTGTAATTAAGCCAATAGGCTTATAATAAAGCCACAACCTAGCCTCTTCTTGAAACTTCAAGGGTTTATTATCAACTAAAATTGCACGAACATTACTAGTTTTAGTACCTAATTCTTTTACTACATGCCCATTTAACTTCACTCTTAATTGTAAAATTAATTGTTCTGCAGCCCTACGTGAACACAAACCAGATTTAGCTATGAGTTTTGATATTCTTTCTTCTTGCATATTGTAACGCTGCTTCTATAAAGGCTTTAAATATTTTTGTATCAGATTCAGTAATTTCATACTCCGGATGCCATTGCACACCTAAACAAAAATTATGATATGAGTATTCTATAGCTTCTATAATACCATCTAAAGCAGTAGCATTCACTATCATACCCCTTCCCAAATCTTTTACTGCTTGATGATGAGTGCTGTTTACAGATATTTCTAGTACACCAGTAATACGATGTAATAAACTGTTAGGCTCCACAGTAACCATATGCCATGGATGATTTTTAGGAACCGTTTGCTTATGATTAATAGCATCAACTATTTCAGGTATATGCTGAATAAGCGTTCCATCTAATATCACATTTAATAATTGTTCACCACCACAAATTCCTAAAATAGGTATATTATTTTTTAATGCTAATTTTGTAATTTCCATTTCAAAATCTGTACGATTTTTATTTATTCTAAATTTCTCTGAAATACTGCTTTTCTCATCATAATGCTCCGGAGATATATCAAAATTACCTCCTGTAACTACCAAACCATGCATCATACTAATATATTCTTCTAATAATCTCATTTCATATGGCAACAATAAAGGTATACCACCATTATTACTGATTGCGGTACAATAATTTTGACGCAACTCATACCACGGAAATTCCGAATACCAACCTTGCTCTTCAGAATCTATAGTAATGCCTATTATCGGCTTTGTGATAATGTTATCTTCCTTTTGTTTAATTTGCTTCTTATGCCAAAGGTTTATCATAGTTATCTTTAAAATAATAGAGTATTATAAAAGAAATAATAGCAAAAAAATAATAAAAATGCTATAGCATCATTCATATTTGTATATCTTATGAGCCAAGCAGCAACCATAGGTGTTGTACCTCCAAATATAGCTGCACTTAAATTGTATGATAAAGCAATACCGGTAAACCTTACACTTGTTGGAAATAATTCCACCAATAACGCAGGTACAAGAGCTATATAAAATGATAATATAACACCAAATACTATTTGACTATCAAAGGCAATACAAATCCATCTTGGCATAATAACCAGAAAATAGGATACGTCAAGAACATAAACGCTAGAGAATTAACTACCAATACAGGTTTTCTTCCTATTTTATCTGATAAATCTGAAGTAAATGGTAAAAATAACATATGCACTATACTATAACTTACTACATTCATTGATAATGCTTCTTTTATAGAATGACCTAAAATCTGAGACATATAATTATTCATAAAGATCATTAAAGTATAAAATGGTACTGTAACCGTTAAATAAATACATATAGCTATCAATTAGCACTAACTAAAAAAGGTATACATCATCATCCCCAACTATTAAAATCATGCGGGGAAAATATATGAGAAAGCTATACATCCGCTAAAACCACCTCCTAAAGCTAAGCCTTGTAATAACCTAATAATTGTTAATAATATTGTTGCAAATACACCTATTTGTTCATATGTTGGCAACAATCCTATACAGGTCGTAGAGGAACTGCCATCAACAATATGGATGTTATTAATGTAAACTTTACGACCGAATTTATCCCCTATATAGCCAAAAACTATTCCTCCCAATGGACGCATAATAAAATCTGCAGCAAATACTCCAAAAGTTAAAACTAAGGATAGAAATTTATCATCAGAGGAAAAGTAAAGCTAACTAATAATACTAGCAAAATATGCATAAAGGGCAAAATCATAACATTCTCAAGCATTACCTATCATACCCAAAATTACTATCTTTTTCATATATTCTCCAGGTATTAATATTACTCTATTCCTCAATTCATATCTATTTAATATAAAAAATATATTAATATTATGCACTCATTGCTTTAAAAGGCTTTGTATAAAATAATAATAACAAACAGATAGAGCGGTCAATAAATAACTGACAACATTTTTATGAAGAGATGCAATTTTATATATCACAAGTGTCAATTATAATTTTATTAAGTAATAATTTAATTTACTAAAATCTATAAGAAAATTTTATATGAAATAGATTCATAATAGTTCACACACAATTGGAACATGATCAGAAGCCTTCTCTAAGGCACGCATATCCTTTCTTATATATACACTCTTTAATATATCCGCTGCTTGCGGAGATAATAATATGTGATCTATACGCATACCAGTATTATGTTGCCAACTCCCAGCACGATAATCCCACCACGTAAATTCTTGCTTGTCAGGATATAACATCCTAAAAGCATCATTCATACCCGAATACATAATTTTTCTAAAACGTACCCGTTCTTCAATATGAAAACATACCTTGTTCTTTAAAGATTCTTTATCATACACATCTAATTCATCAGGGGCCACATTAAAATCACCAGCTACAATTAATATTTCTTCAAATTTTAAAAGTTGCTTAATACGATCATATAATTGATCTAAAAAATTTAGCTTATACACAAATTTTTCAGATTCTAGAGGAGCCCCATTTGGAATATAAGCCGATACCACCCTTAATATACGATTTGAATTTATATTAATTACGGATTCTATATATCTAGCTTGAATATCATTACTTCTATCACACATTTTGACTGCTATGTCCTCTATATGATACTTAGAAAGAATTGCGACACCGTTGTAGCTCTTTTGTCCATGCAAAGCAAAATTATAACCTAAAGATTCTATCTCTAATGTAGGAAATTGATCATTAATACATTTAATTTCCTGTAAACACACAATATCGGGACGTTCTTGCTCTAAAAAAGAGAGCAATCTAGACAATCTAGTCCTAACAGAATTAATATTCCAACTAACTATTTTTATCATCTGCTTTATTATTCCATGTAGACATAGGTATAGGACGTTTCTTAATCGTATCAAAAATTGTTAAAGCTTGCGCAACCATAGAACCAATATCATACGCACTAGCAGGCACTATAACTGTATTAGTCTCTTTAGCAATCTCTCTAAAAGCATCAGTATATTGCTCAGCAAGCTTCATTGCAACTGCAGCATCTCCACCTTCTTTAGAAATACCTTTAGCAATTTTTTCTATACCTTCACTAGTTGCTTCAGCTACAAGCAATACTGCCTCTGCTTGCCCCTTTGCACGATTTACTTGATCTGTATAAGACGCTTCAGAACGCAATACTATCTCCTGCTTATAAGCTTCAGCTAAATTAATTTGAGATTGCTTTTTACCTTCAGACTCCAATATCTCAGCACGTTTTTGTCGTTCTGCAGCAACCTGAAGTTCCATTGCTTTAAGTACATTAGTAGGAGGAGTTATATCTTTTATTTCATATCTCATACACTGAATGCCCCAACTAACTGCAGCCTCATTGATAACATTCACAATATTAGCATTAATAGTTTCACGTTCTTCAAATGTTTTATCTAAAGTAATTTTACCTATTTCTGAACGCATACTAGTTTGAGCAAGCTGCAAAACAGCATAATATGGATCATTTACACCATAAGAAGCTGCTACAGGATCTATAATACGCACATATAAAACACCATCTATACGCAATGTTACATTATCATTAGTAATAGCAGTCTGCTCCATTACATCTATTGCTTGTTCTTTTAAAGAATGTTTATATGCTACTACTTCAATAAATGGTACTAAAATATTTAACCCCGGCTCCATTTTCCGATCAAATTTTCCTAATTTTTCTAATATCCAGATTTGTTGCTGGGGCACTATTTTAATTCCCTTAAATACAACTAATGCTAATATTACCATTATTACTAAAAACACACCAGAAATATCAGCCATACTTTGAGCCCTCCTATCTATTTATAACGTATTTACATCCACTAATAGAATATTACCTTTAAGATTTTTGATTATTACTTCTTGATTTACACCTATTGATGACTCATTTGAATCATTGACAATCAAAGCCTTCATCACAGTACCAGACCATTTGACTTCTCCAGTTTTGCCTTTGATTAAATCATTCTTATATACAATTGCATGTTCACCTATTATGTTATGATAAGCACGCTCAGAGTATCTTAATTTTAATAAAGGCCTCCATAGCATCATAGCCCATAATAATGTCCACGCAAAAAACCAGCCCATTTGCAAAATGTAATAGTCGTAAAAAATTAACCCAAACAATATCATTATACCAACTATCACTGCAGCAAGTCCTGCACATAATATACCAATGCCAGGCACAGTTAATACTTCAAGCAACACCAATGCAACCCCTACAACCATCCAAACATAATGTATATTGTTTAGTATAAAATCGCCTAAATTTTCCATAATAAATTCATTATTAAATTATTGTTTAAAATTTAATTAAGTCTCAAATACTATTTTGTTTCCTGAGGCAAAGACATAGGATTATCACTCAAACTACGTAAATATGCAATTACATCGGCTATATCTTCAGGTTTTTTAAATCCTGCAAATGTCATTTTAGTGCCAGGAATAAATTTTTGAGGAGATCTAATAAAGTTAAACAACTCATCATAAGTCCAAGTTCCCCCCTTAGCCTTCATAGCTGCACTATATTCATAATCTTCTCTTAGTTTATTTGCTCCAACTACTCCCCATAAATCTGGACCTATTTTTGGTCCTTTACCCTTTTCAAAATTATGACACATTAAACATGCCTTAAATAATTTCTGCCCACGATCCGCATCTGCTTTTGCAAGCAATGCCGGTATATCTATTGTTTCTTCTTTTACTGTTTGAGATTCATTTTCAGATTCTGTTAATTCAACTGTATACCCTCTTTTTTGAGCTACATCTGGCCTATAAATCACATCAGCAATATTGCCAACAACCATTGCAATTAAACCTGCTATAAGTATAGAAGCGGCTATTTTATTTAATTCAAATCCTGACATATTTACCTTACAAATTAATCTTTATATGTAAAATTATGCTAAATAGCTAAACATATATACCACTACATTTTCAGTAGTACAATAGACAAATTCGATATATAGTAATATTTTGAACTATTTTAAAAAATTTAATTTAATCCTTGTGTAATTTAAGTATTCTGATTATTGTTGGTTTTATTTTGTTTAAGACATTGATTAATGCTTAGTTTAAGTTTGGAGAGATGTATATGAAGCTTTGGCAACAAGTTACTTTGGGGCTAATTTTAGGAGTAGTCTTTGGTGTTCTAGTAAAAGATAAAGCTATATTGTACTATATAAAACCTATAGGAGACATTTTTATTAATATGATAAAAATGATTATTGTACCTTTAATATTCTTATCTCTTGTTTCTGGTATAACAAGCATGAGCGATCCTTCATCTATAGGGAGAATAGGATTTAAGGCTGTAGTATCATATTTACTTACAACCACCTTTGCAATTATAATAGGACTCTCAACTGCCATATTACTAAAACCAGGACATGGTATTTCATTACATTTTGATAATTTATCTACTAATACAGCTCCAATTGCACAATTTGATTTAACTAAATTTCTAGTAGATATCGTACCTACTAATGCTGTTGCAACACTTGCAGGCAACAATATGCTACAGGTAGTGTTTTTTGCAATTTTTACAGGCCTTACTTTAAATGCTATGAGCAGTGAAGGAAGTAAAATGATCAACTTTTTTAATCTATTTGCAAAATTGATTTTTCGAATGATTAATATAGTAATGTCATTTTCTCCTTATGGTGCTTTTGCTTTGACAGCATGGGTTGTAGGAACTCAAGGGTTAGAAGTACTAAATAGCTTATTTAAATTAGTCATGTCAGTCATACTTGGAATGTCATTGCAATATTTAATCTTCGGTTTACTGATCTTAATATTTGCCCGTATTTCTCCTATACCTTTTTATAAAAAAAGCCTTGAATACCAAACCATTGCTTTCTCTACTAGTAGCAGTAAAGCTACTCTTCCTACTACTATGAGAGTATGCACCGAACAATTGGGTATTTCTAAAAGTAATACTTCCTTTGTATTACCTATTGGCGCCTCTATGAATATGGATGGTATGGCAATTTATCTTGGTATGTGCGCTCTATTCTTTGCACAAGCTACTGGTACTCACTTACAGCCCAATGATTACATGATGATTATTTTAACTGCTACACTTGGTTCCATAGGAGCTGCAGGAATACCAGGAGGTTCAATGGTTATGTTGCCTATGGTACTTTCATCTGTGCATTTACCTATAGAAGGCGTTGCATTAATAGCTGGTATAGATAGAATCTTGGATATGGTACGTACTACTATAAACCTTACTGGAGATGCCACTATTACTTTAATTATTGATAAAAGCGAAGGCACTTTGGACGAAAAAGTTTACTTTTCAGAATAAAAATTTTAATGTAATATACTTTGTACTATTAATTTAGTTATTAGTTTTGGTTGAATAGTGAGCTCGATAATGAATACAAAAAAATTTGTGATTGCAATATTTTTTCTAGTAAGTATATCTACTATATTGATTTTAGACTCAGACTTTTCGTGGCAGACTAGTCAGGCTGTTGAAAAGTTTGTTATTATAGGCACAGGTAAAGTTACAGGTGTTTACTATCCTGCAGGTAGCGCAATATGCCGTATGGTTAATAGATATAGACGTACAAATTCCATACGCTGTTCTATTGGTCCCTCTAATGGATCATTAGATAATATTAATTCACTCAAAAATAAAATCTCTGATTTAGGTATTATACAATCTGATATACAATATGAAGCGTATAATGGTATCAATGATTTTTCAACGTCCGGACCAGATCAATCTTTAAGAAGCCTCTTTTTTTTACACAATGATGATTTTACTGTTGTAGTTCGCAGTGATTCTGGAATTAAAACACTTAAAGACTTAAAGGGTAAAAAAATCAATATATCTTCTAACGGCTCCGGTAGTAGAGAAATAATGCAAACTATAATGAACATTTATGGATGGACTTCAGAAGACTTTATAGATTCAGACCTAACTTCTTCAGAAGAATCGTTAGCACTATGTAATAATAAAATTGATGCAATAATTGCAAGTGTTGGACATCCAAATGCTGCTATACAAGAGGTTTCTACATTATGTGATACAACTATCATTCCAGTTATAGGTAAAAATATAGAACAATTGCTAAAAGACCATTCTTACTATACAAAATCTACCATACCAGGAGGGCTTTATGCAGGTAATCCTAATGATATTCCTACTTTTAGTGTAAAAGTAGGGGTAATTACTAGAGAAGACGTAAATGAGAATACTATATACCAAATTGTAAAATCATTGTTTGATCATTTTAATATATTTAGAAATCTACACCCTGTTTTACACAATTTAACGCCGAAAGACATGATACAAAATAATATTATCCCTATGCATAAAGGGGCAGAACGATACTATAAAGAAAAAGGCTTATTGTAATATTAATATTTTAGCATTTGGAGCACTACAATGTATAAAACCATTATATTTCCTATTGATGTAAATTCAAAACATGCTTGGGATAAAAGTTTCGCCACAGTAATTCAGTTAGTACGAACCTCTAATGCCAAATTATATTTAATGACTGTAGTTCCTAACTATGGTATGAATTTAGTACATCAGTATTTTCCCAAAGGTTGGTTAGAAGAAATAATGGAAAAAGTTAATACAGAACTACATAATATAGCAATTAAACATTTTCCTGAGGATATCAAAATAGATTATATAGTTGAGCGCGGCCCTATTTATCAATGCATAGTGGACAAAGCAGCTAAATTAGGTGCAGATTTAATTGTAATGGCAGCACATCGTCCAGAATTAAAGGATTATTTACTTGGACCAAATGCAGCAAAAGTTGTACGTCATGCTAAAACATCTGTGTTAATTGTACGAAGCTAACTTTATAGGACCAGAGGCTATTTTGACAAAATTACAAGAAACGTTACGCGATATTTCCTCATCTTTAGAAGTTAAGATGCGTCAATTATTGCCTGAACCTGATAATAGCAAAGAAAGTGTCTTATTAGAAGCCATACTTTTTTCATTACTATCTCCTGGTAAAAGATTAAGACCTTTCTTAACTATAGCTTCTGCTAACCTTTTTGGAGTATGTCAAGACTCAGCATTACAAACAGCTGCTGCTATTGAATTTATTCATAATTATTCTCTAATACATGATGATTTACCAGCCATGGATAATGACCTTGTCAGACGTGGACAACCAACTTGTCATATTAAATTTGGAGAAGCAACCGCTATACTAGCAGGTGATTCTTTACTAACTCTTGCCTTTGGCATACTTGCCTTACCCACAACACATACTGATAGCAATGTTAGGTGTGAACTAATTAGTGCTGTAGCAAAAGCCGCAGGTATCAGCGGTATGACAGGCGGTCAAATGCTTGATATTTTATCTAATACAACTGAACTTTCTTTAACAGAAATTATTAGACTTCAGCGTATGAAAACTGGAGAGTTATTTGCCGTATCGTGTGAAGCAGGTGCTATACTTGGTAAAGCTTCAAAAAACCTTAGATTAGCACTTAAAGGATATGCACATGCTCTAGGTCTTGCTTTTCAAATTACTGACGATCTAATGGATTTAATTACTGACAAAACTGAATCACACATACCTTCTAAATTGTCTATAAATGACCAAAAAGCAAATTACATTTTATCTATAGGAACAGATCATGCACTTGAACAAGTAAAACATCTAGTTAATCAAGCAATTTCTCACTTAAATGTATTTGATAAAAAAGCTGACATACTGAGAGAGTTTGCTAATTTTATTATAAATAGAAAACACTAATGTATGTAGATTAAAGTAATTTTTTACCTAAATTATTATTTTATCTATATCAATATTTTTACTAATACATGCAGCTTTAATAGTATTACTGATAAGATATGCTATTGTCATAGGACCTACCCCACCTGGTACAGGTGTAATATATTCCGCAATATCTTTCACTTTTTCAAAATTTACATCCCCCACTAACATAGATTTTTTACCACGTATAATACGATTTATACCTACATCTATTACAATTGTACCTGGTTTAATCCAATCACTATTTACGAGTTCTGGTACACCAACAGCTGCTACTACTATATCAGCAGTTTTTACTTCATCTTCTATATTCACCGTTTTAGAATGAACAATACTTACTGTACAATTTTCTTGCAGTAACAAATACAACATCGGCTTCCCTACTATACTAGATCTACCAACAATAACGGCTTTTAAACCTGATAAATTTGTTCTAACACTTTTAATCAATTGTAAACAACCCAAAGGTGTACAAGGTACAAAACCTGGTAAATTATTGACTAATCTACCCACATTAATGTTGGAAAAACCATCTACATCCTTATTCGGAACTATAGTATTAATTATAACATCAGTATCAATATGTTTAGGCAGTGGTAGTTGAACTAATATACCATGTACTTTTGGATCATTATTTAAGAATTCTAATTTTTTTATTAATTGGTTTTGCAATACATTTTCTGGTAGTTGTATTTCAAATGAATTGATACCCAGCTCCTTACATTTGCTAATCTTATTTTTTACATATACTTCACTTACTGGATCATTTCCAACTAATAATACTGCAAGCCCAGGTATAATACCGTATTTAGATTTTAAAATTATCAGCTTTTTTGACAGTTCATTGCATATAGAATTTGCTATTTTCTTGCCATCAATAATATTACTCATACTGGTAATCCTTTAGTTGTAGAATATTCAAAATGTAAAGCCTCATTAGGATGTACGCGCATATATATTGCATGGGCTGCATTTGCAGCTTCTGCAAAGCCGGTTAAAATAAATTTCAATTTACCAGGATAAGATACTATATCACCTATAGCAAAAATACCTTCTACATTAGTTTCAAATGTTTCTGGATTTACTTGTATGTGCTGATAATTAAGATTTAAACCCCAATTTGCTATAGGACCTAATTCCATTGCGAGTCCAAAAAATGCTAATAAATAATCGGCAGCTAATCTTTTTTGATTATTATCTAAATCTTTGACTACAACATGAGTTAGAATCCCGTTATCTCCTTCCAAAGCACTTAATTGATAAGGTACCACAAATTCTATTAATTTTTGTTCTACTAATTTATTTAATCTACCTAAACTTTCTGGAGCACATCGAAATTTTGACCTACGATGCAATAAATAAATGTGTTTTGTAATACCTGACAAAGATAAAGCCCAATCAATTGCCGAATCTCCCCCTCCAGCTATTACTATATTTTTATCACGGAATCTTTCTTTCTTATCCACCATATAAAATATACTTTTATTTTCATATTCCTCTAAATGATCAAGTGGAGGACGATTAGGACCAAAAGCTCCACAGCCAGCGGCTATGATTATAGAATTTGTATATATTTTTTTGCCTTTTGAAGTAATCACACAAAAACCTTTTTCAATGTGTTCAATATTTTCTACACGTTCCCCTAAATGATATACAGGATCAAAAGGTTCAGCCTGTTTAACTAAATTGTCTATTAATGTAGAAGCATTAATTATAGGGTATCCAGGAATATCGTATATAGGCTTTTCAGGATACAAAGCTTTACATTGGCCCCCAACAAATTCTAAAGTATCAATTATATGACATTTCATTTTTAACATTCCAGCTTCAAACGCTGAAAATAACCCAACCGGACCAGCTCCAATAATTACTATATCAGTTTCAATTCTATTCATTTGCTTAAAAACATTTTATACATTATAAAACAAACAGTTATAATAAGTAAAATAACTAACAAAAATCAATAATAATCTATGATTATTTTTAATTTTCTAATAATATAATGGTTATATGTAATATATAAAACATTATATATAAACTAAAGTAAATTTTTTGAGGCGTTTTGATATATTATATACATTATCCTTTGATAATTAAATGGATTGCAAATTATGTATTATTATAGTTTTAATAAAAATAATAAACATTTCTTAAAAAAATTACTATTACTACCATGGATTATTATTTTTGTCATTATCTTTACATCACTCATAGGCATTACTCTTATGTATACAGCGGCCAATGGTAATTGGTACCCATGGGCTAATAAGCAAATTATACACTTAGTCACTGCTCTTCCAATTATGATTATTATAGCTATCACAGATGTACGTATATGGTTTAAAATGTCGTATATTATTTATATACTAGTATTATCATTTCTAATTATCATAGAATTTTCAGGTCATACAGCTATGGGAGCTACCCGCTGGATCAATTTAGGGGTAATTAAAATTCAACCTTCTGAAATTATGAAAATCTCCTTAATTTTAGCATTAGCAAAATATTTTCATAATACATCCCTGTTATCTACTAATATAATAGTCTACTTGATACCTCCAATAATTATGGTTTTAATACCATTTTGCCTTATCATAAGACAACCCGATCTTGGCACAGCACTTATATTACTTGCTCTTGGTACAATAATTTTTTTTGTCACTGGTGTAAGTATACGTAAATTTGTTGTAGTAATTATGTCAGGTTTAATTATCCTACCTTTCTTTTGGAATTTACTACATGATTATCAAAAAAAACGAGTCTTAACTTTCTTAAATCCTGAAAACGATCCTTTAGGAGCTGGATATAACATTATACAATCCAAAATTGCTATAGGTTCTGGAGGAATACTTGGTAAAGGATTATTAAAAGGAACACAAAACCAACTTAAATTCCTACCAGAACACCATACTGATTTTATTTTTACTACTTTTGCAGAAGAATTTGGATTTACAGGCGGCATAATCATTTTAGTATTATATGCTTCATTAATAACATTTGGTATTTTTACAGCAAACAATACACGTAACCATTATAGCAGATTAACTGCTATAGGTGTTACTTCTCTTTTTTTCTTGCATATATTTATTAATATGGCTATGGTTATGGGACTTTTACCTGTAGTAGGAGTACCATTACCTTTGTTATCTTATGGGGGAACTATTATGATGACTATGTTTATAGGGTTTGGGTTTTTATTTAATAGTTATGTACATTACAATAACCATATCAACACTAGTCATAAATTTTTATAAAATCTTTTAGGGCGATCAGCTCAGTTGGTAGAGCGGCTGACTCTTAATCAGTAAGTTGAGGGTTCGAGTCCCCCATCGCCTACCAGGTTTTCTCTAGTACGTGAGTATTAGTTTTTTACTTCCTAAGTGATTTTTTGATCCAAACCACAAAATTAGACTTTGCCTTATTGTACAGTAGAGTCATGTAGTATCGAGTTTTACCACAGGAATTTCCATGCTATTAGTACGGTCTTTAATAATTTGAGCTTCAAAGTTTTTTGAATTTGACTCTACAGAAAACAAAGAATAAGCTGAGAACTTTTATTAATGTAATCAATAAATTAAATATTTACTATACCAACTGCCGAGAAGGAGATCTAGATATACAGTGACCATAATACTTTAAAATTTTATCTTGTAATTCCCCAGATATTTCAGGTAATTTAGCTAATTTTCCTGGTCTTTTAAATAACTCAAATAATATTTGCAAATGGTTATTATTGTAACTATTATATTCTTGATCGGTAATACTAAAGAATTCCTTTAGTCTATCTTCAGCAGAAAGATTTTTTCAAACTAAATCTGAGATAAGCTTGTTAAGCTATAATTCTCTAAAGAAGGTTTGTGAACCCCTGATAAATCATACATTAAGTTTAGTTGAATGCAAATTCGAAAAGTTTTTCCCCCAAATCATCAAATTCTTTATACTTACCAAATAACCCTATATATTCTAAACAATCATCTTCACATAACCACTTTTTCTTGTGTTCTCGAGCATACATATATTGCCTATTACATTCATTAATCCTGATATTCCTTCATTTAATTGGACAGGATTATTAGCAATAGTTACATAGATCCCTTGGCTAAAATGAGATGGAGAAGAACCATATGTAGTACTAGTATGTCTATAAAAACGGTTCATAAATTGGTCAATCATTTCATCAAATATTGAATATATATTAACATATTACGCTTTTGACATATTTTGTATAATTTTAGTAAATGATTTTTTAAGTCCTTAAAACCATAAAAGGATTATGAGGTACACTTTTATGATAATAGCAAAAATTTCATCAGATTTAGCTAATTTAAATAACTTATCATAATTGGCTTTATAATCATGATTTAAATTTAGGAAATATGGTTAATCCTGAGATATGTTATCTATAATAGGTGCATAAGTAGGAGATTCTATAATGAACTTTTTTTTCTTCCACTTGATCCTGATAACATCGATAACACAGCATTTAATCCAGCTGTACCCACTTATATTACAGTTTAATAAAATAAATTGGAAAACCATTTCTTCTATGTTACTCTAATCCAGCAATAGCTTTTCTAGTATCTATATGTACTAACAAATCAGAATAACTAAATTAATTATTTTTACTTATAACTTCTAGTACAGTATTAACAATAGCAGACGGTCTAAAAAAAGTTGTATCATTAATACCCCCTACTTAAATTATTGGTATTATGGTCTATCAATCTACACAAGTCATTCTTAAATGATAATCAAATTATTTCTTTTTTATTAGTAATGGGTACTTTCTCTTCCTAGCAACGACAATCGATAACTCACAACATAACTTATAAAGTTGATAGACAATATTATATATTATATATCATCTATAACTTTTCCCACATACCTCTCTTGGAGTTTCTACAATCATACCTAATTGGTTCGCAGAATTACACATCCCCAACTTGATTCTCTTCAGAGAATTCTTCTACAGGACCCTCTCTCAAAGCATCTTCCAGAGCCTGAGGATCAACACCCATATACTGCTCACTAAAACTGGAACTAAGGTCTATCGTCTATATGCTCATCTTCTCTGCAGTCAAAATCATGAGTATCTTTTTTCCTCATTCTATATCTCCTTTATAATAAAAAATATTAACTTTTTTAGTTCATAGTATTAATTATATATTATTTAATAATATATAAAGTTAATTAAATATTTCAAAAAATGACATACTAAATATATATATTATGCAACTAAGGTTTCGCTTCTTATACCAATTTTCTAAATATCCAAAAATCTACCAAATCTTAGAATAAATTACTTATAAAAATCTCTGTACTGTTCATATAGATGTGATATAAATAAACTCTCTTAAATCATTATAAATAAACATAATAATTTTAAGCGATAATCATAAGGCATAAATTATACAAATGGATTATTTGAAGCAACAAATAGAACAAGATTTCATTGACACTATAGATAAAATTTTTGGTATTTCTCTAAAAACAATATCAATACGTAATAACCTAACCTTACAAGAATTTGACTATCAGGTAGACATATCTTTCCTGATCGCAAAAGAACTTAAAAAAAATCCTTTAGATATAGCAGAAAATATTAGTCAAAATCTATCACGCAAAGATATATACAACTATATTCTATCTTCTAAACCAGGTTTCATTAATATTAAGATAAACAATAGCTTTTTACAAAATTATATCTCTACGATATTAAATGATCCTAGATTAGCTATAAATTCTACATCTAATATCCAAACAATAGTAATTGATTATAGCAGTCCTAATGTAGCAAAAGAAATGCATGTAGGACATTTACGTTCTGCAATTATTGGTGATGCTATAGCTAGAATATTGACATTTTTAGAACATAATGTCATCAAGCAAAATCATATTGGCGATTGGGGCACACAATTTGGTTTTTTAATACAATATATTATTGAACGTAAATTACAATTTAGTAATATAAGTGAGCTTAATAAAGCATATAAAGCTGCTCGAGAATTATTTGATAATGATAAAAAATTTGAATTAAGGTCAAGAAAAAGACTAGCTTTACTACAATCAAAAGATGTAGAAACTTACAATATATGGGAAAACCTTAGCAAAATAAGCTATCAGCATTTCAATAACCTATTTAAAAAACTAGGAGTATTATTAACCGAACAAGACATTAGAGGCGAAAGCTTCTATAATTTTATGTTACCAGATTTAGTCACAAATTTACTAGACGCAGGTTATGCAGAAGAAAGTCAATCAGCTAAAGTTATTTTAGTACCAGGCTTTTATGATAAAGACAAAAATCCTTTACCTATGATTATACAAAAATCTGATGGTGGGTATTTATATCATACCACTGATCTTGCTGCAGCTTTATATAGAATAAATACTTTTAAAGCTAATAGAATTATATATGTAACTGATATGAGGCAAAAACAGCATTTTGCAATGTTATTTGCTGCTTTAAAACATATAAATTGGCTCAAAGAAAATATAGAATTAAATCACATAGCATTTGGAACAGTACTTGGTGAAGACCACAAGCCATTTAAAACAAGAAGTGGAGAAACTATTTCACTTAGTGTTTTACTTGAAGAAGCAGAAAATAAAGCAGCTTATAGTTTAAAAAATAAATACCCCGAACTAAATGAAAAAGAATTAAATAAATTAGCAAATAGCATAGGAATAGGTGCACTCAAATATGCTGATCTTAGCAATGATTACTCTAGAGAGTATGTATTTAATTGGGATAAAATGCTAGCTTTTAATGGAAATACCTCTATTTATTTACAAAATGCATATGTAAGAATTTATTCTATATTCAGAAAAGAAAATTTTGATATTATAAATAATAAAGGTGATATTATAATTATATGCGATATAGAAAGAATGCTATGTTTAAAAATTAGTGAATTCCCAGATATTATTCACACTATAGAGAAAAAGTTAACACCTCACTTACTATGTAATTATCTTTACGAATTAGCATCATTATTCCATAATTTTTATGAATCATGCCATATAGGAAAATGCAAAGAGGAAAATATAAAACTTAGCCGGCTACTAATTTCATTATTAGTAGCAAAGACTCTAAAATTAGGGTTAGAATTACTAGGTATTAATGTAGTAGAAAAAATGTAAATAATTATTAGAAAGACTACAATTATGAGCATTTTTAATTGGCAAAACAACAAGCAGTTTTCAGTACCTTTAGCAGATAGGTTAAGGCCTGATACATTTGACACAATATTTGGCCAAGATCATTTACTAAACAAAGATGGAATAATTAACCGTATGCTTAAAACCGGTAATATACAAAATATAATTCTATGGGGACCTCCAGGTGTTGGAAAAACTACTATAGCACGCACTCTTGCTAGCCAAAGTGGTGCTCATTTTGAAATTGTATCAGCCGTCACTAGTGGTATTGCAGAATTAAAAGAAGTCTTTAATGCTTCTAATTTACGTAAAAAACTTCAACAAAAAACTTTATTAATGGTTGATGAAATTCATCATTTCAATCGTACTCAACAAGATGCTTTTTTACCATATATTGAAGATGGTACAATTATATTAATTGGTGCAACAACAGAAAACCCTTCTTTTAAATTAAATAGCGCATTACTTTCACGTTGCAAAGTTTTAGAAGTACATAGACTATCCGATGAAGCACTAAAAAATATAATTATAAGAGCAGAAGAAATTATTGGAAAAAAACTACCTTTAAATGAAGAAGCTCAAAACTTACTAATCAATATAGCCGACGGTGATGGCAGATACTTACTCGGATGCTGTGAAGAACTATTTCTAATAGATATACAATTATTGACTCCTCTAGAATTACAAGAATTTCTACAAAAGCGTACTTCTATATATCACAAATCTCATGATACTCATTACAATTTAATTAGTGCATTACATAAATCTATACGCGGATCCGATGTAAACGCTAGTTTATACTGGTTAGCACGCATGATACTTGGAGGGGAAGATTTATCATATATTGCAAGAAGGCTAGTCAGGTGTGCTGTTGAAGATATAGGTATGGCCGACCCTAATGCTCTTACTCATACAATTGCTGCAAAAGATGCATATGATTTTCTAGGTTCACCAGAAGGAGAACTTGCAATTGCACAAGCAGTTATTTATCTTGCTACAGCTCCAAAATCTAATGCAGGTTATATAGCATATAAACATGTTATAAAAGATGCTAAAGAAACAGGTTCACTGCCTCCTCCCAAACATATTTTAAATGCTCCAACTTCCATGATGAAAGAGCAAAATTATGGTAAATATATATACGACCATGATTTACCTGAAGGTTTCTCAGGACAAAATTATTTTCCTCATAACATGCAAAAAAAGATCTACTACCATCCTGTAGAACGCGGATTCGAACAAGAAATCAAAAAAAGAATTGAGTATTGGTTAAGTCTAGTAAATAAACAGAATATAAAATAAATCTTATATTTATTGTATCCAAAATAACTTTTCTCTTCTAGTTTGTTCTACAAGTTTTTGCGCTACAGTTTTACCAATAGCTATAACATCTTCTTTACCAGCTTCTTCAGATACTTTATACATCTTTTTTCCATCAGTAGAGGCTATCATGCCCTGAAACACTAAATTTCCATCTTTATTGAACTTAGCAAGGCCTGCTATAGGAGTACTACAATCTCCTCCTAATTCTCCTAAAAAAGCTCGCTCAACTTTCATACATAATTCAGTCTCATAGTGATTAATGCTATACATTAGTTTATTAATTTTAGCGTTATTAATTTTAGATTCTATACAAATTATTCCTTGAGCTACAGCAGGTAACATAATTTCTGATGATATAATCTGATAAATATTAGGGTCAATATTTAATCTTTTTAATCCTGCTAATGCTAAAATTGTAGCATCTACTACATTTTGGTTTAATTTATCAATACGGGTTTGCACGTTGCCACGAAAATTTACTATATTAAAATCTTGTCTAAAATTTAATAACATAGCTTTACGCCTAGATGAAGCTGTCCCTATCACTGATCCACTTGGCAAATTATACAATGATCTTCCTCTCTTAGATAACAACACATCTCTTGGATCCTCACGCTTTAATACAGCAGAAATTTTTAACCCATTAGGCAACACTACTGGCATATCTTTACAAGAATGTACAGCTATATCTATTTCACTATTTAATAAGGCTTCTTCGATCTCTTTAGTAAAGAGCCATTTTCCTCCTATACCAGATAATTTAATATCAAGTCTTTTATCCCCTGTAGTTGTAATAGGTACTAACTCAATATCCAGTTCTTCACCCTTACAAGCAGCAATTAAAGACTCTTTAACCATTTCTGCTTGTACCAAAGCAAGTTTACTCCCTCTAGTACCTATACGTATCTTTTGCATATATATTTTACATAAGCTCTTATCAAGAAGCAACTTCCTCTATAGTAAATGAAGAAAACGCTTCTTCCCAAGTACCTACTGTAGCAGCTTTGGTGTATTCAGTCACCCTATTTTCAAAAAAGTTAGCATGTTCTACACCATTTAATATCTCATCCATCCACGGTAGAGGATTATGATCAACCAAATATATTTCTCTTAGACCAAGCTGTAAAAGACGCCTATCTGCTATATAACGTATATATTGTTTTACTTCACGCGCAGTTAATCCTTGTACATCGCCAACTTCAAATGCTAATTCTATAAATGCATCTTCAAAATGCACAATAGTTGCACAAGCCTCATATAAATTACTTCTTAACTGCTCATTCCATACTTCAGGATTTTCTTGAACAAAAGTTTTAAATAATCTTATAATAGAGTTAGTGTGTAATGTTTCATCTCTTGCAGACCAAGTGACTATTTGCCCCATACCTTTCATTTTATTAAAACGTTGAAAATTTAATAAAATAGCAAAGGAAGCAAAAAGCTGTAACCCTTCAGTAAATCCACCAAATACTGCCAAAGTTGTTGCTATATCTTGTTTAGTTTCAACACCAAATTTTTGCATATAATCATATTTATCTTTCATCTCTTTATATTTTAAAAAAGCCTGATATTCAGCTTCTGGCATACCAATCGTATCAAGCAGATGTGAATATGCAGCTATATGTATAGTTTCCATATTAGAAAAAGCAGCTAACATCATTTGTACTTCTGTGGGTTGAAATACTCTGGAATAATGTCTCATATAACAATTATTTACTTCTATATCAGCCTGGGTAAAAAACCTAAAAATTTGAGTCAGTAAATGTTTTTCACCTGGAGTTAAGCTTTTTTTCCAGTCCTTTACATCATCAGCAAGAGGTACTTCTTCTGGTAACCAGTGAATTTTTTGTTGTGTTTGCCATGCATTATAAGCCCAAGGATAAGAAAATGGCTTATATATTGGCTTAGCATCTAATAATGACATGCTTCCCCTATTCTAATATTTGTTATCATATAAAAAAGTTTTCTTAACTTATAATCTGTTAACTAATTTATTGGCATGCCAAACATTCATCCCCACCTAAAATAGACGGAATATTAGTATTATTTTCTTGGTAATCAGCTTTTTTAAACCATTTATCAATTTCTACTTTTACTACATTATGCGATATTTTATCAGATCTTTGTATAGAAGCAGAGCGACAATAATACAAGCTTTTTATACCCTTTTTCCATGCTTGGTAGTGTGCTTGATGCAATATTTTTTTATGTACATTTGCTGGAAAAAATAAATTTACAGATTGAGCCTGACATATATATTTAGTACGATCAGCTGTTAAATCTATAAGCCACATCTGATCTATTTCAGGAGCAGTTTTAAATACATCCTTTTCTAAAGGAGACAGAAAATCTAAATGTTGAACAGATCCTTCATTCGTCACTATAGAACTCCAAACCTGCTCATTATTCATACCTTTTTCTTCAAGTAATTTAGCCAAATGCTTATTACGCACCGTAAAAGAACCACTTAAAGTTTTTTGTATAAAACTATTAGCAGCATAAGGTTCTATACCAGGAGAAGTATTACCCGTAATAATAGAAATTGAAGCCGTAGGCGCTATAGATAACTTATTACTAAACCTTTCCATAATACCAACTTCAGCTGCATCAGGACATGCTCCTCTCTCTTCGGCTAATTCTCTTGAAATTCTATCTGCTTCTGATCTAATATGTTCAAATATCTTTTTATTCCAAACCTTTGCCATCACTGATTCTAGTGGTATAGTATGCGCTTGTAAAAAAGAATGGAATCCCATAACACCTAAACCGATACTACGTTCACGCATTGCAGCATATTTAGCTTTATCCATTGTAGATGGCGCATTATTTATAAAATCTTGTAATACATTATCCAAAAAACGCATCACATCTGGTATAAACATTTTGTCCGTTTGCCACGTTTCAAAATACTCAAGATTGAGAGACGATAAACAACATATAGCAGTTCTCATATTTCCAAGATGGTCCATACCTGTCGGTAACGTAATTTCACTACACAAATTTGATGTTTTAACTTCTAATCCAAGCTTTTTATGATGTTCTGGAATTGCATTATTGACATTATCTATAAATAATAGATAAGGCTCACCTGTTTCCATTCTAGTTGTTAAAAGTTTAATCCACAAATCACGTGCTGGTACTGTACTAATTACTTCTCCATCTTTAGGACTTCTGAGTTCCCACTGTATATCTTTTTCTACAGCATGCATAAACTTATCTGTAATAACAATACCATGATGTATATTTAAAGCTTTGCGATTAGGATCACCACCCGTCGGCTTTCTTAAATCTATAAATTCCTCTATCTCAGGATGATATATAGGTATATATACAGCAGCACTTCCTCTTCTTAAATCACCTTGTGATATAGCAAGAGTTAAGGAATCTAACACTTTTAAGAAAGGTATGACCCCTGAAGTTTTACCATTACCTCTGACACGCTCACCTATAGAACGTAATTTACCCCAATAACTACCTATACCTCCACCTCTCGCAGCTAGCCATACATTTTCATTCCACAGATCTACTATACCTTCTAAACTATCTTCAGTCTCATTAACATAACAAGATATTGGTAACCCTCTTTTAGTTCCACCATTACTTAAAATAGGAGTTGCAGGCATAAACCATAATTTACTTATATAATCATACAAACGATTAGCATGCTCTTTATCATCTGCATAATAACTAGCAACCCTTGCAAATAAATCTTGATAGTTCTCTTGATCTATCAAATATCTATCCTTTAATAAAGCCTTACCAAAATCTGTAATATTGTTATCTCTATTTTGATCAACTTTAATTTTATATTTTGTTGCCATTTTTCTTTCCCTCATACTCACTCTAATTATCCTTACAAAAAGGATCTATAGTAATAGTGCCCATTTTTACTCAACACTTCTACCTATTATATAAGTATAGAATATTTTGATAATGTGTCTAGAAAATAATATATGTTGTAGTAAAAAAATAAAATAACACTATATTTAGTGCGATATCACTTAATTTAACTTGACATTATGAATATAAGATATGCTTACAAAACAGCTTATATACCAAATGTGAGAGTAAAATGCCATATTAATATAAAAGTTTCATGGTTTTATACAACACTTACGTTTTTATTGGCAAGCATTCATAACTGCACCCCACTGTGCAGCTGACCCACTAACATTACAAGTTCTAGTAGGTGCAGCACCCACTGCAGTGTGGCTAGCTAAACATTTACCTATTTGCGTTTTACCTGCTTCAATAGCATCCCAGCTAGCATACCCATCTTGCGCACTCGGAGCAGTAATTTTAGAGCATGATACAACACTACAAGGATTTTGTACATAACCCCAGGCACCTTGGTCACCAAAAGCATAACAGATTCGAGTTGGAGGACCTCCAGCCGACTGTACGTATCCAGTAACACATGTACCAGTTACTTTATCACCAGCATTAGCTGCCCCCCAAATTGCATTACCATCATCTGCACCAGGTGTATTTATTATATCACATGATAATTGAGGTATAGGTACACATAGCTTTGCTTCTATAGATGTTTGCTTTCTTGTACCTTCTATATTTTGATTCACCATTTTAGATATATCAGGTTTACCTGTACAACTAGGATTACTACATGTATCACAACATCCGCCTCCAACAGGACAAGCTGGTTTTTCTCGACCAGGATAACAAATTGATTGGCAAGTAGAGTAAGGGTTAATTAAAACGTCATCAGGCATAGAACTTACAATATTTTGTCCAGGATTATTAGGATCAGGAACCATTTTTGCCAAAACATATTTAGTCTGACTTACACTATTATCAAGACATAATTTAGTTCCACCACCTCTATATTGTGCATTTAAAAATCTTAAACCTTTAGTATAACAACAATTATTACTTGCAGAAGCATGGCCAGGACCACTAGATGGGACTATACCTCCATCACATGAATCACCTTTAAAACATGCAGATGTTTTACTAGGAGGGTTATAATAAGAATTATTATCTAAGTTACCATTATTATCTGCGCTATCATTATTATCATTCGTAACATACACATTTATACCTACACCATGAAGTACTAGCATTGAACCTTCTTGAACTGTAGGATCACTTGGAATACCTATATGACCAACTTGTACTGAATTATTGCTCATACCTAGACCAACAACTATTTGTGGCTTCATATGCGAAGTCTCACAACTTGCCTTTATACACACATTATTATTAGCACAACTTACATTACTCCCATTTACCACACAAGGAGTATCACACACCTCTTCATTACATTTAGCTATAATTGGCGTTGGTATAGGAGGTCTAGCAAAACACCCTACTTCTGCTTTTATAGTGTTATCTGTATTCATTTCTGAAACACAAATTTCCATAGGATTGTTGCTAGAATCAATATTTGCAGCAAATGACCTATTCTTATTATTAGTATCAATAATATCTTGCACTTTTTTAAGCCCTTGGTTCACGACTACACCTTTTGTATCGTTAGCACTTGTAAAACGATATCCTATATCATAGAAATTGCCATCATTTATTCCATATAAAGTTAAATTGACCCTTCGACATCCTTGATTACCAGCATTCATACAATCACTATCAGAAGTAGTAGCATCACATGGATCTTGATACCAATTAGTTACAGTTTGAGCTGGCAATCTACCATCAGGTATATAATACACCACCCTATATCCTTTAGATGAATCGCTAACGGGAGTATAACCAACAAATCGTACACAAGGACGATTAGTAGAACCAGCATTACATGCTGGGATTCTATCCTGATATTTACTATGAATTTCATTAATATTAGCATCATTAGTAGCAATTTCTACGCAATTATTACTAATACCTCCTACTGAACATATAGGAATAAAATTATCAAATCCAACTCTCACTAACGGATACTCAAAACTATTATAGCTATTTCCAAGAACATTCAACATACTAGACGTATTAACACAAATATTATTGTCACTAGAAATTTCATCCTTATTACATATTCTATTTACAGACGGCGCTGGAGGCACCATTGAACCTCCTGTATAATAAAAAGGACAAAATGGTGGTGGTGGTGGACCAGCAGGCGCTTCAACACAACCATGCGCTCCATCACCATCTATAACCCATGTATTATAAGTAGATACATTAAATAAAGTAGAAATTCCTGCTGCTATCCCTGTTAATAATGCAAGCGGCGGCGCAACAGGTAACAGTACTAAAGATGATGATCCTAAAACTTGCGCAGCTGTCCCAGCTGCTGAACCTCCTGTTTTAGGAGTGTTATGATGATATGGCATATAACCTACTCCAAACAATCCATCACCATCGCCTAAATCAATTGGATCTTGATAAGCACATACTCTAATTCTAGGTTTGTTATTACCAAAACTCGGAGATTTATTTACATTACTAGTACAGTTACCACTACTATTTGTTTCATCTTTAGTACATCCAGGCGCTGCTGCCCTTGCACAAAAACGTATCGGCACTGGGCCTATCCACACATAATTACATTCGCCTCGACTAGATAATACTACATTAGAGCATGTACAGATATTTAAGAAACATACTTCTGAACATACTCTGATTTGTGGATTAAAATAATTACTACTTTTTGGCCTACTCACGCATCTACGAGAACCAGCCCAAGCACTTGGGTGCTCACATTTATCATCTCCATTGCTACTATCATCTTCATGTATACAAGGCATATTACAGTGGCTTTCTACACTGTAAACAGGAATAAAATAAACAAATAATATTAAAAGAAAACGTAACAATAAATAACTTCCCTTTCTTCTATAACTATATAAAATTTTGTCTTTATTATCCAATAATAGCATATCTTTTAATATTAATGATTTTTATTTAATTCTTCTACTTTTTTATACAACTTTGGTAACCATTTATCTAAATCGTCCCCATATTCTGTTATAATTTCATCAGCAACTTTTATTACTTTTTCACTGCCAGATAATATGGAAATTATATTATCTAAACCTGTTAAGTTCAATTCTGCAATAATCGCATACGGCCCTTGCTTCAATAAAAAATGCCTATTAATAGCCTTCATCATTTGTACTAAATTAAATTCTTTATCCGATAATGCAAAAGCTTCTTTATATTCTTGCACTTTAATGTCCGGCAAAAATATTTTTGTATCCATATGATCTACCAATATTTTACTTAAATAATCCGTTTTTGATTCACCATTAATTTCCATACCAATTAAAGCTACAGCATTCCTTTTAGTTAATTCATCTAACCAAGGACCTATTTCTCTTGATATTACTTCATTATTTAATACAGACCATGCATCATTAATAACTATTAAAGTAGGGGTTTCATCTAAAATTTTCTGAAATTTATATAATAAATATGATATTACTACTAACAACAATTCTTCACCACCTGCTAAAAGCTCTGTAATATCAAATCCCACTCTTCTTTTAGAGAGCCACTCATCTATATTATCTAAAAAATTATGATTAAATAAACTTACATATATTCCGTCACCATGCCATTTCGCTAGCTTTTTTAAAAAAAACTCTCTAATATCACTATTAACATCATCAGGTAGTAGTTGTTCTATATAATTTAACTTACGCTGCTCAGTAGGAAGAGTGTATAATTTATCTATCATCTGTTTAATTACATCAAGCTCCTGACGAGAAACATTATTAGCTGAGATACCATTGATTACATAGTTAAGCCATTTACACAAAAAATCCCTATTATGGGCAGTATCAGGTAAGAGTAAAGGATTTAAACATATATTGTCTTCAGAATCAGAAACCTTAAACTTAATTTCTTTATAGACACCACCAATAGCTTTAATAGTTAATTTAGAACGATAATTTTGATCTATCAAAAAAATATTTGGTTGATATTTACAACTTTCAGTTAGTAAAAAATTCGTTAATGTAGTTTTACCAGAAGAATAGGGACCTACTATAAAAGTATGACCACTTGATTCATAATGAAAATTAAAGAAATAAGGAGTTCCTAAGGCAGTTCTAAATAAAGTTACAGCCTTACCCCATACATTAGAAACTTTTCCAGCAGGAAAATTATGTAAAGAAGCAAATCCTCCTATTAGTTCTAAGTTTATAGGAACTTTACGACGTATATAAGAAAAGTTCGCAGGTAATTGCGACCAAAAACAATTCTCTATATTAATATCCTCTTGTACAGTAACAACACCTACTCTTGAAAGTGCTATAGCAGCCCTTTTAACACTTTGATCTAAGTTTTTTATATCTTCAGCGATTATAGTAACAGTTAATTGGTGATATCCATAAGCATTCTTTTCATCTTGATCTGTAAAATAATCTAAACCCGAATATTTATATAATTCTTGATCATTAGTTATATTTAAAATATAACGCTGATGCTCAAATTTCTTAATAATTTTTTTATAATTTCCAAATTCCATGTACTGATTAATCACTAATTGTAATGGAAGTTGTAACAATATATCTATATCATGCGCTGATATTTCACTATACTCTTTAATAGATAATATAGAACCAAAATATTTTTTATTACGGTTTCTTACTTCAAAACTATTATTACCAAATGCAATTTTATGTGTTGCAAGATATTTTGACAATTCTACTAAAGGTACTGCTATTCTTTCTTCTTGCATATGTATTATTTTATTAAAAAACTGCAACAATTCCGAATATGCTCCTTCTTTATCTTCTTGAATTGCAAGTTTTTTTGCTCCGTATTGTTCAAGAATTATAAGCATATTATTTACAGTTTGATTTAATTCTGTATATGCTTTTGATAAAAACTCTTCATGCATATAACGCTGCGCTGCATAAGAAAAAGACAACATAGTATCATTTAAATGATGAATTTTTGTATCATGCCCTTCATATATTACAGTGATGTATAATTCATTTACGTACTTATCGTGCCAATAATTTTTCTGATTCCAAGCATTATGAGTTTCTTGTGCAAATTTATTATCATATTTTATACCTGCACCAGGATCAAGACTTCTTTTAGTACGAACAGTATGAAACCATACTGCTAGTTTATCAGTTTTGATATTTTTTAATATAGCTTCTCTTACAGTTTCACGTAGATTAACCTGCTCTGCACCGATAGTTTCATAAGAAAAGCCAACAAGTTTTATAGTTTGTAGTAACTCACCATTCTTAGTAAGAATTGTATTCGCATCATAATGGCAAGCGTATGGAATAAAATCATGAACAGGAACTTCTAACCGCACATCAGAATTACGGACTTTATTTACAAAACTCAATACCATATATTTTTACACATTTTGCTACAAAATCTAAGTCATAATGATTAATGTAACTTACTTTTTATTGTATAGGCGTAGTAATTACACCTATACAAAAATTGTAGCTTTTGTTTTTAAATTACGTACAGATACTACTAACGTTACTACCATTAGCACCAACTGTACCCGCACTAATCCAAACTACTATCTGTGCAGCACCAAAAATCATACCTATACCTATAGCAGTAGCCACCGCAAGCCCCCATGATAACTTACCAAGGAACAAGCCTATACCAAGCACTATAATTGCAATAGTTGCAATACCTTTACCTATAGGACCATTTAACTGCTTAACAACGTTACATAACACTTTACTAATTGTATCATCATTAACTTGCGCCATAACTTCTGGCGGTAATAAAAGTATGGTTAGAAAAAAAACTGCACATATTCTCCAATATGTTTTATTTTCTAATACCGACATATAGTTTAACATATTACTTACCTCACCTCTTTTAATAATAACACTGTAGAATTTATATAAAATCCCATAACGATATCTAAATTTAACAGAAAATTACTAATAAATCTCTAAATATATACTAATTTAGTATATATACCATTTAATTTAAGCTACTGTGTCATTTTTCTAACTTAAAATTTTACAACTACATAATTTTAAAGACTATATTTACAATAATACAGTGTAATTTATACCGATACAAAATGATACTTACTTCCATATTATCACAAGTCATAACATATCTTTACTAATATAGTTTACCTAGCCTTTGCGATCAGAGCTTAAAACTCGTACAAAATTCTATAACCGTTCTTTAAACAGCGATATAAAGACATTAACAAATCTATAACGCTCTATTAAAGCTATAGAAAATTAATATTAATATTGGATATTACTAGATAAAAACCTAAAATATCCTATATGTCAGAAAATAACAAAAACAAAATTATATATGTAGTTTTTTCAGCTTTCTTAGCATATAGGAGCAAAGAGCGAAGCCTACTTTGCTAGGAAAATGATGAGCAGCGATTTATGCAAGTTCAAATCAAAAAACTATAATGTTCTTAATCTCAATTTCACTAAATACAAATATCAGAAAATACCATCGGGGTAACACCTTTACTAATCCATGCAACTATTTGAGTAGCACCAAAAATCATACCTATACCTATAGCAGTAGCCACTGCAAGTCCCCATGATAACTTACCTAAGAACAAACCTATCCCTAGTACTATTATTGCAATAGTAGATATTCCCTTACCTATAGGCCCGTTTAGCTGTTTCACAATATTACAAAGTACACGGCTAATTGCGTCCTCATTACTTTGAGCCATTACCTCGATAGGAAGCAATAACATAACCATTATAACCATAAACAATGCACAAACACGATAATAAATTTTATTATCCAATATACCCAAAATATAAATATGCATTACACTACCTTAGCTACAAAAATTATTGATAATTTATTATTCTACGAATATATGCTTTTAAATTAACCAAAATTAGAAAAAACAAATCATATTTTAAGAGAACAATAAATCTACTATGGAGCGGGTGATGAGATTCGAACTCACGACTTCGGCCTTGGCAAGGCAGCGCTCTACCCCTGAGCTACACCCGCTTTAATTAACAAGCACTACTTGTATAACATAGAAAAAACTTTTTTCAAGAACTTATTTATAGATTATTTGAAGAAAAACAAATTAGTGATATTAAAAAATTTGCTTATATATTTTATTTTGTTATTTTAAACACAGAAATTAGATCAGTTTTATACGAACCGATCCTTATACTTATTTTCTTATAATAAAATTATTATGGTAAATCAAGATCTATATGACAATTATTACAACTAGTGATGAACTAGATGATTTATGTAAACTACTAAACACACAAGAGTTTATTACTATAGACACGGAATTTCTACGTAATAAAACATATTTTCCTAAATTATGTTTAATACAAATTGGCTTAGATGCACATACAGTTATTCTTGATATGTTAAGCCCTAATTTAGACATCACACCCTTATTTAATATTTTTGCTAACCCCAATATTGTAAAAGTTTTTCATGCTGCATACCAAGATTTAGAAATTATATTTAAATTATCAGGTACTATACCTTACCCTATATTTGATACACAAATCGCAGCTATGTTCTGTGGATTAGGATCTTCTATCAGCTACAATAGCCTATCTACACATACTCTTGGAATACAAATAGACAAAACACATCAATTTACCGACTGGTCACTGAGACCACTCAGTAAAGCACAAATCACCTATGCATTAAATGATGTACGTTATTTAAGAGACATTTATGTAATTCTCAGAAACAAAATATTAGAATTAAACCGGTTTAAATGGTTAGAGGAAGAACTAACATTATTAAGTAAGCATTCTAATTATATAAATAATCCCGAACACGCTTGGCTTAAAATTAAAACAAAACTAAAAAATAAAAACTTTACACTATTCTTAAAAAAGCTTGCTACTTGGCGTGAGATTCATGCTCAAAAACTAGATATCCCTAGAGGTCATTTATTAAATGATAATACATTACTCGACATATGCAAAAACCCACCATCAACTTTAGCACAATTAAAGTCCGTTGTTATATCAACTAACAAGCATTTTATACATAATAAATCCTTAAAAATTTCCTTATTTAATACAATACAGGAATTACATACCCTTTCTATAGAATCTAATTTATGTCCTAATTCAGAAAATCTATATACAACTAATAAAATACTATATTCTATGCTAAAGTTGCTATTAAAAGCTAAAAGTACAGAATACAAAATAGATTCCAATATAATTGCATCAGATGAAGATTTATTAGCACTCTCATCAGATTCAAAAAATAAGCTCTACAATATAATGAAACCTATGCTAGGCTGGAGATATGACATATTTGGAAAATATATAAAAAACTTACAACAAGGTAAAATAGCATTAACAATGCGAAATAACGATATTTTTACTATAGAATTAAGTTAAAATTAATTATAAATAAAAAAAACAATTACAATTATATTCATGATTAAATTGATGCCCAACCCAAAACATCAGTTGATTTGTTTTTAAAGCTAATATCAAAAAGTATTCAAACAATCAGGATGGCTATCTTTTTTATTAATAAGAGATTTATCCTTGATAAAGATAGTGCCAGTTTTTCTTCTTTACTTCCTATAATTTTAAGCAAAGTGGTATTCCATAGCATTCTATCTTTATCTATAACTTGATTATTTACATGTGCTTTGCATAAATTTAGAGAAAAATTAATCTTTGTTTTAACATAATATTATTATTTCATAAATCGGCATAATAAATAAAACCTTAGTTAATATTAAATTAAATATATTTATTTATATAAAAATATAAGTAAATATAACTAATATATTATTTTCATTTTTTTACATCTCTATGACACATGGGATTCATAACATTTTTTAATTACTTAACATAAGATTTTTTCAGCGCATTTCCTTACTTTAATAGAACATATCTCAGTAAGAGAACAAACTAAATAAAAATCCTATCCCATACAACCAGCATATTGCCTGATGTTTTATTAATTTATAACGTTTCTTAACAGATTTAATAGAAGCATCTATAACTTGAATAATTACCATACGCCATTAGTCTTATTTCTCCGGAAACATTGTTTTCATTATCACATATTTCCCATATTAGATCATCTATTTGTTATTTACACATAATCTCTTCAAAGATTAGGTTGATAAAAAAATATAATGGTATTTTACCCATTTATTAATGGGCAAGAACATTAGTACAAAATTCCGAAAATTTTATCATAATTACTTTATGGAAAAAGATTTAGCCCTAAAAAAACACTAATGAATATAAAAAAGGCCTACTTATATTACTCTTGAAAAATTATCTAAAGTTTTAGAATGTCAAATAACAGACTTAACAAATTCTCCTACTAAGAATAAAACTCTACCATCTGTTTCTTCCCTACACCTCTTGATACAGATACTTTGGTTCAATCTATAATCAAAGTTGATCACATAATACAAAAAAGTAATTTGACTCTTTCTATAGAAGATAAAGCAAGAATATATGTAGCATGGTATAAATTAACTTTATTAACAAAAAGAAGATAAAGACTACTCAGAACAACAATTATATACTCTATTAAAATTTGCTAAAAAATAATACTTATATATCTAGACTTGTACTGTTCTCTAAAGTCTATTTAGATGTATTTCAAAAAAAGTATTCACTTGTATTTATATTAAGTAAATATTTTGTATATGTTTACATTAAGCTAACCTATATTAATATAAATAAATGTTAAAGTAGGAAATTAATTTAAAATTGCTACTACCCCTAATTATGTTAGGTGTAGCTTTATTGTATTTGCCAACTCCACAAGGACTCGATTCAAAAGTCTGACACATCCTGATTATATTCATAGTTACAGTTATTAGTATCATTATTTCACTAATACCAATGGGAGCTACAACTTTTTCTGCTATTACGGCTCTAGTCTTAACTAACACTACTTCATTACATAATGCTTTAAGTGGATTTAGTTTTTATATATTGTATGGCTAGTTGTTATAGCCTTTTTTGGTGAGCAGAATTTCTAACAAAACTTAGAATCACAGAATGAGCTGAAGTCAACATAAAAAATATATTAGGTGATACGAAGTATGCATATATAATCTTTTTACTAGGCATTACCTTCTTTTATATACATTATTTTTTTGCTAGTATTACTGCACATGTAACATTAATGTACAACCTTTATGATGATGCTTATGCATTTGGGCGTTTCTTCTCTAATAACTGTTACATCTTTAGCCGTATTATCTAAACTATCTGATAGGTTAATATATTATGGCATTATCTCAGCTCCCATATATTTTGGTGCTGGATATTTATAAGCAAAAGAATGCTGGAAAATAGGTATAATCATATCAACATGTAAAATATGTTAATCTGGATTGTAGTAGGCTCTATATAGTTATATATACTTGGGTGGTCATTATATTTTTAGTAGATGAATTAGACTTATATTATATCAGTAGTTATATATATATTAAATTATTCATTCTCATACTTTTTACAACACTACTTATATAATACTACTGGAAAATACAAACCATTTTTTACAGATGTGACCTATCTTTGCTTTATAACCTAAAATTACCTTTTAGACTTATATATTTGGCTAACATTTTTCCATTTCGACTATAGTTTTTTCAGTTGCTGCTTACCAAAATATTGGTTAATAAAAAATTAAGAAAAGAAAATAGTTTACTAATATTAACCCTTTGAATTTATACACATTGTCACTTATAGTAAAAACATTTGAACTTGCACAGACTATCGTTTTTTACTTCATCTAACCTCGTGCCAAAAGTCAACTATTTTTACTAGATAGTATCGTCATGAGATGAAAATAGCCACTCACAGAATATATGATCTGAATGACC
>JBGCXS010000011.1:0-56180 GCA_048496475.1 Rickettsiales endosymbiont of Dermacentor nuttalli
ATCTCAAAGCTTATGTAATAGTTTGTAAGCAGCAATAACATAAATAAAGTTAAAGTATTATAATGTTTGTTGAGTTAAAGAGAAGGTTAAACTAGTCTCCTCTCTGTCCCACCCAAATTATATAGTTGGTATAATTATTCTTAGCTTTTATTTAAAGATGTGGCATAAGTGGCCTTATAATTAGTCAGTTTATTGATAAATTGACTAATTATACCATTACCTCGGATATTGGCGCAGGTAATAACAGGATCAAATGAAATAAATTATAGGTATCATATCTAAATGAAAGTCAAGATGTTGATTTAATATAGGAAGCATAACAATAATGCATCTATCTGGTATTGTAGTAACTGAGAATTTGGCAATAACAAAATATAATAGGCCAAAACTTTTAATAATAGTATAAGCGAGTATAGTGATCACAAAAACAGGTCTCCAATCAAATGAATACTTCAGTAATTGGAATAACAGTACGTGCTAAATGTTTATTGTTTGCATTATTTTTCTGCTCAATAATAGTAAGAGGTATGCTTGCTGCGTTTGACATCGTGCTAAAAGCTCTAATTGCAGTAGGTAGCATATTTTAAGATTATCTATAAATGCTCTAAAATATAATATAACTTGAATTATGCAAAGGCTATGATTAAAAAGATAATACTATATTCTTTTTCATATTGTAATTTAACTATAAAACCTATTATAAACATAGGAATTGTATAGATAATATCCTTTAGTAAGATACTAGGCATATTTCAAGATATAATACAAACTTAGTTAAGAATATTGATTTAATCTAGTGTACAATATGCCAGTTATAATACTAGCAAGCATGGCATAATCATTATCAATTACTTTAGGTATATTAAGTGATCACAAAGCTTTGAGATCAGTATTGTCCTTTGGTATAATTATAGAGAAGTTAAATTGATAAATCCATACACCTACATAATGACTAATTATAGTAGAACAGAAATTAACTACACATACTAAGGTAAAAGTATCAGTGCTATAATTTTAGTAGTACTCGTAGCTAAGGTTATAGAAGTTTTAAATAGTAAACCAAATTATTATAAATGGTAATAGAAACGTAATAATAGATTTAATGGTAAGGCTCATAGAGTATAAAAATTGTTATATTCAAGAGATAGGTATAAGTGGACTGAGTAATACTACTGAGACAATAAGTATTATAAAAGGCATTTTTGTGAAACATAAATTTCTCTTATTAGGAATAATTTTAAAAATATATAAATGTAAAAAGGGAATAATTAACGGTTACCGGCTTTGGCCGGTTTTTGTGGTAGCTGCAAAAAAGACATGACAGAAATTTTTACACATTTCACTTTATTTTAATAAAAACACTTTAATAAATCGATAAATATCAAGAATATAAAATGATAAAAGAATATTATGTCTTGTTGTAAATATAAAACTGTTAATATAGTTTATATTTAAATTTATTTTTAAATAAATGAATTGTATTAAAATAGGTATAAAAATTGCCTCATCTTTCATAAAATTGAAATAATTATGGATAAAAAGGAGTGTTACGCTTGTTCCCAGAAAAAGAAATTTCTTATGTTAAAGCAAGAATAAATAATTGCTTAGATTGGTTCTATAACGACACTGATAAAACTGTAAATTATTTATTACACGCAGTAGAAGGTGATAAAATGAAGTTTTGGGTAATCCAGATAGCGTTCTTTATAGTAAAATTAACTCTTATTTAGTTATAGTAGGAGAAGGGGCGTTTTTAGTTAGAGATAAAAATCATCCAAAAAAGATTCTTTTAAGTTGATAGTAGGCATTTACGTATGACCAATACGGTCTCTTAGTTAATATGTATAACCTACAATTACTTGGGTATAAAGCAGGCATTAATATCCAGGAGCAGCAAATTGATCAATTAAAAGTTGTATAATCTCGGGCGAAGGATGAATTTGGAGTTTCTCCGATAATTATATATACTGAGCAGTAAATCTAAATGCTAATACTGATAATTATAACATGTCTTTATATAATGCTACTGATCCTGAATATAATATGGAAGGCAGTAAAATAGAGTTACATTGCGTTAGAGAGGTTCTTATTTATGATTCATTAGGTAAACAGCATGCTATAAAGATAGTCTTTTCAGAACATCTAAAAGAGATAAATAATATTTCAAATGTTATTGGACAGTTATCTTACGGAACTCTCATATTTAATGGTAAATTAGATAGTATAAGTGATATCTTTACATCTCCTATGAAAATTTTTTGGACAAATGGTAGTAAGGTATCACACATTACTCTAGATTTAGGAAAGGATAAGTTCTATAACGCGAGATAATATTTGTGAGGATATAACGGATTTATTCGATTCATTCAGTATGTACTGTATAGTTTAAAATGGTTTGCCAGTAGGATATCTTAGGGCTGTAGAAGTTATGGAGGATGGTGAAATGTTCTTTAAATATATTAATGATATGGAGAGACACATTTAGTAATATACCATTAGCTAAGGTTAATTGTTTCTCGTGTTTAGTAGAGTATAATAGTTTGACTTATGAATACATAGGAAAACCTACAGAAGATTTAATTATTGGGGAAGCTAATAGTAGTGATTTTGGACGTATGGTATCAGGAGCACATGGGACATATTTTGATTAGTATAGCTAAGGAAAATTAAGAAGAAAGATATAAAATATGTATAAACAATTCATGATACAGTAGTATTTATATTAAAAATATTTAAACTTATGTGGTAAATAAATTATATATTACTTTTTATATAGATGTGGAATGTATGCCAAATAATAGTCAAGAAATGATAACTACTAAAAGATTAGTATATAAAGAAATTTTAGATAAACTAAATTATAGAATAGTGATAATGGAAAAACTAGTTCAAACCTGTAGATCAATAAAAAATGGTAATAGTAAATAATATCTAGCTTACCTGATACAGGTCTAACTTCAGAAGAAATAGTGTTTTGTTACAATCTAAGGATAATGCCAGAAAAAAGCGTAATAAGAATGTTCATATATAAATAATAAGTTAAATTATACAAAACTGATAACAAGAATTCAAGATTTTGTGCAAACAAATCAGGCTTTTAATAATTATATTATAATGAGAGTGAAGGGTGTGCATGTTCAACGCTGCGTATAGATTATAATGGACAAAAAATAATTTTTGCTTTTATAGATACTATAAGTAGTAGTGATAATCTTAGAGCTATTTTCTCTTTAATATAACAAGATTAGTATAGAAAAAGAATTTGTAGGATGTACGCCTAAATTTAACTGTAGTAACAAAAAGATAAAATGAGCTGCTCTATTTTTGCAATACAGGATTTGAACACGTTATCTAAATTTTCTGCTGATCGATTACTACAAAATCCTACCTATGATTTATCGAAGTTGCATCCACGTTTTGTTAAACATAGTTAGAGAGCATGCATTCTATAAAGCAAAATTAATCTATGCAAATAAATAAAGATTTCATAGTACATAAGGATAAAACTCCTAATAATTATCTAGAAGAATTTTTGTTAGGGTTTAAGGTGTTAGATAACAATTCTAATAGTGAAAGGTTTAGCAATATAAATTATTCAATTTATGATAAGACTTTAAAATATCTGAAAGCAGCAAAGCAAGCTCTGGAGGATGTTATCTTGACAGAGGAGAAGAGTTAGTGCAAGAGACTATTTCTTAAAAGGCTGATGAAAAATTTTTGAAATACCTGAATACTCTAAAAATGTTGCTGCTCACCATACAAATAGATGCGTTTCGTTAGAGAAACATAGTTATACCAAAATGATAATCAGATAGCAGAATATACTTATCTCTATCTAATTTGCAATTCGGAGCCATTTAAAGTAAGGATATCTCTACTTAGATGGCTTAAATGATATTATTCTATAGATTGAGATTGGCGACGTCTTCTATCTGGTTTAATTTTTTTAGGTCTGACATAAGTCATCTTATGAGCAATATATTCACTTACATTGCTATTTAACTCGTCAATCTTTTCTCTAAAAAAATGATCAGCGCCGCTTATAATGCGGTAATCAATATCAGAATTACGTTGTTTAGAAAGTTTATCTACAAATGTAGATACTGATTCCTCAGGCACAATACTATCTCTATCACCTTGTACTATAAGGCCTGGAGCTGGACAATGTGATAAGAATGAAAAATCGTATTTATTTACAGGAGGAGAAACAGCTACAAATCCCTGTACTTCTGGCCTACGCATTAAGATTTGCATAGCAATCCAGGCTCCAAATGAAAATCCGCTGATCCAAAAATTTGTGGTATTTGAATTTTGTAATTGTAACCAGTCTAAAGCCATTGCTGCATCGCTTAATTCTCCAATTCCATTATCAAAGTTTCCCTCTGAATTACCAACGCCACGAAAATTGATTCTTAGGACTGAAAAATCATTCTGTGCAAAACATTGGAAAACATTATATACGACCTTATTGTTCATAGTTCCACCATGTAAAGTATGGGGGTGTAGTACTAAAGCCGCTGGCGCATTTTCATTCTTACTGGACGTATAACGTCCTTCTAAACGTCCTTCTGAACCGTTAATAATTACTTCGGCCATATCTCATTCCTCCAATTTAGCCTATTTAGAATTTTATAAATAAAATCGTAAAAAATTTTAAATGATTAGTTGACTAATTTACTCAAGTATTTATATTATAGAATAATAGTATAAAAATTTTATTTTTCTTTTAATAATTAAGATTAAATAGCTAATACTAGCAATATTAGTGGTATTATTCAAGAATATACTTTGTTAAATGACAAATAAAACTCTAATAAAATAAGAGTTATATATGATATTAAGTAGTAAAGGTAGATATGCTGTAATGGCAATGGTTGAAATTGCTATACAAGATAATTTGGATTTACCAGTGAGCCTAGATAGGATTGCTATTAAGCAAAATATAACACTTAATTATTTAGAGCAGATTTTTATGAAATTGCGTAAAAAGGGGTTAGTAAAATCTTCTAAAGGTCCAGGAGGAGGCTATAAATTAAATAAACCTAGCGCCAATATTTCTATAGCAAATATTGTTGACGCTGTAGAAGAACCAATAAAAATGGTACGCTGTAATAATCAGCCATATAGTGGATGTATGCCAAATGGTAAAAGATGTGTTACGCATGATTTATGGGATGGATTAAGCAAGCAAATATTTTTGTATCTTAATTCTATATCATTAGAAGATGTGTCTAATAACGCTAAGAGTTTGTAGAACAATGATATATTTGGATAATAATGCTACTACTTTTGTAAGGCCAGAAATAAAAGAGCTTATGTTTAATATTTATGAATATCCTTATAATGCTTCATCAATCCATGAATATGGGAGACAAGCTCGGAATTTGATAGAATATGCTCGTGCACAGATTCAAAAAGCTATTAATGATGAAGAGCAAAATAAATATAAGGTAATTTTTACTAGTTCTGGTACAGAGGCAAATAATTTAGTAATAAAAAATTACAAAAATGATTATGTTTTATTTGTGTCAACAATTGAGCATTCCTCTATTTTAAAAGCAGCTGGCTATTATGGCCATAATTTGCAACTTATAGAGGTAGATAATCAAGGCTTAATTAAGCTTGATGCTTTAGAACAAAAATTAGCAGAAACAGCTGGAAAAAAATTTGTATCTGTTATGTTTGCTAATAATGAAACCGGTGTGATTCAAGATATAAAAGTTATAGCAGAATTAGTACATAAATATGATGGGCTAATCCACTGTGATGCAGTGCAGGGGTTTGGTAAGGTGAAAATAGATGTGTGTGATTTAGATGTAGATATAATGACTATTTCAGCACACAAGTGTGGTGGTCCTATCGGGGTAGCCTGTATGGTAGCAAAAAAGGAGCTTGATTTACATCCTTTGCTTGTAGGTGGTGCGCAAGAATATAATATACGTGCAGGTACTGAAAATGTTTCTGCTATTGCAGGATTTGGTAAAGTGGCAGAAAATATTGATGATAATGTAGTCAAAATTTCTCATTTAAGAGAGTCTAGAGAATACATGGAAAATAACATACTTGCTTATGCTCCTGATGTGTGTATAGCAAGTTATGCAGCGCCAAGGTTAGCAAATACTAGTTGTATAATTATGCCTAACATGTCTAGTGATACACAATTAATTCATTTCGATTTGGCAGGTATTGCTATAGGTAATGGTTCAGCTTGTACATCTGGTAGAACCACAAAATCGCATGTATTAAGTGCATTAGGTTTTTCTAATCAGGATGCTGGTTGTGCTATTAGAATTAGTCTTGGGATACATAATAAATTAGAAGAAATAGAGAGATTTATTCAAGAGTGGAAAAATTTATATGATCGCTCTAAAACAAGTAATATGAATTAATAAAGCAAGGTTTTTATGTCTATAATACTACCTATATATATGGATTATCAAGCAACCACTCCCACAGATAAAAGGGTTGTTGAGAGTATGATACCATATTTTACTGAAAAATTTGGTAATCCTCATTCACGTAGTCATAGCTATGGCTGGGCTGCTGAAGAAGCAGTGGAAACGGCTCGATCCCAAGTAGGAGGTCTAATTGGTGCAAATGCTAAAGAAATTATTTTTACTTCTGGTGCAACGGAATCTAATAATCTTGCTTTGAAAGGTGTAGCAAATTTTTATGGGGGTAAACGTAACCATGTTATTACTGTTGCCACAGAGCATAAATGTGTACTTGACGCATGCCGCCACTTAGAGCAAAAGGGCTTTAAAATAACATATTTACCAGTACAAGCAAATGGTATTATTGATCTAAACATCCTAGAGTCTGCTATTACAGATCAGACATTAATAGTATCTGTTATGGCAGTAAATAATGAAATTGGTGTGATACAGCCTTTGAAGGAAATTGGGGCGATATGCCGTAAGAATGGAGTGTTTTTTCATACAGATGCAGCTCAAGGGTTTGGTAAAATACCTTTAGATGTTAATAAGATAAATATAGATTTAATGAGTATATCAGGCCATAAAATTTATGGACCTAAGGGTATAGGGGCATTATTTGTGCGAAGAAAGCCGCGTGTACGGATAGAGCCTTTGATTAATGGAGGTGGGCAGGAACGTGGGATGCGTTCAGGAACGTTACCTACTCCTTTAGTAGTTGGGCTTGGTCAAGCAGCTTTTATTGCATCTCAAGAAATGGATACAGAATTTGCGCGTATACAAAAATTAAGTGATAGATTTTATCAAGAAATAATGAAAGATATAGAATTTGTATTTTTAAATGGTGATAGAGTTCAGCGCTATCCTGGGAACTTGAATTTAAGTTTTTCTTATGTTGAAGGAGAGTCTTTTATTATGGCTATAAAAGATTTAGCAGTATCTTCTGGTTCGGCTTGTACTTCTGTTTCTCTTGAACCTTCTTATGTATTAAAAGCTCTAGGAGTTTTGGATGAGCTTGCTCATACTTCAATACGTTTTGGTATAGGAAGGTTTACCACTGAAGAAGAGATAGATTATGCTGTAAAAGTTATACGTAATAATGTACAAAAACTACGTGATATGAGTCCATTGTGGGAAATGGTGCAAGAGGGAGTAGATCTTTCAACAGTAAAATGGGCAGTGCATTAATTTAGTTATGAGTGATATATAGAGGTTATTGTATGGCATACAACAAAAAAGTAATTGAACATTATGAAAATCCTAAGAATGTAGGATCTTTAGATAAAAATGATATAGCTGTAGGTACAGGATTAGTAGGAGCTCCAGCATGTGGTGATGTAATGAAACTGCAAATAAAAGTTAATGATGCTGGTGTTATAGAAGAGGCAAAATTTAAAACTTTCGGCTGTGGCTCAGCAATTGCTTCAAGCTCATTAATTACAGAATGGATTAAAGGTAAGACAATTGAAGAAGCTGGTAGTATAAAAAATGCACAAATTGCTGAAGAATTATCTTTGCCTCCAGTTAAAATACATTGTTCAGTACTCGCAGAAGAAGCGGTGAGAGCAGCAATAAATGATTATGAAAAGAAAAATTTAAAGCATCAGGATAAGCAAGAGGCGTAAACTATGTCTAAAAAAAGGGCAGTGATTAGCATTACTGATAATGCAGCTACGCAAATTAAAATTTTACTTGCCAAAAGAGAGAAACCTTCTTTGGGTATTAGAGTAAAGGTAAAAGCAGGAGGATGTTCTGGTCTAGCTTATGATATTGAATATGTAGATGATGCTGAGTTGTTTGAGGAAAAAATAGAAGAAAAAGGTGTTAATGTATATGTAGATCCTAAAGCAGTGATTTATCTACTTGGAACTACTATGGATTATATAGAAGAAAAGTTAAAATCAGGATTTGTGTTTATTAATCCTAATGAAAAAGGACGTTGTGGATGTGGAGAATCCTTTCATGTATAGTACAATTAATATTTTAGTTGATTTTTTAAATATATGTCACAAGATTTTTTTAAACTTTTAAATATAAAAACAGAGTTTGATCTGGATCTAAATGAATTGGATAGGAACTATTTTCAGTTACAACGTCAATTTCATCCTGATCAATATGTGAATATAGAGGGTATAAAAGATACAGCACAAAAATTAGAGTATAGTGCTAAGATCAATGAAGCGTATGCTACTCTTAAATCGCCAGTAAGTAGAGCAGCATATTTACTGAGTATACAAGGTGTAGAAATGAATGAGAATACTTCTATTAGTGATCCAGAATTACTTGAAAAGTCTATAGAAGATAGGGACGTGTTACAAGAAGTAGATGAATTATCTGAATTAGAAAAATTTGAAGAGGAAGTACTATTAAGGCAAAGTAGTTGTTTTAAGGAATTTTCAGAATATTATAAAAATACATTGATTAGGCAAGCAATGCAAGTATATATACAACTTAAATATATTACTAGATTATTAGAAGAAATTAGTCAAAAAAAAAGATTTATAAGTTATGCAACTACTCACAATAAATGAACCAGCTGAAAAAGATAAGTATAAAAGAAATGAACTAGCTATAGGTATTGATTTAGGTACTACTAATTCCATAGTTGCTATTATGGATGAAGAGATACCGACTGTTATTGGTCATATTACTTCTTCTATTGTGAATTATCAGGAAGATGGTGTGGTAACTATTGGTAATGAACCTAAGAATAAATTATCTACTACTACCATACGTTCTATTAAAAGATTTATGGGTAAAAACATAGAAGAAATTTCTTCTATGGATTTGATTAATTCGGATGTACAAAAATTAATATTACAGAATGAATCAAATATTATAGGGCTAAAAATTAATCACAGGGTACAAACTCCAAGTCAAATTTCAGCAGAAATTTTGCGTTATTTAAAAAATATGGCGGAAAGTATTTTAAAAAGAGCTGTAACAAAAGCAGTAATAACTGTACCGGCATATTTTGATGATGCTGCAAGAAACGCTACTAAAGAAGCAGCGAGATTAGCTAATTTAGAAGTATTAAGGTTGTTAAATGAACCTACTGCTGCAGCACTTGCGTATGGTTTAGATAATAAACTCGAAGGTATTTATATAGTATATGATCTTGGTGGTGGGACATTTGATGTTTCAATACTACGTATGACTCAAGGGGTCTTTCAAGTAATAGCAACAGGAGGAAATACGCTTCTTGGAGGAGATGATTTTGATAATTTAATCTTACAAGCTATATTACTTGATTTAGATGATGATATAGAATTAGATATTTCTACATTTAAATTAGAAGCTAAAGCTATTAAAGAATTATTATCAACACAATTATTAGTGACTAAACAGTTCAAAATAGGTGAAAAGATAATTGATTTTCAAATTACTCGGTCGGAGTTTAATGAGATGATTAGTAATTATGTGAATCAAACTATAAGTATACTAGAAAACGTGCTTGAAGATGCAAAGCTTACTGTGAGTGACATTTTGGGTGTGATATTAGTTGGTGGTGCAACGCGTATTCCATTTATTAAATCTAGTCTTAGTAAGTTTTTTGGTCAGGAGCCTCTAGATAATTTGGATCCTGATAAAGTTGTGGCTTTGGGAGCGGCATTGCAAGCAAAAAATTTGTCAATAGGTACAGGTCATTTATTGCTTGATGTTACTCCATTATCCTTAGGTGTGGAAATGATGGGTGGTGTTGTAGAAAAAATTATTCCACGTAACACACCTATTCCGGTTAGTTATGCGCAAGAATTTACTACCCATCAAGATGGGCAAACTGGGATGAAATTTCATATTGTACAAGGTGAGCGCGAAATGGCTAAGGACTGTAGATCTCTAGCTAATTTTGAATTAAGTAATATTCCACCATTACATGCAGGTGTAGCTCGTATTAATGTGACATTTAATCTAGATGCAGATGGTATACTTACAGTGTCTGCAGTTGAGAAAACTATTGGTATAAAGCAAAAGATCACGATAAAACCTACATATGGTTTACATTATGAATACGTGAAGCAAGCTTTGCATGATGCTGCAAAATATGCAACTCAAGATATAGAATATAAATTATTAATAGAATCAAAAATGAAAGCTAATAAACTGTTAGAAGATATTAAAAAAGCAGATTTAATAAAACATTATGTATTAAATATTGTAGAAAAAGAAAATTTACGTGATATTATAGCAAAATTAGAGACAGCTTTAAAAAAAGATGATAGACAATTAATAGATAACAATATCCAGATTTTTGAAACTATTGTAAATCCTTTGGTTGCAAAGGTGACAAATCAATATTTAAAATCAGCACTGGAAAAGAAAGATATAGATGGTAGGACAAATTAGTACAAAAGGAAAAAGATATGCCTAAGATTATATTTATTTGTAATGATGGTGTAAGAAAAGAGGTAGATGCACCTTTGGGGTTGTCAGTACTTGAAATTGCACATAAAAATAATATAGAATTAGAAGGAGCATGCGAAGGATCTCTTGCATGTTCTACGTGTCATGTTATAGTAGAACCTAAGTATTATAATATGATTACTGAGGCTTCTGAAGAAGAAGAAGATATGCTTGATTTGGCATTTGGACTAACACATACCTCTCGACTTGGTTGTCAAATAAAAATGACTGAAGAGTTAGATGGTTTAACTGTGACATTGCCGGCTGCAACACGAAATATGATGTTAAAAATTTAATTAGGATGTAACTTATGCGTAAAATACGAATTAGTGTATTAGTATTGTTAGTGATTGCTAGTATATCTTATAGTTCTATATGGTTCTTTTCGGCTACAGCTATAAAAAACAATATTTTGGCAAGTGTAAAATATTTAAAGGAAGAGCGCAAACTTGATATAGCCTATGAATCCATTAATTTAACTGGTTTTCCTTATAATATAAAAGTTACATTCCAAAAACCTGTAATTACTCTGTATAAAAGTGGTGTAGAATTGCTAAATGTGAATATGCCAGCTCTTACAGTTATGTCTAATTTATTAGGTAGAAAGTATGAAATACTTAATATTAATAACGTTCATTTAAATTCTAGTAATAAAACCTATATATTGGATTATAATGCTTCTCCAATAATTAAAGTAGAATTTAACTATTCTCCTGTATTTAATAAATTGAAATCAGGAGAATCATATAAATGGTGGAATAATGTTCATACTATTTCTTATGAAGATAATGGATATAAAATACTTGATAAGGATGGTAATAGTGTTTATGCAAGCTCACATACTAGTTTTAATGTTGGACATAACACGTCTACTTTGTCTAATACAGTAGATAGTAATGTTACTTTCAAAGATTTTGTGTGTTTTAAAGATAATAATAAAGTAATAAAGTTTAATTTTAATACAGGTATGGGTGTAGAGATTGTACATAATAAAGAAAAGGAAGAAGTTGCACCATACGAACTCATAAAATTTAAATTGAAAGATTATAATCTGATAGCAGAAAATTTTGCAATTAAAGCATCTGGTGAGTTTCAATCTTCAAAAGATGAATTTGTTCCTTTGGGTAGGTTAAATATAGATGTGAATAATTATGGTGATTTACTTGAGAAAGTATATTTAATATTAAATATACAAAATAAAGAGAAATTTACGCATTTATTAACAGAGAAAATAGCTACAGTGGATGGACCTAATTTATCATTTACCATAGAACGTAAGGCAGGAGGTATGTTAAATATAGGTAACATAACTATGCCTGAAGTGTTAGCCTATTTTTTAGGAGTGGGTAACTAATGAAATATTGGGTAATATTATCATTTGTATTTATAATTTCGTGTAGTAGCCTAAATTCTATAGACTCGTTTTTTAAACAAGGTAATTTGTTTAGTAATACTAAGTCACAAAATGAGGTATTACTTAAGGATGCAACAGTTAGTGAACAGTATGGAGATTATAAGAGAGCTATTGATTTATATAATAAGCTAATTATGGTGCATCCAGGTGAGATTAGGTATTTATTAGGTAGGGCAAATAATTTACGTCTTAATAAACAATGTGAAGAAGCTTTAATGGACTATGATACTATATTAACAAAAGTAGAAGGCCAAAGTAAGGAGTGGTTGGATATTGAAGAAGGCAGAGGGCTTTGTTATATGCAGCAAGGTGATTTTGACTCAGCTTTAGATTCCTTTAAACGTGTAATCGTCGAAGATGCTACTAGATGGAAAATTATTAATGCAATAGGAGTTATCTTTGCATTAACTAATCATGATAGTGAAGCTATAGAATACTATAATTTAGCTATATCTATAGAACCAAACTATATTATATTCAATAATCTGGGTTTAACTCAAGCTTTAAATAATAAGATTCCTGAAGCAATAGAAAGCTTGGGAAAAGCGTTGGAATATACTGAAAATAATAAGTTTGTTAAAAAAAATATCGCTCTTAATTTGGCGCTAGTATATGGCTTATCTGGACAAACACACAAGGCAGAAGAGATTTCTAAACCATTTCTAAGTGAAGAGCAGTTAAATCATAATATTCAAATATATGAAAGTATTGCAAAAGATAAAGGTCTAGCAAAATCGTATATTGATAGAGCATTAAAGCCATAGTAAATTTTATAATTTTGAATTGAGGTAGTGTTCAAGTATTCATGCAAATAGCTCTCTGTATTTGGCAAAATTAATTGTGTTTGCTTTTTAATGTGAAATTAAGTACTTTTTAGTAAAATTTAATTAAGGTAATTGTTATGGGTTTTAGTTTATCTCATTTGTTAGTATTATTAGTAGTAATTTTAATTGTATTTGGTGCGGGTAAATTACCTAAAGTTATGGGAGACCTTGGAAAAGGAATTAAAAGTTTTAGGGATGGCATAAAAGGTGAGCAAGAATCTGATAAAGAATTAACTTATAATGATAGAAGAAATAATTTAGAATAATATTTTATATGGTTATATGTTAAGTTATCTAAATCATATACTAAAGCGTATTATTTTATTATGTTTAATATTACTATTTTCAGGTACTATAGTTGTATCCTCAGGCTTGATCTACTTTGGTAGAGAATTACCTGATTATCAGCAGTTATCAGAATATAATCCTCCTCTAGTGACTCGTTTATATTCGAGTAATAGTAGACTAATTGCAGAATATGCTATAGAACATAGGATTTTTACACCTATTGATGAAATCCCTGATTATGTAATTAATGCTTTTATTGCAGCTGAAGATAAAAACTTCTATGATCATCCAGGGGTTGACATTACAAGTATTATAAGAGCATTTATCCAAAATCTTTCTAATGTAAATCAAAATAAAGGTTTAGTTGGTGGATCTACTATTACACAGCAAGTAGTGAAGAACTTCTTATTAACAAATGAAAAATCCTTAACAAGAAAAATTAAAGAAGCAATTTTATCTTTTAGAATCAGTAAAGTATATTCTAAAAAAAGAATATTAGAGTTATATTTAAACCAAATTTATTTAGGTAATGGATCGTACGGTATATCCTCTGCTGCGCTCAATTATTTTAATAAAACTTTGCCTGAGTTAACAATAGAAGAATCAGCTTTTATTGCAGCTATGCCTAAAGCTCCAAGCAATTATGATCCTCGTAAAAATTATGAAAGAGCTAAAATTAGGCGTGATTGGGTAATTGAAAGAATGTTAGAGGATGGGTATTTAGGTGTGGAAGAAGCTAAAATAGCTATTACTAAACCTATTATATTGAAGCCTCGAGATAAAACTCATATGGTTCAAGCTAATTTTTTTGCTGAAGAAATACGTAAAGAACTTACTGGATTATATGGTACGAAAGTTTTATATGAAAGAGGGATGACAGTTAGGACTACGTTAAATCCAGATTTGCAGAAGTTTGCAGAACAGGCATTTAAAATGGGCGTTATTAATTATGATCAACGTCATGGCTACCGCGGACCTATAAAACACTTAGATACCACAGATAATTGGTTATTAAAATTGCAAGAACTTGAATTAGAAAGGGAGTTATATCCCTGGATTCCAGCAGTTGTATTAGGGTTTAAGCCTGGTTATGCGATTCTAGGTATAAACGGTGGTACAAATAGTACTATATTACCTGTAAAAGAAATGATGTGGGCGAAGTCTGGGATAAGTAAGCCTTCAGATTTGCTAAAAATTGGAGATATTATAGTTATTGAAAAGCATGAAAATGTTAATATTGCGACTTTGCGTCAAATTCCAGCAATTAATGGGGGTTTAGTGGTTTTAGAGCCTGCTACAGGTAGGATACTGGCCATGGTTGGTGGAATTAGTTATGATCAAAGTAAATTTAACCGTGTAACACAAGCAAAAAGACAATCAGGATCAGCATTTAAACCCTTTGCATACCTAGCAGCTCTTGAAAGCGGATTTACACCAGATAGTATTATATTAGATGGGCCTATAGAAATATCTCAAGGACCAGGATTACCAATGTGGCGTCCTAAAAATTATAGTGGAGACTTTTTAGGTCCAACTACACTTAGAATAGGATTAGAAAGATCTAGAAATACTATAACTGTACGTCTTGCTCAAATATTGGGTATAAAGAAATTAGTTGAAATAACTAAGAGATTTGGCATAGATGATAATCCGCCTGCTAATTTTTCATTAGTACTTGGTGCTGGTGAAACTACATTGTTAAACATTACTAATGCCTATGCTATGATAGCTAATGGAGGTAAGCGAATTAAACCTTATATGATTGAATATATTCAAGATAAAGAAGGTAAAACAATCTATAAGCATGATAATAGTGTATGTGAGATGTGTTATATTGAAGATTATAATGTGTTTAATATAATTCCACCTGACATTAAAGAAGAGCATGAATTAGTTACGGATCCTCGTACTGCATATCAGATGATTTCTCTATTGGAGGGAGTAATACAAAATGGTACTGGACGAGGAGCAAAAAAGTTAGGTAAAATTATTGGAGGTAAAACTGGAACTACTAATGAGAGCAAAGATTTATGGTTTGTAGGTTTTTCTCCAGATTTAGTAGTAGGTACTTATTTGGGGTATGATCATCCTAAAAGCTTGGGTAAAGGGGAGACAGGTGCAACAAGTGCATTACCAATTTTTGTGGACTTCATGCAAAATGCTCTTAAAGGCAAAGAAAATAAGCCTTTTACTGTTCCAGAAGGGATAAAGTTAGTAAAAGTATATAATGAAGGAGAAGATACCAATTCTGAAGTATATGAAACATATAAAGCAGGAACAGAGCCAAATTTAAATAGTAGAGATAATATGTATTATAGTCCTTCTACTACGGAGGGGACTGGTGGTATTTATTAATATATTAAAAATAATAATCTCTTAATTTTTATAGTATATTATGGTTTATTCGTTATTTAAGGCTATTAATAGGGTAATTTATAGAGGTAAGCAAGATTTTTATCTCTTATAAAGAAACAATGAAGGAACTACCTTGTGGTATTAGTTTAGAATGGAACAGTACTACTGAGGATGAATTGCAATATACAATCAAAATATTGATGAACAAAAATTAAAATTAACAGTTACAAAGCAACAATTTTTAGAAAACGCAGATGATGAAGAATTGACAAATGTTAGTAGTGAAAAGGTCGATTATTTATTATGTAAAATAGATAATGTAATTGTAAGATTTGCCGATTTTAAAGGTATAGAGCTTGTTACAGGAAAGTAAATATTGAAGTACAAAGATTTTATACTCATCTTAATTTTGAAACACTGAATTTAAAAGAATAGATTCTTATAATCCAGAAACTTATATTGGATTTGAGCTCAATTATCGTAAAATGTATGTAAGAAGGTGTAAAACGTGTAATTCTGCTCCAGATATTAGATATTATTGGCAGAATTCTGTAAAAAATAATACGCAAGAATTATCAAAAAATAATGTTCATTATCCTAAATAAAATATTTTACCTCTAGGTAATTTTAATATAAATATATAGTGTATTTTGCTGATTTTTTGTTAGGTTTTACTACAGGAGAAGGTGGGGTTTATTTGCTCCTCTTTTAATACTTTTCTAAGTTTATTAGCTTAATGCATTATAGTTTTGGTTGATTTAGTGTTATAGATGTAGATATTTGCGTATTTGGATCCTCCTTATATTGAAAATGTTGAGCTTGTTTAGATGTATTATAATTTAAGGTCATGTAAAAAATGTCCAATTACTTGGAAAACTTTGTATTAGAGTGTTATGGTTTTATTTCTTGTAAGGTAGTCGTATTTGAAAAAGTGGATGTATTATTATAATCTGAAGTTAGTTCAGACAGTATTGGAGTATATGTACTAGAACTATAAGTGTTTTTATAAGTTTTTGGCATAGGCTGCTTAGCTTTATCCACGCTTTGATAATTATAATGTGGGGTTGGTTTAGAATATGAGAATAATAGAGGTATATGGTTTTGATGTGTAATTATTATCGAATGCTTGAGTTTTTATGCTCACATACTTTTCCAATGTGTGATAGGAAGATATTCTGTTTGTTGTTTAGTTTGTGTATCTTTATTTATGTCAGGAGAAATCTAGGAGTGCATTTGCGCCTTCAACTATAAAGATATATCCTTTTGCAGTTTGTTGATAACCAGTCCATTTTAATTGAGTAGTAGGAGGAATTAAATATTCCTGTTCGTCAGCATACATAGATAAAGCGGTAATATTCTTTACTTTTACGTTATGAAAAATTACTTTTATACCATCTGCACCTTTGCCAAAATTTTCAAGTGATTTATGTGAAGTACTAATAAAGCTTCTTTCTTCAGTAATTTTATTGCTATTTGTGTTCTTAATATACAGTTTTAAATTGTATGGTTCTTTATTACGAATTACTTCTGGTATAGTATCAAGTATTTTATTTAGAGTAACTGATACTACTGCAGAAGTTACAATAAATAATATAAGCTATATCATTGGATGGTAAAGAATGAGGATCTCTAATTTAAAGCATCAATCTTCTGGTAAAAACTAGAGGTATATAATCGAGTTGCAATCATTTCACTATAGTTTAGTTCTGATAATTTATGTTCATTTTAGGATCAGCTTTTTTTTCTTTTATCTAAGAAGTTTTTATATGGAGGGATTTTTTTCTCAACAATATTTGGTACAGAATGTAAATAATTCTGAATATCACCTGAAGAAAGTAAAACATGATTGAAGTTCATTTTATTCATTATATCAGCAAAATTAAAAACTTGTTTGTTGTGTCTTACAAAGTTTGATTATTTTTTTTATAAAATTGTACGTTATGAGTGTCTTGACATTTATCTTCTATTAAATCATGAATAATGTCTTCAAAAATTCTAGTTTCATGATTTTTATTTAAAGGCCTGTATGGTAAATCCATGGGTTTATTTGAGGTAGAAGTGATTCTATGGTGTAGCTACTACTGTTGTGAGTGGATATTACATGATAAGTCATAATAATTACCTTATTATATATTATCGCAATAGAATAATTATAATAATAATCAACATAAAAGTTAAATATTTTATCAATTGTTAATATTTATTTAATAAATTAAGCGAAAATATAAAATAAGGAAGATAAATACCTATATTCAGATCATCTAGTATTAATATTATTTTGATAAAGTTTATTAAGTTTATATGAAAAGACGAAAATGAGTTTATTTATAGTGTAATAACTGGTGCAGAACATTATAGAGTAAAAACATTTGAAATTTATTGTATTTCGTTGTTCTGGTTGTTTTTATAGCTTTTTCACTTTTAATAGAGGGATGTCGTGACTCTATCACTTATGTACTAATTTTACACTTTGTTCCTCGTTCCTATTCCTATTACAAGTTAATTTGCTATAATTTTATCCATATCTATAACTTCAAACTTATAGTCTTGGAATATAAAATAATCTTCTGCATTAGGTATTTGAGGAAGTTGTGTTAATATAAAACCAGCGATAGAGTGAAATTTTTACTTGCAGGTTTGTCCTATATACCAATGTATTCCAAAACTTTATCAAATTCTACCTCACCATCTATTAACCATGTACTATCTTTTCTATTTATAATAAGAGCTTCTTCTACTTTATTGTAATTATTGATGTCTCCTACTATTGCTTCTAAGATATTTGTAGCAGTTATAATTTCAGCAATTGTACCGTATTTATCCACAATAATAGCTATATGCACAGAAAACTCTATTAAAAAATCAATAATTTTTAAAGCAGAGGAATATTCAGCAAAAAATGCTATTTTAATTATTAATTCTTCTAGATCAAATTTATTTTGAGTCATTCATAATTGGTTTATTATATCTTTGACTTGTGCAATAAACGTTATCAAGACTGCTATCGCATATAATAAAGCTATATAATATTTTATTACGTATCTTCTCTTCAGAATCGTTAATATCTGTCCACTCAATTTTTACTCTAGAGTCATAAATGATTTGATAGACTTATCGCAAAGCGCATTATTCCTTCTATCCATATCTTTTTCTTTAGGTTTGAATACTCTAGCTTCTGAACCAGCGATAATTAGTACTTGTACTTCTTCCTCAGTAATTTTATGGGTAGATTTGGATACAATACCTAAAGTATATTGGATGTAAGAACCATATACAATTGGTGAGGCTAAATTAGCCATATGATTAAGTATTAGAGCGCAAATTATAGAAATAGTTTCAAGAATAACGGAGTGTGCAAGTCTTTTAGGTACAAGTTCACCCACAATTAATGAAAAATAAGTAATAATCACTACTATAAACATGGCAATAGTAGTGCTAGTATTTTTAGGTATGCCCTTACATTATTAATATATTCGCTAATTTGTACGATAAAGTTGCCGCACTAAATGCTCCAGCTAAAATATCAATTGAAGTAATGCCTATCTGCACTATAGATAGAAACTTGCTTGTATTTTTGGCTAGCATTAGGGCAGTGTGTTTGTTACCTTCGGTTGCTTTATTTTTTAAAATGGGTTTATGAGCAGAAAAAATTACTAATTCAGACATTACAAAACAACCATTGAGAATTATAAGTATTATAATAGCCAGTATTTCTAGAAACATATTTTAATTTTAGCTCTTATATAATTTTATAGTTTTTGAATTATGTTTACATCACGCTTCATTACTTTATCTAATTCAAATAAATTTCTTATTTTACTGGGTAAAAGTAAATAATATTATAATAGTGTTAAGAAGATCGATAAAATATATTGTAAAACTTTTATTTTATAATAACTTCTTACACATATCTAGATAATATACTTAGATTTTAGATTATGTAGTTTATATTTATTTGAGAAAAGGTATTGATATCAATAATAAAACACGTTGTACATGGGTTACAAAAGTAATAAGCAATATATAGATTATCATTATGTGCAAGTGTTTTTAACTATTCAAAGGAATTTAGTACTTACAATGATTATATTTGGCAGTTTGTAAGAGGTAAAACTATATTAAATTTCCTATCTTTATTAAGGAAATAAAAACTCGTAGTATAGAATCAGATTATATCTCAAAAGATTTGAAAAAACGTGGGATGAGTTTTATAGGAACTACAATAATATATGCCTATATGCAAGCAGTTGGGCTTATGAACAGTTGTATGAATGATATGCTGTTTTTTTGGCTAATAAAAAGGACTAAAACTATTAGAGAGTTATGTTAGAATTTGTTGTATATAATAAATATAACTCTACTTAAATATATTTAATATGTATAATAAGAAGAATGATTTCCTACATATTCTGTGCATCCTACTACTTATAGTGCTCACATAACATCATAACCAAGCCTATAGCTATCATATATGTGTTTTATGAAGGTTTCATGAGAATCTGCAACACTAAAATAAATATGTTTAGTTGACTATGTTTGATACCATTCGTTTGCAGCAAGTATAATAGAAGGAAGAACAGCTATAGCACTAGCTATTATAGGCTTATAAGGTATAATTATAAAAGTGAGTGAAGCTGTAGTAGATAATATCGTACTAGTATGGAGGTATTCTTGGACTACATCTGGATAGAGGTAATTAGCTTTATTTAGAGAAATATCATATCCACATAAAGAGATAATAAATTAATTAGAATTACTGTGTTGTTTAACACAACAAATAGATTTTTTGATAGAAGCTTTAGGGTTAGCAGGTATATTCTATTCTTGAGAATCAAAATATACCTGTTTGTACATCTGGTGCTAAATTTTCTGTATAACTTAAAATTTCTTCTGATATAGACGTGCTTTTAATATTTAAAGGTTGTGTGAGATTGGATGTGTATTTTTATCAGTAGTTTTATAGTTGATTTCTTCTGCTTCTGTATTAGGATCATAAATTTCATCTTCTACTTTTAGTGCTTTCTGTTCCAGTTCTATTTTAAGCTTATTTTTTGTTTCTCTAGTGAAAGTTTGATTTAGTTCTTTACGTTTTTTTGTATCTTGTGCCATATTGTTATGTTCCTTTTATAACAATTATTAATAATATATGTTATTTCTTAACATGCCTTAAATGTGCTGTCAATTAGAATAGCGCTTATGTTTAGTAAGTAGGCTATAATATTTATATAAAAAAATTCGGTATTAATAATTTTAGATCATATTTATGGATTTTTTAGCTAGCGTTCAAATATAAGTAAGTTCAACTATAAAAGTTATAAATAATCTGTTATAGTAACATGCAAGAATTATAAAGGAGAATATTACGTGTCAAATGTGATAGTTGTTGGATCACAATGGGGTGATGAAGGTAAGGGCAAAATTGTTGACTGGCTTTCTGAGCGTGCAGATATAGTAGTAAGATTTCAAGGTGGACATAATGCAGGTCATACATTAGTAATAGATGATAAAATTTTTAAATTAAGTTTATTACCTTCGGGCATTATTAGATCTAATAAGTTATCAATTATAGGAAGTGGTGTAGTAATAGATCCTACGGCATTACTTTCAGAAATTATAATACTTCGTGATCAGGGCCTTAAAATTTCTCCCCAAAATTTAATGATTGCTGAGAACGCGCCTCTTATATTAAGTTTACATAAAAATGCTGATCAAGTTATTGAACAGGCACGTGGAATAAATAAGATTGGTACAACAGGTTGTGGTATTGGTCCTGCATATGAAGATAAAATAGGTAGGCGTTCTATAAGAATGTGTGATTTATTTGATATTAAGTCGTTAAGTGAATCTTTGGATCATTTGTTAAATTTTCATAATGCATTAAGGCGAGGACTCAATATAAGTGTTGTTGAGAAAGATTCTATTATGCAAGAATTAATGGAAATACGGGAGCAGCTATTACCATTTATTAAACCAGTATGGAAAATACTTAATATTGCACAAAGTAGTAGAAAGGCTATTTTATTTGAGGGTGCACAAGGTGTAATGTTAGATGTAGATCATGGTACTTATCCTTATGTAACATCTTCATCAACTGTACCAGGACAAGCCTTTGCTGGGGCTGGTATTGGATTTAATAAGGCAACCTATGTACTAGGTATTACTAAAACATATACTACGCGTGTAGGTGAAGGTCCTTTGCCTACAGAGCAAAATAACGAGATTGGTGAACGACTTGGTACTAGAGGGAAAGAATTTGGCACGGTTACTGGAAGAAAACGTAGATGTGGATGGTTTGATGCTACTTTAGTAAAGCAAGCTGCTAAAATTTCTGGTCTTGATGGCATTGCGCTTACTAAATTAGATGTATTAGATGGTATGGATAAAGTGAAAATAGCCATAGGTTATAAATATAATGGTGAATTTTATGATTATTTACCAGCTTCTAGAGTAATACAAGAGAAAGTAGAGCCCATATACGAGGAGTTATTAGGTTGGAGTGAGAGCACACAGGGCGCGCGTAGTTTCAAAGATTTGCCAGCTAATGCAATTAAATATATTAGACGTGTAGAGGAATTAATTGAGGTGCCTGTCTCAATATTGTCTACAAGTCCAGAGCGTGAAGATACTGTATTAGTACGTGATCCATTTATGATATAGATAAATTTATCTTTGTCAAAATTTAGGTCTGTGCTGAGTAATTCAGCTGCATTTGTCATGACTTTAACAGAAACCGTTTTGCTTAGTTCATATAATACCTATCGTAACAGCTAGCTCATTGGTAGTATACTAGAAGTATTTTTTAGAGAGATAGGAGGAGTAGTAACTGAAGTTGGAGTAATCGAGAATTTAGTAGATGGTTCTCAGAGCTAGTTCTTGGTTATAATATGATACTGATACAGCAGAATAAGGAGGCTGGGAATCCGTTTAGTGAAGTAGAACTTGCGGAGATAAGCTCGATATTGTTTGAAGGAATCTTTAAGTATGAAATCTATCCGTTTTTTAGTCTTCATTTTAATGAAGATAGGGGTCTTTATTCAGTAATTCACTCCGCCTATAAGAATACAATTATAGGAGAGGTAATAGGTTATTTATATTATTATGTGAAGTGCTAATTAAATGGAGGCACCTATAATAAAAGAGTTTTTAGAAAACTGGAATAATAATCTAAATACGGATCATGAATACCTGCTAAATAATAGTATAGAACTAAAAAATTAGCCAAAGCCAAAGAATATCATTCTTTGCATGAGATAATGTACATTACAGGACTAGATTCAAAAGAGCCATAGTTTAACTGTTGGTGACGGCAAATAAAAATATATGACTTCTTTTAGGGTTATTTCAAAATTAGATGGTGTTGAAAAGTAAGGAAATGTGCTGCTAATAGAATCTTCTTTTGATATGAAATATAGCATAGATTTAACACCTGAATATAAGGAACATTTAGAGCAAATATATCGAACTTAAGAAGCACATCCTGAGGATTATGTTATATTAAAAAGAGTGTATTATACTGACACAGAATATTAAAGGTGAAATGCCCAAATTTGAATTTGCTAAGGAATTTTGCCAAGCTGGGAAAAGTGATTACTTCTATGGCTTTTCTACGCTCAAAAAATGGAAAGAGTGCCTGAGATAATAAAATCTGAAGTGTTTGAAAGACTTAAATAAGAAGAATAAAGGAAGAGGCCGATACTTCAGATAATAGTTTAAACGGTTTTCTAAGCGAATATTATGATAATAATGAACTCGAAAATTTTCAGAAATTATTAGAGATCGATTAATTTTAGTCATTATAACTGTTATTCAGGAAAAACTTAGTGGGAAAGTGCTTGATTATGGTTTCGTACAAAATAAAGTAGAAACATTAGTGAATTCACTGTTACAGATTATGCATTATCTCGAAAAAATTGTGAAGAAAATTTATAATCAAATGCTTGTGCATTTTAATAATCAAAATGATGGAAATGTAGAGAATGATGCTTATAAGGAAATTAGCGATGATATGAGTGATGCCTTAATTAAGGGTATTGCTGTATTACCAGAATCTATTCGTGCAGAATTTAATGCCCATAAAAATTTCAATGCAAAACTTACGTATTATGAAAAAAGGCCTTAAAAAGTATCTATGATAAAGCTGTGGCACATTTTACTCATGAATTAAATGTGGATATTTATAAACGCAGATGTAGTAATAAACAAATGAAAATATTGGTAGCGCAAGAAGCACGACCTCATACTCAAGTGATAATAAGGGAGTCATTAAGAACTGGAAACGTGTAACATCTTGCGGATATTAAGGCAAAGTATCAACAAAATCATAATACAAGAATTCAGTCTAAATGAATTCTATAACAATAAAATTAAGATGATAACTAGTTTTAAGGAATTTGATGCCCAAGATTATAAAGACAAAATTGTTATCTTAAATAAATTTTTACAAGTACAAACGGAAAACCTGCCAAGATTAAACTTGGCGGGTTTTCAGAAATGACTATAGAACAAGCCAGAAAGTCTACATATCCTTTGATTAATAATATTGCCCAAGGAATCAACCCAAAAGAAGAAAAAACAGAATTGGATAGAAACATATTTTTTCAAATGATATTTGATAAATATATAGAGAAGCATGCAAAATTACATAATAGAACTTGGGAGCACGATATATATTAATATAAAACATACACCTTAATTGTTTAGAAAAAAATTAAAAGACATAAATAAAAATATAATAATAGACATACATTTCTCTATAGCGAAAAAGCACAGTATTTTCAACATTATCAAAAACTATAAGCTAAGGCTTATCAGTAGTGTGAAGTGCCTCTTTAACATATAGTAATAGAGCACTTGCTGAGATTTTATCCATATCCACTTTCACATTGCTTATATTATCCTTAATTTAACTCTGAAGCAAATGTAGTTAGCTGGTTATCCATGTTTTAGCCATACCAAACCACCAAATTATTTTATAGCTTTGCTCGTAAGCATGAACGTATTTTCTTGGCAAGCTTTGTTTTACCTATCCCTCCTGGACCTATAATAATAGCTTTATGATGTTTATTAAGTAGGTTATTTAGCTTTAGTAATACTTTCTTCATGACCACTGAAATAATTATTTGGAGAGGGAGAATTTCATATTATCGGTATAGATTGGTTCAGCTGCGTAAGCAATAGCAAAGATTAAGCAAAGTAATAATGAAATTGCCAGTCTATGGATTAGTCGGGAAAAGGATAATATTTCCATGTTTTACTGTAGTTACTGGTTTTATTAATTAATATAATATCAATAGTATTAACTTGATCTCCAGGACTTTTTATAATCTTAATATTATATTCTTCTGCTAGGTCATTTAGAGTTATATCAGGAAGTCTATATGTTACCCCCAATAATTTACTATTTACCTTCAAATCAAAGGCATTATCCTCGCTCCTAATTAATGTTTGGTTTTCCCTTTCAGCTAAACTTATCGAAATTTTTCCTTTCTTAGGAGTTTTATAGATAGATTTAAAAAGGAAGTTAAGAAGTATTAAATTGGTAGATTTATCATATTCTATTTCTCTTTCAGTCGATATTTCTATTGTGCACTCTATTTGGTTCTTATGAAGTTTTGAAAAAAGGATAGATTTACAGTTAGTTACAATCTTAGAAATATTAATGAACTCTTTTTTTCTATTTAATGACAAATTAAAATATTCAAAGACTGCAGGATTATATAAACATAAATAAGTTATGATAAAATTTCTTGTTATTGATAAGAGAAGATTCAATATTAGTTTTATAATCAGCTAATTTAGCAAGCTCCTGTTTTAGAGTTATCTTGACTAGTTTTAGCTTGCTCAGAGTAGAAATGGTTAGCAAATTCTTTAAAGAAAAGTCTGGTTTTTGCTATTCATAATACCGAACAAACAATAAATAAGATAATATAGCTAAAGCAAGATCGGTTTTACTACGAACTACTTTAAGAAAAGATTGGGGTATATAGCTTAAAATAATATTACTGTAATCAAGCGGGATTATGTAGTTATATACTGAGGTTTTACTGATATTTGTCTGAGCATTGGCAATAAAAAATTCCCTAAAAGGTTCAACCCTGAAGAAATTCCTTTAATAAAACTTTCTATATCAACTTTTAACAATAAGTAAGCATTAGTCTTTATTTATTCTCCCACAAAGAGCGTATTAGTTTTCTATATAAAAACTGGGACGGTCATTATTATTCGTTTCTAATAAACTAAAAAATCTTGTGAATGTAGGATTGCAAAGCTTTCTTTGCCAAATTTATTATAGATATTGGTATTTTTCTTATCGATATTTACTATATGAATATATATTTATATAACCTTTTTATAGTCCAAATAGTTTATTATATTTTTTAGTATCTAATGCCTCTTTATAATTTGCTACCTTATTTAGCTTTTATTCAATAATTCTTAACTAGTTTTGTATCTTGTTCAAGAACAGTAGTGATAGCTTGCTTTATTCGATTGATTTCTGCATCATTTAACCTTTTGCCATTCTAAGTAAGAATAAATTGTAAAAGCGGCTATTATAAACTCAATAATATGCTTATCTGTAAGAGGGTTGTTTTTATTAGGAAAGGATTTATAGAGGATAAGGTTGTATTATTGTTAAGTGTACGTTTATATAAGTAGTTTTTCTTTATAGTATTTTTAATTTTAATAACAAAAGACGAGCAACCTTGAACCAATTGTACTAACTTAAAACAATTACTAATTTACTAACCTATTACTAGCATATTCCATGCTACTTGAGCATAGTAGCATTCGGAAAAAATAGTCAAATTAGAAATAAGAAAATATGAACTTCAATTTTATCCCTGTTTTCAGAGATTATTGATTATTTTTTCTAGAGTGTAGAAAATGAAATTGGTCTTCGAAAGTGCGCTATGCTTAAACCTTTGTATTTTCTGGTGGAGCCAGGCGGAATCGAACCGCCGACCTTTTGAATGCCATTCAAACGCTCTACCAACTGAGCTATGACCCCAATTTATGAGTGTATACTAGGAACTTAATTTATCATTGTCAAATTAAGTTTCAATTGCTTGTGATTATATATTATAAATCATAAAACTATATATAAAAATATTGCAATTTTGGGGTGTTTAATGTAGTGTAAGATGCATCTAATTACTATTATTAAAGTTAGTATGATAATGAGTAAGTTTTTTAAAGAACTATCTATAGTGATACTATGCAAATTAATTGCGTTGGTAATAATATGGGGTTGCTTCTTTTATAATAAGAAGATTACAATTTCTCCTCAAAAAGCGCAAATACAAATATTTACTTCCTATGTCAATACAGAGGTTTGGAATGATTGATAATACATTAGTTGATTTGTCACGACTACAATTTGCTGTAACAGCAATTTACCACTTTCTTTTTGTGCCTTTGACCATGGGATTAGCATTTATCATTGCTATTATGGAGAGTGTATATGTGATGACTTCCAAAGTTATTTGGAAGCAAATGGCGAAATTTTGGGCTAAACTTTTTGGTATTAACTTTGCTATGGGTGTGGCTACGGGTATTACTATGGAATTCCAATTTGGTACAAATTGGGCTTATTATTCTCATTACGTAGGAGATATTTTTGGGGTACCTCTTGCGCTTGAGGGGTTAATGGCATTTTTCTTAGAATCAACTTTTGTAGGTTTAATGCTTTATGGATGGGATCGTCTTTCAAAATTACAGCATTTATTAGTGACGTGGCTAACTGCGTTTGGAGCGAATTTTTCTGCTTTATGGATATTAGTAGCAAATGGGTGGATGCAAAATCCTGTTGGAGCAGAGTTTAATCCTGAAACTATGAGAATGGAACTCGTATCATTATATGAAGTATTTTTTAATATAGTAGCTCAAGCAAAATTTGTGCATACAGTGAGTGCAGGGTATGTTGTTGGTTCTATGTTTGTACTATCAATTAGTGCTTTTTATATTTTAAAAAAACAAAATATTGAGATAGCAAGAAGGTCAATTTTTGTAGCTGCAAGTTTTGGTCTATTATCTACTTTATCTGTGATGGTGCTTGGAGATGAAAGTGGCTATACGGCAACATTAAATCAGAAAAGTAAGATAGCGGCTATGGAAGCAATGTGGCAAACAGAAAAAGCTCCAGCTGATTTGGTATTATTTGGTATTCCTGATCAGAAAAAGCATATAACGCATTATGAAATAAAAGTCCCTTATTTACTTGGTTTAATTGCAACTAGATCGTTTAATACGGAAATACCTGGTATCAATGATTTAGTTTTACAAGCAGAATCTAAAATAAAAAATGGGTTAATAGCTTATAATGCATTATCTGAATTTAAACGAAATAGACGTGATGTGAATGCTAAAGAAGTGCTCAAGACGCATTTTAAGGACTTAGGTTATGCTTTGTTACTTAAAAAACAAAGGAATGACATAGAAAATGCAAATGCTAATGAAATAAGAGCTGCAGCTCAAGAGACTATACCTCAAGTGTTACCATTATTTTGGTCATTTAGAATAATGGTTGGCCTTGGTATATATTTTATTATTCTTTTTGCAACAGTATTTTATTTATTTAATTTAAAACAAATCTCAAATTATGACTCAGTTTTTATGAGAAGGTTGTGTTATGTTATGCTGTTTAGTTTGCCTTTACCTTGGATTGCTGCAGAACTTGGATGGATAGTAGCTGAATATGGAAGGCAGCCTTGGGCTATTGAAGGTATATTACCTACATTTTTAGGTGTATCTAGTGTTTCAAGTACTAATGTATTATTTAGTTTAATAGCTTTTATAGTGTTTTATAGTAGTCTTGCTATTGTAGATATAGTATTAATGAAAAAATATGTAAAATTAGGTCCATCTTATATAGAAGTTTAATGAGAGGTATATAATGTTTCCTGAATCTATGATGTTAGACTATGCCACTTTAAGAATTATTTGGTGGGTATTGCTTGGCTTATTATTAATAGGTTTTATTATTATGGATGGATTTGATATGGGCATAGCCATATTAATGCCCATTGTTGCCAAGAACAATACTGAGAAAAGAGTGTTAATGAATAGTATTGCTACTGTTTGGGAGGGTAATCAAGTTTGGCTTATCACTGGTGCCGCTTCAATATTTGCTGCATGGCCGGCAATATATGCGTTAGTATTTTCAGGGTTTTATTATGCTATGTTACTAGTGTTGCTGGCGTTGGTTTTGCGTCCAGTAGGTTTCGATTTTCGTAATAAGATTGATAACGATACTTGGCGTAAAGTCTGGGATATATGTTTATTTATTTCAGGTTTTGTACCAACTTTAGTATTTGGAGTAGCTGTAGGGAATGTATTACTTGGTATACCATTTCTGTTTGATGATAGTTTACGTGTAATATATAGAGGTACATTTCTTGGCCTTTTTACTCCTTTTAGTTTATTTTGCGGATGTGTTAGTTTGCTTATGGTGATTATGCATGGGGCAGTATATTTAACATTAAAAACTGAATCTATAATTGCTAATCGTTGTAAAAAAATAGTTTATATAGTTTCTTGTCTACTTGTTATATTATTTATATATGGATATTTTTGGGTCCATAATTTGCCTGGTTATATACTGGAAGGTTCTTATATTGAACATGGACCATCTAATCCATTATATAAAATGGCAATGGTTAAAATTGGGGCGTGGCTTGATAATTATGACCGTTATCCTCTTTTTAAGGTAGTGCCTATTATAGCTGTTATTACTTTAGGGTTGACAGCTTTGTTGGTGTATTTGAGAAAAGAAAAATTAAGTTTTATTACTAGTTCTATAGCACTTGCTTGTATAGTTGGAACGGTAGGATTAAGTATGTTTCCTTTTATTGTTCCTTCTAGTATTTCGCCTGCAAGTAGTTTAACTGTATGGGATACATCAAGTAGTAGGGCAACTTTATATTCTATGATGTTAGCTGTGATGTTTTTCTTGCCAATTATTTTATTATATACTGCATGGGTATATAAAATGGTTAAGGGTAAAATTTCTGTAGAATATATTGAACAGAACCAAAAAACTTTATATTAGAGGTATATTATGTGGTATTTTACATGGATTTTGGGTTTAGGTCTTGCATGTACTTTTTCTATATTAAATGCAATTTGGCTTGATATGAAATTGAATGAGGAGCTAGAAGCCAAAAATGTCAAAAGTATAATTCAAGTTTAGAGTTGATACTACTATAATGATTACAAAATCATAATTTTAAAAAAATGTTGTTTTTCAAAAATAATATAATATTAAATACGTTGAGTGACATAATATTTATGCTGTTATTTGTATGTAGTGCAATGTATCTAGCTGAGATTACTTTAATTAGTAACTTAGGTATAAGTCCTTTAGTAATAGCGATTATCTAGTTATCGTATATGAAAATAGTATTCATCATAAATCAGTATAGGCAAGCAGGTATCAACTTTTTAGCTAAGCAACTATCTGAGGCTTACAATAATTTTGTATGTGTTTAGAGTTTAGCTTATAGCAGATAGCTGCAATTAGTATAAAAGGATTAATACTTGATATTTTTGTTGTTACTTTTATCCTAATTTATAGGTTGGTTAATTGGTGTCCAGCTATTCAAGCTGGATAAGCATTTATCTATTTGATTGCTGCTGGTTCTACAATTTATAGGGCCTGCGGTTCTTGCAGTTGAAGGTATTTTAAAAAGTGAAACATATAAGGTAAGTGTTGTTGTTGGTACTGTAGTAGTTTTGGAACATTAAGTGAGTTTTTATTTCCTTTGTTACAACATACAGGCATATTTAGTTTAACGGTGGACCAATTTGGTATTTTTATTGGTGCATCTATACATGTAAATAGCGCAAAAGTAGTAGTGGCTGGTAATAATGTTGGTCAGGATGCGTCTGATATAGTAGTTATAGTCAAAATAACTAGGGTGTTATTTTTATTAGTACCTGTATTAATTTTATTGTCTGTGTATGAACAAAAAAGGACTACAAATAAAACTTACATAACAAAATCTAAGATAATAAACCTTGGTTTACTATAGCAGTATATTTTAATTCTCTAGTTTTATTACCAGTTAATGTAAAAATTATCATTAATGATTTGGGTCTATTTTTAATGACCATGGCTATAGGTGCTATTGGTATTGAAACCAATATCAATAAAATTAAAACCGTAGAGCTTAATTATACTTTTCTATAATGCTTATTCTCCTTTTTAACTATAGGCGTTTACTGGATGGTTAAAATATTTTTTTAATGCATCATTTTATATAATTATATAAGTCGATTTTTTAATTAATACAGTAGGGTATATATAAAATATTTGTGAGGGTATTTATGCAGATGATTGATATGTAGAGAAACCTAGAAGAAGACTTATAATGGATAAGAAGATTTTTCTTAGAGAGTTAAAAAGGAATGCTTTATTTGTTCAAGATTTAGAAAATGTGTGGTTTCATAGTTCTTTACTTAAAGTTAAAGATGCGGAAGGAAAAACTGCTTTATTTCATGCTATAAACAATAACAATTTTGGTATTATGAAATATTTATTAAAAAAGAAAGCAAACATTAAACATAGGAATAAAGATAGTGAGACTCCTATATTTACAACAGCGAGATGTGGTGATTTATAGATACTCGAATATATCTTAGGACATGATAAAGATATTAACCAAGTAGATAATAGGAACAGAACCCTTTTATTTCATGCTGTTGGTTCTGATAATAAAGGTAAAGTGCCTTTATTTATAGCTGCACATAGTGGTCATATAAAAATGATAGATTTTTTATTAAATTCTGGTGATGATTTAAATCATAAAAATAAAGATATTAAAACAGCTTTATTTTATGTGGATTTTTCTAAAGCAAAGAAAAAAAATACTCGATCAGAATTATCCTCTATGAAAGGAAAGAAAGAAAAGTTGCTACAGTGAAGAAAAAGGTAGAAATGATAAAGCATTTAAATGATTAAGGACTTAGTTTAGATGATTAAGTAAACAAGGGCAGTTTCCTTTAGATTCTGCGCACGATAAAATTCAGGGAAAATTTATTAGCTCAGTTTCAACACAAAGTAGGGCCGTATATTATGATAGAACTTTTTATTGCTAAGAATGGTAGTATTATACCTGTACTACACCAGGAGTAAAGTATATTAGTAGCGCAGAAGAATATGTACTACAACCTGAGAATGTATTAAATCATTTAATACATTCTCAAGAAGGACCTAAGAGCAAATCTTCTGATAACGCAAAAGTTGATGTAAGATCAAACCATACTAAATCTTCAAAATATACGAGTAATAATGGCAAAAATACTGTTACTAAGAGTATCAAGAAAACTGTACACATTCTTCTGTTAAGTATACAGGTAGTAGTAAAGGTAAATCTTCTGAGAATGTGAAAAAGTTGAAGAGTTAAAAGGGCCTGCAGTTACTCAAAAAAATATTAAGGTAAAGGAGAAAATATCTAAATCCATATCCATATGGGATATAGAAATGAAAGAGAGATATTAATTAAGATGTTATTGAAGTAAGTAAGTAGCATAAGTTATTTATGCTTTCTGATAATGCTAACTTAAAGCTTGATAAGTACCTAATAATAAAGTAAGGAATAAGAAAAGTTTGTCTGCTAGAGAATAATTACAAAAAGACAATTTAATATTATGTACCTTAGATATAAATGTAAGTTTTGTGTCTCACTTTTCTAGTACATTTTAAACGATCTTGTATAATGGGACTTGTTAACAGTTTCATAGTTAATCATGAATTTAATTTATAACTTTGACTAAAATATGATTCTTTTTACCTGCAGAAAGTTTAATAATATTATCTTTCTGTATATCATTGATTGTAACAGTATATAACTCTGATTCGATTATATTATCATTAAGTTTTGCGCCTTTACCTCTAATTAATCTACGAGCTTCTCCTCCAGAATTACATAATTTTGCTAAATGAAATAGTTCAAAGACTGGTATACCGTGTTCTAATTGTGATAATTTAATCTCAATGGAAGGTAAGGTAGATGCAGTTTGTTTATCTGTGAAGACTTGCTCAGCAGTTTTACTAGCAGTTTCAGCTTCTGATAAACCGTGACATAATTTAGTGGCTTCAAAAGCCAGAATTTTTTTAGCCTCATTAATCGCGCTGCCTTTTAATTTTGCTAGTTGAGATAAAGTGTTTTTATCTAGCTCTGTAAAGAAATGTAAGAAATGTATTACATCTTCATCTACTACATTGCGCCAAAACTGGTAGTAATCGTGTGGTGAGAGTAAGTCTTGGCTTAGCCATATAGCACCACGTACTGTTTTGCCCATCTTATTTCCATCAGCTGTTGTAACTAAAGGAGTCGTGAGTCCATATAATTCTGATAAACCAAGTTTTTTACCTAGTTCTACTCCATTGACTATATTACCCCATTGATCACTGCCGCCAATTTGTAATCTACAATTATAGGTTTTATTTAATTGTACAAAATCATAAGCTTGTAGTAACATATAATTAAATTCTAAGAAACTAAGATTTTGTTCGCGTTCAAGACGTAACTTTACACTATCAAAGCTTAGCATGCGATTGATTGAAAAATATCTGCCATAATCACGCAAAAAATTCATATAGTTTAACTGATCCAGCCAATCTGCATTATTGACCATAATAGCACCATTTTCTTTATCATCAAAATCAATAAATTTTTCTAACACAGATTTGATACCTTGCATATTTTGTGCAATTTCTTCATTACTCAATAATTTGCGTTCTGCTGATTTAAAAGAAGGATCACCAATTTTAGTAGTTCCACCTCCAAGTAATATCACTGGTCTATGGCCATAAGATTGTAATAGTCTTAAAATCATAATTTGCATTAAGCTTCCTACATGTAAAGAAGAAGCTGTACAGTCGAAGCCTAGATATACAACTATTTTGTTATTTAAAGTAAGATTATTTAAGTTATCTAGGTTAGTGCACTGGTAGAAAAAACCACGTTCTTGAAATGCTTTAAGTAAAGGAGATAAATTTAAGGTCATAATATATGATTATTAGTAATTAGTTAGTTACCCTGTAATTAGGGAGTTTTAAGCTATAAAACATATTACTTGATTTGTCAATGAATAGGCGTTTTACAACTCTGTTTCTTCTACTATATTTTCATTTTGTCCTACAATTTTTTCTACTCTCATTTGTGCGCTGGTTAATTTTTTTTCACAATGTTGTTTTAGTTTATTGCCTAATTCATAATATTCAAGAGATTTTTCTAAGGGTTCTTTACCGCTTTCAAGTTTTTTTACAATAGATTCTAATTGATTTAATGCTTCTTCAAAACTTAAGTTTTCAATGGTATTGTCATTAGACATATGGTCTCCTACTAAAAATTATGCTATCAATAAGCCTAATATATACATATGATTAGCTTTAAAATTATAAACTAATATACACTACGTAATATTGTAATTGTAAAAATATAAGAGTAAAATGTGTTTTAGGCAATCATTAAAGGAGTAAATTATGCAAGCTAGGATATATAAACCTACTAAAACTGCTATGCAATCTGGGATTGAGAATACTAAAAAGTGGATATTAGAATTTGAATACGATATAAGTAAGGGAAGAAGATATGTTGAATCAATTATGGGGTGGGTTAGTGGTGCTGACATGCGTCAAGAGATACGTTTATGTTTTGATTCTAAAGAAGAAGCTATAAGATTTGCAATAAATAATAATATTCCATATACACTTGTGCTTCCTCAGATAAAGAAAATAAAGCCTAAATCATATGCTGATAATTTTATTAAGCGCTGTTAGTGAAAGAGGTATTGTTTATAATTCCATTATAGATTTTATCATTTTATTTTGAAGTAGTTCTGGAAGGTCTTTTTCATTGAGTAGGTGTACTTTTATTTTATCCTCTGTGATATTTAAACAAACTGTTCCTGGAGTCAAAGTTATGGAATGAGCATATATAGATGAGGTAATCTCATTTAAATTGCTGAAAGATAGCCATATAGTTGTGGGTTTAATGTGTTTAGAAGGTTTTTTTGTCCAGACAATTTTTGTTACTAAATAAGATGAAAGAATGATTTCTTTAAAAAGCCATATTATATATAAAAATAATTTAAGATTTAGCTTTATTGGCATGATTTTGGTATTATATAGTTTCATTTGAGATATAAAGACATAGATAGTGGTTATAGAAATTATGCCTAATGTCAAAAATAATAAATCATGTCTTCCTGAAAAAACATACCAGCATAAAGACAAGCAAATTAACAGTAATATTTTTCTCATAATAAAATATTATAAATATAATATTTCATATGTGCAAGTTTTCTCCTTTATTTAAAACTTTAAAGTTTTCAGACGATATATTAAGTTGTTTTAAGGCAATTTGTAAATCTTCTACAGGTTCATTATATCCTTCATCAGATAGATGAAAAGTTCCAAAGTGAATAGCCATACTATACTTAGCGTTTAAATCTAAATGAGCAAGTGCTGCTTTATATGGGTATGAGCAGATTTCATAAAATATTGTGGTTTATATGCTCCAATAGGGAGTAATGCTAGTTTAAATTCATTAAATTTTCCTTTAATAATTAAAAATGATTATCATATGCTGTGTCGCCAGCAAATAAAGCATTTACTGAAGGGGGTTCAATAGCAAATCCACCCCATAAAGTTGTATTAACTTTGCGAATTAATTTACGTCCGGACTAATGTTTAGCAGGTACAAAATAGATATGGATTTTTTCATTAGTAGTCCAGGAACAGTAGCAGATTGACACTAATCTAAGGTAGGAATATTTGCTGATGTTTTACATTCCTTAAGCAAATTATCTATACCTAAACCAGCATAAATAATAGGAGAAAATTTTTCTTTTAATTTATGTAAGGTTGTAATATCAAGATGATCGTAATGATCATGGTTTAAAAGTATTAAGTCTATAGGAGGTAATTGCTGAAAATCTATTCCAGGATTTTTAATCCTCTTAGGGCCCTTTCTTTATTGTGAAACCTCTTACCATTAAAGTGATCAGAGATAGGGTCGTTATAATAGACCATTTCTTTTCTTAGCACTCTTAAGGTTTTAATGAAATACTCGAATTTTTTCCATGCCATCTAAAAACTTCCATAAAGCTTTAGCAGCAGTTATTGCAGATTCTTTAGCTTTTTCTTGTTCTTCTGGTGAAAGTTGTTCAAGTAAATTAGCACATTCCTCTGAATGCCATTCATCAGCAGACATGTGTATTGTAAAAAATTTGGTACCACGTTCTTCAGTAATACCGTAAAATTCTGCCAAACCTTCAATCTTTGATTTAGCAATTTTAGGTACTTGATATTCATATGCGAATAACGCTCCTATGCCTTCGGCTACAGAAGACTGACTTAATTTAAAAAATGTACTTACTAAATTATTAGTTTCAGGGTTTATCTCTATTGTGTTCAGTTCTTCACGTAATACACCTAAAGATTCAGCAAATCTAGACCATAATTCTGGATGATTTTCTTCGCCTTTTTCTTCATCAATTAAGTTATCTAAAATAACCTGGCGTGTTTTTATATCTTTACAATTTGTATGTATAGCACTTAAATATCTAGGGAAAGCATCAATATGTTGAAAATACTGACATGCATATTTTTTTAAGATTTCTATATCTAAGGCACCACAGCTCCACGCTTCATAAAAAGGGTGTGATAACAAGTGATATGGCTTTAAAGATTCTATAAGTTTGGTGGTAAAACTATTCATCAGCTGCTCTCTTTCTTCAGAAGTTTTTAATTAATTGTTATACTAATATTATATCTAATATGAGCAGTCAAGGATTTATAAAATAAAAAGGGTATATTGTATTAAATGTATTAGTTATATCTTAGAGACATTAAGGATTAATTATTCATAATATGACTATTTGTTGCAATGATCAACGTATTTTTCTTCATTGATTACATCAATAATAGCAGATAATTTATCATTATATTTATTCTTTAAAATATTAATATTATGGCTTAGCATATCAGATTCTTTATCAAAATGTTCTGAAATTTACTTTGAAGATAAAAGTTTTTGAGAAGCTTTATATTACGCAAGTAAGGTTATTATATTTATTATAAATATCGTTACAATCAACTTTTATAATACATTCGTAATGTGATGAGTACAGTCTTGTGTACCAAGGGTATTTGGTGCGGAATAATTATATAGATTAATTTTCCATTTAGAGCAGTGCATGGCGTTTTTTTACTACAATTTCTTTTGTATTGCATTCTGCATCAGCTGAAGCTTTTAGAGGTTACTTATTTTAGCTGAAACTTCTTTGTCCTACGCATCTAAGAAATTTTGTTTCCATTCTTTAAAGGAGGTAAGAAATTGTTCTGTTAGTTTTTTTTCTTCAGCATTAAGTTCTTGCTGTAATTTTGCTTTTTATTCTGCTACTAAATTCTTATATTTATCATTATATCACTAATTGATAATTTCTCAGCTTTATCATTTTGATTATCTTTTGTGGCTTTGTCAGTTTCTTCTTTGCTCTTAAGATTAATTTTTTCACCAATAGAAAGTTTATTTGGATTACGTAATTTGGGGTTTAGTTTCACTATTTCATCGAACGATATGCCATGAGCTTTAGCAATAGCTTCTAAATTATTGCCTGGTTTCACAATATGTATGTTGCCAAATTGCATTTTTCCTTCTTCTACAAAGGAAGCCCGGAGTTCTACCCTGGTTTTTAGGCTGTCATAAGTGGTTTTACGCATAATATCAAGTAGCTTTTTGATAATCTTCATTAATTAGAGCTTGCTTTATGGTGTAAATATTTCCCCTATGAAAGTAATGATCCATAACACCAATTTGCTGCGTAAGATTTAGCTTGTTCCAATTCTCTCCACCAATAGTAGTTTTAATATGCCTATATTTATCATCTATAGAATAACGGAGTAAATTTCTGCTGTTTAAGCAGCTATCTGAAAGACAAGTTTACTTAGCTTATATTTTAAAATGGTTGTACCAGCATGATTGTTTTTGCATCTGCATAATCTGTAATGATTTTATGTCGTTCATTGGTTAAATTAATGCCTAGACTTTTGAGTTGATCATTATAATACGGTATCCATTTATTTTGAACTTTATTAATTAAAGCAAACCTAACACCAATTGTTGGCATACCAAAACCATCATCATATGTTCTATGTTTGACACTTTCATGTTCTTTAACAAAATTACCATAAGTTTGATAAAATTCTTCGCTTTTGTTCTAATAATATAGACCTTATAACCGGACAGGCTATCTTGTATTTGTAGCTTTTTTGTGACTTGTTCTATTTTATTGTTTTTATAGAAATTGTCTTCCTCTATCATACAAAAATAATATCTTCCTTAATATTTAAAAATTTCTATTACTGTCTTTCCCCAAAATGTAAGGGTTATATCTATTTGTTGGCTATATAAACATTTACTTGGATCAAAATGTAGATATGTTCCTCTAATATCAAACTTCTTTTGGGGAATTTAGATTCTGGATTTTAACTATACTCTGGGCTATTCTATAATTATCCTTATCCCAGTAAATCAGATATTCTTGTTTGTTATCTTTAGTATTAAATAGATTAAAATGATATAAGATTACCAGTGCATTTCATCATATGTTCATTATCTTTACTTCTAACTGTTCTTCTGTAATAAGTAAATGCTCACTTGTAGGGCCTAGATTATGTCAATATCTAAATAAATTTATAGGCTTTTTATCTGGGCAAGCTGTGTTAAATTTAGCTATTGCATGGTTATCTATAGAAGTGCCGACTAATTGACTTTCATATGTTCAATATTATTTTGTTTTAAAATTTGTCTTGCAAAGGCTCTTTCTCTTTCAGTTATATCTATAAGATATTCAATGGTTACAGATTCTTGATCTTAAAAAAACTATTTAATCCAAACGCCTTTTTCTTTTTCAGTTTTAAACTCTAAAGCAAATGCATAATTGTTTATAAAAAATAATACTAAAATAATAAGTTTTAATAGTATTTACATATACACGTATTATTTAGATTAAGAATAGCTGATTGTAAAATATAATAAAATTATGATATATATTAATAATAGTCAATATATGGTATATTTAATCAAGTTTAAGAAAATATTATTTTTATTATGATTTTAAAACTAATGTTGTCCAAGCATTTTTTCTAATTCTATATATCAACTTTAATCCTTGCATTCGATGGGCATTAAGTACCATTTTTTCTTGTTTTGCAAGTAAACCAGAAAGTACTACAATACCTCCTTTGGTTAAATTATTTACTAAATAAGGAGCAAATTTTACTAAAGGTTTAGCAAGTATATTACTTATTATAAGATCATAAGGTCCATTATTAACTATATATTTAGAGTTATAACCATTACTTTGCTTAGTTCTTACTAATTTATGTATTTTATTAATATGGATATTATGTTTTGAGGTTATTACAGATTGTATATCTATATCAACTGCATGTACAGGTTGTTTCCATGTTTTAGCTTGTGCTATGGCAAGTATACCTGAGCCGCATCCCATATCAAGCATGTTATAAAATTGATATTTTTTAGCCAATTGGCTGATAGCAAGTAAACAGCAACTAGTAGTTTCATGTTCACCAGTTCCAAAGGCACGTCCAGCATTGATTTTAAGCATATGAACATTTGTAGGTGATTTTTCATTGAAACTAGAGCTATGTACAAAAAAATTACCTATTCTAAATGGAGGAAAACTCTCTTGTGTATGCTTAACCCAGTCAATATCTTGTACCAAACTTGTGCTAAACTTCGGAATGGTTATTTTAAGGTTTGTGGCAATGATAGCCAATCTATCATAAATAATTTCTTTTGAAGGATAGGTATCAAAATATAATTGTAGTATCCATAAATCATTTGGTTTACTATCAAAACTTCCGTTCCCTTCTAATTCAAAATATGATATTGAAAGTGTAATATCTTCAAATATAAGAGCAAATGCTTCTATATAGGAAAAATTTATAGTAATTTCTGTTAGCCAGGTATATTTTGATTGGTTAAAAGGATTATTATGGCTTAGATTGAATTTTTTTGAATTGGTATATGATGAAAGGTCTAGCATGTTATTATCAATAGTAGTTCCAGTATATAATGAAGCTGAGAATGTAAAATTACTTGTGAAGAAACTACGAGAATCTTTAAATAATATCAACTACGAAATTATTTTTGTAGATGACGGTTCCAATGATAATACTATACAAGAAATTTTAAGTATTCAGGCGCTTAATATTTCGGTTGTGGCTTTTACCCGTAATTTTGGTCAAACTTCAGCACTTGCAGCAGGTATAGATCATGCTAAGGGTGAATATATTGCTACCCTAGATGGTGATTTACAGAATGATCCTAGTGATATCTTAATAATGCTTGATCATTTAAAGCAAAATAAGCTAGATATTGTAGCTGGTCGTAGATTAAATAGACAAGATAATTATTTACGTAATATACCTAGTAAAATAGCAAATTATCTAATTCGTAAATTGACTAAAGTTGAAATTAAGGATTATGGGTGTACACTTAAAGTTTTTAAAGCATCGGTTGCTAAGGTTTTAGATTTATATGGAGAATTACATCGCTTTATACCAATACTTGCAGAATTACAAGGTGCAAAAATTGGAGAGGTGCCGGTAAAGCATCATCCTAGAATATATGGTGCTTCTAAATATGGTTTAAATAGAACTATAAAAGTAATTAGTGATTTATTACTTATGTATTTTTTCCAAAAATATAAACAAAAACCTATGCACCTCTTTGGCAACTTAGGAATTATTATGTTTATCATAGGAAGTATTATAGAGTTATATTTATTGTGTATGAAATTAATCGGTGAAAATATTGGTACAAGGCCCCTATTTTATGTAGGTATATTATTTTTAATAGCAGCAGTACAGTTTGTTACAACAGGATTTCTAGCAGAGCTGATGATGCGTACATATTATAGTGCGAGTGATAAGAAGCCATATTCTATTGCGCATATATATAAAAATAATCATGAATAAAAAGTTGATGTTATGCTGTAAGGCAATATGTTTACTCATTATTTTAGCTTTAATTTATATGAAAGTAGATATATCATTGATGATTAAGCTATTACAGCAGATGCAATTTATATGGATAATTTTAGCAATCATTATACTGTTTTTTAGTTTTGTATTTAGTGCTTTAAGATTAGGTGTATATTTATCTGCAAATCAGATATTTTGTGCAAAATATTTTAATATAGCTTTGTCTTTTATAGGTATTTTATATAATAACATTTTACCTGGAGGCATTGGAGGGGATGCTTATAAAATTTACAAAATTTCTAAGTTGTATCAAGTATCAAAATTAACCTTATTAAGGATAATGCTGAGTGATAGGGCAAATGGCTTATTAGCTTTGGTGTTGATGACTATGGTCTTGATATTTTGTAATAATTATATTAAGTCATTTGTATACAGTTATATATTTGGTATATTATTTATAATGGTAACAATTGCAGTATACATACTAGTAGAAATAAAAATCTTAAAGGAAAAATTGATCACTTCCTTATCAGCTTTTAAATATTCTATTATAGTGCAGTTTTTATGTTTAATGACGGCTGTATGTATATTAAAATCTTTTCAATTTACCCACTATAATGATTTACAAATGGTAAATTACCTTATTATCTTTATGATATCATCAATTGTAGCAGTTATTCCAATTTCTCTAGGTGGAGCTGGGCTTAGAGAATTAACTTTTGTTTATGGCAGTCAGTATCTAGGTTTAGAAGTTGATTTAGGAGTAATTTTTGCTTTTATGTATTTTTGTATTAATTTACTGTTATCAACTATTGGTATAATCTTTATGTATAATTTGGGTGCAATTAATGATGAGCATGTAAAGGAAACAATATGAATAAAGAGATGGAACTGGTTATTAATAATATTAAGCAATCTTTAGAATTGCTAAGGAGGTCTCTTTGATTTTGATAGATCGAAGATAAGACTAGAGGAGCTGAAAAAGCGTAGTGAAGATCCGTTGCTTTGGAATAATCAGATTGAAGCACAAAAACTATTACGCGAACAAAGTCATTTAGAGTATGCTTTATCTAGCTATATTAGCTTAGTTACCTCTTTTGAAGAGTATTTAGGATTGCTGGAATTAGCAGAACTAGAAGAAGATAAAGAGGTTATGAATGAATCTATAGAGAATCTTTCTGCATTACAAGAGCAAACAAGGCAGCTAGAAGTGGAGTGTTTATTTTCAGGTGAAGTTGATGCAAATGATTGCTTTTTAGAGATACATGCCGGTGCTGGTGGAACAGAAAGCCATGATTGGGCTGAAATGTTGCTTAGGATGTATAGCAGATTTATTGAGCGACATAGGTTTAAAAGTGAAATTTTAGATGAAATTTATGGCGAAGAGGCTGGTATTAAATCAATTACTTTAAAAGTGACAGGGCATAATGTTTATGGATGGTTAAAGACTGAGGGAGGGGTACATAGGCTAGTACGTATTTCACCGTTTAATGCAGCAGGTAAAAGGCAAACAAGTTTTGCAAGTGTATGGGTGTATCCTGTACTAGATGATAATATTAATATAGAAATTAACGAAAAAGATTTAAGAATAGATACGTATAGAGCATCAGGTGCGGGTGGGCAGCATATTAATAAGACGGATAGTGCAGTACGTATAACGCATTTACCTACGGGCATAGTAGTACAATCGCAAAATGATAGATCCCAACATAGAAATAGAGCAGAAGCATTTTCAATGTTGAAAGCTAAGCTATACGAAATAGAAATGCGTAAACAGCAGGAGAAAGTTGATGCTATGAATGCCGCAAAGACTGATAATAGCTTTGGGCATCAAATTAGATCTTATGTGTTACATCCTTATCAAATGGTTAAGGATTTACGTCATGATTATGAAACAAGTGACACGCAAAAAGTATTAGATGGAGAAATAGATGGTTTTATTGAAAAGAGTCTAGAATTACTTATAACGAATAAAGCAAAATAGTTGAATTTTTGTTTATTAATTGTGGAATGTAGTTTATAAATTTATTAATATAGAGTATAAATTTATCATTATTTTTATATCAAATACAGGGTCATTATATGTTTATACAAACTGAAGTTACTCCTAACCCTTTAACCTTAAAATTTATTCCTGGTGTGCAGATTACTAAAGATGCGCCTATGAGTTTTGTAAATAAAGAAGATACTATAATTTCTCCTCTTGCTCAGAATCTTTTTGAGATTGTAGATGTTGTGGGAGTATTTTTTGGTTCGGATTTTATTACTATTACTAAGACAGAAAATAGCAATTGGGAGTTAATGAAACCTCAAATATTACTTACTATTATGGAATATTTGAATTCTGGTCAACCTATATTCACTACTGATTTATTATCAAAGTCTGAAAATACAATAGATGAAAATGATAGTGAATTAGTAAAAGAAATAAAGGAGCTTATTGAAACACGTGTTCGTCCAGCTGTAGCTATGGATGGAGGTGATATTATATTTAGGAGTTTTAATAATGGGGTAGTAAAGTTGGAGTTACATGGATCATGTTCTGGGTGTCCTAGTTCAACTATTACTTTAAAAAATGGAATAGAAAATATGTTAAAATACTATATTCCAGAAATAGAATTTGTAGAAGCTGTATAATAGATAGTAAATAAGGTTTTAAGAATCTATTTAATGTTATTTTAATTTAATCGTTGTATATCATGTTATACATCAAACCTTTAAACGAGTTATACCTGCGTCTTGAAACAAAGCAGCAATTATCAAAAGTAGAAAGAGAAAAATATGCTAAAGAGATATATAGAGCTTTATCTACAAATGAGTTAAAAGATAAAGAATTTGCTTTATATTACATGAATATTGATAATGAATTACAGATGCCTAATTTTAATAATGGCAAGGAATTTACAGATTTTCTAGCAAAAAAAGCTAATTCTTCTGATCTTATTAAGAGGTGTATGGATGCATTAATACGAAGTCTAATGAATGATGCTGAAGAAAATATCCATTGTGAACGTATTTTTGAGCGTGCCATATTTGATAATATAGAACAATTTACTAAAGATTTTAAACGTAGTGGTAGTATAATAATTCAGCAAAACCAAGAAGAATCCTTAATTTTTTGTCAGGACTTAAGTGTAAAGAAAATAGATAAAGATGGTAATATTATATTTAAAGGTTCACCGCTTGCAAGTAATACAAGTTCTGGAGACGGTAGACTTGAATGTTTACCGTATGTATTAAGAGATTATATATGTAATCAATCAGGCTTACCTATAGATACGCCAGACAAGGCTCTTTATAACTTAGGAAAATGGCCTAAGATAGTAGGTAAGCATGTGAATAGTTTAGGAGTAAAGGAATACAAAATAGAGATCAATGATGAAAGTTTAAAGTTAGGTAAGGTTGTTTTTGCGGAACCAATTGTAGTAAATGATATAAGAAAGTATTGTTATCAATATAATCTGCCTGTTATGATGAACTATCAAGATATTGAGAATCAGTATCAAAAATTAAAACAAGAGATTCTTGATTATAAAAATCAAGAATCAGGTGTTAGGGTAGATGATTCTATAGAACATATACAAGCCTATTTACATCTTAGCGATCAAGAACTTAGATATAAACTCGAAGAAGAAAATATGGCACGGTATAAAGATCATCAGCTAGATTTAATTGCTTTTATTAAATTATTAAAAGAAGATTATAAATTACCAGATCAAGACATAAATAATTTTATTAGTATTCATCATCAAGGATTAGTTAAGGGTATTCAACTGGTTTTCTACCAGAAGTATTTCGTGCTGATCAAAAAATAGGGATGTATACAGTAAAACTAGCTTACAATATAGGTGATACTACATTAATTTGTGATAATGGTATTAAAACCTTGAAGCATGCTGATACTATACATCATGAGGATTTTTAGTTGAAGTGATAATTGACTTTAGTAATCAAGGTAAGACTAAAAGTAATGTTGGATATAATAGGCCTCCAGGAATGAGTAACCTAACAGTTACTATGCATTATACCGCTAATCATCATTATGCTAAAATAGAAATAGGTGATAATATCCCTATAGAAAAAGCAAAATATGCTACCATTAAGGCAGATTTTATATTTAATTAATCATACTCTATCTAAGATAGGGAAAATATTTGTGCATAAGTTTAGTAAGGTAGAACAGGTAATAGAAAATCAGGATATACTAAAAAAATCCTCAAGTCAGTAATGGTCAGCAGGATAACAATAAAAACAAAAAAGAAAAAATAAGTCCTATAGTTAAGCCTAGTATTCCAAAGTCATTACACCAAAGTCGAGATACAAACCATAGAGTTACATAAGTAAGTTATATTTGGTGTGTGGCACTAATTATTACTAGTTTACAAAATATAAGAAAGCAGCTATAAGTACTTTATTGAAATAAATCTTATGAGGTTAGTGAGAATTATGGCACGTGGTAATAAATCTATTTTATCTCCTTTTATTTTTGTATTACTTATAGTATTGGTTGCATTATATGTTTTTTATAAATTTCCAGTGAAAAATGATACATTATCTATCGGAAAAACTACTAAAGAAAAATTGGTTTCAGTAGTAAAGGAAGTGCTACAAGAAAATCCTGAGATGATTATAAGCTCGTTAGAAGTATATCAGCAGAAGAAAATGAAAGAGATGGAAACCAAATTTAAAGAAACTATGCAAAGTAAAAAAGATGAATTACAAAATTCTTCTACATCACCTTATATAGGTAATGCAAATGGTGATATAACAATTGTCGAGTTTTTTGATTATAACTGTAAATATTGCAAAAGTGTTAATAAAGTTTTAGAACAATTACTTGAAAGTGATAAAAATGTAAAAGTAGTATTTAAAGAATTACCAGTTCTTGGTGCTAAATCCCAAACTGTTGCTGAAGCCGCATTAGCTGTATATTTTATTGATAAAAGTAAGTTTTTAGATTTTCATAATACGCTTATGTATAATGATAATATAGATGAGCAGTTTATCAATCAACTAGCACAAAATATGTCTATAGATACTAAGCAATTAGAAGATACTATGAAAGGAAATGCTGTTGCAGATGAATTGAATAAAGTTCGTGAATTGGCTAGTAAAATTGGTATACGTGGTACACCAGCGTTTGTAATTGAAGATGAATTAATACCTGGGGCTATTGATATAGGTGTGTTAAAACAAAAAATAGCTGATATACGTGCTAAAAAAGCTCAAAAGTAAATAAAATTTATTTTAGAGGTTGTAGAATGCTATAATCCCTAATTTCTCAATTGCACTTATTATATAGTATACTAATAAAAGCGTTTAGATTTGCGCACACTCTAATCTTAACTCATTGCGCGTCTAAAAAAAAAGTGCATACCGGTTACTAATTCTTTGATTAGAGTAGATTTATTAAATTTAAACGTTTTGTATTAATTAAGTTAAGGTGTTTATTATATAATAAAGTAATACTTGACTATATCAACCATTATTTTTTATATTTATTAAATTGGATATGTAGTAGATTATAAGTCTAGATTAAGGTGGTAATATTTTTCTTGGTGTTATATATAAAACTATTTAAAATCTCGATACAATAAAATATATAGAGAAGTTGAGCATGTATGTATAATGTTAATACGATAGTTAGAAGATATTATAGATTATTTAGGCTACATCAGCCTGAAGGGATAGCTCCCCTGCTTTGGCCTGGTATTTGGGCTATTACATTTGTATCTCATCGTTTACCTAGTATAAAGCTATTAATAGTATTTACGCTTGGCAGTATTATGATGCGTGCTGCTGGATGTATTCTAAATGATATTATTGATAAAGACTTTGATTCTTTGGTTGTTCGTACTAGGACACGTCCTATTGCATGTGGAGAAATGACAGTAAAGCAAGCTTTTTACGCGTTTAGTGTTTTACTACTTCTATCTTTTATTCTTATTGTATTTACATTAAACAAATATGCTATTTGGGTTGCCATATGTGCTATTATACCGGTTACTATATACCCATTTATGAAAAGGATTACCTATTGGCCACAAGCTTTTTTAGGTATAACATTTAATTGGGGTGTATTAGTAGGGTGGATTGCTGTGCAGGGTGAAATAACCTTTAATACTCTGATATTATATATAACTTGTATATTTTGGACTCTAGGGTATGATACAATTTATGCACATCAAGATAAGACAGATGATATATTGATAGGTATAAAATCTACTGCTATAAGATTTGATAATGGTACAAAAAAGTGGCTTGCGTTTTTTTATTCTTGTGTAGTAATTGGTTTAGGAATACTTGGATATTTAATGCAATTACATTATATTTATTATATTGGTTTAATACCAATAATTTGCCATTTATATTGGCAAATAGCGACTTTAGATATAAATAATGTACAGGATTGTAGGTTAAAATTTATGTCTAATATGGGATTTGGTTTGATAGTTTTTACTACAATTCTTTGCGGTAAAATATATGGTTACGCTTATTACTAGGCCTCAAGCAGAGGCTTTATTTTTGCAGCAAAAATTGTATGATATGAAGTTTAATAGCGTAATTGAATCTATGTTTACTGTGGTATCTTTAGCTATAGATATAGTAGCTTTGGAGAGAATGTTTGTTACTAACAAATTACAGTTAATTGTCTTTACTAGTATAAATTCAATAAAAATTTTTGCAAAACTTACTAATATAAGAAATATATTAGTGCTTACAGTTGGTAAGGTAACCGCTATGCATGCTAAATCGTTAGGATTTGAGCATGTAATAACAGTGGATAAGGATGCTACAGAAATTGTGACTTATATAAGAAAGAATTTTGTTTCCTCAGAAGTTATGATAGTTTATCCACATGGCAAAACTATATCTGTAGATATAGTATCCATATTAAGAGAAGATAATTTTGACGTAAGAGATATAGTAATATATGATGTATTACCAATACAATCATTATCTGAGAATGTAATTGAAATGATTAATTCTAAATATATTACATCGGTATTATTTTTTTCTGCAGAAACGGCTAGAATTTTTGGAATACTTGCAAAACAGGCTGGTATAGTGCTGAGATTAAACTCAGTAATTTCTTTAAGTTTAAGTAGTAAAATTGCTAGTGTTTTGGAGTGGGTGCCATGGAAAAATAGTTATGTCTCATCTATACCTACAGAAGATGCTTTATTAAAATTATTATGTGAGAAATTATGAAGAATAAATATACTATTCTTATATTGTTGTTATGTGTAATTATAGCTGGGGTAGTAGGAGGATTAAAATATTTTTCTAATGTTATGGAACAGAGAATTAATCCTTTAGAAGAAAAGATTTCTGAATTGTCAAGTCAGATCAATAATCCTAAAATAGAAGATAAACAAATAGCAAATATACTTCCTGTATCAGAAGAACAAAATGTAGCTGAGCCTAATAAAGAAGATCTTAAGAATGTGTCAATTATATATGACAACTCTGTATGCGAAAAGCCGCTAAAATTAATCATAGATGCTTATAAATTATGCAAAGCGGTCAAAAATGGACAATTTTATAATGAATTGGCGGTATTAAAAAGCGTTGTAGAGGATGATAATATATTGAAGGTAAAATTAAATATTTTAACTCAATATTCTGATCAAGGCATATATACATTAGAATATTTACAAAATACATTTAAAATGCTTGCTAAGCAAATGTTAGAAAATATAGAAGGTAGATCTGTTGAGGATGAATTAGAAAAACCTAATAAGATTCTCATGTTTTTGCAAAAAATGGTAGTTGTACAAAAGGTGACTGAGATCAATAAGTTAGAGTATGTTACAAAAGTACTAGATCAAGTATTATTAGCTGTGTCAGTTGGTAATCTAGAGGAAGCTGTAAAGTTATTGAAGCAGTTGCCTGATAATTATCTTGTAAATATAAGTGAATGGATCGAAAATGCAGAAAGGTTTTTAATAGTAAACGATACTGTAGATGAAATATATACACATATTATGTCTAAATATTAATTTATGAGAAAATAATAGATCTATGTTATTTTATAATTTTACTTTAATTATAAGTATTATCTAAACTACTAATTAATAACATATATTTAGATGAGCCTTATAAAAGGCTATTCTGAATAAGTGTAAAATTGATTTACGTTCAGCTAATTCTTCCGCCTGAGCTCGTTCTTCCAGAAGATTGGAATTATGGGATTATTAGTAAAATTTTATCTTCTTTTCTATGATGCCTTTTCTTTTGCAAATGTTTTTGCTCAACAAGGCCAACAAAATTCCTCTTTAGTCTAAGTGTGTCTTTTGCAATCTATCTAAATTATGGAAGTAAATATTTAAGATTTATTAATTTAAGTTTTCGAGTAATTAATTATGCACGTTGCTCTAGATTATATCTTCTGCAATTATAATGAAATGAAAGAATATATGATTAATTTTATAATCAGTAATATAGATACTCATATCAGCAATATTACAAGAAAATGCCTAAATACCTACAAAACAGGCTTAAACACGAAATAGGCATTAGTATAGAAAAATTCCAGGAGAACTATGGTATTGAAGGCTATAACTTAAAACATGTAAGATTTGCAAAGGGTTTTGGATATGAAATGGCTGTTGCTATTAATGCTCACATGAAAGGATTAAATTTATTATCTACTAATTTACAGAAGATAAATGCTATATAATATATAGATTACAACCTTTATTCGAATATACTTAGTATGGCTACCTTATATATTAGAGTTTTTAAGAGTAAAAAACTTTCTTGAAAAGACCTTAAATAGAACAACACATAGTACTAATATATTTGCAAGTATTACATCTTCTTGGTTAAAGGAACAATTAAATCAAACTATAGTTGTTAAAATCTTGAATGATAAGAAAAATTTAAATGCTGATCCTGATTTATCTTTATTAGAGTTAAAAGATTTATTAGTGATAATAGAGCATCCTGATATTTTTTATCAGAAAAAATCTAAAGAAATAAAACAATATTTTGAAAATGATTCAAGAAAATATAATATATACTGTTATATACAACCAATTATGATGAACAAAGAAGCTTACTCTAATCTTAAGAGATTATTTTATGATAAAATAGAATCTCTAGACTATGTTAAAAAAATAAGTAATGTCTTTACAAAAGAAGAATTACAACCTAAAATGAAAATAGGAGATATGTGTACAGAGATTAATAATGCTTATATGCAAAGTAATGCATAAATCTGGCGGAATACTATCTTTAGAAACTAGATTCTACTTGACTAGAAGTTTGCAGAACAATATAGTGTAGCACAGGAATATTTGGATTTTAAAAACAAGAGTAGCTAGTATCCAAGGTAAATTGAGAAGGTATGTTTTTTACTCTGAATATGCCTTAAGATGTATCGGATTGTATTTAAGTATGGGTACCTAACAGATTCCTTTATAAAGTGGAAACAAGGTGGGTTAGATCATTTATATCTTTGTCAGAAAGTAAATTAAACCATCTGCCTTCTGGATATAACACAGCAACAGGACCTTCAGAACATCTACCTAAGCATCCTTGAAAAGGATATACGTATAGCATTATGTCCAGATATATTAAGATCTTTTATAAGTTTTTTAACTTCAAGACAAGTTCTTTAGAGATAGCATGTTTACCACAGTACATACCGTTTTCTTTGGTATTGTTACAAATAAATACATGCTTTTTATAATAATTTTGTTCTAGCATTTTTTTAATCGTATAAAAATTATATATAAACCTATAATTAAAAATATTATAGGTGTAACCCATAGTAATATAGTATGTTTATTAAAAGGAGTGGAAAATAATATGGATTCACCATATCGTGATACTAAATATTCCTCAATTGCTTCCCTAGTTTCACCTTGATTTAATTTATTTAGAATAAGAGTGCGTAAATTCTGAGCAAATTCTGCGTTAGATTCATCAATAGATTGGCTTGCACATACCATACAGCGAATAGATTTAAATATTTCTTGAGCAGTATCTTGCGTGATTGCATGTGTGATATTCATGTGTATTGTTATAGTAAATATTATATATAATAAACGCATATGCCTATATGTCCTGTTTAAGTTCTTTCTTAATTATAGGTAATATTTCTTGATCATATAATGCCTTAGTTAAAGCTCCTCTAATGTGATAAATGATGATTCCTTCTTTGTTTACCAAAATAGTTTCAGGAAAACCTATTATACCAAATTCTACAGCAAGTTGTCCTAAAGAATCATTTCCTACATCTTTATAAGGGTTATCGTAGCTAATTAGGAATTGTTTTAAACGAGAAGGGTTCTCCCGTATAGCTATACCATAAATTGGTATAGTATTTGTAGATGAAAGTGATACAAGGAAATCATGTTCTATACGACAATAATTACACCAAGATGCAAAAAAATTTATAATAGACAATTGGCCTTTAAGTTGTTGTGTAGAGAAAACTTGCTTAGGATACATGCTAGATGCGAGTGAGAAATCTTTTATTTGCATACCAATTAAGGGAGATTTAAGGTTAGATGTATTAAAAAATTTTATAGCCATTAATAAGGCAATTGCTACAAAGAAATATAAAGGCAAATAGTAAATAGTACGCATAAATTAACTAGCTTCAGATTATGATTTATATTTAATTTTGATTACCTGTGCAATTATAGCCATAATGCCACTAATTGTAATCAATATTATACTACCCCATAACCAATTAATCATAGGTTGATAATATATACGTATTGGGGTTTTTAGATCGTTATAATCACTATCTCCTAAAATTGCATATAAATCAGAGGGGCCATGTACATAAATAGCACTTTCAGAGGTCTTTGTTTGTTCTACAGGATAAAACCTAATTTCCGGATATAAGGTAGTGATTTCATTTCCAAATCTATCTGATATATAGATTTTCGCTCTCTTATAAAAATAATTATGCTCGGCTCCATAGTCAATTTTCTTTAAAGTGCCAATATAATGCGCAAATTTTATTTGTTCACCTATAGCTATAGCATGCTCAATATCTACACGTAAATTTATGTTTAAAGTGATTGCAATGACCATGATTGCAAATGATATATGCCCTATAATCATAGCTAAAAAAGATTGTGGTAAAGATATAGCTTTATATAAGCTATCTTTTATAGAAATCTCAAAAAGCTTAATACGTGTTAAAAACAATATACACATATTAATGATTAAAACAATACTACTAAACAATAGTAATATAGAAAGAATAGTGTAAATTTTGAGACCATAATATAATATGCTAATAATTAAGATTGAAAGAAATATTGAAAAAATAAATTTATATAAAGTAATTCTAGAAATATGATGTGTTATATATTTTATATAAGGAGAAAATGCAGCAAGTAATAGTATGATTGGTACTGAAGGTATTAAAGTAATACTGAAATAATGTTCAGCAACACTAATTTGCTTATTTAGAAATAGTGAATAAAATATAGGATATAGGGTGCCCCATAATATTACAAAACACCCATATACAAATAGAACAGTGCTAAGTAATATATATATAGTTCTAGAATTTAGAATAATTGCAGTAGAAACTATTTTAGGGGATTGAATAGCAAAAATTAATAAAGATCCTATAGTAATAAAACTCAAAATAAGTAATATAAATATACCTCGTGTTGAATCGCTAGCAAAACTATGTACGGATAGTAAAATACCTGATCTGACTAAAAATGTTCCAAGAATACTTAGACATAAGGTGATGATAGCAAGGAATATTGACCACTTTTTTAAAGTGTTTTGTTTTATAGATACTATAATAGAATGTAGTAATGCACTGCAAGTTAACCATGGCATTAATGAAGCATTTTCAACAGGATCCCAAAACCAAAATCCACCCCATCCAAGCTCACGATAAGCCCACCAACTACCTAAACCTATACCAGCTCCAAGAGACAACCATGATAGTGTGATCCAAGGACGCATTATATATCCTATATGTTGCAAGAGGTCTTTTTTTAGTAAAGCAAGTATTGCTAAAGAAAATGGCAAAGAACAGCTAGTATATCCTAGATATAAAATAGGTGGATGGATGGCAAGTCCTATATCTTGTAGTAAAGGATTTAATCCTAGACCATCTTGTATTCCCATAATGCGTGTAAACGGATTAGAGGTAGAAATTAAAAACAATAAAAATATTCCTATGAGCAAAGATTGGATTGCTATAATAATTATTTTATCTAAGTTCTCCATAGTTACTATCAAGGCAAATAGTGTGGTGAGGATTGAAAGCTCTAATATCCATAACATCATAGAACCTTCATGATTTCCCCATGTACCAGTTATTTTATAAAATAGAGGTTTAAGGTTATGCGAATGTTTTGCAACTATATCTAAAGAAAAATCAGAAATAATAAATGAGTAAATTAATATTGCGAATGCAAATGTAATAAATAGACACTGCACTATTGATAACTTAATTGTTAATTGAACAATATAGTTCGGTCTTTTAAAAGGCATTAAAAATACTAAGCTAGCGTTAGTCCACGCTAAAATGCAAGCAATAATTAATGAAAATGCTCCAAATTCTGCAATCATATTTTTTAATTTATTTTCATTTTAAATACTTAAGATATTGATATAGTTGTATAACACTTTAAGAAAATAACAAGTGAAAATAAATATATAATAGAAAAAAATCAAAAATGGTTTTAAAGCCATAATGGCTTTAAATAATAAGAGCAGTATTTAAATAATTTTGTTAGAACCTCAAAATAGTAGGTAATAAATTTGATACTTGTGTGCATTATTTCTTATTCATGTAAAGTTTTGTTTTACACTTTCTATAAATAATCAACTATGTTCCCTATAGTTTAAGAAGTTTTAACCTAAGTGAGTTATAAATAACCAAGATAGAGCTAAGACTAAGGGCCATAGCTGTGCTTCCTATCATAGGATTGAGCAGTATTCCGAAAGAGGGGGTAAAGTATTCCAGTTGCTATTGGAATTCCTAGAGTATTATATACAAATGCAAAAAACAAATTTTGCTTAATATTTTTCATAGTGGTTTTTACCTAAAAAATAAGCGCGTATTATTCTACTGATATCTTCTTTCCCAAGAGTTATGTCAGCACTTTCGATGGCTCTATATCTACACCAGTTCCCATGGCAAATTCCTACATTACTTTGTGCAAATGCTGGAGAATCATTACATCACCTGCCATAGCCACAACATGACCTTGTTTTTGTTTTTATAATTTTTTACAACAGCCTTTGCAGTAGTAAGTTTATCAACTATTATTATACTTATCTTCTGTTTATGTAATGTATCTATTGCTTCCATAGATGTAATTTTGATTGGATCAGAGACTGAAATTATACCAGCACAAGTGCACTGTTGACTTTAATGAATATTACATGCACCTTCACTATGCAACCTTTCTATTAAATTTTTTAAGTTTCTTGGTGATTAGTTCATTGTCTTGAAATAGTTTAAATAGTTCCAATTGATATTTTTATCTACTATTCCTGTAATATCCTTTGCCAGTAAGAGAATTAAAATTAATAACTTTTCTAAAATCAAATTTTTATCTTTAGATGCCTGTACGATGGCTTCTCCTAAGGGATGCTCGTTATTTTGTTCAAGGCTTGCTGTAGATATAAGAGTTTATCATCAGTAAAGTCCTTTAGAGACTTTATGTAGGTAAGAGTTGGTTTACCTTCAGTTAAAGTTTCAGTTTTACCAATTACTAAGGTATCAACTTGGTTTAAAATTTCTAAACTTTCAGCATTTTTAATAAGTATACTAGCTTTTGCTCCTTACTAACTATTATTGATATGGGAGTTGCAAGGTCAAGAGCACATGGACAAGCAAATAATAGCAATAATAAGTACACCAATGCTATTAAGAATGACCTAGTTAAACTAGGTTCTAGACCTAATATATATCAGCATATTGCAGTTATTATTGCTATTATTAAAGTTATGTGAACAAAGTAACTAGAGACAATATCAGCAAGTGTTTGAATAGGTATGCATGTACGCTGTGTTTGGGAAACCATAAGCTATAATTTGAAAAAGCATGGTTATTACCTACCTTACATATGCTCATAATAAAACCACTAGTACTATTAATCATTGTGCCAATTACCTTATGTTCAGGGAGTTTTTTTATACTTGCATAGGTTCGCTCTAGTGTTGATTCATCTACTAGGCTATTTCCTGCTATTACTATGTCATCTACTGGTATCTTTTCCCCAGGCTTAACACGTAAAATATCTCCTACATTTATTTGATCTACATAAATCTCTTCTTCATTTTACCATCTCTTATAATATGGGCAGTTTTGGGAGCAAGATTAAGAAGAGTCCTAATAGCACTATTTGTATTATTTCTTGCTTTTAATTTTAACACAGCACTTTGTTTAAGTAGGGCAAGTGCTAGAGTAATAATGCCAGCCGCTTTAAAATATACCTCAAATTTTAATGAGCTAGCTTTTGAGAAATATAGCTATTAAGCTATTATAAATATAAGCAATGCCTATACTTATACTGAGTAAAGTAAACATGTTGAAGTTACGATTTACAGCAGATTTCAATCCTTGTGCAAAAAATGGCCATCCTCCACATAATACAATAGGTGTAGAAAAAAGTAATTGTAAGAAATTAGAGGTTTTAGTGTCTACAATATTTTGTAAGTTAGCAGGTAATAAATGAAAACCCATAGTTAATAACAAAAGAGGAATTGAGAGTATTGTAGATATAATAAACCTTTTTTCATATGGTTCAGTTCAGGATTAGGCTGATTGTCTAAAGAGAGTATTTCAGGTTCCAAACTCATTCCACATTTTGAACATGATCTGGTCCTATTTGCTTTATTTATGGGGGTGCACGGGACAAGTATATGCTGTGTCATTTTTATTATTGTATGATGATTATAGCAAGAGTTAATTGCGGTGTTTATATAATTGTCTGGAACAGTCTTAAATTTCTCTAAACAATTATTACTGCAAAAATAATAAACTTCATTATTAAAAAATATAATGAAGAGAAATAGAAGGATTAACTTTCATTCTACATACTGGATCTGGGATTTCTTTATTACTTGTATCCATTTTGTCCTTTTAAAATAGTTATATTTTTTCCTTACATTATAAGTAAAGACTATTAAGATTCTCTTTTTATTTTAATTTTTTTAGTAGTTTATTTAATTTCTTGTAACATTTACAACAGATTCAATTAAAAATATTTTTGTATATTAAGAAATGGTTCTGATATAACTAAGTTTTTTGATAAAATAACTTTCGAGATTAAAAATCAGCTTATGAAAAACCTTAAGCCGATATTTATTTCTGCCTACCTAGTAGTTTTATGAGAAAAATAGTAACATTTTAAATAGTAAGAATAATAAGATACATTCTACTTTATTTTAAGTTATAAAGTTAGAACAGTATCATAAGATATTCTTTTTAAGGC
>JBGCXS010000012.1:0-49725 GCA_048496475.1 Rickettsiales endosymbiont of Dermacentor nuttalli
TTAGAGAAGGTGGTAGAACTGTTGGAGCTGGTTTGGTTAATAAAATAAAAAAATAAGTTGGAAGCTGAGATTGTTGTTATGAATAAACAAAAAATACGTATTAGGTTAAAAGCTTTTGATCATAAAGTTCTGGATCAGGCTACTAAGAAGATTGTGAGTACTGTTCAAAGAACTGGAGCTGAAATTAGTCCTATACCTTTGCCTCGGAAAATTGAAAGATTCACTGTTAATAGATCTCCGCATATAGATAAGAAGTCTAGGGAGCAGTTTGAAATTAGGCGTCATAGAAGGTTGTTGACTATTAGTGATCCTACACCGCAGACAATAGATGCTCTTATGAAAGTTGATTTAGCAGCTGGTGTAGATGTTGAGATCAAGTTGGTTGGAGGTGAGTAATGAGAACTGGTGTAGTTGCTAAAAAATTAGGTATGTCTGTAATGTATAGTGAGGGTGTTCGTATACCTGTTACTTTATTAAAGTTAGAAGATTGTCAGGTAGTTTCTACTAAGTCTGTCAGTAAAGATGGTTATCGTGCCGTGCAGCTTGGTGTTGGAGCGGTGAAAGTAAAAAATGTTTCGAAACCTTTAAAAGGGCATTTTGCTAAATCGAAAGTTCAGCCTAAGCGTAAGATGGTAGAATTTAAGGTTTCTGAAAAAGCTGTGCTTGATGTGGGTGATAGAATAACGGTAGACCATTTTGTGCCTGGTCAATTTGTTGATGTTACAGGCGTTAGTATTGGTAAGGGTTTTGCTGGTGTTATGAAGAGGCATAATTTTCGTGGTTTAGAAGCTAGTCATGGTGTGTCTATTACTCATAGATCTCATGGTTCTACTGGGCAAAGGCAAGATCCTGGTAAGGTATTTAAGGGAAAAAAGATGGCTGGTCATCTTGGTATGGAAAGAGTGACTATACAAAACTTAAAAATAGTGGATATTGATTCTGAAGAAGGTGTCCTTATTATAAAAGGTTCTGTTCCTGGGAAAAAAGGTTATGTATTAGTACGTGATGCTATAAAGCGTGCTTTGCCTGATAATGTAAAGTTTCCGGCTGCTGTTGTTAAAGAACAAGGTGAGTAGGTGTTATGAAAGCTAATGTATTAAATTTAGAGAATAAAGTAGTAGGTGAAATACAGTTGAGTCAGGAGATTTTTAATCTTCCTAATAGAGAGGATATTTTACACAGAGTAGTTGAGTGGCAGAGGGCAAAAAAGCGTGCTGGTACTCATAAAACCAAAAGTGTAGGAGAAGTTTCTGGTACTACTAAGAAGCCATATAAGCAAAAAGGTACAGGTCATGCTAGACAAGGTAGTTTACGCTCTGCTCAATTTAGAGGAGGGGCTACTATATTTGGTCCTAATGTGCGAAGTCATGCTTATGATTTGCCTAAAAAAATAAGAAAGTTAGGATTAAAAACTGCATTGTCAGTGAAAATGTTGTCTGGAAAACTTTTGGTTATTGATGAAGCTAAGTTTACTTCTTCTAAAACTAAAATAGCAAAAAATTTATTAAAAAGTTTTGGTTTGTCTTCTGTGTTAGTTATTGATGGTGATAATGTAGATAATAATTTCTTGCAATCAATAAATAATTTAAATGCTGTGGATGTAATGCCTCATATAGGTGCAAATGTATATGATATATTACGTCATGATACATTGTTGATTACTAAAGAGGGGATTAAGCAATTAGAAGAGAGGTTGAAGTGATACAAGACAATATATATGATGTTATTAGATCTCCAATTATAACAGAGAAATCAACAAGAGTAGCAGAAGTTGAAAATAAGCATATTTTCTTAGTAAGCTCTGGTGCGACAAAGTATACAGTTAAAAAGGCTGTTGAGTATTTGTTTAATGTAAATGTTGTTCAGGTTAACATCATTAATGTGTTAGGTAAGAAAAAGATGTTCAGGGGCAAGGTAGGAAAAAGAAATGATTATAAAAAGGCTATAGTTTCTTTATCTACTGGACAAAATATAGATATTTCTGGAATAGAGGTATAATATGGTATTAAAAAAGTTTAGGCCTACTACTCCTTCACAAAGAGAATTAGTTTTGGTTGATAAATCCAATCTTTGGAAAGGTAAGCCTGTAAAATCTTTGACTCATGGTAAAAATAGTACAGGTGGGCGGAATAATTTAGGACGTACTACGTCCTGGCATCGTGGTGGTGGCCATAAGAAGCGTTATAGGATTGTTGATTTTAAGCGTAACAAGTTAGATACAGAAGCCATAGTAGAGAGAATAGAGTATGACCCTAATAGAACGGCGTATATTGCATTAATTAAATATTCTGATGGAGTTTTGTCTTATATTTTGGCTCCTCAAAAGCTTGAAATAGGTGATAAAGTTATTGCTGGTAGTAATGTTGATATAAAGATTGGTAATGCTTTACCTATGTATAATATTCCAGTTGGTACTATATTGCATAATGTAGAATTAAAGCCATTAAAAGGTGGTCAATTGGCTAGATCTGCAGGAAGTTATGTACAGCTTATAGGTAAGGATGCGGGATATGCTTTGTTAAGATTAAGGTCTGGTGAAGTAAGGATGGTTAGGAGTAATTGTATGGCAACTATAGGAGCTGTATCGAATGCTGATCACCAAAATAAAAACTATGGTAAAGCTGGTCGCATGAGATGGTTGGGTTGTAGGCCTACTGTTAGAGGTGTAGCAATGAATCCTGTGGATCATCCTCATGGTGGTGGCGAAGGTAAAACTTCGGGAGGACGTCATCCTGTAACACCTTGGGGAAAACCAACAAAAGGTAAGAGAACAAGATCGAACAAATCTACGAGTAAGTATATAGTACGTCGTAGATATGCAAAATAATTAGGAGATGGAAAATTATGGCACGTTCTGTATGGAAGGGTCCTGTTGTAGATAGTTATTTGTTAAAAAAAGTACAAAAAGTCTTGCAATCTGGGCGTAATCAGATTATTAAAACATGGTCCAGAAGATCTACGGTTATACCTGATTTTGTTGGGTTAACATTCGGTGTATATAATGGACGTAAGTTTATTCCTGTCTTAGTAAAAGAAGAGATGGTTGGATTTAAGCTTGGGGAATTTTCTCCTACTAGGACTTTTAATGGTCATAGTGGTGATAAAAAAGCTAAAAGAGGGTAAATGTTTATGAGTAAAAAAGCGAAACCAAACAGGGTTGCTAGTAATGAAGCTATTGCCAAATCTACTTCTTTGCGTGTTAGTCCAAGGAAATTAGGACTTATTGCTTCTTTTATACAAAATATGAAAGTAAGTGAAGCTATAGTGCAGCTTACATTTGTTAAGAAGCGTATTGCTGGAGAGGTAAAAAAATGTCTGCAGTCTGCTATAGCTAATGCAGAGAATAATCATAATTTAGACATAGATAAGTTATATGTACACAAGGCAATAGTGGGTAAATCTATGGTAATGAAAAGAATGCACGCTAGAGCTAGAGGTAGAGCAAATAGAATTCATAAATATTTCAGCAATTTATCTATAATTGTACGTGAATGTGAGGAGAAATAATTAATGGGTCAAAAGATTAATCCTATAGGTTTTAGAGTAGCTGTTAATAAAGACTGGGATTCTAAGTGGTATGCGGATAAGGAATATGCTAATCAATTACATGAAGATTTGCAAATAAGGGATTATCTAAAAAAAGCTTTAAAATTAGCGGGAGTTAGTAGGGTTTTAATAGAAAGACCTGCAAAAAAAGCTTGTATAACAATTTATACTGCTAAACCTGGAATAGTAATTGGTAGGAAGGGTTCTGACATAGAAAAAATTAAACTTCAGATTAGTAAGTTTACTAAGAGTGAAGTGCAGTTGAACATAGTAGAAGTAAGGAAACCTGAAATTGATGCTACTTTAATTGCTGAGTCTGTTGCTCAACAATTAGAGCGTCGTGTAGCTTTTAGAAGAGCTATGAAACGTGCTATTCAGTCTTGTCTAAAAATGGGTGGTAAGGGTATTAGGATTAATTGTTCTGGAAGATTAGGTGGTGCTGAGATTGCTAGAATGGAGTGGTATAGAGAAGGAAGGGTACCTTTACATACATTAAGGGCTGATGTAGGGTATGGATCAGCGAATGCTTATACTACTTATGGTGTGATAGGAGTAAAAGTATGGGTGTATAAGGGGGATACGGTAGATCAAGAAGTAGTTATAGATAAAGTTCAAGAATATAGGTAAATAAGTAAGGTAGTGTTATGTTAAGTCCTAAAAAAACTAAATACCGTAAAGCGCATAAGGGTAGGATTCATGGTAATGCTAAAGGAGGTACTGATTTGTTGTTTGGTGCCTTTGGTTTAAAGTCTCTGGATCCTGAGCGTATAACGGCAAGACAGATAGAAGCGGCGAGGCGTGCTGTGATGAGGTATATGAAAAGAGTAGGGAAGTTGTGGATTAGAATTTTTCCTGATGTACCGGTATCTAAGAAACCTGCAGAGGTTCGTATGGGAAGTGGAAAGGGTAATCCAGAGTTTTGGGTGTGTAAAGTACATCCAGGTAGAATAATGTTTGAATTGGATGGTGTGCCAGAAAAAATAGCCAGAGAGGCTTTTGATAAAGGTGCAGCTAAATTGCCTGTAAGAACTAAATTTATAAAAAGAATAGGAAATTAAGAATGAAGTATTCTGAAATAAAAATCAAAAATACTGATAAATTATTAGAATTACTGCTGGAGCTAAAGAGGGAGTGCTTTAATTTGCGTATTCAAAAACCCTTGGGTAAATTACATAATACGGCTAGATTAAGGATTGTAAAGAAGAGAGTTGCTCAAGTAAAAACTTTACTAAAACAAAGATCAAAAATAGTTGGAGAAAATTAATGCCTAAACGTGTTTTACAAGGGGTAGTAGTAAGTAATAAAAGTAATAAAACTATTACTGTAAAAGTAGAGAGGAAGTTTATACATTCTATCTATAAAAAAACAGTAAGTAGTTTAAAAAAATATACGGCTCATGATGAAGATAATCGTTGTAATATAGGTGATATTATCAATATAGAGGAATCTAGGCCAATTTCTAAAACAAAAAAATGGAAAGTTGTATACGAATAATATATAGCTGTATAATTGTAAATGCTGTAAATGGTAAGTTATGATTCAAGTTGAAACTAGTTTAGATGTAGCAGATAATTCTGGTGCTCGTAGTGTAAAATGTATAAAAGTAATAGGTGGTTCTTTAAGAAGAAATGCTTTTGTAGGGGATGTAATAATAGTTTCTGTTCAAGATGCGTTACCAAGAGGTAAGGTAAAAAAGGGTGAGGTTCAGAGAGCTGTAATAGTTCGGACCGCAAAGGAAATTGTTAGACAAGATGGTAGTGTAATAAGATTTGATAAAAATGCTGCTGTACTGATAAATAATCAGGGAGAACCTATAGGTACAAGAATTTTTGGTCCTGTACCACGTGAATTGAGGGCAAAAAAGTTTATGAAAATAATTTCTTTGGCTTCGGAGGTGTTATAATATGCGTGTTAAAATTAAAAAAGGTGATACGGTTCAAGTTTTATCTGGTAAAGATAAAGGTAGTAAAGCTGTAGTTAAGCAAATTATGCCTAAGTGTAATAAACTTATTCTAGAAGGGGTGAATCTTATAAAAAAACATGTGCGTCCAAGCATAAAATCTTCTGGTGGAATTATTACTAAAGAAGTACCTATTGACATTTCTAATGTGGCATACGTAGATTCAAAAACTGGTCTGCCTACTAAAATAGCTTATAAAGTTTTGGATGATGGCCGTAAGGTGCGTGTTGCTAAACGTTCTGGGGAAATTATAGACTAAATATAGGATAAAGTTATGTTACCACGTTTTAAAGAATTATATAAAGATGTTGTTATTAAAGATTTGAGAGATAGTTTTAACTATACTAATCCTATGCAAATCCCTTGTATTGAAAAAATATCATTAAATATGGGAGTAGGAGAAGTAGTAGGTGATAGTAAGGCTTTAGAAGCTGCGGCAAATGACTTGTCTCTAATTGCTGGACAAAAAGTTGTATTGACTCTTGCAAAGAAGTCTATAGCTGCGTTTAAGTTACGTAAAGGAATGCCTGTTGGATGTAAAGTAACTTTACGTAAAGATAAGATGTATGAGTTCTTGGAAAGGCTTGTTGTGGTTGCTTTGCCTCGTATTAGAGAGTTTAGAGGATTTTCTATTAATCATTTTGATTCTCATGCAAATCTTTCTTTTGGAATTAAAGAACATATAATTTTTCCTGAAATAAACTATGATAAAATATATAAAGTGTTTGGATTAAATATAACAATAGTAACAACTACTAATGTAGTACAAGAATCTAAACAATTATTATCTGGCTTTTATCTACCTTTTAAAAATTAGGAGTATTATGTCTAAAAAAAGTTCAATAGAAAAAAATAAAATGCGTACTCGATTAGTAAATAAGTATAAATTAAAAAGAAGTAAGTTAAAAGCAAGTATTATGAATAAAAAATTGAGTATTGAAGAAAGATTTGAAGCTCAGCTTAAGTTGGCTAAATTGCCTCGTAATAGTGCTAGAAATAGGTTACGTAACAGGTGTTTACTTTCTGGAAGGTCAAGAGGGTATTATCGTAGATTTAAATTGTCCAGGATAGCATTACGTGATTTGGCTGCTATTAAGCAGATTCCTGGAATGGTAAAAGCGAGTTGGTAGGAGAGAAGAGTTATGACAATTACAGATTCTTTAGGAGATATGATTACTAGAATAAGAAATGGGCAAAGAGCTAGATTGTCTGTGGTAAGAATGCCCACATCAAAACAGAATATTATGGTCTTAGAGGTATTAAAAAAAGAAGGATACATTAGAGATTATTCTGTAAATAATATAAGAAAAGGTGTCAGTGAAATACAAATAGAACTGAAATATACTAATAAGCCGGCTATAAAAGAAATTAAAAGGGTATCTAAGCCTGGAAGGCGTTTTTATTCATCTGTTAAGGAATTGAAAAAGTTTTATAATGGTTTGGGTGTTGTTATTTTATCTACATCAAAAGGAGTTATGTCGGATTATGAGGCGCGTTTATCCAAGGTGGGTGGTGAAATTTTGTGTAAAGTTTTTTAATTGATTTAAGAGAGAAAAGATATGTCGCGTGTTGGTAAAATGCCTATAGCTGTACCTACAGGAGTAAAAGTTAATCTAAAAGGTAATGAAATAGAAGTCGAAGGTAGTTTAGGGAAATTGTCTTTAAGGGTGAATAATAAAATAACAGTTTATTACGATGATAAAAATCAGGAATTAAAAGTAGTGCCTATTGATAATTCAATGGCTGCAAGGGCGATGTGGGGATTATCTAGGAGTTTAATATCTAATATTGTTCAAGGTGTTTCTGTAGGGTTTATAGTTAAATTAGAGATGAATGGAGTTGGGTATCGGTGTGCTGTAGATGAATCTTTTTTAACTCTATTTTTAGGATTTAGTCATGAAATTAAATATGCTATACCTTCTGGTATACAAATAAAATCTGATAAACCCACTTCTATTACTATTACTGGTATTGATAAGCAGAAAGTTGGACAAGTGGCAGCAGAAATAAGAAAATTAAGGCCACCTGAGCCTTATAAGGCAAAAGGAATAAAATACGATAATGAGCGTATAAGAAAAAAAGTTGGTAAAAAGAAATAATAGAGGTATAAATGTGTAGTGCTGATAAACTTTTTAAACGTAGAAAGCAAAGAACTAGAGCTGCTATTAAAAAATTTAATAAAAGTGGAAGAATTAGATTATCAGTGTTTAGATCTAATCAACATATGTATGCGCAATTAATAGATGATGTGCAAGGTATTACATTGGCATCGGCTTCTACTTTGGATGCTAAGTTAAAAAGAAAAGATAAGAAAAATTTAAGTAATAACATAGAAGCTGCAAAAAAAATAGGCGTTCTGATCGCAGAACAAGCACAAAAGATTAATGTGAAGGAAGTTGTATTTGATAAAGGTGGTTATATGTTTCATGGACGTATCAAAGCTTTGGCAGAGGGTGCTCGTGAAAATGGTTTGTTGTTTTAGTTTTTAATAATTAAGGGTCTTTATGAAAAGTAGTGTAGGTAGCGGTGCTAAACATGTTAATGAAGAATCAGAATTAAAAGAGATATTGGTTTATATAGGTAGAGTATCTAAGGTTGTAAAAGGCGGTAAAAGATTTGGTTTTACAGCCGTAGTAGTGGTAGGAGATGGAAAAGGGCGTGTAGGTTATGGACTTGGGAAAGCTAAGGAAGTAACAGAGGCCAGAACAAAAGCAGCACAAGTAGCTAAAAAATCTATGATGAGAATACATTTACGGGAAGGTCGTACACTGCATCATGATGTATTAGGTAATTTTGGCGCTGGAAAAGTATTATTACGTTCTGCAAAAGCTGGTACAGGAATTATAGCTGGAGGGGCTATGCGTGCTGTATTTGAAGTGCTAGGTATACATGATATAGTAGCTAAATCTATTGGTTCTTCAAATGTGCATAATATGATTGGAGCAACTTTTGATGCGTTACGGGAATTAAATTCTCCTAGGCAAATTGCTGATAAAAGAAGTAAAAGAGTTGGGGAAATTATTGAAAGAAGAGAAACTAGTGGTGAGGTAAAAAGTTAATATGACTATTAAAAAGAGTAAATTCATAAAAGTCATCCAGTTTAAAAGCGCTATAGGTTGTAATAAAAAACAACGCCTGAATTTATTAGGTTTGGGATTAAAAGGGGTGCAAAGTTGTAAAGTGTTACAAGATACGGATTCTATAAGAGGTATGATTTATAAAGTGCGTCATTTAGTTTCTGTAACTAAAGTAAGTTCTTAATATTAAAAGGTTTTTATAAAATGAAATTGAATACATTAAAAGATGTTTACGGAGCCAGAAAGAGTAGTAAAAGGTTAGGTAGAGGTATTGGATCTGGTAAGGGTAAAACGTGTGGTAAGGGTGTAAAAGGACAAACATCAAGATCGGGTGTAGCTATTAAAGGATTTGAAGGTGGACAAATGCCTTTACATAGAAGATTACCTAAAAGAGGATTTACTAGAAGAACAAATTTTAATAAGTGTCAAATAGTGAATATAAATTTTATTGAACAATTTGTTAAAGAAAATAAATGGTCTATAGAGCAAGTTGTGACTAAAGAGATTTTATATAAGGCTGGGATAATAAAAACTATATTTATTCCTTTAAAATTGTTAGCAAAAGGTGAAATTACTTTACCTGTAAAAATTGAAACTGAGAAAGCATCTAATAACGTTATTGAAAAAATTACTAAATTGGGTGGAAAAGTTATTATTGTATCACCTTTAAAAGTAAATTAGAAACGTATGTCTAATACTCCAATGCTTGATTTAGGCCTTTTTTCGAAAGCGCGTGAATTAAAGAGCCGTGTTTTGTTCACGTTAAGTATGTTAGTAATATTTCGAATAGGGTCTTATGTACCTATACCTGGTATAAATCCTCAAATATTGGCTGATGTTGCTTCTCAAAGTTCTACAGGTATCTTAGGTATGTTTAATATGTTATCTGGTGGAGCTTTAGGTAGAATGTCAGTGTTTGCCTTGGCTATAATACCTTATATAACTGCTTCTATTGTTATACAATTAATGGCATCAATTTTAAAAACGCTTGATGCATTAAAAAAAGAGGGTGAATTTGGTAGAAAAAAGATTAATCAATATACTCGTTATTTAACGGTATTATTATGTATATTTCAAGGTTTGGGTATCGCTTTAAGTTTAGAGCATATTGTTATATCTACAGGGTCATTAGTAATGAACCCTGGTGTTTTTTTTAGAGTAACCTCAGTCGTAACTCTTGTAAGTGGGACTATGTTCTTAATGTGGGTAGGTGAGCAGATTACTAGTCGTGGAATTGGGAATGGTATATCTTTAATAATTTTTTCTGGTATTGTTGCCGGTATACCAAATGCTATAATTAAAACTTTGGAATTAAGTAAAGCTGGTGCAATTTCTTCTCATTTTATTATAATTTTGTTAGTAGTGATGTTATGCATAGTAGCAGTCGTAGTATGTGTAGAGCGTGCCCAAAGAAGAATTATAATACAATACCCAAAAAGACAAGTAGGAAATAAAATATATGGAGGAGAAAGTTCGCATTTACCACTTAAATTGAATATTGCTGGAGTTATACCACCTATTTTTGCGAGTTCTATATTGTTATTTCCTATGACTATTGCAAATTTTACAAATAATAATTCTGAATGGTTGGAGTGGCTAAATGCTTATTTAGGACATGGAAAATTATTATATATAATGTTATATATAGCACTGATTAGTATTTTTTGTTTCTTTTATACAGCTATAATTTTTAGTCCCGAAGAAACAGCAGATAATTTAAGAAAATATGGGAGTATTATTCCTGGCAGAAGACCTGGAAAAAATACGGCAGAATATCTTGATTATGTTATAACTAGGTTAACGGTAATAGGAACGTTATATATTGTGTTAATATGTGTTTTACCTGAAGTTCTTATATCACGCTACTCTATACCATTTTATTTAGGAGGTACTAGTATATTGATTATAGTAAACGTTGTGATAGATACTATGACTCAGGTTCAAACTCATCTTTTTGCTCATCAATATAAAGGTTTAATGAAAAAAGCTAAATTACGAGAAAAAAAATGAATGTTATTTTAATAGGTCCGCCTGGTGCCGGTAAAGGTACGCAAGCTTCGCGTATAGAAAAACAATTTAATACAAAAAAGCTTTCTACAGGTGACATGCTAAGAGAAGCAATGGCGCAAGGTACTGAGATAGGTATACATGCTAAGAGTTTTTTAGATTCTGGAAAATTAGTTTCTGATAATATAATGTTGTCTTTAATTTCTGAACGTATTAAAAAAGATGATTGTGCAAATGGGTTTGTATTGGATGGTTTTCCTAGAAATGTTACACAAGCAATAGGTTTAGATAAAACACTAGAATTATCTAAAAAATATGTCAATGCCGTTATAGAGTTAAAAGTTGAAGATCAAATTATTATTGATAGAGTAACTGAACGTTTTGTATGTAAAAATTGTGGAACTGGGTACAATAAAAAATTAAAAAAAACGTCTATAGAGGGTATTTGTGATGAATGTAGCAGTAAAGAGTTTGTTGTACGTAATGATGATAAATTAGAAATAATAGAAACTCGTTTGAAGATTTATCATGAAGAAACAGAAAAGTTGCTTTCATATTATGAAGATAAGGAATTATTGTTTTCTATAAATGCTATGAAAGGTGTAGATGAAGTTAATGAACAGATAAATTTAATATTAAAACCAAGAGCAAGTATATTGACTTACTAAAAAAATTTCTTATTATGGTGCGCTCTTGCTGTATTAAGGTAAAAAAGGAGTAAATAAGTGGCACGTATTGCAGGTATAAATATTCCAGCCAACAAGCAGGTTTGGGTTGCTCTTACGTATATTTATGGTATAGGCAATACCCGAGCTAAAGAGATTTGTAAAAAATCTTCTATTGTGATGGAAAAGCGAGTGAATCAGTTAAATGAAATAGAAGTGGCTAAGTTACGTGAAGTTATAGATAGAGATTATATAGTAGAAGGTGATTTAAGGCGTGAAGTGGCGATTAATATTAAAAATCTTATGGATTTAGGATGTTATAGAGGACTAAGACATCGTAAAAAATTGCCTGTTAGAGGACAACGTACACACACTAATGCACGTACACGTAAAGGAAAAACAAAACCTATAGCTGGTAAGAAAAAGTAGGTGATATATGACTAAAGATAAAACATCAAAATTAAAAAGAAAAATTAAAAAGAATATACCTGTAGGAGTAGCGCACGTGTGTGCTTCTTTTAATAATACAATTGTTACTATTACAGATATTCAAGGTAATGTGGTGGCTTGGTCATCTTCTGGTGCTAAGGGGTATAAAGGATCTCGTAAAGCTACTCCTTATGCAGCACAGATGGCAGCAGAAGACGCAGGAAAGAAAGCTTATGATCAGGGTATGAGAACTATATCTATAGATGTAAAAGGACCTGGTGCAGGAAGAGAATCTGCGTTAAGAGCATTGATGATATTAGGTTTTAATGTTAATTATATTAGAGATGTGACTCCAATGGCTCATAATGGTTGTAGGCCACCTAAACGTCGTAGAGTGTGATCTATAAATCTGAAATAAAGGAATAGTTTATGTCGTTACTTGCCAAGAATTGGAATGAATTGATAAAGCCGTCTAAATTGCTTATACAGAATAATGAACATATAGGTGATCATTATGCTGAAATAATAGCAGAGCCATTAGAAAGAGGGTTTGGGGTAACCCTCGGGAATGCGCTCCGCAGAGTGTTATTATCATCTTTACAAGGTGCTGCTGTTACTTCAATTAGAATTGAGGGAGTTGTGCATGAATTTTCTTCTATTCCAGGTGTAGTAGAGGATGTGACTGATGTAATATTAAATATTAAGTCTATAGTAATTAAAATGCAAACTCTAGAAAAAAGGCGGGTGGCATTAAATGTTATAGGGCCATGTGTTGTAACTGCTGGTATGATTGAAACAGGTCTTGATGTTGAAATTTTAAATAAAGATTTAGTAATTTGTTCATTGGATAAAGGAGCTAAATTAAATATTGAGATGATATGTGAAGTTGGTAAAGGATATGTTCCTGCTTTACAACACAAAACAGCAGAAGATCCTATAGGGATGATTGCAATAGATTCTGTATTTACTCCAGTTCGTAAGGTAACTTATAAAGTAGAAAATTGTCGTGTAGGACAAGTAACAGATTATGATAAATTATTAATGTATGTAGAAACAAATGGTTCTTTGTCTGCTGAAACTGCTATCGCGTTAGCAGCTAGAATTATGCAGGATCAATTACAGCTATTTATTAATTTTGAAGAAGAAATAAGAGAAGAGAAGAAAGAAGAAGAAGTTCTTAGTTTTAATCCTAGTTTATTGCGTAGAGTTGATGAATTAGAATTGTCAGTGAGGTCACAGAATTGTTTGAAAAATGATAATATAGTGTACATTGGCGATTTAGTTAGTAAAACAGAAGCAGAAATGCTTAGAACTCCTAATTTTGGTCGTAAATCCCTAAATGAAATTAAGGAATTGTTATCTAGTATGGGGCTAAAATTTGGTATGGAAGTTCAGGGATGGCCTCCAGAAAATATAGAAGAATTAGCAAAACGTTTTGAAGATCCTTATAAATAAATTAGAAGAGTAAATTATGCGTCATAGATTAAAAGGTAGAAAATTAAATAGAACAACAGCACATAGGAATGCAATGTTTTCTAATATGGCAGTTTCATTAATTAAGCATGAGCAGATTACTACTACATTGCCTAAAGCAAAAGATTTGCGTCCTATAGTAGAAAAGCTTGTTACTATTAGCAGAAAGAATGATTTAGCTACTCGTCGTTATTTGTTAAAAATCTTAAAAAGCAAAGTTGCAGTTGATAAATTATTAGAAACGTTAGCTAGTAGATATATGAACAGGAAAGGTGGGTATTTACGTATTATAAAAGCTGGATTCCGTTTTGGAGATATGGCTCCTAGGGCTATTATAGAGTTTGTTGATAGAGATATAAATGCTAAAGGAAGTTTTGATACCCCTAATAATACTAATTCAGTTGTTGAAGAAGTATAGTATAAAGTTAAACTAAAAGTTTAGTTTTATACTATAATTTATATGAATTCTAATAAATATAGGTTTCTTACATTTTTTACTGCTTTATTGTATAAGATTGTAGATACACAAGTAAGTAATATTTGATTTAAAAAAATGCTTAATAGACAAAATAAACGTTTTATTTTAGGTGTATTTTTTATACTTCTTAATAATCTAGTTTGTTGTATACAACAAGTTATAAATAAGATGTTGTTAAATAGCTTAAGCGGTTTTCAAATAGCTTTTTTGTATAAATTTTGTTTGTTTATATGTATATTATGTTATGTATTATGTAAAGGTGTAAATAATGTATATACTAGTAAATTGTGGTTACATTTACTAAGAGCTATACTTAGCATTACAGGCGCATTAATATTTATTAATGTCCTAAAATTTTTGCCTTTAGCAGAAAGTACTGCTTTGTTATTAACTGAACCGTTGTTTATGAGTGTTCTTGCTGTAATTTTTTTACGTGAATATATTAATAAAAGTATCATTTTAGTGCTATTATTAGGATGTATAGGATCATTAATTATTATACGTCCTGGTACCTTAGGTTTTAATGTAAAGTCTTTATGGGTAATCATTGCTTCGTTAATTTGGGCCGTAGATAATTTAGTGATTAAGCTTTTGGGGCGTACCGAAACTTCAACACAATATTTATTTTATATCAGTTTGTTTTCTTGGATGCTTGTAATGCCTTTTGCATTATATACATGGAAGCCAGTTGAATTGGCTCATCTACCATGGACTATAATATTAGCGTTATTATATTTTATACACTTAGTAGCGATCTTTAAAGCATTTAGTTTAGTGAATTTACCTAGTTTAGCTCCTTTTGATTTTAGTAGAGTAATTTTTAGTTCATTATTAGGATATTTTGTTTTTTATGAAGCCTTTGATTTATGGGTAATTATAGGTGCAATGATAATTGTAGGAAGCTACAGTTATATTTTAAAGAAAAATACAGAATACAACAAAAAAGAAGTAATAAATACTCAGGCGTTATTGCTCTAGTAATATTGGGTACATAAGAAGAATATATATTATGACAATTTTTTCTATACATATCAAATCTCTGCAGTTATGATGCTGTAATTATTATTATATATATCATAATATATTTTTCCTGGTTCTGTGAAGGGAATATCAGTAGATGATGTTATAAATGAGTAAAGTCTGTTTATGATTTCTGCACTAATTTCAAAATGTATATCATTAGTGCTAAAAGCTATTCCTTGATTTAAAAGGTTTATGTCAACTAATAATTAACTTTCTTGAGATACATATGCTTACTAAATAATTAATTTATAGTAATGATGGGTTTACAAAATTTAATACCTTAGAAGTTACTGATGGGCTTGTTTGTTATTTTGTAAGAAAACTATACTACACATTATTGTTATTTCTAGTACATATAAAATTAATTGTATTTTGGAAGGTTGTTCAATATATCCTATAGTTATATGTAAGAGACTACCTATAAGGCTTTCTTCTCGTATAAAGTGAGATGAATCCCATACTGTTGTATAAAGATTAGGAAAAATTTCGTTTAAGGGTAAATGGTTGGGAATCTGAATGAGTATACTAGATGTAAGTAGAATAAGTAATATGGTAGTAACAGAGAACATGTATTTTTTGTTAATATTAATAATGCCATAATATAATGCTATACCCAAGCTTATCCCTCCTATGCTGCCAATCATAATACCAGATATAATATGGGTATAGCTTAAATTAGAGGAAGCCTTTAATATTCCATAAGTGAATAATGTTATTTCAATTCCTTCTCTTACAACAGCAAAGAATATAATTGTTGCAATTGTATATAAAGGTATTGTGCCATTTTGTAGATTTTCTTCCATTTTTTTTATATTGGCAGCTAAATTAGAAGAGTAATGTTTCATAGATATAATGGTCCAATTTAGCATGATTACTGCGGTGCATAAAACAATAATATTTATAGATTCTTGATTTATATTAGGAAATAGATTTTGTAAAGAATTAGCAGAATAGGCTAAGTATCCTGAGCATATGACGCCCAAGGCAATTCCTATAATTACCCATAGATTGCGATTTAAGACATTTTTTGTAGCCGCCATTATTATACCCGTAATTAGAGTTACTTCTAATAATTCGCGGAAAAAGATTAATGCAATAGAAAACATAATTTTATTTTACCTCAATTTTGCCATGAGCAGTATCTTTATGGAACTCGCCAACAAAGTTATAGATACCGGGTGCTAATGGTCCAATAGTAGTACTTATCATAGAATTTGCAGGAATTAAGCGTTCTTTTTTTAAATCTGTGCTTTCAAATTCTTCTACAGAGTCATCTAAATTATTAATAATCAATTTTACTTTAGTGTTAGGAGGTATTGTAATGTGACTAGGTGTAAATATACGATTTTGTAAGTTAATGACAAATTCCTCTTTTGTTTCTATGTGTAGCGATGAGATAGTTAATGTAGCAAATGTGATAAATAAAACAATTAAAAATAATTTATATAGTTCATGCATATATTAACTTGTATTAAAAATTATTATAGATAATGATAATTATTATCATTTATTGTATTGATGGTCAAGTTATTTTTTATATAAATAAATTATAAATGTAAGATTTAGCTTGAAAGAAAATAATTTTTATAGCATATATCTTAAAGGGTCAAGATTAGGCAAGTAATTCGTTAAAGCCGGTCAGGTCTGAAAAGAAGCAGCCGTAGCGAGCTTACTTGGGTTATTCTTGACCTTATTGCGTTTTGTAATATATATGTGTAAAATTTATATAAAAATAACTAGTATAATGAATTAAAAGGGAGACAGAAAAATAGCTAGCAATGAATTTCCAAAAGTCAATAGTGAAATTACTGCGTTGACTGTGCGTTTAATAAGTGGTGATGGAGAAATGGTTGGTGTGGTTCCAATTTCTCAAGCTATGTCTTTAGCTGAAGCACAAGGTCTGGATTTGGTTGAAATATCTCCTAACTCAGAACCGCCTGTATGTAAAATTATTAATTTTGGTAAGTTTAAATACGAAATAAAGAAAAAAGCACATGATGCAAAGAAAAAGCAGAAGATAGTAGAAATCAAAGAAATAAAATTGCGTCCTAATATTGGACAAAATGATTATGACGTAAAATTAAAGAGTATAAAGAGGTTTATAACTGAAGGTGATAAGGTAAAAGTTACTTTGCGTTTTAGAGGAAGAGAAATAACTCATCATGAGATAGGGATGGAGTTAATGTCTAAGTTACAGGAAGATACTTTGTGTATAGCTAAAACAGAGTTATTGCCTAGGATGGATGGTAAGCAAATTATTATGGTTTTAGCTCCTAAAAATTAGAGAATTGTGAAACTATGCGGTCGTGGCGGAATTGGTAGACGCGCAGCGTTGAGGTCGCTGTTCTTGAAAAAGAGTGGAAGTTCAAGTCTTCTTGGCCGCACCAAAAGCTTTAGTTTGTTGTACATGTAATATATACAACTTTTAAATTCTAGTTGTTACAATTGTTAAACTGTGTAAGTTATATATGGAATATCGATAAAGCTCTTTTAGTAAACAATTTGAGTAATTAATTTTTATAATAAAGAAGGTGTAGCAGTTATATTTAATATTATACAAAATGTGTTGGAGAGAAAAATGCAACATTCTGAAAATATTCAAGATTTAACGAATATATCTCCTACATATGGGCTAAATAGTAACCTTATTTATAAGATTACTGATGCTTTAATTAGTGATGAATTAAAAGCAAAAGAGTTATTGATGGGGCTACATAAAGCTGATTTAGCAGAGTTAATTAATAATACAACTACTGAGCAGAAACAGAATGTCCTTAGGATATTAGGTAATAGTTTTGATCCAGAAATTTTAATTACTTTAGATGCATCTGTGAGATCAAGTATGATTTCAACGTTGACATCTGAACAATTATATAAAATAGGTGAGTTAGAAGCAGAAAAAATTTTTACTATATTTGAAGAATTAAGTCCAGAAGAACAGTCTTATATTCTCTCATATTTACCACGCAAAAAACACGATATTGTACAAAAATGGCTTGCATATCCTGAAAATACTGCTGGTAGAATGATGCATAAACAATTTGTAGTTGTTCAGCAAGATTTTACTGTAGAACAAGCTATTCAGTATTTAAGAGATACCGATTCTTTACCATCTGAATTCTATAAAATTTTTGTTGTAGATGAAAAATATCATGTAGTAGGGAGTGTATTAGTAAGTCAGCTTATACGTAATCGCAATAAAGTATTGATTAGTAGCATTATTACTGAAGAATCACATCTTATTAGTGTAAATCTTGATCAAGAGGAAGTAAGTTATATTTTTAGGCAGTATGGTTTAGTATCTGCACCGGTAGTGGATCAAAATAATTGTTTAGTAGGAATTATATTAATAGATGACGTTGTAGAAGTTATTGAAGAAGAAACAGAAGAAGACATAATGAAAATGGTGGGTATTAATGAGAGTGATTTAAATGCCCCATTCTTAACAGCTGTTACGCATAGATTTCCTTGGTTGTTTGTAAATTTGTTGATAGCGTGTATAACTTCTGGTGTTATTGTATCTTTCAATGATACTATTCACAGTTTAGTTACATTAGCTGCAATTATGCCTATAGTAGCATCAATGGGGGGTAATGCTGGTACCCAAACTTTAACTGTTTCAGTACGTGCAATAGCGCATCGTAAATTAAATATGATAAATGGGAGTAGGGTAGTATTAAAAGAAGTAATTACTAATGTAGTGAGTGGTGTATTGCTTGCTATACTTGGTGGAATAATTATGTTAGTTTGGCATAAAGATTTAAAACTTAGTTTAATTTTTGCTCTGGCAGTTGTAGTAAATTTTGCCATAGCAGGATTTTGTGGTACGATGATTCCGCTGCTATTTACACGTATGAATGCTGATCCTGCAGTTGCTTCTAGTGTGTTTTTAACAGCTATTACTGATATTGTAGGATTTTTTATATTCTTAGGATTATCTAGTTTATTACTTTTATAATATATAATTTTTGATTTGAACTTGCATATGCGTTGCTCATAGTTTTCCTCGCAATTAGTAAGCTTTACTCTTCGCCCCTATATGCTAAGAAAGCTGACAAAACTATGTTTTATTAAATTTTAATGGTGAAATACATAGCTTGGACCGAAATCAATATTCGGTGCTAAATCATTTTTAGCTGTTATGCTATTTTTTATTCCCTGATAAAACTCAGCAATTTTTGTAATAAATATAGATAGGTATTATTATTTACGATATGTTCGTGAAATACGGAGTTTCTGATTTTATGAAAATCATCATTAATTAATTGATAGAGTATTTCCCTAATTCTGCCCGTGTAATAGGAAGTGGCATTTTTAAAATTATTTATATTACTATTTGCGTCATTATATTTTTGAAGTTTTGTCAAACTTGTTTCTAAGGCTTTAATATAAAATTTATTTCTATCCTGTAAATTCAAAGGTAACCTGTGATTAATAAATTGTTGAATATGTTGTACAAATTTATCAGATGCAAAATCAATAGCTATATTATTATTTAGATTATTTATATTATCGGCATAACTTATTAACAATTTGGAGAAATTTTCTAATTGTTCTAAATTAATGTTTATATTTCTATCATCAATAACATAAAAATCTTTTACTAATATTTCTCTGGCTTTAGTAAGAACAGGTGATACGTTATGAATAGGGTCTTTTATACGTTCTATTAAATTTATTATCAGATATTGTATAGAGTCTAATTTCATATTTAGTGCAAAAAGGTTAGTCGAATTAGTCAATAGAAGTTCTTTTAGTTGATTTGTAGTATTTACAATTTTATGTAAGGTTTTGTCAAGGGACTGTGATTGAGTAGAATTTATAATAACACCTTTATTTGCTAAAAGCTTAGATAGAATAAATTGAGTTTGATTAGGTGTATTATAATGTTATATTTATTTTTTAATTTTTCTAGGACTTCTGTGGTTTTTTGAGCTTTTTTAGATACATGTTGTTCTTGAGGTTATCTTGCTTTTGTACTATTTCTGTCTCTTCTGCATTAATTTTTTTAGTTGTGTTAGAAATGTTATGAGGTAAAACTGGTTGTAATTCAGCATGTTGGTAATGAGCGAATTACTAGCTATATTTTCTTTAGCTTTTTAAAAGAGAAATTTTTGTTAGCTAAGGAATTTATATTATTATGTATTATAATATTATTATTAAATGCGTTTTAAAGTATATTTGTAATAATTAATGATAAAGGTCTAATATAATTTCGGATACATTTTTTGTGAATTGCATTTGATAGTGTAAGAGTTTGTATAGTGACTATATCCAGTTTTACACAGGTTTTATCTATGATAGACGTAAAAATGTTAGATAATTTTTTCTACAAGATTAGATTGAGATTGCCTGTATTTATATTATATAGTAATTCTAATATAGAATATAGTGGTATTAAAATGGTAATTGCCTTGGCTATCATTCTGAAATCTGTATGTTTGTTTTCAAATCTTTTTTAATATGAGTTGAGAAGGTTAGCTTTTTCAAAAGTGTTAATAGCATAAACAATATGGTATTGTTAAGGTTTTGAATAGATATTTTATTCAATTTTTGTACATAGTGATAGGGTATGTCTGTGTAATTATTTTCTATAATGTCAATATTATTAATTATTAGGGGATAGCTTTATTATAGGGTTGTTTAACAATAATATAATGTAGAAGCATTTGTTAATAACTGAATATATTGATTTTGCGATAATAGTTTTACCATTTCAGTATTGTTGATTTGTTTAGCTAGATCTAAAGGATATCCAAATATTTTATAAAAATCATCTATTGATTCGCGGTCTAGCAATAATCTATTAGCAGTGTATAAGTGGTTAGATAATATAGCATTCATTAAATTTAAGCACATTATAGGCAAATTATTTGGTATAGATAGGATAAAATTTTAACATTATTAAAACATGTTAATTTTTACCTTTAAACACAAAAAATGGTGAAGTTGATGAAAGATTTTCTCCAATTTTTTTTATATTTATATTAGAATAAAGGATTCTGTTTTATAATCTATTTTAATAATGGAAATGCTCTATAGGCATCTTGGAAATTTTGTATATCTTGGTATGACCGAATAAAATTCGGTATTTCTTGTATTATAAAATGAGTAGTAGGCTTTACGAAATTGTTGTTTATTATTTTCTAAGCAATGTAAGTAAAGTATAGAGTAATGGAATAGGATCTATTTTGTCTTTGAGAAATTCTATAATTCTAAGATCATTATTTATGATATTAAACGCTAAATCAAATGACCAGTTTATTGGTTGGTATCTATATAAAATTATGTTTTGTTTTTTGCTAATTAATAACTCTAATGTGTTTATCTCATGTCAGTTGATAAACTATCTCTGATTAATATCATATCTATATATTGTTAAAATTAAATTTATTTTGATCCTCGGACGTAGGTTATATGGTATATGAAGAAAAAAGAGTACTGTAATCAAAGATGTCAGAAATTAGGCTGATTAGTTTTTGTAAGTCTTTAAAGTTTAATTTATTTAAAAATATGTTTAGGATATCATTGAATTCTATAGTTGATTCTGTATTAAAAACTTTTCAAATATTGGAATGAGATCAAAGTCGCCCGTAAAGAGTTTTACAAGATTGTTGTATGTTTCAATAGGTAATGTATTAGATGAAAAGAAAGAATTTGTTAGAATTTCTTGTAAGAAAAACTCTTGTATTTCCTGCATTTTTAAAAATTCTGCTGATGGTTCATTATATTGACCAAATTTTGTGCGTATTTTGCTATTAATAATAGAGTTTTTCCTTGTTTAAATACTACATGGAATACTTCTTTTACGATATCCGTTTTTTTGTTGGAATATTTATATGGCTATTTCCTATAGGGATAGATAATATGATTATTAATTTGTTGTGTATAAATTAATAATCATTATCATAAATGCCAACTATTATTTAGTATTAGTATATTAATATAATTATAATAAGTATTTATTTAAAAAAGAGATTTAATAACATTGTTTTCAATTGAAAATTTATTTAGGATAGCCCTTGTATAATTTAAATTACGTCCTAAATTAAATGGTAAGAAAAATTATAATATTGATATAAAAGGGGAATATTAAAATATGTCTACGTCACCTGAAACTAGAAAATTTGATGCAGAAGTTGGTAAGATACTTCATTTGGTAATTCATTCACTTTATACCAATAAGGACATTTTCTTAAGAGAGTTAATATCAAATGCTTCTGATGCATGTGATAAATTGAGATATTTAGCAGTGACAAACTCTGATTTGTTAGCAGGTGAGGCTGATTTAAAGATTACAATATCTGTTGATGAACAAAATCGTACTTTAACTATTGCTGATAATGGCATTGGTATGAATAGAGAAGACCTAATTGAAAATTTAGGTACAATTGCAAAATCTGGAACGCAAAACTTTATTAATCAATTAACGGGAAATGATAAGAAGGATTTACAATTAATAGGACAGTTTGGGGTAGGGTTTTATTCAGCATTTATGGTTGCAGAAGAAGTAACTTGTATTACTAGAAAGGCTGGTGAAACACGAGGATGGATGTGGAAATCAAAAGGTGAAGGTGAATTTGAGATTGCTACGGTTGATGGTAGTGTAAATAGAGGAACTACTATCCACTTGCGTTTACGTGTAGGGGAAGATGAATATTTAGATAAATTCCGTATACGTCATATAGTTGGTACCTATTCTGATCATGTTTCATTTCCAGTAGAGTTAAAGGAAGAAAATGACCAAGTGAGTGTATTAAATAAAGCTTCAGCATTATGGACTAGATCTAAATCCGATATTTCCGAGGAGCAGTATAAGGAATTTTATACACATGTAGCTCATGCACCTGATCAACCATGGATGACATTACATAATCATAATGAAGGCACAATACAATATACAAATTTATTATTTATTCCTACTAATAAGCCATTTGATTTATTTAATCCAGAACGTAAATGTAGAGTTAAGTTATATGTGAAGCGTATTTTTATAACAGAAGACAATGTAAATATTGTACCATCTTATTTACGTTTCTTAAGAGGTGTAGTAGATTCAGAGGACTTACCTTTGAATGTAAGTAGAGAGACTTTACAACATAATAATATTTTAGAAAAAATTCGTAAGTCCATTATTAAAAGAGTTTTAAATGAATTGCAGAAAAAAATGGATAGTGATCGTGAAAACTATCTAGTATTTTGGCAAAATTTTGGGGCAGTACTCAAAGAAGGATTATGTGAAGGTATTGATGAATACAGAGAAAATATTTTAAGTAGTTGCTTGTTTAAAAGCACGTTAACTGGTGAATTAATTTCTATTGATGAATATATACAGAATATGAAAGAAGGCCAGGAATACATCTATTATTATTTAACAGATGATGATAATACGGATAATAAACAATCTTTGCCTCAGATAGAAGGATTTGTTAAGAGAGGTATAAATGTATTATTGCTTAGTGATAATGTTGATGATTTTTGGGTAAATGTTGCATATAAGTATAAGGAAAAAGAATTTAAATCTGTTACTAGATCTGATCTTGACCTTAATAATATTAAGAGTGATATAGAAGAAGATAAGCAAGAGAATGAGCCTGAAATTAATGAGGATGAGCAAAAACATTTAACTACCTATTTTAAAGAAGTTTTAGGTGAACTAATAAAAGAAGTAAAAATTTCCCAAAAGTTAGTAGATAGTCCTGTGTGCTTGACGGTATCTGAGGGAGCAATGGATATTAGGATGGAGAAGTTTTTACTTGAGCAAAAACAATTAAAATTCGCTTCTGCAAAAATTCTGGAAATTAATCCTAAGAATCCAATTATTGTGAATATTAGTCATGATCTAAATAAAACTGATAACAAAGGTAGTGAAATGTCTAAGGAATTAGTGCATTTATTATATGATCAGGCATGTATTATAGAAGGAGAGGTTGTTAAGGATACGGCAGCTTTTTGTAAAAGGCTCAATTTACTATTGCAGAAAGTTGAAGTTGCATAATAAGTGTATTGTAATGAAGGTAGTAAACTCTACCTTCATTATATTTGTATTAATTGATTTCCATATATAAGCTACTTATTGTACCAAGAGTATCTTAAGTTTCTGCTGTAAACATAGAATAAACTTCTTGGCATATGGTTTCATTATTTGTTTGTAGTAGGTATTGGTTAAACTGTTCCATTAAATGAGGATAAGTTTGTTCAAATGTTTCTATATTGCTGTGTTTTATAGTAGTTTTTAATATATGACTTACATACTCTGTTATATTGTGTACATATTGTAAAAGTTGGTCAAGCATTTGCTGGTTATTAATAGAATTATATTACTTATAATTGTTTCCGTAGAGTCGTATGATTTTTAGCGTAAGGTAAAATGTGTGTAATGATGATAATAGATTCGTTAGTCAGATCCTGATTTTTTATTAGTAATTTAATAAATAGTTTGGGATGTATGTGATATTGAAAATATGAAAAAGATATAAAGGGGTCTGGTTTCCAACTATAAACCTTGCTATATTGCTTCCTATATATTCAGATAAAAATAATTCCTGGGTAGTATTTAATCTATATAGCCTCCTGTTTCTATTCCTGAGTTTTTAGGAGAAAGGTAAATAAAGTCATTTAATGTGTTATATTTAGAAGGTTTAGATTTTAATTTATCTGTATTCATAATGTAATACAATTTATTAGTTAATTTATATTTATGATATGTATAATTTGCTAACTTTAATTAAGTGATTTGTCAATAAGATAATTTAAATTAATTTTTTGATATTTTATACTTATGTGTATTGTTATTTGGTAATCAAAGTTTATTTAGATAAGTTCACTTATGCCATGGGTAGTCTTATCCTACAGTATGTGTGGGGGCAAAAATTAGGTACTAATAAATGCACGAAAACTAGCTAGGCTGTGTAATATGAAATAGAAGGGGAATAGGATGCATGAAAGCATCATATGTGGCAATTTATTGAATTTGGTAACATAAAGAGCTAATGTTATAGGTAATGTAAAACAATAAATAAAAAATATAACATATAAGTAATAGGTGATTTTGGATATTAATTCTGTTAATATATTTTTATTCATGATAAAATGACCAAGCTACATGATAGGAGAGGTAAGAAAGCATACAGCTGGTGTTCTTATAAAAAGTTGTACTTCTAAGAAACCTTTAATTCCTAGTCACTGCAATAACAATTTTGGATTTCTCATATATATTAGGTAAGTTAATAAGTACTCTTTTATCCAGCCTGATCGTTGAATAAGCCAACTGATAATGTTAGAGAAGATTCTTCTAGTGTAAATGAGTCTATAATTTGTGTTTTATATTGGTAGCGAGATGACCTTATTCCAAGGTCAGCATCTTCGAGTTACGTTGAATGGATACTATCTAACAATTTGTTCAAGTTTCTCTCGTATAAAATGATTGCTTGTACCTCCTAATGGTATAGGTGTATGTTTAAGTGCAGGCAGTTCATAAAGAGTAATATCAAATAATAAGGAATATTCTATAGCAAAAAATTTAGTTAGTAAGTTTTCGTTTCTATTAAAGAAATTTAGCTTGCACACATATTATATCGTTTGAAGAGTTTGGGAATGTGTGTACTATTTTACGTAATTTATTTGGTTCGGATCTATCTTCTGCATCATATACTATTATATATTTATCTCTAGCAAATTTAAGTGCATAGTTTATAGCTTCTGGTTTTGTAAAAGAATAGTATTTGGATACAATAACTACATGAAAATGATCACTGCAATGTAGTTCTTTTAGAGTTAGAAAATCGTCTTCTTCAACGATTAGCTTTATATCTAGTTTAGTTTTGTGATAGTTTAGTGAATTTATTGAGAAAATTAGTCTAGGTAAAAAACTTCTTGTGCATGTAAAGTGGAAGTAAAATAGTGTATGTTGGTAATCCATACTCATCTAATTCTAGGTCTTTGTTTTTAGAATTTTTATAAAAAAAGTACCTCTAATATATATAATTGTTTTAAAAATATTAGATGATAGATAAATCAAATTAATGGTTATAAGATATTGTGTAAGTAGAAAAAATCTACTGCTTATTATGATAGTTAAGATCAAGATAATTATAAAGATTTTTTGCCACTTACATAGTGTAAAATGTGAAGATTTATGGGGCAAGAAATTTTTGAGATTATTTATAGAATTAAGGATATTGTGCTTGCTAGAAAATTTTTCTATATACCATTATATTTACGTAGTAAAAGTCATGACAAGTTTATAATTGGTAAAATTTCTTTTTATCCAATTCATAGTTTCAGAATTTAGATTGCTAACGGCACAATTATATTGTGTTCGCGTTTCTAGAGTATAGCTTGATATTTTATATAAATTTTACTAAATCAAGTGATAAAAGAGAAGTGTCGTATAGTTTATTAGTTAAATTAACGAACTCTAAGTCTAGCTGTTCTGCAAGAGACGTACATAGTTGATTGCTATTAATAAGTATTTCTACTAATAAAATTTTACCTAATTTTCATTTGCACTTAGTTTGTAAATTTAATGCAAAATTTAGTATTTCATGAGTAATAAATTTTTTTTATTAGGATATCACCCAATGATTTGGAAATCTTATGTATCATTGAAGACTTTGACAAGAGAGATTTTTGGAATAATAGAAAGTTTTTGATAGTATGGATTTTTAATAACAGTATAAGGCTTTTTATGATTATAGTTATCTGACCATAGGGTGACTATGGGTGGTGGGTATGTAGTCAAATATTTTTCAGTATATTTTAATTTGTTTAAGTGATACTTAACAAAAAATTGGCTAAGAAACATAAAGTTGTTGGGTAGTTTAGTGCTGTATGCATTGATTCATATCAGGAACTGATTGTTTGGTTCTTATATCAAATTCTACATTGATAAAATAATTTCTTTTTCGTTTTTTATAAAACTATGTCCTAGCAATAATCTGAGTTCAGCTTCTAAATTATGCAAAGAGATTAAGAGTTGTATTGACAATAATATAGAAGAGTTATTTTGTAATAATTTTTTTCTGAAATATATTGAAAATTTACCGTCATATCCATAATCACAGTTATGAGCATATTTACATGCGACATTACCACCGTAAGCATGATTGCAATAAATATATGTATTACGTGATTTGTATTTTTCTTTAAATTTTTCGAAATCTGCTTAATGGTTAATGCCTATGGTTAAATTTTTATTGAAACCATATTCGATTTTTGCATGTAGATATAATAGAAAATCATTCTCAAATTGTGCAATACATAGTAGATAACTCCTTAGTTAATTTAACTTTACAAAGTAGTGATAGTAATACAGCGTTACATATAGCTGCTATGAAAAATATTAAGATAGTAAGGATTTTAAGACAAATATCCGCTAATCGCTACATTATGAATGTTGATGGAAGGATGTCTTTACATCTAGCTGTAATATATAATAATTTAGATATAGTAAAATATTTTATAAGTATTGGTATATTGTATGCAAGTTGCGTAAATGTTGTAGGGAATAATGCGTTACATTTAGCGGCAATGAATACGAATTAAGCAATGATAGATTATCTTATCATATGTGTGCCTCAAATAAATGCTACTAATAACAGGGATATACTACTCTACATATAGCTACAGCTAATAATAATGAGAAAGCTGTAGAGAAATTACTTATAGCAGAAGCGGATAAAGATACTGTTAATGTAGATAAAGCAACTCCTTTACATGTTGCACAGAAGAAGGATATATAAATGTGGCAGTGTTATTGAAGAAATATAGGGCAAATACAGAGAAAAAAATAAAGATGGTGGTACACTACTACAGTTTGAATTTAGCGATATTACCTTTTGATTTACAGAGAGATATTGAGAATTGTATTGTTAATACAACAGTATTAGAAGAAAGAATACTAGAAGTGCCTTTAGCTGAAATATTAAATAAATTATATCCAGAAGATTTTCCATATAACACTGTATATACACTTTTGTTGAAATATAATAATCAAGATAATCGATATAATTATGTGCAAAATATAAATAGCTATGAACGTCTATATCATTTTCATCCATTATTTTTTACTACATGATTGATCCTCGTAATATAGAATTTGTAACTAAGATATATATGAATGCGCCTGAAGAAATGGGATGAATACTGAATAGACTTATTACCTTTGTATTATGAACATAAGCAAAAATTGTTTATATTGGACAAAACTTTAAATAGTAGAGATACTCAAATTGAAACTATTCACTTTATATTATGATCTAAAAAGTATAGAGTAGGATTAAGGTAAGATGATTGTACAGTTAATGTAAGAGATTAGAAAACAGTAGTCTAAAATAAATGAAAATATAGCATTACCTGATGTAGGTAAGCGAAAATTTGGTCAAAGTTTTTTTGTAGAGGCAGAAAATGTAAAACGCTAAGAGAAGGTTCAAAAGAATGATTTAATCTATATGGTAAAAATTTTTATTCTACAGTAGACTTACTATAAGAGCTTTTAATAATATGGATCAGTTTGAGCTAGGATTTAAGAAATCTTTATGTAAATCTACTGTTGATTTTTTGTCTATTTGGTTCAAATGTGTATGAAGCCACTGGGTTGCTGTATGTTTATCTATATCGCATAGATGAGTTAAAAATTTTCCGACTAGAATCAAATTTGCTTGCAACGTTATAATCACAGAACATGGTTGGCACGTATTGAATGTACTAATATATGCCTAAGTTTAGAGACAAATTTATCTTTGAGCCATTTTTCTTCTATCATCTTATTTACAAATTCAATAGCTCTAAATTCATTTAATAATGAAGAGTTAAAGGTAATTTCAATTGATACGGTTCGCAATTTCATTTGCAGTTTTAGGTATATTATGTCGGTTCATAGGGTTAATATGCACAATAATTATATCTTGTGTGTCTCCATAATAAAATAAAGGGAAGATAGGTGGATTACCCATATAACCACCATCCCAGTAATAATCATATCCAACTTTAACAGCTTGATACAAATTAGGCAATGCGGCAGACGCTAATACTACATCTATTGATAAATCTTTATTAGTAAAAACTTTTACATTGCCAATTTGTACGTTAGTGGTGCTGATAAATAGACTATGATCCTTACATGCTTTTAATTTATCAAAATCTACTAATTGATTTAAAATATTTTTTAGAAAATTGACATTGTATGGATTAAATTGGTAAGGTGATAATATGCTGCTTAGTGATATTGAAGCAATATATAGTATTTGATAGCATAATTTTTCTAAAGAAGGATAGGTTAGAATAAAGTATGAACTATAAGTGCTTACATGTTGCCAGAAATCATGTAATTTTTGTCTTGCTCCATCAGCACCTCCTTCCATATAGCCATAGCTATACATTATAGCGTTCATAGATCCTGCGCTAGTAGCAGCTAGACCATCTATAGATAAACGTCCATCTTCAAGTAGTTTATCAAGTATACCCTAGCTTAGTCATATTTTTATTCCTTTAGATAATCAAATAAAACATTGCCATATGGCAGGGTTGCATTAACTATGAAAATGTGTGGCATCAACTATGCGTTTAACAGGTAAATCAGCTACTGGTGCATTAACGTGAGGTATAAGGTATAAGTTCTGCCTGGGCCTCTCCATGTACCTTTTAACTCTAATTCAGTCATTTGGTAGCTGATTTTCGTGTTTTATACCCCATAGTTCCTATAGCCACTTTTTCACCGCTATATTCTAGAATACCAGTTAGAGTATCGTGTATAATATATAATTTTGGTTTAGCGTGTTTTTTAGGAAATCCCCAAATTTCCCTACCTGCTGCAATGGGTGGTTCGCAATCTAGATACATTTGGGCAGTATAGTTAACAGGTTGTTCATTAAATAGTGCTAGTATAACTAAACCAATTTCGCAGTAGCTACCGAACCCTGAGCTATCAGGCATTCTAATAAATTCATACATTACTGTGTTGCTACTATCTGGTGTAAGAGGTTCTGGTAATTCAGATGTTATTGTACTCGATTCAGATTCATAGTTTATCACTAAATATTCACGATCAATAAATCTATAGAGGGCCTTTAGGGTAGCTTGGACTATTTAACGGGCATTGATACTAAATTTAGTATATCTTGTTTACGCATATAATATTCCTGTAGTTGAGTATAATAGCTTTGATAAGTAAAGAATACTTTATTTATTATATTATTAAGTATTTGAGTTAAATAATTATTATAATATATATAAGAGTATATGCTATTTCTGTTTTGTATGAAAAATATAATTTAAATTAGCTGTATAGATGAAAACTTAAGAATTGAAGGAGAATATTTGATATAAATTCTAAGTGTATAAAAGGTAGAAACAGATTCAAAAAAACTTTATCAGTTAAAAAGATACAAAAAGCTCTGGAGCTACATATAGATAATATAGAAAAAAGGGTCTAAAGTTATTAGATGTGGTAAATAAGGAAAATTTCAATTTTTTTACTAATATATTATGATATTATGGATTTCGACTTCATTTTGTTTAAAAAAGCTCGAAAAAATTTTTAGATGAGAAACTACAGCATAAAGCTCTTTAAGCTGTAATTGTTACTTCTAATCCTAATGTATTAAAAAGTTTAGTATCATGATCCGTGTCAGGATTTTTGGTAGTAAGCAATTTTTCTCCATAAAACAAGGAGTTAGCGCCAGCTAAGAAGCATAACGCTTGTGCCTCATCTGTCATATTTTCTCTACCTGCAGATAATCTTACTACAGATTTGGGCATAAGTATTCTTGCTACTGCTATAGTACGCACGAAATCAAAAATATTCACTTCTTCTGCGTTTTGTAAAGGAATGCCTTTAACTTTAATTAGCAGATTAATAGGTATGCTTTCTGGGTGTGGATTAAAATTAGCTAAAGTTATTAGCATAGATAAGCGATCTTCGGTTGATTCTCCCACACCTACTATACCGCCACAGCATAGTTTAATACCAGCATTCCTAATATGTTCAATAGTGTTTAATCTATCTTGAAAGGTTCTAGTGTTAATTATGTGTTGGTAATATTCTGGAGAAGTATCAATATTATGATTATAATAATCAAGACCAGCATTTTTTAATTCAACAGCCTGATGTTTAGTGAGCATACCAAGTGTAACGCATGTTTCTAATTCTAAGTCTTTAACAGATTTGATAATTTCTACCATTTTAGGTAAATCACGATCATGTAAGTTACGCCATGCAGCGCCCATACAAAACCTAGATGCTCCTAGTTTTTTTGCTTCTTGTGCTTTAGATAAAATTTGTTTTAAATCTAATAAAGGTTCCTTTTGTAAATTAGTGTTATAATGCGCTGATTGAGGGCAATATTTACAATCTTCAGGGCAACTACCAGTTTTTATACTTAATAAAGTACTAATTTGAATTTTATTAGCAGAAAAGTGTTGCCTATGTATAGCTTGCGCTTCAAATATTAGGTCATTAAAAGGCTTGTTAAATAATGCTAAAACTTTTTGTAACTGCCAATCATGCTTAGTAGTCATAAGGTAAATATCCTAATTTGAGATTATTAATTTTTCTTAAACTATATAGCATTATTTTTGACAAATACTCAAGTTTTTATTTATAACATCTGATGTAACAAATGAACAGTCTAGAATACTATGAAATATGTTGTCTTGGCTTATAGGAGTATGTAATTTAGATTTCATGTTATTAAAATATGTAGGATGATTTTTTCTATAATATTCTGAAGCAAATACAAACATAGGTATATGTATTTGTTCTTTTATATTGTTATTTCCATGCATATATATTCCATTTTCTCCTAATGATTCTCCATGGTCAGATATGTAAAAAAATAATGCATTTTTTTTCTCTAATAAATTGATTATTTTAGCCAAGAAAAAATCAGTATATAAAATAGAATTATCATATGAATTAATGATTTGTTCTTGGGAACAATTATTTAAATTTTTGTGTTTAAAATCTAATTTGCATGTTGGTATGAATATTTGGAAATTAGATGGCGCGCGTAGATCATAATGAAAGTGACTACCAATACTATGAAAAACAATAAGTTTTTTACCTGATTTATCAATAAATTGTTCCATATATGGTAATAGATCAGTATCAAATTGCGGTTTTGTACTACTAGTAATAAAATCATCTATATAAAGATGATGTTCAGCTTCTTTACCGAATTCATAATAATGACGATTAAATGAGGATGAGCCTTGTGATCCGAGCCATAATGTATGGAAGCCTAATTTTCGTAGAACACTTACAAAAGAAGTTTCTTTTCTACCTATAGATCTATCTTGATTATTGGAACGTGTCATAATACATGGAACAGCATCCATTGTCATAGCAGCGCATGATTCTACATTCTGAAAACTTAATAGATTTGGTATCTGTGATAAATATGGTGTGGTTGGTTTATCATATCCGTTTATAGCGAAGTGGTCAAAGCGTGCTGATTCTCCAATAACTAATACAACAATTAAGTTTTGAGCATCATTTTCTTTCAGATTGAATTTATAGACATTGGTAATATCTTGTCTGCTTGTGTGCCAATTTAATTGGTTTAAGGTATAATATATGGTTTCTTTTAAAATATTATAAGGGTAGTATTTTGCATTGATTTTAGCTCCATTGAGTGTAGTTCCTAATAATGTTAAGAGAAGACAGCTGGAGGATATAATTTTTTGGAATTTAGTACTACGAGTATAATATTTATAAAAAATTTTTATTGATATTATTGCTATCATTAAAGCTAATATAACTTCTATCAAAATACTAATATTAAAAAAATCTTTAGCTTCATTTAAATCAGTAGCGAATACGGCACTTATTGTTGAGATGGTGACATTAAGACCTAAATTTATCAAAAAATATTTAGCCAATGCAGTTATAATAAAGATTAATATGGTAAATAAAGCAAAGACATTCTTATGTATAGTTAGTGAATAAAAAAGTATCCAAGTTATTATAATAGATATAATATTTTCTATTATAATTGAATAGAGTAATTGAGAAGAAAATATGTTATGGATATATAACCTTTTTAGAATAAAAGGTAAGTTAAATAATCCTGTGTATATTAAGGCAACTACAAAAATAAACCACTTTCTATGGTAGGAAAAGTTAAAGATCATAATTATATAATTTTATGTGAATTAATGTATTGTTTAAATTTTTTGATCATTTTATTAGATGCTAGATAGGTGGTATATGGCTCATGATATGATATTCCAAATAGGTTTAGGTTATGCCATATCATTTTTGAACCTTGCTATTATATTATTACATTACCTAAACCTTCAAGATTTATTTTATTAGGTAAAAAGAAATGTTTTAACATTTAAGAAACATAAACTATTTTTTGCATTAATAATTGCTGATCGTATGTAGATAAATCTATAATTTCGATTACTTTAGGTCATTGTGGTACTAAAATCAGCCGAGGAAATAAGGAGTTATTCATAAGCAATATTCTAGATAAACTTAAGTTGTTAATATAAAAAGTATCTTTAGTAAGTTGTTGATCAAGACAAAAAGAGCTATCCATGATTTAGGTATATAATTAAGTTTAAAATAAAAGTTTATTAATTAGATATTTATGTAAACATCTTAGTGACTTAGGATGAATTATAAAGGATAAAAAAATATACGCCATATTTTTTACATAAATATCAGGTGGTTAGAAAGGTTAATCGTGTAAATTAATGATTATAATTAGTCAAAATTTCTACAAAAAATAAGAAAAAAACAAAAAAATATTGTAATTAAATATATAAAATATAGCATAAATCAGCTTGTATAGCGCTGAAATACTAGCATATAAGAAAATTATATTTTATTTTTTTTAGTGTTGACAAAAGGTGCAAGAGGTAATATAAACACTTTCCTACGCAGGCAAAATTTAAAAACACAAGTTGAAAGCGTAGAATAAGCTGTTTAACATTGTAAATAAAATTTCTACAAAAATGCTAGCTTTATTAATTGAAGCGAGTTGATACAAGAAAAAGTTCTTTTTTAGTGTGGATTTAGTTCTGCATGTGAAAAAGTACTCTCAAGTGTAAATTTTAAATAAAAGAAGGGCATTTGGTGGATGCCTTGGCGCCAAGAGGCGATGAAGGACGTAGTACGTTGCGATAAGCTTCGGGGAGATGCGAACAATCTTTGATCCGAAGATTTCCGAATGGGGGAACCCACCTGTTTTTACAGGTATCATATGATTAATACATAAGTCATATGAAGCAAACCCAGTGAACTGAAATATCTTAGTAGCTGGAGGAAAGGACATCAACCGAGACTCCGTTAGTAGTGACGAGCGAACGCGGACCAGGCCAGTGGCTTAAGGGAAATAATTAGAATGATTTGGAAAATTCAGCCGTAGAGGGTGATGGCCCCGTATAAGTAAAAAACCTTAAGTCTTCGAGTAAGACGGGACACGTGAAATCCTGTCTGAACGTAGGGGGACCACCCTCTAAGCCTAAGTACTCCTTGGCGACCGATAGTGAACAAGTACCGTGAGGGAAAGGTGAAAAGAACCCCGATTAGGGGAGTGAAATAGTATCTGAAACCAAATGCCTACAAGCAGTCGGAGCACTTTTTTGTTTTTCAGAATAAAAATAGTGTGACGGCGTACCTTTTGTATAATGGGTCAGCGAGTTAGTTTATCGAGCAAGCTTAAGCCGTTAGGTGTAGGCGTAGCGAAAGCGAGTCTTAATAGGGCGTATAGTTCGATGAATTAGACCCGAATCCGGGTGATCTAGCCATGATCAGGTTGAAGGCGCAGTAACATGCGCTGGAGGGCCGAACCCATTAATGTTGCAAAATTATGGGATGAATTGTGGCTAGGGGTGAAAGGCCAATCAAACTCGGAAATAGCTGGTTCTCCGCGAAATCTATTTAGGTAGAGCGTTGTATGGTTACCACAGAGGGTAGAGCACTGGATAGGCTAGGGGGGCCCGAAGCCCTACCAAACCCAACCAAACTCCAAATATCTGTGAGTATAGTGCAACAGACAGACTATGGGTGCTAAGGTCCATAGTCGAGAGGGAAAAAGCCCAGATCGCCGTCTAAGGTCCCTAAATTATGGCTAAGTGGTAAAGGATGTAGGAAGACCAAAACAACTAGGAGGTTGGCTTAGAAGCAGCCATCCTTTAAAGAAAGCGTAATAGCTCACTAGTCTAAATAAGTCTTCTTGCGCCTAAAATGTAACGGGGCTTAAGTCATATACCGAAGACGCGGGCATATATCTTATGATATATGCGGTAGCGGAGCGTTCTGTAAGTTTGTGAAGGTGATTCGTGAGAATTGCTGGAGATATCAGAAGTGAGAATGCTGACATGAGTAGCGACAAAGAATGTGAGAAACATTCTCGCCGGAAGTCCAAGGTTTCCTGCGTAAAGTTAATCTGCGCAGGGTTAGTCGGCCCCTAAGGCGAGGCCGAAAGGCGTAGTCGATGGGAATCAGGTTAATATTCCTGAACCTGTAGGAAGTGACGGAGATTAAACGTTGTATGTTCTTATTGGATTGAGTATGCAGCCTAGATCTTCCAGGAAATAGCTCCTACGTATAGACCGTACCCTAAACCGACACAGGTGGACAAGTAGAGCATACTAAGGCGCTTGAGAGAACGATACTGAAGGAACTAGGCAAATTGCACCCGTAACTTAGGGAGAAGGGTGGCCTTTATATGGGTAACCATATAAGGGTGGCACAAAGCAGGGGGTAGCGACTGTTTAACAAAAACACAGGGCTCTGCAAAGTCTATAAGACGACGTATAGGGTCTGACGCCTGCCCAGTGCCGGAAGGTTAAGAGGAGAGGTGCAAGCTTTGAATTGAAGCCCCGGTGAACGGCGGCCGTAACTATGACGGTCCTAAGGTAGCGAAATTCCTTGTCGGGTAAGTTCCGACCCGCACGAATGGCGTAACGACTTCCCCACTGTCTCCAGTATCGACTCAGCGAAATTGGATTCTCCGTGAAGATACGGAGTACCCGCGGCTAGACGGAAAGACCCCGTGCACCTTTACTACAGCTTTGCAGTGGTATTAGGGATTGGATGTGTAGGATAGGTGGGAGGCTATGAAGTAATGATGCCAGTTGTTATGGAGCCATCCTTGAAATACCACCCTTTCAACCCCTGATGTCTAACCATAACCCATGAAACTGGGTTTGGGACCCTGCATGGTGGGTAGTTTGACTGGGGCGGTCGCCTCCCAAAAAGTAACGGAGGCGCGCGATGGTAAGCTCAAGCTGGTCGGAAATCAGCTTTTAGAGTGTAATGGCATAAGCTTGCCTAACTGCGAGACTGACAAGTCGAGCAGAGACGAAAGTCGGTCATAGTGATCCGGTGGTTCCATGTGGAAGGGCCATCGCTCAACGGATAAAAGGTACGCCGGGGATAACAGGCTGATGATTCCCAAGAGTTCATATCGACGGAATCGTTTGGCACCTCGATGTCGGCTCATCACATCCTGGGGCTGAAGCAGGTCCCAAGGGTTCGGCTGTTCGCCGATTAAAGTGGTACGTGAGCTGGGTTCAGAACGTCGCGAGACAGTTCGGTCCCTATCTACCGTGGGTGTAGGAAATTTGAGAGGATCTGTCCTTAGTACGAGAGGACCGGGATGGACGTACCTCTAGTGCACCAGTTGTCGCGCCAGCGGCATAGCTGGGTAGCCATGTACGGACGGGATAATCGCTGAAAGCATCTAAGCGAGAAACCCACCTCAAAACTAGATTTCCCAATTAGAGCCGTGATAGACCATCACGTTGATAGGTTGGGTGTGTAAGCATGGTAACATGTTAAGCTAACCAATACTAATAGCTCGATTGATTTAAATTTTGCATATGAGGGTACTTTATTACTTTTGTATTATTAAGGAGTAATCATATGCAGCATTAAGTCTGCATCATGAAATAAATTGTAGGAATTTTATTGCTTGTTAAACGGCTTAAAAAAGCCCGTTTAATTGGCTTGGTGATTATAGCACAGGTGACACACCCGACCCCATACCGAACTCGTAAGTGAAACCCTGTTGCGCTGATGATACTGCATCTTAAGATGTGGGAGAGTAAGTCGTTGCCAAGCCAATTAAACGGGCTTTTTTGTTTTGTAAACTCCTTATTCATATTTGATTATAGTGAAAACATTTTTAAGTTAATCTAATTTGTTGATTTTCGGTTGCCTAGTATTTTTAGGCTTTCTTACATTATATCTTGTATGCTATAACCTAAATGTTTTTATTTAAATTATTATTGGATTACATATTAAAATGGTTATTTGAATTAAAAGATAATTTATCTTCTACTATATGTTATTTTGAAATATATTCTTTTAATAATTTTTATAAGGAAAAAAAATTGATTTGTAATAACATACATGATTTTATCCATTGTATATCTGAAGGTAGGATATTAGGTTTAGATATTGGACTAAAAAATATAGGCATAGCATTAACAGATGTAAGTAAATTGATTGCTAATCCGTATAATGTTTTGTCACGTAAAACTTTTAAACAAGACTTATCTATTTTAAATAACATTATCATAGAGTATAAGATTTGTGGGATAGTTGCAGGTTTACCTAAGCAAATGAATGGTATTGAAGGAGCATCTTGTACTATGGTTAAAAATTTTATAGAAAAATTAGACCAATATTTAAGTGTGCCAATTTTCCTTCAGGACGAAAGGTTAACAACTACTGCTGCATTACGTATTTTAAAAGAATCTGGTATATCTAGAAAAAAACAAGAAAAGCTTGATGATAAAATAGCAGCAAGTTATATTTTGCAAACTGTTTTAGATCAAATGAGGTTTATAAATGGAACATAAGGTTATTCTCAAAGTTAAAGACCTTTCTTTTTCCTATGCTAAACAAATTGTATTAGAAAAAATTAATTTTATAGTATATGAAGGTCAAATAGTAACAATTATAGGTCCCAATGGTAGTGGTAAAACTACGCTAGCAAAATTACTTCTTAATTTGTTAAAACCAAATATAGGTACGGTTAGTTTAGGTAACAATATATCAGTAGGGTATATGCCTCAAAAACTTTCTATCAATAATCTTATGCCCTTGAGAGTATCAAAATTTTTACAATTGTCTATAAATTATAAATTGAATCATTATAGTATTGAAGATGTAGCAAATATACTAAATATATTATATTTATTGGATAATCAAATGTATAATCTTTCGGGAGGAGAATTACAAAAAGTTATATTTGCTTGTAGTTTAATTAATAAGCCAAATTTATTAGTACTAGATGAACCAATTCAGGGTATAGACATTATTGGACAAATGGAGTTTTATACAATGATTGAGCGAATACGAGATATATATAAAATTTCAATTTTAATGATTTCCCATGATTTATATATGGTAATGAAAGCTACGGATCATGTTATTTGTCTTAATAGGCATATCTGTTGTGAGGGAACACCTGACGATATTACTAAGAATTCCTCGTATATTGATTTATTTGGAAAGCATGCAGCAAATAATATTGCCATATATCAGCACTATCATGATCACGAACATTAAACTTGAATATGAATAGAAATCAATCTAGATTAAGCGTGTATTATTTTACCAATAGCAAGAAACTATTTATAAATCATTTAATAAGGTTTTCATAAGAGTTGTATAAGTTCATTAGTAATAAAAAAATGATAAACTGGTAAGATCTGATATTTCAATAGAAATGCTAGAAAATAAAAACAACTTGGAAAAAATTTAACACGTTCTTTAAGTGGCAGAAAAAATGTCTTACTTCTACTGAAATATTATAAGTTTTAGCTATTTTGTTGCTTTTCAATCACCTAGTATTTCTAGAATTTTCTCTATCTGGACTCATATGCTAATTCAACTATTTATCACTATAGATATAATATGTATAAGGTAATAATACTACAATATATATTCTAGAATCAATAATTTATATCGATTTTATTTTCTGTACAATTTATGTATTTGGTTGTATTAACACATAATGTAGTTTTTTAAATAAAGGTGAGGTTATAATTAGTTTATATGATTTTGTGTGTTATACTGTAATCTTATCAACAATGTAAATTAGTGTTTAATATATAAAACTAATGTTATTTAATATAATATTAAAGAAGTCTGTAATGTTATAAAATTATTGTAGACTTCATTAAATGAATTATTAGGAATAAAAATGTCTTTATGGCAAGCAGAAAAGTTAGCAGAAATTGTACAAGGTACTTTGGTGAATGGTACGGACTGGCAAGCAAGTTCTTTTTCTATTGATAGTCGATTGATTAAGCCTGGTGATATATTTGTAGCATTTAAAGGCAAAGAAACAGATGGGCATTTATACTTAGATGATGCTTTTAAAAAAGGTGCGGTGGCTGCACTGGTAGAATATATACCAGAGCATAATAAAAACCATTATCCATTAATATTAATATCTGATAACTTGCGTGCAATTAGGTTATGTGCGGATTACAATCGTAATCGTTTAAATTCTACTGTAATAGCTGTAACAGGTAGTGCAGGTAAAACTAGTACTAAAGAAATGCTTAGAATAGTTATGGGAGCGTGTGCAAATAGTTTTGCAAGTTATGATAACTATAATAATTTACTTGGTGTTCCAATTAGCTTAAGTAATGTACCATTAGATGTAAAATTTGCGATTTTTGAAATGGGTATGAATCATCCTGGTGAAATTGCAGAATTAACTGCACAGGTTAGGCCTGATATATCAATTATTACAACTGTTGATGCTGCTCATTTAGAATTTTTTGGTTCTATAGAAAAAATAGCAGAATCTAAAGCAGAAATATTTTTACACAATAACAAGAATGGTTTTGCATTTATTGGCAATAATAATTCTTTATATCCGTTGCTATACAATAAAGCTAAAGAATGCGATATAAGAAATATTATAAGTTTTGGTAAAAATAAAGGTGATGGTTGTAAATTAATAGAATATACAGAAAATCAAAATTATAGTGTAGTTAAGGCTGATATTCTTGGATCAATTATTAAATATAAAATTAATAGTTATGGTGTGCATTTTGCTTGTAATAGTTTAGCAGTGCTGGGTGCTGCGTTTGTAAGTGGGGTAGATTTAAAAATTGTAGCAGATAGTTTGGTAAGATTTGGTGCTTTAGCAGGGCGTGGTGCACACCATTATGTAACAAGAAATACAAAACATTTTCTTTTAATAGATGATAGTTATAATGCTAATCCTTTATCTATTAGGGCAGCTTTGAATGTGCTGGGTAATTGTAAGAAATTATCAGGTAGAAGAATAGCTATTTTGTCTGATATATATGAACTTGGAGTTGATTCACCAAAACTCCATCAGGATCTTGCATTGGATGTAATAAATAACAATATTGATAAAGTTATTGCAGTAGGATATAATATGCAATTTCTATATAATAAATTGCCGTCTAAAAAAAAATTAGCTAGTTTTACGAATACAGATGAAATTATAAGAGTAATAGATAATTATATAGAAGATGGTGATATGATTTTGATTAAAGGTTCATTTGGTACTTCAATATTTAAACTAGTTAGAGAGTTATTATCATAAATGTTATATCACCTATTATTTCCATTATCTGAAATTTATAGTGTTTTTAATATATTCCGTTATATTACTTTTCGCAGTAGCGGAGCGTTGTTAACATCATTATTTTTAAGCTTTTTTATAGCACCTAAAATCATAAGATTTTTAAAATCGATACAAAATGGAGGTCAACCTATACGTGATGATGGTCCAGAAAGTCATTTACTTACAAAACAAGGTACCCCTACTATGGGAGGGATTATTATATTAATTTCTGCTATAGGTTCTACCTTGATTTGGTCTAATCTTAGTAACCAATATATATTAATAGTGTTATTTACAACTCTAGGATTTGGTTTAATAGGTTTTGTAGATGATTATATGAAAGTTAGCAAAAGAAATTATAAAGGTATCACTGGAAAGCAAAAGTTATTATTTCAATTTTTAATTAGTATAGTTGTTTGTATATATATCCAGATGATTTCACCCAGTGAATTAAAATTTCAGTTAGCTTTACCATTTTTTAAAAATATTCTTATTAATTTAAGCATGTTTTATATAGTATTTACTAGTGTGGTCATTACAGGTGCTTCTAATGCTGTAAATTTAACTGATGGCCTAGATGGTCTTGCTATAGGTGCTGTAGTAATTACTTCTGTGTGTTTTGCTTTAATTAGTTATTTAGTTGGAAATGTTATTTTTGCTAATTATTTGCAAATACATTATGTGCCTGGTGTTGGTGAAATTACAGTATTTTGTTCGGCTATGATGGGAGCTGGTTTAGGTTTCTTGTGGTTTAATGTTCCTCCTGCTAAAATTTTTATGGGAGATGTGGGGAGTTTAGCATTGGGTGCTAGTATAGGAGTAATTAGTGTAGTTACCAAACATGAGATTGTGTTATCTGTTATAGGGGGATTGTTTGTAATAGAAGCTTTATCAGTGATGATACAGATATATTATTATAAATTATCAGGAGGTAAGAGATTTTTTAAAATGGCACCGCTTCATCATCACTTTGAAAAACTTGGTTGGAGTGAATCAACTATAGTAATACGTTTTTGGATTATAGCTATAATTTTTGCACTTATAGGTTTGTCAACGTTAAAGTTAAGATAAGGCATTAATTAATACCTTATCTCGGTATTAGAATAAGTTATTGATAAAGTAATTCGTTTTCTAACGAAATACATGAGAAATGAAGATCCAATTCCAAAATGTTTAACAATATGTATAATGTTATCTACAAATTAGAGAAATTGTGCACTAAATACACCCATATTATAATTAGTATCCCATTCACCTGAGTAATCTATTCCTAAGGATGTGTTGTCATAAGTAATGCTGGATGTTTGACTATAGAGTCACCATTTATAGTATCGCTAAAACCTTTTAAATAATCTTGAATTGATATATTTAAAGAACTTTGTTATAACAAGCATATATTTTGATTAAAATAGATTGTGAGATTATAAAATATGGGATTTAAATGTGGTATAGTTGGATTGCCTAATGTAGGTAAATCAACATTATTTAATGCTTTAACTGCTACAATGAAAGCTGAGGCAGCTAATTATCCATTCTGTACTATAGATCCCAATGTAGGACGTGTATCTGTACCAGATGAAAGATTAGTGCAGTTAGCAAAAATAGCAAGTTCTGCAAAAATCATACCTACGCAGATAGAGTTTGTTGATATTGCAGGTTTAGTAAAGGGTGCTAGCAAGGGAGAAGGATTAGGAAATCAATTTTTATCTCATATAAGAGAAGTTGATGCAATCATACATGTGCTTAGATGTTTTCAAGACAATGATATTACACATGTTGAAGGTAGTATAGATCCTGTACGTGATGCTGAAATTATTGAAATGGAATTAATTATTGCTGATTTAGAATCCGCACAAAAACGTATTCAAGCTTTAGAAAAGAAAGCTAAAAGTGCTGATAAAATTATTATAGATCAGTTAGAAACTATAAAATATATAGGAAAATTTTTATCAGAAGGGAAACCAGCTAGGCTAGCTAATATTGAAAGAAAGAAATTAGATTCTATGCAGTTTATTACAGCAAAACCTATGATGTATGCATGTAATGTTGCTGAGCATGAAGCTGTGTTAGGGAACAGTTTTTCTCAAATGATTGAGAACCATTCCTTAAAAGATAATAGAAAATCTGTTGTAATTTCTGCTCAGATTGAAGCTGAAGTTTCTATGTTATCTGATGATGAAGAAAAAAAAGAATTTCTGAGTAGTATTGGTTTAAAAGAGACTGGATTATCACAAGTAATAAAATCAGGATATAATTTGCTAGATTTAATTACTTTCTTTACTATAGGTCCTAAAGAAGCACATGCGTGGACTGTTGAAAAAAATGCTACAGCACATCAAGCGGCAGGAGTAATTCATACTGATTTTGAAAAGGGTTTTATTAGGGCAGAAACTATTTCCTATAGAGATTATATACAGTATTTAGGTGAACAGGGCGCAAAGGAAGCTGGAAAAATGCGCTTAGAAGGTAAGGAATATAATGTACAGGATGGTGATATATTTCATTTTAGGTTTAATGTTTAGATTATTAATACGTTATAGTTTTTTGATTTGGTTAGCATATACGTTTCTCATCTTTTTCTTAGCAAAAAGTAGACTTCATTCTTTGCTCTTATATGCTAAGAAAATAGTTTTAATTTTTCCATTAAATTAATTAAGTGTAAGAATTAATAGAAAAATAATTTTAAGACTATCTGCGCTAAGCAGATGCTTTCCTGCAGGTTTTCTTCTGTCTACCCTAATTTATATATTTTCTATAGTAAAAACATTTGAATTTGAATCATTATCTAGTTGCCGATTAGTAGGCTTTTGTATCAAAGAGCTATAGCGTAACGGTATGTTTAGAGCATTTTTTGTAATAATCTAACTTATATTACATCAGTTATTATTACCAATAACATTTATGTTTAAAGAAATAATATAACTTAGTTATTTAATTATCAGATAATCCTTTTACTAAAGATAATATATGTTTTCTTGTTTTTTCGTCACTAATATTACTATATGCTCTTACAAGACTAAGTATTTCTTTATAATCGCATTTATGTTTGTCTAATAATAAATCTATATCTTCTGCAAGTGCAGGACGTCCTCGTTTGCCAATGCTTTCTAAAAAAAATGTTATTGGTGTATTGAGTATGGAAGCTATATCAATTAGTCTGCTTAAAGACATTTTGTTTACGCCGCGTTCATATTTTTGTATCTGTTGGAAAGTAACTCCTATAGCATTGCCTAGATCTTCCTGACTCATGCCGATAGTGATTCTACGAGATTTTAATTTTTGTCCTATATATATATATCAATGGGATGTGCTGTCGTAAATTGCTAAATCTTAACCTTATATATTTAAATGGCTTATACGCGTGTATTCTAATGACGCTTCTTGTGTAATGCAAGATTAAAAATTGTAATTTAAGGATATTTAAACACTTTTTTATATATTTTTTTATTAAACGTTTTTTACCAAATATTCATACATTAGTATTTATAATGGAGACAATATAATAAAAATTTAATAATTATTGGATTTAAACTATTTATGAATTATAAGATATCTTCTGCATTACAAAATAAGTTGTCAACTAGTGTTTTGATGACTAATTCCATGCAGGAATCAATTAAATTATTGCAGTTTTCTTCAATAGAATTGGCTGAATATATAAATCAGCAACTAGAATCAAACCCATTTTTATTTTCCAATAAAGATGATACTGATCAAGATAATGGGTTAGATGAAATGGAAAGAGATAATAATTATTATAATGTTTCTAACCATACAACAGATGATTATGTAGATAAGTTATTATATTCTGAAACTTTTTATGAGAGTATAATTAGACAAATATATGCTTCAATTTTTGATAAACATATAAGATCAATAGCATTGGTCTTGTTAGAATATGTAGATGATAATGGTTATATGGAATATGACGTATCGCTTTTATCTAATAATACAGGATATAATATATCTGAGATAGAGCATACTTTAAATATATTACAAAATTTTGAACCATCTGGTGTATTTGCTAGAAATCTATCTGAGTGTTTGCGTATACAATTAAATCATATTGGCAAATTAAATAATACGATGTCGATGTTAGTAGACAATTTAGCGTTAATAGCTAAACGAGAGTTTATAACTTTAGCAAAAATTTGTAATACAGATTTGCAATCAATATATACTATGGTTAAAGTGATCAAAACGCTTAATCCTAAGCCAGCGAGTGTATATCGGAATGTTCAAAATTATTATATTAAACCAGATGTAATACTTAAGAAAAATATGGATGGGAGGTTTACGGTAGAGCTTAATAATGAAATATTGCCTAAAGTTTCTGTAAATCGTAATTATTATCTAAAAATCAAAAATAAAATTAAAAATAATGAGCAACAATATTTGTCAGAACACCTAAAAAATGCTAATATATTAGTAAGAGCAGTGAATAATCGTGTCAAAACGATTTTAAAAGTTACTAAATTTATTGTTGAATATCAGCAAGACTTTTTTGAAAGAGGAGTTATGTATTTAAAGCCTTTGAGTCTAAAAAACGTAGCTGATACTTTAAGTTTACATGAAAGCACAATTAGTAGATCTATAGCTCATAAATATATATCTACTTCTTTAGGTGTATTTGAGCTTAAGTATTTTTTTTCGTCTTGTATATCAAATAATGGAGGGCAACCTAGTACTGTAATTAAAAATTTGATTAAAAGATTATTAGAACGAGAGGCGATTAATAATAAAAAGATATTGTCAGATCAGCAAATAACAGAAATATTACGAGAACGTAATATTCAGATCTCAAGAAGGACCGTTACTAAATATAGGAAATCGTTAAATATTTTATCATCTTCAAAAAGAAAACTTGTGAGGATGATAGGGTAGTTATGGTGTTTAATATTAAGGAGGGTTTTATGCAGGTAGTAATTACCGGTAAAAATATAGATGTAGGTGATTCGTTAAAAAGCTATATAGACGAACATTTTTCTCAAAAAATAGGAAAAAAATATTCTGATTTTGTACTAACAAGTGCAATAACCCTATCAAAAGAGTCTCATAAACATGAGGAATTATATAAAATAGATATAATTATTACAGCTAAACCTAAAGTAGGAGGTGAAGTATTAAAGGGAAGTAGTACTGGAGATACTGCGTATAAAGCATTTGATAATGCGATAGTCAAAGTTGAATCTCAATTACATAAACATAAAAATAAAGTCACATCCCATCATCATAAGCATTCTAATAAGGAATCAAGTTCATTTATTTCGCGTTAAGAAAATAAAATAGAGTAGTTTATATAAACTACTCTATTTTAAGAGTTTTTATCATAATAGTAATCAGACCGTTTAATAAAGATACCTAAAAATTTTGCAAGAAAAACTAAAATAATACATGATGTAAAGCCTACAACAAGAAACAAAGGTCTCTCCATTAAAATTTATGTGTGGATGTAATATAATATATACTACAATCTTTAGAGCAAGTAATCATTGAATTTGAAGTATAATGAGTATGTGATTTCATTATACCGTTTAATATTGGACCAGTAGTGACTCCTGTTGCAGCAAAAATTACCTCTCCTTTTGCTAATTCTTCAAGTGTATATTTGTAATTTAAATCAGTTATACCCATATTATAAGCCCGCTTTTTGTCTTCTTCATCATTAAAAAGTAATCTACTCATCATTTGTCCGCCCATTGTGCGTAGAGCTGCTGCTGCTAAGACTCCTTCAGGTGCACCACCTGTTCCCATATAAATATCAATATTGGAGTTGAAAATAGTTGTAGAAATTACGCTTGCTATATCACCATCGCTAATAAGCTGAATTCTAGCTCCAGCTTCTCTAATTTTAGCTATAAGTTCATTGTGTCTATCTCTTTTTAATACTGCTACTGTTAAATCATTGATATGGCATTTCTTAGCTTTTGCTAAATTTTGTAAATTTATTTGAGGAGTATGATCTAAATCTATTATATTAGGAGGAAAATTTGGTCCTATAGCTATTTTTTCCATATAAACATCTGGGGCATGTAAAAAACCACCTTTTTGTGCTATTGCAATGACTGAGATGGCTCCAGGTGCAGCATGGGCACAAATAGTAGTGCCTTCTAGAGGATCTAGAGCTATATCCAATTGAGGTCCTGATCCTATACCCACTTTTTCTCCTATGTAAAGCATAGGAGCTTTATCTCGCTCACCTTCTCCTATTACAATAGTAGCGTCTATATTAAGTCTATTTAAGGATTTTCGTATAGCAGTAACAGCTGCTTGGTCTGCATTTTTTTCTTCTCCTTTTCCTATCCAGTCAAAGGATGCGATTGCTCCATCAGTACTAACTTTTAATATATCAAATATAAGGTTTGGCTCTAAATTGTTACTGTTTTTCATTAAATTAGAATTAGTTTTAGTAGATGATGTTACGATTGCCATTATATCTCCGTTGATTTAAACTATTTATTGTATATAATATATTAAATTTGTAAATATGAATTTTTTTAGTAATGCGTGAATAGTTTTTTGCGTTACGCACAGATGTACTATAATAATTTTATTATGAAAATAGCACGAATATTTTATCTAATTACAGCTAATTTACGTTACATTATGGGTATATTACTTATAATAATAGGGTGTTTTATTAGTATTTCTCTGCTTACATATAATGAAAATGATCCTTCATTTAATTTAGCCAATGATCACGTTGTGCATAATTATGGTGGCGTATATGGAGCTTTTATTGTTGATCCTTTATTACAATTATTTGGTTGGGCATCTATTTTACTTTCAATAGTACCTTTATGTTGGGGTATAAGACTTGTGATGCATAAGGAAGTAAAGCTATGGGTTTTAAGGATCCTATTTTTATTCATTGCAGTAATAGCTTTTACAATAGTATTAAATTTATTATTTATAAGATCTGATATTTTTGATGTTGGTTATGTAGGTATGTATATAAGTATGAAGTTAAAAACTATATGGCCTGTATCTGTTCCCTTATATATTATGCCTATTGCTATATTAATAATTAGTATTGCTAGTATTTTTATTGCTTCTTCATTGACAGTAAAGGAGTTAGGAAAAATTAGTGATTATGTAATATATGTGTTATATTATATATGTAAATTAATAAAAATTATAATTATGGTATTAAGTTATCCAATACTGTCTATATACCGCAAGAAAAAAGTAGTAGAACAGAATATTCCTAATTTTTCTACAGAATTAAGAGATAGATTAAAGTCCACTACTAGACCTAAAATAAGAAAAACAATTAAGCATAATATAGAATTATCAGGTTCTTATAAACTACCTTATGTTTCATTATTAAATACAATTACTGAGAAAGGTAAAAAACATTATATGAACGACCATTTACTTGCAGAACAAGTAAATAAATTAGAAAAAGTTCTTAATGATTTTGGTATTTATGGTCAGATTACAGATGTACATCAAGGACCAGTAGTGGTGTTATATGAGTTTGAGCCAAAAGCTGGGACTAAATCTTCTCGTATTATAGGTCTTGCTGATGATATAGCTAGATCAATGAGCGCAATATCTGCGCGTATAGCTGTAATCCCTGGTAGGAATGTAATTGGTATAGAATTGCCTAACCAGCATAGAGAAATGGTATATTTACGTGAGTTATTGGAAACAGAGCAATATAAATCTGGTGAAGAAAAGTTGCCCCTAATTCTTGGAAAAGATATAACTGGCAAAGGTGTAATTGTAGATTTGATGCGTATGCCACATTTATTAGTATCAGGAACTACTGGTTCAGGTAAGTCAGTAGCTATTAATGTGATGATTTTATCGTTACTTTATAGATTAACTCCTAAGCAGTGTAAGTTTATTATGATAGACCCTAAGATGTTAGAGTTGTCAGCCTATGAAGGTATTCCACATTTATTAACACCTGTTGTAACTGAACCTAAGAAAGCTGTGGTTGCTTTAAAATGGGTAGTAAAGGAAATGGAAAATCGTTATCGTATAATGTCTAATTTAGGAGTTAGGAACATTGAAGGTTATAATAAATATATTATAGAGGCTAAAGCAAAAGGTAAGCAATTGACAAGGTCTGTTCAAACAGGGTTTGATTCTAAAACTGGTAAACCAATTAATGAACAAATACCTATATCTATGGAGCCTTTGCCATTTATTGTTGTTATAGTGGATGAAATGGCAGATTTAATGTTAGTGGCAGGTAAAGATATAGAAGGATTAGTGCAGAGATTATCACAAATGGCACGTGCTGCAGGTATACATATGATTATGGCAACTCAACGGCCATCTGTAGATGTAATTACAGGTGTTATAAAAGCGAATTTTCCTACTCGTGTTAGTTTTCAGGTTACATCTCGTATAGATAGTAGAACAATTCTAGGTGAACAAGGTGGAGCGGAGCAGCTTCTTGGACAAGGAGATATGTTATATATGTCTGGAGGAGGAAAAATTGTTAGGGTACATGGACCATTTGTTGAAGATCAAGAGGTAGAGAAAGTTGTATCTTATCTCAAAAGTCAAGATGCTCCAGAATATATAGAAGACATAACCTACAACAGTGAAGCTGAAGAAGAAAGTAATAATTCAGGCGATGAAGGTGTATGTGATGAATTATATGATAAAGCTGTTGAGTTAGTACAAAGAGAAAAGAAAGCATCTACTAGTTATATACAGCGCATCTTTAGAATAGGATATAATCGCGCGGCTAATATAATAGAGCGTATGGAAAAAGAAGGGGTGGTAAGTAGTGCAAATCATGTTGGACGTAGAGAAGTATTAACTAGTGAGTGATATATAGTAAAAATATATTCATAATTATAAAATATGGAAAATTTGACAGAGTTATTACATAGGGTAAGAGAATGCAATTATTGCGAAAAGCATTTACCTTTTGGAGCTAAACCAATACTCAGAATAAATAAAACAGCTAAATTGCTTATTATAGGTCAAGCACCTGGGATTAAAGTGCATAATAGCGGTATTCCTTGGTATGATCGTTCAGGAGATAGGTTAAGAGAATGGCTTTCTCTAGATAAAACAGAATTTTATAATCATGATAATATAGCTATTATGCCTATGGGATTTTGCTATCCAGGAGTGAATAAAAATGGTGGTGATAATCCTCCCAGACATGAATGTGCTCCAAAATGGCATAAAGTTTTATTAGAGAGCGTACCTAATATTAGATTAACTCTTTTAGTAGGAAGTTATGCCCAAAAATATTATTTAAAACCACCAATACAAAAAACTGTATGGTTAACTGTCAGAGAGTGGTATAAACATTTACCTAATTTTTTCCCATTACCTCATCCGAGTTGGCGTAATAATATACAACTACAGAAAAATGAGTGGTTTTATCAAGAGCTTATACCTGAATTACGCTCTCATATAAAAAATATAGTGAAAGAAGTTAAAATTTGATATTATGAATCCTATCTTTCCAGATAAGTGTTGTCACAAGATTTTGGCTCACATAACAATAGCTTTC
>JBGCXS010000013.1:0-48703 GCA_048496475.1 Rickettsiales endosymbiont of Dermacentor nuttalli
TTTCTTCTCTAGCGCTGTTAGCCTTAATTTTAAATAGCCTAATTGATGACCTAACTTTTTTCAAATAGTGTCACATCTCATCTAAACTAGTTCATTTTATGTAATCTTTCAAGAAGTCACTTTGAATACAGCTCAAAACTTCATTCCAAAATTAAGAGAAGCCTCGTGGGCTTTTTAGGATTTACTGAACTTTCCGTTTTAAAGTCTGGATTTATAATTATTATTTTGTTTCCAAGAACCATCTTTAGTTTGTTGCCAATAAATAATTTTATGACCTTGTTTTTGGTATTCATCTATACGGATTTGTGCTCTTTCTAATTCCTGTTCATCATTACCATTAAATATATCTATACATCTTGTAAAAGATGATAAAAACAGGGGTTTTATTCCGTATGTAGCTACCAATATTTCTGCATTATTTGGGTTTTCTTCCTCACATGTTAAATAAATAGGTTGTTTATCTATAAACCTATCTTTTTTAGTGCCGTGAGGAAGAAAAGCTTTAGTTGTATATGTCCAGAGTAAATTATTTAATGTATCTACTTGCTCTTGAGTTGAAGAAAGTAATACGGCTTTTTTACCCGTAGAAACTACTTTCTCTAACAATTTTGGTAATGCACGTTCAAGTTGTAGAGCTGTTAAATGATAAAAACTAATTTCTGTCATAGCTTTATTCGTAGTAAGTTTTTACAAATTCATTTAATAATCTTACACCAAAGGCAGTAGCGCCTTTAGGTGTTAATGGCAGATCTTTTTTAGTCCACGCAACACCTGCAATATCAAGATGAGCCCATGGCACATCATTTACAAAACGTTGTAAAAATTGTGCTGCAGTAATGCTACCAGCTCCTCTACTATTGCTGATGTTTTGCATGTCAGCTATTTCTGATTCTATTTGTTTATCATATGCAGGATCTAAAGGTAATCTCCATAGTTTTTCACCAACAGTGTTACTAGTATCTAACAATTTTTGTGAGAGATCGTCATCATTAGAAAATAGTCCAGCACATATTTCACCTAAAGTTACAACAATTGCACCAGTTAATGTGGCTAGGTTAATCATAAATTTAGGTTTAAATCTATCCTGACAATACCATAGAGCATCTGCGAGTACTAGACGTCCCTCAGCATCTGTGTTTAATACTTCTACAGTTTGACCAGACATAGTGTATACTACATCACTTGAGCGCTGAGCATTACCATCTGGCATATTTTCAACAAGTCCTATGATTCCTACAGCATTGACTTTTGCTTTACGAGCAGCAAGAGCTCTCATTAAACCAGCAACAGTAGCAGAACCTGCCATATCATATTTCATATCTTCCATGCCAGCAGATGGTTTTATAGAAATACCTCCACTGTCAAATGTTACGCCTTTACCTACAAACGCTATAGGAGCATCTACATTATCTTTTCCGTTCCACTGCATAACTACTAACTTAGGTTCTCTTGTGCTTCCTTGTGCTACGCCAAGTAGTGCGCCTAAACCTAGTTTTTCCATTTCCTTATATCCAAGTACTTCAACTTCTATACCCAATTTTACTAATTCCTGGCAACGTTCTGCATAACTTTCAGGGTACAAAACATTTGGTGGCTCAGAAACCAAATCACGAGCAAAATGTACACCTTCCACAATATGTATAGAATTACTAAAGTTTTCTTGTACATTTTTAGCATATTCTGTAATGAGTGTAATAGATTCTAGTGATAAAGTGTGTTCCTCTAGTTTTTTAGTCTTATATTTAAGAAATTGGTAATGGCGTAAACAAATACCTTCACCAATTGCTAAGCAATCTTTGTCAGAAGAGATAAAATTTTGATCAAGTATTACTAAAGCATTTTTAATCTTCTTAGCATTTAGGATTGCAGTCATTTCTCCACCAAAATGCATAAAATCTAAATTAGTAAGTTCTGCTTTTTTACCTATACCCATAAGAAAAAAAGTTATTATTATATTATGTTCTGTATGTGTAACTATTAATTGATCACCTTTTTTGCCTTTAAAATTGTGGTAATTTTCTAATATATTACCAATTAAGTTATTATATTTTTGATTGAGTTGCTTGGTATTTCCTAGTAACTCTAGATCTTCTGAAATAGGTATAACAATATTATGTTTATTATTATTTATAGTTTCGGCAAATTTAACTTTCACAAACACCTCGACATTAATATTTCTCTCCAAATATAATATATGATAATTGCTTATGATAAAACAGAAATTTTATGTTTTTATAATTTAAATAGGTAAGTTTAAAATTATCACATTATGTTTTTTTGTTTTATACTGACGCTTTTTTTGTAAAGAATTTTCTGAAGTAAGCTTAAATTGTATTTAAGCTATGGAATTATGATGCTATTATAATTCTCGTCCACTAGGTTTATTATGATCATGTGTTTTAGGTAAGTTAGATGGAGTTAATGTAGATTGTGTAATATTTGTGTTTAGCTCTTTTAAAATAGGACGTATTTTTTTGGTAATGTTTGATAATTCAGTGGAGTTAACGTGTTTTACTTTACTTGAAGATTTGTTGAGCTCAGGATGATAGGTTTGATCATATTTTTCATAGCAGTTTTAAGTTGTTTATATAAATCTTTTATTAAGGATGCTCTGGCTTTATTGTTATATTGTTTTTATTGTCTTTGCGTGTGTAAGCAAAACCTAAAATTGTGTTCTAATTTTGGTAATTTTATCTAAGTCTTACTTTTTGTGTATCATTAATGTTATCTTTAAATTTTGTGTCTATCCATTTATTCATCTTTAGTATAATGTCCGTTATTATCTAATTTCCATCCCCAATGTAGAGGTTAGCTAGCATATTATAACCATCATCTTTATTTAATTAATTCTTCTTCACTAACTATTTTTGTGACTTTTTCATTAGGATTGATATGTATTCACTCTTTGTCAATGGGTTTGTAAATATAGTATTATAATTTTCAGCATTATGTTGTAATAAAGTAGCTTGTTTTAAAATCTTCTTCTGCGCGTATTGCGCCAACTATATTAAAATTGTAGGCGTAGTTTCATCTATGGTTTTTAGATGTTCTAATCTTACCTCTGCTTCTTTCAATTTATGACTTAATTCTGAAGGAAAATTTTTCTCAGAAGAAATATCAATATATGAATAGATTATTGCCTTTTGTTCTTTTTCAAGAATCATTTGGTATAAGATAGGCCCATCTAAGTTCATTTTAGCACCATATGCTAATATATCTACGTCAGCTGCAATGGGTGGATTTCTGTTATAGCTATTTCTCCAGTAGATTTTATGATAAATTCAAGTTTATCTATCACTTGTAATTTTTCTGCTTGATATCCATCAGAAGGCTGGATTAATGGTCCAATGGGATTATGATTTTTGTCTATAGGTTGGTAATTTATATTATCATGTGTTATAATGTATATGTTCAGAAGAAAATTTTTCTGCCATTTTATCTTTATTAGTAAAAATATAAATTTGATTTCCGTTTTTATCTGTTAAATTTAAAGGTAAGATGATTTGATCTAATTCTTCTGGTGCTACTTATGCTTTATTATATAATTCTTTAGATATAATATCAGGGTTAGATTTAACTACTTACTTGTGTAAATTTATTTTGTAATTCTTCCATTTTTGTATTAGTGCGTTCTATTGCTTCATTATTCATTCTCTTGTTGGAATTTTTAATATCTATTTCTGAGCGAGTTCTGATCTTGTTCGTAGAAGCATTGACTGGAATTAATCCATCTATTAAGTCGTTATCAGCGGTTTTTCCATGTACTAACATGTTTTTTGCAGCACCTTTACCGGATTATATCTTTTTGTTATAATTAATAAGAAATAAGAAGTCTTGTTCATTTTATCTTGGATTATATTAGTTAATTCTTCTTCTGATGTTCTATATTGGTTTTGTTTTGTAATTTGTTCTTCAGTAAGAACTGTAAAATTATATTAGTCTTTTTTAGTATTATTTTTAATATCTGTTGAACGCTTAGTTTTATCATTATCATTATATTCAATCTATAGAGTTTTTTGAGGATTATTTGATTCTTGCATTTTTTCTTCATAATAAATTGATAGAGCGTATATTTTAAGCCAGTTATAGGTTATATAATCAGATATTAATAAAAACTTAATATCAGTAATAATATTTTAATATTATAAATTATTAAGGGTTAGTACGCTGTTTTTACTACAGCTATAGTAAAAACGTTTGAACTTGCATACGTCGCTGCTCTTTGTTCTCCTACTATTTGTAGGCTTCGCCCTATCTGGTCTTGTATCAAAGATCAACTATTTTTACTATATATGCAAAAATAGAGGAATTGTATTGGGCTGAGTGTTTATTACGATTGTGTGAATGGGTTTGTTGATATACTATTATTTATCATTAACAAAATGAATATCTTTTGAATAATTAAGCTATACTTTTTCCAACTGCCTCAGAAATATTTTTAAATCCGTCTAGTTCTAAATAATAACTGAGTTCCTTGTTAATAGACTCTATTACGCTAAAGCCATTGTAAATTAAGGAAGAATAGATTTGTACTAAAGAAGCCCCTGATAAAATTTTACGATAAGCGTCATGTCCAGAAAATATTCCTCCAACACCTATTAAAGTTATTTGATTACCAACTAATTTATATACAGTGCCTAATGTTTTGGTAGATAGATCAAAAAGAGGTTTACCGCTTAAACCGCCAGTTTCGTGTTTATGCTTATTTTTGAGATTAAATTCCCTTTGAACAGTCGTGTTGTTAATAATAAGTCCATTTATTTTATTATTTAGGGCTATTTGTACTATATCTTCTAATTCAGCATAACTTAAATCTGGTGCTATTTTAAGCAATATAGGTATATTTTTATTAAAGGATAAGGATAATTCTGTATGTGTTTTGACTACTTCTTTTAACAATTCCTGTAACTGCTTACCATGTTGTAAAGTACGTAAACCAGAAGTGTTAGGGGAAGAAATATTGAGCGTAATATAAGAGCTATATGGAAATACTTTGCGTAATAAAAATATGTAATCATCTATAAATTTTGTAGTATCTTTATTTTTACCAATATTGGTTCCTATAATTCCTTTTCCTTGATAAGAGGATATTTTAGAGATGAAATGATCAACACCTTTATTATTAAACCCTAGTCTATTAATGATAGCTTGATCTTCAGTTAAACGAAATATACGAGGTTTTGGATTGCCTGATTGTGGTTTAGGTGTAACTGTTCCTGTTTCAATATAACTAAAACCCTGTTGAAATAATCTAGAGAGATATTCGGCATTTTTATCAAATCCAGCGGCAAGTCCTACTGGGTGGATAAAATTTAACCCCATAACTGTTGTAGCTAGATTAGGGTAAATATTAACTTTATTTTCAGGAAGAAAATTATATTGTAATGCTTTAATTGCTATATTATGAGCAATTTCTGCTGGTAGTGTATAGAGAAACGGTTTTATTAATTTAAAATAATCCATAATATCAGCCTATATTAAGGGGATATAAAGTGGTAAAATGTCCCATTTTTCTGCCAGATTTAACCTCATCTTTGCCATAGAGGTGTAATTTAGTATTAGGGTTTTCTATATACGAAATCCAATTATTAACTTCCTCTCCAATTAAATTAGTCATAATAGCTTTAGAATGATAGTTTGTTGACCCAAATGGTAGTCCACATATTGTGCGTATTAGTTGTTCAAACTGGCTTGTGATACAAGCATCTAAAGTCCAGTGCCCTGAATTATGAGGCCTTGGAGACATTTCATTGACTAAAACTTCGCCATGTTTAGTAACAAAAAATTCTATAGTTAATAATCCTATAAGATCTAATTTATCAGCTATTACTGATGCATATTGATATGCTTGTTTGATAATTTTTTTATCAACGGTTGCTGGCACTATTGATGTATATAAGATACCATTTTTATGCACATTTTCTGTGCACGGAAAGGTAGATATTTCACTATTTTGGTTACGTGCTATAATAACAGAAATTTCAGTTTGATAATCAACCCATGCTTCAGCAATGAAAGAATTTTCATGGTTAGAGCTTAGTATATTAATAGCATTTATTATATCTTGTTCTGAACTAATTAGATTCTGGCCTTTGCCGTCATATCCTTGTTCAAGAGTTTTTAGGATAAATGGCAGTTTTAAATCTATTATAGCTTGTTTTAAAGAACTAGAATCGTGCACATGCAAAAACTTTGTAGTATTAATTTCTAAAGATTGTACAAATTCTTTTTCTCTTAATCTGTTTTGTGCAATATATAAGCTCTGCCAGTTAGGACATACAAGTTTGTTGTAGCTATTTAAAAACTTAATTGTATTGTATGGAATATTTTCGAATTCTAAAGTAATAATGTCAACCTGAGATGCAAAACTTCTAAGTTTATTTTGATCAAGATAAGACGCAATAGTTGTATTGCTTGTAACTTGTAGGGCAGGGCTATTATTTTCTGGACAATATATATGTGTTTTATAACCAAGATTTGTAGCAGCAATTGCTATCATTTTACCAAGTTGGCCGCCTCCTAGTATACCAATTGTACTACCAGGACTTAGGTATAATTTACTGTTCATGGAGTGTTTCTGTGATGGAATTAGTTTGTTTCTGGCGCCATTTTTCTAACTTTGTTTTTAAGATATTGTCAGAAATGGCTAAAATAGATGCGCTAAACAAAGCTGCATTTTTAGCCCCAGCTTCTCCAATTGCTAGAGTACCAACAGGTACGCCTGCTGGCATTTGTACGATTGATAATAAACTGTCAAGTCCTTGAAAATGTTTTGTATCTATAGGAACTCCTAGCACAGGTACGGTTGTTAAAGATGCTACCATGCCAGGTAGATGGGCAGCACCACCTGCACCAGCTATAATAACTTTGATACCTCTTGAAGACGCACTTTTTGCAAATGTGAAAAGGCGATCGGGAGTTCTATGTGCAGAAATAATAAGAGTTTCAAATTGAATGTTAAGAGTTTCTAAGATATGGACAGCGTGTTTCATGGTATTCCAATCAGACTTGCTGCCCATTATAATACTAACCACTATAGGAATACTTATATTATTTTTTGTTACTTTTTTAGATGGCATCACAATAAATCATATATGTAATTATAAAAATAAAACTGACATGAATTATAACATAAACTGTACAATTTTACTAATAAATTTGCAATAAGGTAAGAAATTTTTTAACTTTAAGCTATAATATCAGGATATACTATAGCTTGTATCATAGATATTTTGTTTTCAATCATAGCCTTATGGCGTTTTATTCGGTGTTCAGTGAGTTGGTCATGTGCTTCAAGCTTTAATTGAATATCTAAAGCTTTTTTTTCTTTTTGTAATAAACCTAGCTCCTTTAATAATTTTTTATTTTCTTCATTCATAAAAAATACCACCTTTGTGTATTATTTTGCGTTCTATTTCCTATAGTTTACAGTTAATTAATATGAAATTTTATTATATGACTGCATTTATTTTATATTATATTAGGGCCTATTCTCAACTTAATTAACTGCAAATTTTACATATGGAGTATCAACACATTTCCCCATTATTCTATTATAGCATAATTAAAAAATAATTGCATCTGTTAAAATTATATTAAATTTTTTCAATGATTATCCTAAATATTACAATATGTAATACTAATATTTACTAAATAATATTAAGTATTTTAGATTAAAATATTAATTTATGTAAACTATATCAGTATAAGTATTTTTATAAAAAGTTAATACATTAGGCATTTTAAAATATTATGTCTTATATTCCATATAACCTAGCTATCTTAGGTTTGAGAATATTCAAGCTGAATCAACGCCAGAGTTACTTACATTACATTAATGGTAAATTATCCGGAGTCTATTAATGTACTACATGAAGGAAGTGAGACGTTGCTACATTTAGCTGTGAGGTAAACATGATAATGGAGAGGCATTAAACTTTTTATTAAATTTTGAGAATGTAAATCGTAATGTTTAGAGATGATGAGGGTAACATGCCACTTCATTATGGGCTGTATATTATAATAGTGTTATAGCCCTAAAAAGTCTTTTAAATAATTTACTAGATAGGACATTACGTAATAATCAGGGAAATACATTGTTTGAGAATGTATTATATGATGCTAATTATAATATTATATAACTTATGCTAGAAAAAGGTATATTGATAGAATAGAATGTATCATTAAATATAGAAGATGATAAGATATATACGCTATTAAAAGCAGCCAATTTTGTTGATAAGGTGTATGATAATATTATAGATATACCTGCTCAAGAAGATTATATTTTTTCTGCTACTTACAAGGATTTTATAAGGGATAGAATTAATTATTACGTGGAGATGGAATTTATGTATGGTAAAGCATTCTCTAAAGATTTTATAGAAGCAGTGCTAATGAATCTAGAATATGCTGATAATATGTTATCAAAGGCAGAAGAATTTGTAGATAAGGTTTATTATTAATACTATAGCACCATCACAAAGACGAGTATTTACGATATGCACCTTATTATAAATCAATAGCGTGTAGGATTGTAAACTTAGAAAGTGATCTTGGAAAAACAAGAAATGCAGACCTTACGTATTCTATTATTAAAGCATTAGGAAAGACTCAAGAAATATTAATTAGATATAGAAGATTTTCTATGCTCCTTATAGCAATTTAATAAAGGATAGGGTAGATTATTACTAGTAACACGGAGTGTATGTATGGCAAGGCTGCATCAAGTAAGATTTATAGGAGAAGTATTAGAAAAGCTAGAAAATGTTAATATATTATTGAAGGCAGAAGAATTTGCAAATAAGATTTATTATAATACTATTGAAGGAAGGTTATATAAAATATGCTCCTTATTATGAATTAATAGCAAAAAAGATACAGAATCTAGAGAAAACTTATGGAGAAATTCATTCATAAGTTCTCGTACGTTTTGTAACGCAAGAGTTAGAGTATACTGATGATATATTATAAAAATAGAAAATTTTAGTAATCATATATATAATAACACTAAAACCTTTCTTACTCCAGAAAATTGTGCGTTATACGTCTTATCAAAAGGTAGTAACAGACAATATTTATACTTAATAAAAACTTTATGGTCAACTAAGTAATCCTGAGCTTGTAGGTAAGATATTGGATCTGTAGTCAACACAGAATCAAATGAGAGAAAATTTATGGGTAGAACGTATTAATCAGAAAAATTATAACCAAAGCTTTCAGACTGGTATCTAATTTCCTGATCATAATTAAAAAACTATAGTAGAAAACTTTGAATTTTATGTATGAAGGGCTATCTTCGCATTAATTAAGTTTTGTGTTAATTTAGATTAATTGGCTTTGTTATTAAAACGATTTAAAACACTTTCTTCTAAGGCTTGAAGTTCTTTTTGTTCTAGTTCTTTATTAATAAGCGCTGTTTTTTTATCTATAATTAAATCATATTTTTTAATTGTAGTAAATAATTCAAATATTTCATCACGTATTATATCTATTTTTTTTTCTAATTGTTTTACATTTTTTATAATGGTTTCTTGTCTTTGTAGATTTAGTGTAGCAAATTTATAATAACTATGACTGATTTCTGGGTTGTTTGAAGATATAAGTTGTTCTTCTCGTAAAATTTGTTGGAGGCGTATAATAGAATTATTTAGTCTATCCTGTTGTTCATATATTGATTTTAATTGTAATTTTTTTACATCAAGTTGTTTATGAAAAATTTTTTTAATTCTTGTTAAAGATTTAGTCATATTGTAATTGTGTATAATCTAGAGCTTCTGCTAGTTGTTGGTAGCTAGTTTTGAGATCTACTGATTCACGTGGGTGTTGTGTGAAAAAATTTTCTAGTTTAGGGTGATATAAAATTGCTTTATCAAGTTCTGGGTCGCTTCCATGCTTGTAAGCGCCTATACGTATTATTTCTGACATATCATGATAAATAGAGATAAGTTTTTTTGCATATTGTATCAGTTTATATTCTTGTTCAGTATTGCATTCAGGCATAGTACGTGAAATACTACGTAAAATATTTACGGCTGGGAACCGTCCACGTTCGGCAATTGTACGATCTAGAAAAATATGACCATCCAAGATACCTCGAACTGTATCAGTAATTAGTTCATTTTGATCATCACATTCAACAAGTACTGTAAAAAATCCAGTGATAGAAGTATTATTTGTGCCTGGTCCTGCCCTTTCTAATAATTTTGGTAGTTCACTAAAAACTGAGGGAGTGTAGCCTTTAGTAGTTGGTGGTTCACCACTTGCTAGCCCTATTTCACGTTGTGCCATGGCAAATCTAGTTATATTATCTATTATACATAAAACTTCTTTACCTTGATCACGGAAATATTCTGCAAGGGTTAGTGTAAGATATGCGGCTTGACGCCTAACTAAAGCCGGCTCATCGCTTGTTGCAACGATTATAATGGCATTAAGTAAACCTTCCTCTCCTAAATAGCTATGAATAAATTCTTGTACTTCTCTTCCTCTTTCTCCAACTAGCCCAATTATTTTGATATCAGTTTTGGCATAACGTGTGATCATTGACATAAGCACAGATTTACCTACGCCAGATCCTGCAAAAATACCCATTCTTTGTCCATAACAGCATGTAGTAAATGAATTTATTGCTTTTATACCTAAGTCAATTTTGTTATTAATTTTCTGTCTTTTATAGGCTGGAGGGGGAGAATTTTTGATAGAGTGTCCTGTTGAGCCTTTCTTCAAAAGACCTTTATTGTCGATAGGATCTGCAAAGGCATTGATGATTCTGCCAAGCCATGTTTGATCTGGATATACCAAAGGGCGTTCACTTATCAACTTTACTTTTGATCCTATACCAATACCATCTAAGTCTCCAAATGGCATTAATATTGCAGTTTTGTCTTTAAACCCGACAACTTCTGCTAATATTTCTTTGGTGTTATTTGTAATTAAACAATGTGTTCCAATAGTTAAAAACGCTTCAAGCCCTCTACACTCTATTATAAGTCCTTGTATGCCTGTGACTTTTCCATAGATAGAAAAATCATTTATTGTCTTAATAGAATCTAGTATAGCGTTTATATTATATTTAGTATTTTGTGTGGTCATATAATGTATAAAAACTTTAATATTTTTAATATAATTTTAATTGTTATTTCGTATCATTAAATAGTAATCTGGCGAATATGTTATTCTCAAAATGTTAATAATATATTTATAAGGGTTGTTTATATGGTTAAGAAATCTAATGTAGATACAATAAAAGAAAAATCTGATAAAAGAAATTCAGTTTTTCCTTCAAAAAGAAACCTAAAACAACTACTGTAAGTCGTAAAATAAACTCAGAAGAAACAGTAAAATCTTTATTAGAGAGTAGTAAATTATCTTCTAGGGAAATACGGATGTTATCTCAAATGCAAATTTCTGAATATGAGATAGAACTAAAAAAGGTTCATGAGAACCTATAATAGGATAATTAAAAGATAAAAATGCTAGTAAGAAACCAAAAAAGATTCTAAGATGTTGGAAGCTGAGGTGCAAAATAAAGTAAGTGGTAAGAAAAAGGATGGGTCTCAAAAATCTATTTTAGAAAAAATTAGGGAATATACTAATCCTGAAAAAAGCAAATCAAAAAAATAAATAAAGAAAAATCTATTGTAATAACTGGTAAAAAATCCGAGGGTCTTGTCAAGAAAAAGGTAGATAATTTTAAGGATAATATAACACTAAAAAGAAAAGGAAAGGCGTAAATATCAGAGTAGCATATCTCCTTCTAAGGCTCGTGATAGATTTAAAGACTTACTTAGAAAAAACATAAGATACGTACAGTACGTGTTAGATAAGCATTAAAGTGTATTTGCTTTTTTTGAGTAAATATACTCTAAATTTAGTTTTTTATTATCTTTTGTGTTTTTATATATAAGACATTATATTTGTAATAATATTACATTTACATATATAATTTATTATGTTAGATTCCCAATTTTATTGAATATAATGTAATAAGTGTCCGTTTAGTTAAGCGCATATGAAAATATTATCATGTAATAGCAATGTATTGCTGGCAGAGTCTATAGCAAGCCATCTAAGTATGTCTTTGACTCCTGCATCGATAAGAAGATTTTTAGATGAAGAGGTGTTTGTTGCCATCCAAGAAAATGTGCGTGGTCAGGATGTATTTGTAATACAGTCAACCTCTTTTCCTGCTAATGATAATATAATGGAGTTACTGATTACACTGGATGCTTTAAAAAGAGCCTCTGCTGCACGTATTACAGCTGTTATACCTTATTTTGGTTATGCAAGACAAGATCGTAAACCTTCTCCCAGGACTCCTATTTCAGCTAAGCTTATTTCTAATTTAATTACTTTAGCTGGTGCGCATAGAGTGCTTACATTAGATTTACATTCTGGTCAAATTCAAGGTTTTTTTGATATTCCAGTTGATAATTTATATGCTGTACCTGTGTTTGTAGAAGACATCAAGAAAAATTATTCTTTAGATGATCTGATAATAGTATCTCCGGATGTAGGAGGAGTGTTTAGGGCCCGTACTGTGGCAAAACGTATCGATGTTGATCTAGCTATAGTAGATAAAAGGCGTGATCGGGAAAATGTATCAGAAGTGATGAATATTATTGGGGATGTACAAGGTAGAGATTGTATATTAATAGATGATATAGTAGATTCTGCAGGGACTTTATGTAATGCAGCTGTTGCGCTTAAAGAGAAGGGAGCTAAATCAGTTAGTGCTTATGTAACTCATGGTGTATTATCAGGTCAGGCTGTAGAATTAGTATCAGGCTCTGGACTAAAAGAGTTAGTAGTGACTGATAGTATTAATTTAGATAATAAAATCAAGGATGTTCCTAATATAAGAAAGGTAACGATTGCAGTACTTATAGCTGAAGCAATAAAGCGTATTTCTGAAGAAACATCTGTTTCTAGTTTATTTGATTAAGGAGGTTTATAAAAATGTCAACAATTTTACCACTCTCTGTAGAGCCAAGAGATAGATTAGGCAAGGGAGGAAGTCGTACTTTGCGTCGTTTAGGTAGAATACCTGCAGTTGTTTATGGTCAAAATAAAGAAAATGTACATTTTTCTTTAAATGAAAGAGAAGTAAATAATTATTATTACAAAGGTGGTTTTACTACAAATTTGTTCCATATAGAACTAAATAAGAATAAATATCAAGTATTACCTAAATTGGTACAATTACATCCAGTAACAGATCAAATTGAACATATAGATTTTATTCATGTTTCTGAAGATGTAGAGGTGAAGGTAGCGGTTAACTTACATTTTATTAATGAAGATAAATGTGTAGGTATAAAGAGAGGTGGAATACTAAACGTTATTACTCATAGTGTAGAAGTTATGTGTCATCTAAGTCAAATACCTCATTCTATTGAAGTAAATGTAGGAGAATTAGATATAGGCCGTAGTTTACATCTTGGTGATGTAGTGTTACCAAAAGGGGTTAGTATAGTAACAGATAGTAGTGTTACTATTGCTACAATTATTGGTAGAACATCATCTGATGAGTTGAGTGAGTCGACAGAGAATTCGGAGAGTAAATGATTTTAATTGTAGGTTTAGGTAATCCTGGATCTCAATACAGTAATACAAGGCATAATGTAGGATTTATGGCGATAGATAAAATTGTCGGTCGCCGTAGTTTTAATACTCACAATAAGTTTAATGCAATATTAAACGAATCTGTAATATTTGGTCAAAAAATTGTTACCATAAAACCAATGACTTATATGAATTGTTCAGGTCAGACTGTAGTACAAATTAAAAATTTTTATAAAATACCTATAGGTAATATCATCATAATACATGATGATATTGATTTGTCTTTAGGAAGTTTTAAAGTTAAAATAGCAGGTGGTCATGGTGGACATAATGGTCTTAAATCTTTAGATAATCATATTGGGAGTGATTATCTCAGATTAAGAGTAGGGGTTGGTAGACCACTATTAAAGGAACAAGTTGCAAACTATGTTTTAGCTAAGTTTACTACTCAAGAAGAAATTATAATAGATAATCTATTAGAAAAAATTAGTGATAACTTACAATATTTGCTTAATAAAGACTTAGAAGGATTTAAAAAAGTTATGAATTGTATGTAGTTTATTATTCATAGTAATTGAATTTATGTTTATTACTTGTGAAGTTCTATATTGACAGATAGAAATTATTTATATATAGAGTTAAGGCCTATGTATAGCTGTTTTATAAGTGTGCTAGTGTTTAGAAAATAGTTTGAAAGATTTTGTATAGCATACTACTAAAATTAGATAAATAAGTATTTTTTAGTGTATTAACAAAACTTAAAGGGATGAAGTGACAAAAATTCAAACAGTTAAATATAAAAGAAGTCGTCAGTTAGGGGTTAATTTGTGGGGACGTGCAAAAGATCCGTTTAACACAAGAAACTATCCTAGAGGGCAGCATGGTCCTACTGCTAACAGAAAGAGCTCAGATTATGGTACTCAATTGCGTGCAAAACAGCAATTAAGGGGGTATTATGGTGATATACCAGAAAAGCAATTTAGAAAAATATTCCAAACAGCTTTAAGAATGAAAGGTGATACTGGTGAGAATTTAATAGGTTTGTTAGAGCGTAGGTTAGATGCAGTAGTGTATAGATTAAATTTTGGTATAACTGTTTTTGCTGCACGTCAGCTTGTGAGTCATAAGCATGTAAAAGTAAATGGTAGGGTAGTGAATGTTGGTAGTTACCGTGTCAAAGAAGGTGATGTAATAGAGATTGCTGAAAAGTCTAAGGAAATGTTAGCTATTGTTGAATCATTGCAGAAAATGGAACGTGATGTACCGGAATATATGGAACTTGATGTTGAAAAGAAGCAAGCTAAGTTTTTAAGAATTCCTAAGCTTGCAGATGTGCCGTATTCTGTGTTAATGGCTCCTAATTTAGTTGTTGAGTATTACTCAAGATAATGATTTATAATGTTAGTATGTTGAAAAATAAGGCGAACTTGTTTTTTATGGGTTTGCCTTATTTTATTTTATGGTACTAATAATAAATAATAACGATATACAATTTTGTTCAAGTTTTTCAATGTATAAAAAAGTAAAAAAAGATGAAAATTAGAAATATTGCAATTATAGCTCATGTTGATCATGGTAAAACAACCTTAATAGATAGTATGTTGCAACAAAGTGGTACTTTTCATGATAATCAAGCTGTAACAGAAAGAGTTATGGATTGTAATGACATTGAAAAAGAACGTGGTATAACTATATTAGCAAAATGTACTTCAATTAGTTTTGATGACATAAAATATAATATCATTGATACACCTGGGCATGCTGATTTTGGAGGCGAGGTTGAAAGAGTATTATCCATGGTAGACGGCGTAATACTACTTGTTGACGCATCTGAGGGCCCTTTGCCACAAACAAAGTTTGTATTATCTAAAGCGTTAAAAATTGGTTTAAAACCTATAGTAGTAATCAATAAAGTAGACCGTCCAGATAGTCGTACTAATGAAGTTTTAGATGAAGTATTTGATTTATTTATATCTTTAGATGCAACTGATGAACAGTTGGATTTTCCAATTTTATATGCTTCAGGTCGTAATGGTTGGGCAACTGAGGAATCTGATACTATAGGAACAAATTTAGAACCTCTATTCAATGTAGTAAAGAGACATGTTCCAGCTCCAGATGTAGACTTAGAAGCACCTTTTGCTATGCTTGCTAGTATTTTGACTATGGATCTTTATGTAGGACGTATTTTAATAGGAAAAGTGTATTCCGGTAGTGCAAAAGTTGGGTCTGTAGTTAAAGGTCTTAATTTAGAAGGTAAATTAATTGAAAACACTAAATTAACTAAATTGTTTGGTTTTAAAGGCATTGATAGAATACCGATTGAAAATGCTGAAGCTGGTGATATAGTAGCTATTGCTGGTTTTGATAAAACTTCTGTAGCTGATACTATATGTGCTCCTGTAGTAAAAACTCCAATTAATTCTACACCTATTGATCCGCCTACTATGTCTATTACAATTAGCGTAAATAATTCTTCTTTTGCTGGTCGTGAAGGTACAAGAGTGACCTCGCGCATGATACTAGATAGATTAAAAAAGGAAGCAGAAAGTAATGTAGCTATTACTCTAACAACTTCACCTAATGGGGAGAGTTTTGAGGTTGGAGGTAGAGGTGAGCTACAGTTAGGTGTATTGATAGAAAATATGAGACGTGAAGGGTTTGAATTATCAGTATCAAGACCAAAAGTATTATTTTATAAAGATAAAGATGGACAATTACTAGAACCAATTGAAGAAGTTATTATTGATGTAGATGAAAATTATAATGGTATTGTAGTTGAAAAATTATCTGTTAGAAAGGGCGAATTAAAGGATATTAAACCATATACAGGTGGCAAAGTACGTATTATCTTTAATGTTCCTTCTAGAGGGTTAATAGGGTACCAAAGTGAATTTTTAAATGATACTCGTGGTACAGGAGTATTAAATCGTATATTTTTAGATTATCAGCCTTATAAAGGTGAAATTATTTCTAGGCGGAATGGTTCTTTAATTTCTAATTCAAGCGGTGAAGTAACGGCTTATGCTTTATGGAATCTAGAAGATAGAGGTATAATTTTTATAGCTCCTCGTACAAAGGTATATGAAGGTATGATTATTGGAGAGCATAATCGTGATAATGATCTAGAAGTAAATCCAATAAAAGGTAAACAGTTAACAAATATACGTGCTGCTGGTAGTGATGAAAATATAAAATTAACTCCACATAAAGTATTTACATTAGAAGAAACTTTATCTTATATAAAAGATGATGAGCTTGTAGAAGTTACGCCTGAAAATATTAGATTACGTAAAAAGATTTTAGATCCTAATGAAAGGAAAAAGGCGAAGTCTAGTCATTAGAATAGTTTAATATTAACCGGATTTGTGGTATCATTGTGATCTTTCAATAGAAATGTTACAATAAAATAATTTAAAAATATTATTTTATTGTACTAGAAAATGTGGAGTTGTAGGTAACTTGAAAAGTGATCCACCTTCACATAATGAATAAAAAGACTAATATACTTTAAAAGATTAAAGTACTACTTAGTTATAAATATATAATAGTTTAGGCTGAATTGGCAAAGCAGCAAGACGTTCTGTAAACGGTTTCTAGATCTCATACTTTAAATAGGACTAAAAATACATAAAACTTAAGGATTAGAAGGTTTAAAAGGTAAATTTTAAAGACCAACTAAGTATTGACGATATTAAATAATACTTGAAACTTCTTAAAGAAATTCTATAGAAAAATAATAACTATCATAGATTAGGGAACAATAAAAAGAGCAGCTTACAGAAAATATAATTAAATGATATATTTGTGATGGTCAAAGATAGAAACATTGACCAGAAAAAAGAAGTAAATGTATTTATTAACCATGTTTTATTGATATTTCGCACGTGTTATATCCTGATTATGAAAATTGGAGAAGAATATTCATTAAAGATTTTGCAAATTAAGAGATAAAGGTATCTGAGAATCTATATTAGAAAAATTAATAAACAAGCCAAATTATATGATAGCTAATAGATAGATTAAATTTTTGTTAAGGTACATAATCATGTAACAGGAGCAAGAGAAGGTAATTAGAGGATGGGATGTAGGACAAAATTATTGTTCTGAGCTAATTGTTTAGAAGTTTTTGATTTAATTCAGGAAATAAAGACTATATTATTATTGTTGATAAAGTATATGATATAAGTTGTAGTAATTATACCTTAAAAAAAGAAATCGTAAAATTCAGAGAATTATAGGCGATTATATATATCTCAACTATGTCATATTATTTATAGAAAACACTTTTAGATATAGAACAGGAAATCTTTTCAATAGGCCTATTAAGGCTAGAATACCTTAGTATAAAGTGGAAATGGTTATTATAAAACTTATAAGATAGAATTTTATAATCTTCTAAACTTGAAGATTTAGACTTGATTTAACCAAGTTTATTTGCTAAGAGGGAATATTTTGACAATCATAAAAGGGGTCTACATTTAGTACTAGAAAAAACAACTTGGAAAAAGTTTAAAGAATTAGAATCAAATACCTGTGTAGTACCTGTTTTACTTTTACTGGTAGAAAAAGGCTGTTATTTTTTTAAGTAAATTATAATTTTTGTTTTTTTATTATCAAGACCAAAAGAATAAAAGCTTTATTTATTCTTAATGCAAAGTAAATATAATATATTAAATAATAAGAATAATATTAATGTTATATCTCCATACTTACTATAAATAGTTACCGAATGGGCTGGCAATGGTAACAAGCTATCTAGAACTCCTTGAGCACCTAAATCTAACTTAGAAATAATTCTTCCATAACTATCTATGACTGCAGAGATGCCTGTATTAGCAGCTCTAACTAAAGGTATACCTTCTTCTACAGCTCTGACTAAAGCAGTATAAAAATGTTGATACGGGCCAAAAGATTGTCCATACCATCCGTCATTTGTAACATTTAGTAGCCATTCTGCTTTGTGAGTATTATCTGTAACTTCGTGGGGAAAAATAACTTCATAACATACTAAAGGACTAACAGGAGGTAGTTCATCTACTAAATATAATGTTGATTGTCCATTACCATGTTCCCAATCTGATAATCCATATGCTATTTTTTCTATAGGTAAAATTGATCTAAAAGGTACATATTCTCCAAATGGTACCAGATGTGTTTTATCATAATATCCTACAATATGTCCTTCAGAATTTATGGCAGAAATGCTATTCCACCATTTTTGTTTTTTATTTTGTCTTATAACGCGTATTGAACCAGTTAATAATAAACCATCTGAAGGAATAGCAGATGAGAGTAATTGTAACAAGGAATCATTATTAATAGGATATGGTATAGCAGATTCAGGCCATATAATATATTTTATTTTAATATTAGTTTGATTAGATTGACTTAACTGCATATGACGCATCATATTATCTAGTAATATGTTTTGTTGCCATTTTAAATCTTGAGGTATGTTGGCTTGTACTATTCTAACTGGAATAGAATCGTTAAATTGTGTATAATGTAGTGTAAGTCTTTGATTTCCAGTATAGAAAATTATTAATCCTATTGTACAAAGAGATATAAATTTGTAATAGTGTTTTTTATGTTCTAATAACATAATGGGGGAAGTTGATAAAACTATTGTAAAAAAACTAAGACCGTAAATACCAAAGATAGAGGTTAGCTGTAATATAGAAGTAATATTGGCAAAGCTATATCCTATTAAATTCCATGGAAAACCAGTAAATAAATGTCCTCTCAACCATTCAAATATCATCCAAATGGTTCCAAAGGTGATTAATTGTCCTATTATGGTAATTCTAGGTATTAGTTTCGATATAGTATAGAAGCAACAAGTGGTTAAACCTATATAGATTGCAAGTAAAGAAGGAATGCCTAAATTGGCAAAAGGTATAAGCCATGCAAATTTTTCTGAATCGATTAATAATGCATGTGCAAACCAATATAAGCCTAAAAGAAAATAACCAAAACCAAACCACCACCCTATAAAAAAAGCTTTTACTTTATTTGCACTTGTAATGGTAAAGTAGAATAGTATAGGAAAAGCCAAGAAGTTAAAGAATATATAAAAACACGGGGGTAAGCTAAGAGCAGATAAGATGCCAGACACTGTTAATAACAAATAAAGATAAAATTTATTACTAAATAGTTTGTCTATAATCAATAAAGATCTTACGTCCATTTCAATACGTTTATGCAGTAACTTCTTTGAGGCCAGTAGATCCAAAGCCTCCTTCTCCGCGTTCTGTTTCTTCTAAGTTATCACTTACCTCAAATTTTACAAGTATTATAGGCGATATAACCATTTGGGCAATACGCATCCCATGAGATATAATAATATCTTCTTGCCCTAAATTGATAAGAATAACTTTTATTTCTCCTCTGTAATCTGCGTCTATTGTTCCAGGAGAATTAAGAACAGTTATACCATTTTTAAAAGCTAACCCAGATCTAGGTCTAATTTGTGCTTCATATCCACCAGGTAAAGCTATGGCTATACCAGTAGGTACTAAGCAACGTTCTCCAGGAGAAATAGTAATATCTTGTTCTATTGCCGCCATTAGGTCTACTCCAGCGCTTTGAATAGTGGTATATTGTGGTAAGGGAAGACTAAGACTTGAAGGTAATTTTTTTATAGCAACTCTAAGCATATCCAAAGACTGTCATTTATATAATTAAGGTGGCGGGAGTGACGGGACTTGAACCCGCGACCTCCGACGTGACAGGCCGGCGCTCTAACCAACTGAGCTACACCCCCTTAACTGAAACAATGTTATAGCAAAAGTTTACTACTAATGTAAAGTACTCATTTACAAAAAATAGTATTTTTTTGATTTGTTGTTTTTTTATAGTAAAATACAGGATTTAACTTTGTGATAATGAATTAAAATATTATCAGATGTATATTAAATGAAATATAAAAAACTGTAATAATTTTATATTGAATATGTGTTAATATTAGTATACGGATAATCAAATTATTCAACGTATAATAAATTAAAATAATAAAGAAGATAGAGGAATGTTAAAAAACCAGAAATAAAGAAAAAATTAAATATTAGCGAATTAGAGTTAGCTGTAATTCATAATAGATTAGAAATAAAAGATTTAATTAAAAATTTAAAAGTGAAAGAAAGCGCTATAATTTATGCTACTTTAATAAGATTTTGAAATATTACATGTGTTATTAGAAAACTATCAGCGTGGTTTATTGATAATAATTTAATTTTAGATGAAGATCCTCTAACTAATATTTACTGCTATATTAGAGATTAATGTGTATGATGCTTTAAATTCTCTTATGAAATATGCATTAAAAATGCTTGATACAGATTTGGTAGAAGAGCTATTTAATTTTGTTATCACTATTGATGGTGTTATATAGATATTTCTAATACCGAAGCTTATACCTTAGATAAGGTAAGATATATAATACATAAAATTATGGAAAATACGGAGGATCTGTATTTTTTAACAATCAGGCTAAAGCATATAGGGAATGAAAATTTTGAGTAGTTTTGATGGTTTTGTTAATTCGGGTGCTCGTGATAGCTTTTCTGTAGATAAGTCATTTACATTACATGACTTAGATAAAAAGAAAATGTTACCGCTAGAGTACTCACATCAGGATATTCTAAGTATAGCTAGCAAATATAACATACCTTATTTAGGTGTATGTTAAGTAAAGTTGAAGGGTACACTGTAAATAAAGAAATAAAGGTACAGAATATAAGCCTCCACATATTGCTAATTTTATTTCCGGGACAGTGTGCCTTATTTTTTACATTAAGTGAAGAAGAACAATTTAATATGTTTGATAAATATATATTTCCTGAAATATTATTTCTAATTTACACTTCTCATAATTTTTTAGCAGTGGAGGATAATTTAGGATATAGAATAAAAGTTGATGCAAAATCAGAAACAGGTGTAGTAGAGGAGTTTAGTTTTGGTCTGAATCAGGAATTTAATTTCATTTAGAAGAATATATTATGTGAGAGAAATTGGTGTCTCTAACAGGCAAAAATTTATCATAAATAATTTAATACGGCGTCATGGTATTATGCACATGTTTTCCAATATAAGTACTGTAGATATTAATGCTAGTATAAAAAAAAAGGCAGATATAGCTCCAGAATTAGTGTGTGAGTTAATATGATCTGGAGTATTAATCTTGCAAAAAAGTTATAATGTAGTATAAACCCTTAGTAATTATTTGTAATTATTAACTAAAAGCTTTTTCATGTCTAAAACAAAATGCTCTTTTATAGCCTTGATTGGAAGTCCTAGTGCAGGTAAATCAACATTATTAAATCAATTAGTGGGTAGCAAAATTTCTATTGTTTCTCCTAAAGTTCAGACAACACGTAATATTATTAATGGTATTACTATTCATGAAGAAAGTCAGCTGATTTTTGTAGATACACCTGGTATTTTTAATTATAAATCAAGCAAGAAGCTAGAGCAGGCTATAGTATCACATGCTTGGAGTGGTATAAATGACGTAGATCAAATTGCAGTGTTGGTAGATGCTAAACGTGGTATTTGTGAAAATACTCGGCTAATTATTAAGAGTTTAAAAAATAAAAATATTAGAGTTGAATTAATTTTAAATAAGACAGATTTGGTAAAAAAAACAGACTTATTATCTCTCGCAGATAGCTTGCAACAATATGGTATCTTTAATAATATATTTATGGTTTCGGCTCTTAAAAATGATGGTATTTTAGAACTAAAAGAGTTTTTTGCCAAACAAGCTAGTATAGGTCCATGGCTATATCCTGAAGATGAAATGACTACTATACCTAAAAGTTTCTTAGCTTCTGAAATAGTACGTGAAAAATTATTTTTGTTTCTCCAAAATGAATTGCCTTACAATTTAACGGTAGTAACAGATACTTGGGAAGAATTAGAAGATGGGTCTGCTAAAATATATCAGACTATTTATACAAATAAAGAGAGTCATAAAAAAATTATTATAGGGCAAAATGGTCAATTTCTTAAGAAAGTAGGTAAAATTGCTAGACAAGAACTGGAAGGATTATTTGATCAAAAAATGCATCTGTTTTTATTTGTAAAAGTACGTGAGAATTGGATGGATAAAGACGAATTAATGCCTATTACTTCTAGTTAGATCTTTAATGCGGCGCAAAAGAAGGTTTATTTAGGGTTACAAAATCTAATAGATCTAAATTTATTAAGAAATTATTGTTATTTAGTATATATTAATATTACTATATTTGTTATCAATTAATGTTCAATGATAATGTTATTAGGTAATACCTTACCAACTATTTCTATTATAAAATGAGCAAACTTGTTAGATAATATGTTAATATCGTTATTATAACAGATTTTAAGATTGATTGTGTTGATAAGAACCTGCATGGATCTATTGTAGGGTAAGTTTTATCACGTTCGAATACAAAATCTGATAATTTAAATTTAGTGTAATATGAGTTATAAGTACCCACATCAAATATGCCATTATTTCTTGGAGATAGTTATATAGTTTGATGCAGTATGAGCTGAAGCAGTTGGTTTAGGTGCAACAACTTGGAGTTTTAGGCTCATTTGTTTTTCAGTAAGACTCATTAATAATTTATATATTTCTGACAAAGACTTTTCATGTTTATTAGCATAATAGGTTATTTGATCTTGTATATATGTATGATATTAATGGAGAATTTTTCAGATTCTTCCTTTGAATTTTCGATATGTTTTAAACTAATTGAGTACTAATATCTTCATACTGTGATATATCTTTAATAACTGTTTTAAGTTATTAAATTCTTCCAGCGCTAATGTTTGGAATTTCTCAAGTATTATTTTAATATAACTAGCAGGTTTTTTTTGATTTTTAGCTAGATTATCTACTAATCCGACTACTTTAGTAAATTCAGCTTGAATTTCTGTTTTAGAAGCAAGGGTAGAGAGTTCTTGAAAAATTTGGGCAATTTCATCTTTTGAAAAGTTTTTATTATTCTCAAGGTTATATAATAAAATATTAATTTTTTCTTCTAGATATGATGTATCAGTATTATCTTGTGTATTAGTTATACATTTCTTGATTTTAAATAAAATCTGAAGAATTACCTAGTATTTAAGATAATTTCAGTGCTAATGGTTTGTACTCTTGTAAATCTGTTCGATATGTATTTGATCTTAACTCAGATGTAGTGATAATTGTGGAGTTAAGTGTTTTTGCTAAGCTTACGGCTTCTAAATAGGAACCTTTGAATTATTCAAGAGAGTGTATAGTATTTTCTGATATTTTATTACTCTAATTAGATAAATAGTTAATTCTTATTAATATACTTTTACATTTAATTGTAATATAAGAAATAATTAAATTTATTTAATAAAAATATTAAGATCTTTAAAAGAATAGTAATTATTAATTAGGAATATTAGAATAAGTGACGATTTATAGAATATAATTATTTTTATGTAAAATAATATAAGTACAATGTAGGTTTAGAGATAATAAATATAAGATTTACCAAGGCCTAGAATGCAATCTTATATAAGATCTTGGTAAATAAAGAAGATTATGGTACAATTTTTAATTGTACAGCTTCTGTTTTACCTTTTTCATTTACTATCTCATAAGAAACTTGATCTCTTTCTTTTAGGGTGTGTATACCCGATGCGTGCAAGGCATTGTTGTATACAAATATATCTGGACCCTCCTCTTGATCTGATTTGATAAAACCATAAGCTTTGGTGTGGTTAAACCATTTTACAGTACCAGTGGGCATAGTCTTGTCTCTCTATAATACTGTATAATAGCTTTAGTGTCATTTAAAATAACTGTCTTGAAGTATATTTATAATGTATGTATACTTATTATACAAAAGCATTAAGTTATTTTGCATAGTTCCTATTTACCAATACCCTTACTTTTTTTTGTATTATTGTTCATATTTTCATATCTATAAGATTACCTACTATTAGAAGGTGTGATATATTCGCTATTAGACTCTATGTAAGATAAATTTAAGAAAGTATTATCACTCAATAATCTATTTAATCTTTCTTTACTTAAAATTAGAGCATTACTTTTGTGTTATAAGTAAATTAAATATTGAAACAATAGTCTTGATTTTGGCTTCTAATAACTGTTCTGTATGTTTTTGATTTATGTATGGCTCTATAAGTGTTGTTTTTTGAGGGGATGCAATTTGTTTACCTAAATTAAATAATTCAATACAATTTAAATTGTTAATTTTATTATAATGTTCTTTTGTAATAATGCTGGCTGCAGTCTTAGCTAATTTTTCTTCATTTATAATGTCCAATCCATATTTTTTTTTGTTGTTAACTAATTTATGTGCTTGTTTACTATTTATTCTTGTATCAATTATACCTGCATATATATTAGCAAACGTATCAATTTGTTCTGAATTAAATTCTAATATACCTAATTCTTTAATAGTATTTTGGGATAGGTATAGTCTTAAAAATGCAGTATTACTTTTTCCAAATACTATATCTGGCTTGTTGTTTTCAGAATGTACAATTCTAATTCCATGTATTTTTTTGCCTTCTAATATAGATTTATGTTGATAATGAGTAAGACTATGGTTTTCAATTAAGGCCTTAATTATGGATTCGTATATTGGTCTTACTTCTTTTTCTAAGGATGCTATGGATTGTCGCCATTGTTCTGGTCTGAATTCTTTAATAGAGGTTGTAGTTTTTGTTTTGGCCATATTGCTATCCATAATATAATTAATATATTGATAATATTATTTTTTAAGCGTTAATTTATAGTTAATAGATCAATAATTATATTAATTTTTTAATTTAATAATGTCTAAAACAGTTAGAGCAGTTTTGTGGCTTGGTGGAATTTTTTCTGGGCTAAGTAATTTTAATGTTTTAGACATGGCGTTAATTTGAACATTTCTGATTTTTTTATTATATAATAGGGTTGTAAGTGCTTTAGATAACACGTGAGGATTACATTGATTTTGTAAGAATTCTGGTATAATTTGTTTATTATGTAGTATGTTAATTAATGTAACGTATGGAGTTTTTATAAGTATTTTTAATACTAAAGCAGATAAAGGATTTACTTTATAGGCAACTATCATTGGTAACTTAGCAATTGCTGCCTCTAATGTGCTAGTGCCTGATTTTATTAATGCTATATTAGATAACTTTAATGCTATTTTTTTTTCGTCTTCGGTTGTAATAATGATAGTATTTAAATGTTTACCATTTATAATCTTTCTTACTCTATCTATCAAGTTAGGCAGAGTAATAATAATTATTTTTGATATAGTTTTATTATTAATTAGTATTTTTGCTGTTTTATAAAATATAGGTAATAATTTATCAATTTCATTAATTCTACTGCCAGGCATTATACACAGTAGTTTATCATGTGTTTGAATATTATATTTTATTTGAAAGCTGTTATCTATTATTATATCTACATTGTGAAAGTCTTCAATAATTGGATGTCCTACAAAGCTACATGGTAACCCTACTCTTTCAAAATAAGGAGGTTCAAAAGGAAGTAAGGCAAGTAAATGATCATATAGTTTTGCAAATTTTATGGCTCTACAGGGTTTATATGCCCATACTGATGGAGCTACATAATGTATAAATTTTATCTCTTCTTTTTGTAGCTTTTGTACAACATTATTGCAAAAGCCAGGAGAATCTATGGTAATAACTACATCAGGTTTAATATGTTTGATATATTCAACTGTTTCTTTTATACGTTTAATAAGATTTTTAATATTAGGTAATATTTCAAAAAAGCCAATTATTGACAGTTCTTCTATAGGAAATAGGGAATTCAGACCAGATTTTGTCATGTTTTTTCCGCCAATACCATAAAATTCTATAGGTATATCAGAATGGGTATTTAGAGCTTGCATTAATTTTGCACCTAAGTTATCACCAGACGCTTCACCTGCAATTAAAAATACTTTAATATTAAAATTTTGCATAATTTGTTTTGCATATTTAGTTTAAACGGTATAGTTTGTCATACAATAATATTTGTTGTTATAAAAAGGTATATAAATGATAATGATGAATAATTCTATAATTTCAACGGAAATATCAATTTATTTTCCTGTTTTAATATTTTTAATAGTGGCTGCAGTATTGTCAGTAATTATAGTAGTAATACCTCATTTATTGGCTGTGAATAAACCAGATGCTAATAAATTATCAGCTTATGAGTGTGGGTTTGATGCATTTAGTGATGCACGTAAAAAGTTTGATGTTAGGTTTTATTTGGTAGCAATAATTTTTATTATATTTGATTTAGAAATAGCTTTTTTGTTTCCTTGGGCGATATCTTTAGGTAAAATAGGTATATTTGGTTTCTGGTCTATGATAATTTTTCTAGTTGTATTAACTATAGGTTTTATTTATGAATGGAAAAAAGGTGCATTGGAGTGGGAGTAGAAATAAGAATGAATAATAGTCTTAGTATATTGGAACAAGAAAAAGTACTAACTACAGTTACCGATAAACTTAGTAATAGAGGTTTTGTAATGGCAAAACTTGATCAATTAGTAAATTGGGCAAGAACTGGTTCGTTATGGCCAATGACTTTTGGTTTGGCTTGTTGTGCTGTAGAGATGATGCAAGCTGCAGCAAGTCGTTATGATATGGATAGATTTGGGTTATTATTTAGGCCTAGCCCAAGACAATCAGATGTAATGATTGTTGCTGGTACTTTGTGTAATAAGATGGCGCCTGCCTTGAGAAGAGTTTATGATCAAATGGCTGAGCCTAGGTATGTTATATCGATGGGAAGTTGTGCTAATGGTGGAGGTTACTATCATTATTCATATTCGGTAGTAAGGGGATGTGATCGTATAGTGCCAGTAGATGTGTATGTACCTGGATGTCCACCAACATCTGAAGCCTTGATGTATGGTGTTTTACAATTGCAAAAAAAAATAAAACGTACTGGTAAAATAAAGCGTTAGGTGATATGAAATTAGAAAATTATTTGAAATTATTGATTACTTGGTTGCCAAAGGATTCTTTTGAAAACGGGTATATAAATAATGATCTTATTGTATTAAATGTTAAGAAAAACTTTGTAAAAGAGGTGTTGTTAATATTAAGAGATCATACAGAAGCTGATTTTAAAATACTTTTAGATGTATGTGGGGCTGATTATCCATCGCGGGAAAAACGTTTTGATGTGATATATAATTTATTAAGTATTAAGTATAATATAAGAGTTATTATAAAGGTCATGCTTAGAGATGGAGAGCAAATAGAGTCTGTTACAGATTTATTTAGTGTTGCTAATTGGTTTGAGCGAGAAGTTTGGGATATGTATGGAATTATGTTTATAAAGCATCCTGGTTTAAGGCGTATTCTAACAGATTATGATTTTGAAGGGCATCCTCTTCGCAAAGATTTTCCATTAACTGGTTATGTAGAATTAAGATATGATCTTGAACAAAAAAAGGTTATATATGAGTCAGTAAAGTTAATGCAAGAATATAGAAAATTTGATTTTTTAAGTCCCTGGGAAAAGGGAGAATATGTATTGCCAGGTGATGGTGATAAGAAAGCAATAAAATAACTTTTATGTAAATGTAATTAATAATTTGAGTAAAATGACGAAAGTTAACTTAAAGAATTTAACATTAAATTTTGGTCCTCAGCATCCTGCGGCACATGGAGTTATGCGTCTTATTCTTGAAATGGATGGTGAGTTAATTGAGCGTGCTGATCCTCATATAGGTTTATTACATAGAGGTACTGAGAAGCTAATTGAGCACAAAACATATATGCAGGCGCTGCCTTACTTTGATAGATTAGATTATGTATCACCAATGAACCAGGAGCATGCTTTTGCTCTTGCTATTGAAAAATTATTGGGATGCGAAATACCAATACGTGCTAAATATATTAGAGTATTATTTAGTGAATTAACTCGTCTTCTGAATCATACATTAAATATAGCAACCCAAGCATTGGATGTTGGTGCTACTACACCTATGTTATGGATGTTTGAGGATCGTGAAATAATGATGGGATTTTATGAGCGTGCTTCAGGTGCTCGTATGCACTCTAATTATTTCCGTCCTGGAGGAGTAGCTCAGGATATTACACCAGATTTATTAGATGATATTGCAAAATTTATAGAAGAGTTTCCTAAAAAAATTTTGCACATTGAGGAACTTCTAACAGAAAATCGAATATGGAAGCAAAGATTAGTAGATATAGGTACAGTTACCATGCAGCAAGCAATGGATTGGGGTTTTACTGGGCCTATGTTAAGAGGATCTGGGATTGCTTGGGATTTGCGTCGAAATAGACCTTACGAAATATATGATCAATTAGATTTTGTTGTACCTGTTGGTAAAAATGGCGATTGTTATGACCGTTATTTAATTAGAATAGAAGAGATGTATCAATCTGTAAGATTAATTGAACAATGTTTAAATAAGATGCCTGTTGGGCCTGTTCGTACCTCGGATAGGAAAATAGTACCTCCTCCAAGAGCGGAGATGAAGAAATCTATGGAGGCTTTAATTCATCATTTTAAATTGTATACAGAAGGTTATCATGTTCCTGCTGGAGAATATTATGCTGCAGTAGAGGCTCCTAAGGGAGAATTTGGTGTATATTTAGTTTCAGATGGTACTAATAAACCACATCGTTGTAGAATTAGAGCTCCTGGTTTTGCTCACTTACAGGGGATGGACTTTATGTCGAAAGGGCATTTACTTGCTGACATTGTAACTATTATTGGAAGTTTAGATATAGTATTTGGTGAGATAGATAGATAATTTCGGTATTAGTTAAATATATAAATAGGATTATGTGGAGTTATGCATTGTAATCAGTCTAAAATAGAGTTGTTTCAATTTACAGCTGAGAATTTGGAATTAGCTCAGCGTATAATGAACAAATATCCAAAAGATAGAAAGGCTAGTGCTGTATTGCCATTGTTAGATTTGGTTCAGCGTCAGGAGGGCTGGATATCTAAATCGTCTATGAATTATATTGCACATATGCTTGGTATGACTGCAATGAGAGTATACGAAGTAGCAAATTTTTATACTATGTTTAATTTGAAACAAGTAGGTAAATATTTATTACAAGTATGTGGTACTACACCATGTTGGTTGCGTGGTGCTGATAAAATAATGAATTCTTGTAAAAAACATTTATCAATTTCTCAAGATGAAACTACGGAAGATGGTCTTTTTACTTTAAAGGAAGTAGAATGTTTAGGGGCTTGTGTAAATGCTCCTGTGGTGCAAATTAATGATGATTATTATGAAGATTTAGATGAAAATAAAATAGTAGAAATATTGGATAAGCTTAAAAATGGTGAAAGTGTTTATAAGGGTTCTCAAATAGGAAGAAAATCTTCGGAGCCTTTTAATTATAGCTCTAACATACATGGAGGCAATGATGAAAAATAAAATTATATGTTTATTTTTACTTATAATAATTTCTGTATATAGTTTTGATAATGCGTATAGCCAGGCAGATAATATAAAAAATGATGCTTTAGTACTACATATAAAAGATCAAATTTCTCAGAAGGGTGATATAATTAGTAAACCTAATAAAGAAAAGTGTGCAATGCTTAAAGCGGATGGATATAATAATCGTTATCATACGGAAAACAATGATGAATGCATATGTAAAGCAGATATTCATTATCCAGAAATCATTAATGGTGATTATAATGTTACTGCTAAAATTAATGAATATTTAAAGAAATTTGCTGAAGAATTTGGGTGTCATGATGATAATAGTTTTGGCGAGTATACTTTAAAATACAAAATAATGTCCTTGCGTAATCCTATAGTTTCAATAGAGTTTTATTATACAGAGGATACAGGTGGAGCACATGGTATATATGGTGTTAATACATTAAATTTTAATGCTAAAACTGGTGATAAAGTTTTGCTTGAAGATTTAATTTACTCTAATAACCAGAAAAAAATAAATGACTATTTAGTGGAAGTGTTAAAAAAAGATCCAAAAAGTTTTTATAATTCAGAAATGCAAGTGGATTTTGCTTCTAATGATGTAATTAAGAATTTTGAAACGCAGTCATTTTATGTAACACAAAATGGAATTGTGCTACAGTTTAATCCATATGAGGTTGGACCTTATTCTTCAGGGATTATTACCGTAGAGTTGCCTGAGCAATTTATTAACCAAGATTATTTTACTAAATATGTTACAAAATAAAGATAGAATATTTACCAATTTATATGGGTTGCATGGATTCAGTATAGAAGATGCAAAAAAACGTGGAGATTGGAGTAATACCAAAGATATATTAGCACAAGGGCGTGAGTGGATTATTGAAGAGGTAAAAAAGTCAGGTTTAAGAGGGAGGGGAGGTGCAGGATTTTCTACAGGATTAAAGTGGTCATTTATGCCTAAACAGTCAAATAAGCCTGCGTATTTGGTTGTAAATGCTGATGAAAGTGAACCTGGTGCGTGTAAAGATAGAGAAATTTTAAGGCACGAACCACACAAATTATTAGAGGGGTGTTTAATAGCTAGTTTTGCAATTGGAGCTACAAGTTGTTATATATATGTGCGTGGTGAATTTTATAATGAAGCTTCACATTTACAACAAGCTATAGATCAAGCTTATGCTGAAGGGTTATTAGGTGTTAATGCTTGTGGTTCTGGTTATAATTTAAATATCTATTTGCATAGAGGAGCTGGGGCATATATTTGTGGAGAGGAAACTGCATTACTACAAAGCTTAGAAGGAAAAGTAGGAATGCCACGTTTGAAGCCTCCGTTTCCTGCTGGTGTAGGGTTATATGGATATCCTACTACTATTAATAATGTTGAATCAATTTCAGTAGTACCAACAATTTTAAGAAGGGGTTCAGATTGGTTTTCTGGACTTGGTCGTCCAAATAATACAGGAACAAAGATTTTTTCTATATCTGGGCATGTAAACAAACCATGTAATGTTGAAGAGGAAATGGGAATACCTTTAAAAGAATTAATAGAAAAACATGCTGGTGGAGTGCAAGGAGGCTGGGATAATTTATTAGCTATAATTCCTGGTGGTGCATCTGTGCCAATGATACCTAAATCTATTTGCGATACGATTTTGATGGATTTTGATAGTTTAAGGGAAGTTAAATCTGGATTAGGTACAGCTTCAGTTATTGTGATGAATAAATCCACGGATATAATTTATGCTATTGCTAGATTAAGTAAGTTTTATATGCACGAATCATGTGGACAATGTACACCTTGTAGAGAAGGGACAGGCTGGATGTGGCGTATGATGATGAGATTAGTAAAAGGTAATGCACAAGTAGAAGATATAGATTTACTTGAAGAAGTTACTAAACAAATTGAGGGCCATACTATTTGTGCATTAGGAGATGCTGCAGCTTGGCCTATACAGGGACTAGTAAGGCATTTCAGAAGTGAGATAGAGGAGAGAATAAGGTGCCAAAATTAACTATTGATGGAAAAGAAATTGAAGTAGAAGAAGGCTTAACAGTATTACAGGCGTGTGAGGTTGCTGGAGTTACTATTCCTAGGTTTTGTTATCATGATAAGTTGTCTATTGCTGGTAATTGTAGAATGTGTTTGGTAGAAATGGAAAAATCTCCTAAGCTAGTGGCTTCTTGTGCCATGCCTGTATCCGAAAATATGGTGATTCATACTAATACTTCAATGGTAAAGAAAGCTCGTGAAGGGGTAATAGAATTTTTACTCATAAACCATCCGCTTGATTGTCCAATTTGTGATCAAGGTGGAGAGTGTGATTTACAAGATAAAGCAATGTCATATGGTAGGGGTGTTAGTCGTTTTTTTGAAGGAAAAAGATCTGTAAAAGAAAAATATATGGGTCCATTGATAAAGACTTATATGACAAGATGTATACATTGTACTAGATGTGTAAGATTTTTGAATGAAGTTGCTGGTATAGAAGAATTAGGTACTATAGGTCGTGGTGAACATATGGAAATTACTACGTATGTTGAGAAATCTTTAACATCTGAGCTCTCAGGAAATATTATAGATCTTTGTCCTGTGGGTGCTTTAACATCTAGGCCATATGCCTTTCAAGCGCGAAGTTGGGAATTAACAAAGTTTGAGTCTATAGATGTTCTTGATGCTGTGGGAAGTAATATTAGAGTTGATGTTCGTGGAACAACAGTTATACGTGTTTTGCCAAGAATACATGAGGATATTAATGAAGAGTGGATTTCTGATAAAACAAGGTTTGCTTATGATGGATTAAGGGTTCAGCGTCTTGATCGTCCTATGTTGCGTAAGGATGGTAAGTTATATACTGTAAGTTGGGAAGAAGCTTTAACTGTTATAGCTTCAAAATTAGAACAAACTGCTGGAGATCAAATTGCTGCTATAGTGGGTGATTTAGCAGATTTAGAATCTATTATGATATTAAAAGATTTAATGGGTTCTTTGGGGTGTAACAATTTAGATTGTAGGCAAGATGGAAGCATAGTAAGTACATCAGAGCGTGTATCTTATTTGTTTAATACCACTATAGCTGGCATAGAAGAGGCTGATTTGTGTCTGTTAATAGGTACAAATCCAAGACATGAAGCAGCAATAGTAAATGCACGCTTAAGAAAAAGATATAAAGCAGGAGGATTTATTATAGCTTCTATAGGTCCTGAAAATGATTTAACATATCCTGTACAAAATTTGGGGAACAATGTTAGTCTTTTAAAAGAATTATTAGAGCAGAAACATGCATTTACTCAAAAGATACTTGAAGCTAAGAATCCAATGTTAATTTTAGGTACAGGAGTAATGGCCCGTGCTGATGCAGATGCTATTCTTGCATTAGTAAATGAGTTGTCAGAAAATTTAGGTTTTGTACGAGATGGTTGGAATGGATACAATGTTTTACAAAGAGTAGCATCTAGAGTTGGAGCACTTGATATTGGTTTTGTACCGCAAAATAATGGTAAAAATTTAACGCAAATACTAGAAGCTAGTGAAAAAGGAGAGATGAAAGTATTATATTTACTGGGTGCTGATGAAATAGATATGTCTAAATTAAGAAATAGTTTTGTAGTATATCAGGGGCATCATGGAGATAAGGGTGCTCATAGTGCCGATGTCATTTTACCTGGAGCAGCCTATACTGAAAAAAGTGGTACATATATTAACTTAGAAGGACGTGTGCAACGTACTAAACAGGCAGTGTTCCCTCCTGGAGAGGCAGAAGAAGATTGGAAAATTATAAAAAAATTATCAGAATATCTGGGTAAATATTTTGCTTATAATTCTATTGAAGAATTAAGAAATAGGATGACAAAGGTAGTGCCATATGTGCAAGATCTAGACCAGATTAATCCTTCGAAATGGACAAAATTTGGTAAACAAGGAGAATTGCTTGACTTACCTTTTAAAGAAATTATAGATAACTATTATATGACAGATGTAGTGAGCAGAGCTTCAAAAACTATGGCTGAATGTACTTTAATTTTAAAAGATGAGAAGGCTGCCTAATGGAATATATAATGTTTGTAGTTAATATCCTAATTAAAATTGTTTTAATTATAGTACCATTATTAATGTGTGTTGCATATTTAACTTATGCTGAAAGGCGAGTAATTGGTTTAATGCAAATGCGTAAAGGTCCAAATGTAGTGGGTATTTTTGGATTATTGCAGCCATGGGCTGATGCTATAAAGCTAATGTTTAAAGAAGTTATATTACCTATTAATGCTGATAAGGTAATGTTTATATTGGCTCCTATGGTTACGTTTACATTAAGTATAGGTGCGTGGGCTGTTATACCTGTGGGTATAAAAATGGAAGTAGCGAATATTAATGTAGGTATATTGTATCTACTAGCAGTATCTTCTTTGAGTGTATATGGGATTATTATTGCTGGATGGGCTAGTAATTCTCAGTATGCATTTTTAGGAGCTATACGTTCATCGGCTCAGATGATTTCCTATGAGGTTTCTATTGGTTTGATATTAATAACAGTATTAATTGTAACAGGATCTTTAAATATTACAGAGATAGTGATGGCCCAGCAAGATATGAAATGGTATGTACATTTATTGTTATTTCCAATGATGATTATATTTTTTATTTCTTGTTTAGCTGAAACTAATCGTCATCCTTTTGATTTACCAGAAGCTGAATCTGAGCTTGTGGCTGGGTATAATGTTGAATATTCTTCAATGACGTTTGCTATGTTTTTTTTAGGAGAATATGCTAATATGGTGCTGGCAAGTTCAATGATTACAATTTTATTTATGGGTGGGTGGTTACCACCATTTAACATAGGCTTTTTACAATGTATACCTGGAGTAATTTGGTTTGTATTAAAAGTTATATTTTGGTTGTTCTGTTTTTTATGGATTAGGGCTACTCTTCCTAGATATAGATATGATCAATTAATGAGAATAGGTTGGAAATTCTTTTTGCCAATATCGTTAATATGGGTGGTATTGGTTTCAGGGTTGCTTATGTATTTAAATGAGCTACCTAAGTAAATAAAAATGGGAGGACTTGGTGATATTTGGTGATAGACTAGCAAGGAATATGTTTTTGTATGAAATTATTTCTGGTATGTTATTAACATTAAGATATTTATTTAAACCTAAAGTAACTATAAATTATCCTTATGAAAAGGGTTCTATTAGTCCAAGATTTAGGGGAGAACATGCTCTGAGAAGGTATCCTAATGGAGAAGAAAGGTGTATAGCTTGTAAATTATGTGAGGCAGTATGCCCTGCGCAAGCTATTACAATTGAAGCTGAATCTAGAGAGGATGGAAGTCGTCGTACTACAAGATATGATATTGATATGACAAAATGTATATATTGTGGATTATGCCAAGAATCATGCCCTGTTGATGCAATAGTTGAAGGGCCAAATTTTGAGTTTGCTACAGAAACTCATGAAGAACTGTTATATAATAAAGAAAAATTATTAGCTAACGGTGAAATTTGGGAAGAAGCAATTGCTTCAGATATAAGAGCAGATTACTATTATAGATAGTTTTGTTATTGTTTGTTAAATATAGTGTTGGATTGATATAAAATTATGTACCAAATTATCACAGGATTGTTGTTTTATGCTTTTTCAATAGTTACTATTGTATCAGCAATTATGGTAGTTTCAATGCGTAATCCAGTACATTCAGTGTTAGCTTTGATTGTAAGTTTTTTTGCTGCTTCTGGATTATTTATTTTAGTAGGTGCAGAATTTGTAGCGATGATACTTATAATTGTGTATGTTGGTGCTGTAGCTGTATTGTTTTTATTTGTTATTATGATGCTTAATATAGATATTGTAGAATTAGGTAAGGGGTTTTTAAAGCATTTACCATTTGCGATTTTAATTTCTTTGATAATACTTGTAGATCTGTATTTGGTTATAACTCATTCGATATCTAATATGCAACATGGTTACGATGTTGCGTTTCCTATACCAGATCCATCTAAAGTGACAAATACACATGCTATTGGCAAAATTTTATATACCGATTATTTTTATCCTTTTCAAATTGCGGGTCTTATTTTATTTGTTGCAATGATAAGTTGTATAGTATTAACTGTGCGTTATAAACATGGTATACGTAGGCAAAATATTGCTAAGCAACTATTACGTAAGAGGAATGATGCGATTGAGTTAGTTGAAATTAAATTAGGTGCGGGTGTAGGTGATAATGGTAAATCTAGAAAGTAATTTATATGTAATGCGCTTGTTAACAATAGGAGCAACACATTATTTAATTGTTGCAGCTGTAATTTTTGTTTTAGGAATATCTGGTATATTTTTAAATCGTAAAAATGTTATTACTATTTTGTTATCCATAGAGTTGATGTTGTTAGCGATAAACATAAATTTTATAGCTTTTTCTGCGTATTTAAAAGATTTAACTGGGCAGATTTTTAGTCTATTTGTATTGACGGTTGCTGCTGCAGAATCAGCAATAGGGCTTGCTATAGTAGTAATATATTATAGAAACTGCAAAACCATAGATGTAGAAGATATTAATAAATTGAAAGGCTAATAGATGAAAAATGAAATAATTTGCCTAGTTTTTATTCCACTGTTGATGTCTATAATATCTGGTCTGTTTATGCAAAGGGTGAGTGTAGTGCTAGCTCAGGTTTGTACTTGTGTTGGGATGGCTATTTCATCATTTTTATCTTTAATTATTTTTTATAATGTAGTAATAAAAGGGCAAAGTTATGCTACAGTAGAGCTATTTAGATGGATTGAAATCAATGAATTAATTGTAAACTGGGCTTTGAAAATAGACAGCTTAACAGCACTAATGTTAGTAGTGGTAAATATAGTGTCTTTTTTAGTTCATATATATTCTGTGGGTTATATACATGATGGTCCGCATAAACCACGCTTTATGTCATATTTATCTTTATTTACTTTCTTTATGTTAATGCTTGTTACTTCTGATAATTTTTTACAATTATTTTTAGGATGGGAAGGGGTAGGATTATGTTCCTATTTATTAATAGGTTTTTGGTATCGTAAAAATAGTGCGAATTTAGCTGCTATGAAGGCTTTTATAGTAAATAGGGTTGGAGATTTTGGTTTTATATTAGGTATTTTTTCTATATATTTGGTTTTTAATTCATTACAATTCGATCAGGTTTTTAAATTAGTTAGTGAATATAGTTATAAAACTTTTAATATATTAGGTTACAATATTTCTGCAATTGAAATAACATGTATGTTATTGTTTATAGGATGTATGGGAAAATCAGCACAACTTGGATTACATGTATGGCTCCCAGATGCAATGGAAGGTCCTACGCCTGTTTCAGCTCTTATACATGCTGCAACTATGGTAACAGCTGGGGTGTTTTTATTAGTTAGGTGTTCTTGGTTGTTTCAATATGCTCCTGTAGTGTTACAAATAATTACTATAATTGGAGCTTTGACTTGTATTTTTGCTGCCACTATTGCTTTAACTCAGAACGATATTAAAAAAATTATAGCATATTCAACATGTAGCCAATTAGGTTATATGTTTTTTGCATGTGGTGTTTCAGCGTATAATGTAGCTGTATTTCATTTGGCTACTCATGCATTTTTTAAAGCATTATTATTTCTTGGTGCAGGTAGTGTAATACATGCAATGTCTGGTGAACAAGATATTAATAAAATGGGTGGTATTTGGCGTAAAATTCCTTTTACATATGTAATGATGTGGATTGGTTCACTGGCATTAGCAGGAATTTATCCCTTTGCTGGTTATTATTCTAAGGATGTAATAATAGAATCTGCTTATTTAGCTAAAACTATAAGTGGAAACTTTGCTTATTGGATGGGAGTTAGTGCAGCTTTTTGTACAGCATTTTATTCCTTCAGATTGTTAATTAAAGTATTTCATGGAAAATTTAATGGGGAACAAGGTGTTTGGAGGGCAATACATGAATCTCCTTTGTCTATGACTGTACCGTTGTTTATATTGTTTATAGGTGCTATTTTTTCGGGGATTATTGGTGAAAAATTGCATATAATAGAAAATGCACATAATTTTTGGCATGGTTCTATAGAATTATTACATAATCATGTGCATGATATACCAATTTTGATAAAGTTTATGCCTGTTGTGGTAGGTGTACTAGGTATAGTAATCGCGTTTATATATTATACAGTATTTAAAATCTTGCCTGATATCACTAAGTCTACTTTTTATCCTATATATAATTTATTCTATTATAAATACTATTGGGATGAAATATATGAATATATAATTGTTAAACCAATACGTTGTTTAAGTGTAATATTATGGAAAAAAGTTGATAGTCTAATTATAGATGGTTTTGGACCGAATGGTGTAGCTAAGTTAGTTGGCTTGCTGTCTACAAAGGTAACTAATGCGCAAACTGGATATTTGTATCATTATGCATATGTTATGTTATTTGCTGTTATGGTGTTAGTTAGTTGGTATATATTGAATATAGTAAATTAAAATTATGGAAAACAAGATATTGTCAGGAATTATTTTTTTACCGTTAGTAGGTGCTTTGCTTTTATTTTTATTAAAAGGTATATCAAATAGATTATCTTATACAATAGCTATTGTAGTAGCTATAGTTACTTTAGGTTTAAATATATTATTATTTTGTGATTTCAAATTTGAAATATCTGATATACAGTTTGAGACTAACTTATTATGGATCAAACCTCTGGATTTGTATTATCATGTGGGTGTAGATGGTATTTCTTTTTTCTTTATACTATTAACTACTATATTAGTGCTTATTTGTATTTTAAGTAGTACGAATTCTATAAAATCTAGAATTAAAGAATATTTAATAGCATTTTTATTATTAGAGTTTTCTGTTATAGGGGTTTTTTGTGCTCTTGATTTAATGTTATTTTTTATATTTTTTGAGATGACGCTTATTCCAATGTTTTTAATTATAGGTATATGGGGAGGAGAAAATAGAATTTATGCTACTTTTAAGTTTTTTCTTTATACAATGTTTGGATCAATATTACTGTTAATAGCTATAATATATTTATATACTGAATTTGGAAGTTTTGATGTTATAAAGTTACCTGAGCTTACATCTACTCTACCATTTATAGTGCAACAATGGTTGTGGGGAGCGTTTTTTATAGCTTTTGCTATTAAAATACCTATGTGGCCTTTTCACACATGGCTACCTGATGCTCACGTACAAGCTCCAACATCTGGTTCTGTAATACTAGCAGGTATTTTATTAAAAATAGGTGGGTATGGTTTATTAAGGTTTTCCATACCTTTTTTTCCTGAAGCAAGTAAATATTTTGCTTCTTATGTATTTTCTTTGAGCTATGTAGCAATAATTTATGCATCTTTAGTGGCATTAATGCAAAAAGATATGAAAAAGCTTATTGCATATTCATCAATTGCCCATATGGGGTTTGTAACTATAGGTGTTTTTACACTTGAACAGAAAGGGATACAAGGAGCGATAGTGCAAATGGTAAGTCATGGTTTAATATCATCAGCTCTCTTTTTATGTGTAGGTGTTCTTTATGATAGAATGCATACTAAGGAAATTAATAAGTTTGGAGGTGTAGCAATACAAATGCCAGTTTATGCTGCCTTATTTATGTTTTTTACTATGGCTTCCATAGGTTTGCCTGGTACAAGTGGTTTTATTGGAGAGTTTTTGGTAATGATTAGTGTTTATGAAGTAAATAAGTTAGCTGCTGTGTTATCAGCTCTTGGTATAATATTAGGTGCTGTTTATATGTTATGGTTATATAAAAGGATTGTATTAGGAGATATTATTAATCAAGAGGTACGTAGTTTAATAGATATAAATTGTAGAGAAATCGTAGTATTTATACCGTTAGTAATTTTGGTATTAATTATTGGTATTTATCCTAAGGTTATTACTTCTATTCTAGATAATTCAGTAATTCATTTAATAAAGAATTTATATTAGCAGGTTAAAAAAAATGCATCAACTTATATTTAGCGGGTTTATAAAGCCAATTATACCAGAACTTATAATGATTGTTAGTTCTATGATATGCTTATTGGTTTCTATTTTTAAGAAAAATATTCAAAGTACAAAGTGGCATGCTATTTTTGCAATAGTTGCAATATTAATTGCTGTAATATGCTTAAGAATGCCGTTTTATTATGCTCCGATCACAGCATTTGATAAGATGTTTATATCTGATTTATATATAACCTTTTCTAAAGGGCTAATATTATTAGTTTCTATTATATTTTTTATTATTTATCTTAATCAACACTATGCTGGGAAATTTATGACTGATAAATATGAATTTTCAGTTGTTGCTATATTTTCTATTATTGGCATGATGATTATGCTGTCTGCGAATGATTTATTAGTAATGTATTTAGGTATAGAGCTACAAAGTTTATGTTTATATGTTTTAGCTGCATTTAATCGTGATCAAGAAACTTCTTCTGAGGCTGGTATTAAATATTTTGTATTAGGTGCTCTTGCATCTGGGTTGTTACTATATGGAATATCATTAATTTATGGTTTTAGTGGAAGTACTAGTTTTACAGTATTATCTAGATTGTATTTAATAAATACAGGAGAAATTAATATACCTATAGGTATATTAATAGGAGTAATTTTTGTTGTAATAGGTTTATCTTTTAAAATTGCAGCAGTGCCTTTTCATATGTGGGCTCCAGACGTTTATGAAGGTGCACCAGTGATAGTAACTACATTTTTTGCAACAGTGCCAAAACTTGCATCTGTATTATTTTTAATAAAATTTTTAATAAAAATATGTGCGGTATGGGTAGAATATTGGCAACAGATGTTAATGTTTTTTGCTGTAATGTCTATGGTTATAGGTGCTCTTGGTGCAATATATCAAAATAATATTAAAAGATTATTAGCTTATAGCTCTATTAATCATATAGGATACATATTGTTAGGTATATCATTAGCTAATATTAACGGAATACAATCTTCTTTGATGTATTTATTAGTTTATGTAGTGATGAATTTAGGTGTATTTGTATGTATTATACATTTAAAAAAAGAAGGTGTGGTGCAAGAAAATATCAAAGAATGGTCTGGGCTCTCATCTAAGAATCCTTTATTAGCTTTTTCTTTGTTGATATTAATGTTTTCTCAGGCTGGGATACCTCCTATTGCTGGTTTTTTTGCTAAATTTTATATTTTTACATCAGTAATTAAAGAAGGTTATTATTTTTTAGCAATCATAGCCGCAATTACTAGTGTAATATCTGCTTATTATTATTTACGTATAGTAAAAATAATGTATTTTGATACTCCTACCAGACAAATTTATAGAGGTTTTTTACCAGAAGGTGTATTTGTGATATTTTTGATTGTATTATTTAATGTAGTATTCTTTTTAATATCTAAGCCTTTATTAATCATTACTTTGGATGTTACAAGAGCTTTGATTTTATGATATATCAATCTGTAAGCCAATGGTATAAATATTATAACCTTTTAATTTTTGATGAAATAGATAGTACTAGTGCTGAGGCTAGACGTTTGATTAAATCAAATGTAGATGGAGAATTCGTAATATGGGCAAAGTCTCAGACATCAGGTAAGGGAAAGTTTGGTCGGTGTTGGCATTCTCCGCAAGGTAATTTATATTTATCTATTTTACTTAAACCAATGATTGAAGTCCAATATGCTGCACAGATTTCTTATATAGTAGCGCTTGCCGTAGGAGATGCTATTAAAAATTTTATATCTATAGATGATCAGATTAAATATAAATGGCCAAATGATATATTTCTTAACGGTAAGAAATGTTCAGGTATTCTTTTGGAGTCTGGTACTAAGAGTGATAATAATATATTAGATTTTTTAATTATAGGAATAGGTATTAACGTTTCTGCTTATCCACATAATATTAATCCAAATTATAAAGCTACAAGTTTATTAGCAGAAAATATAGTGTGTGAATTGCATACACTACTTGATCAAGTAATGAAAAATTTTTTATATTGGATTTCTGTTTGGAGAAAAGATGGTTTTAATAAGATAAGCCACAACTGGTTAGAAAATTCTTTAGAAGTTGGTAAAGTGGTTACTGTTTCTATAGGTCAAGATAGAGTTTCAGGTATATTTGATAAGCTAACAGACAATGGATGTATAAGATTAATATTAGCTGGTGGTCAAGAATGTTTTGTTTCGTCTGGTGAAGTACTATATGGTAGTACGTCGGATTATAATGTGTAAATATTGGAGATATTAATTTTGTTATTAGCAATAGATGTTGGAAATACTAATATAGTATTTGCTGTTTTTGAACAAGAAGCAATGGTTGGTAGGTGGCGTATGACTACTGTACGTGGTAAAACATCTGATGAATATATTGTATTTATAATACAAATGTTATCTATAGCTAAATTAGATTATAATCAAATTAATAGTGTGATAATTGCTACTGTTGTTCCTAATTTATTATTTGATTTAAAAAATTTATGTAGAGATTATTTTAATTGTGAACCATTAATAGTACATGGTAATAGTTTAAACTTAAATATAAAATTGACACAAGAAAAACCTCATGAGGTCGGAGCAGATTTAATTGCAAATGCTGTAGCTGGATATAAAAATTTTGGTGGTGATATACTTATTGTTGATTTTGGTACTGCTACTACTTTCCAAGTTATTAATGATATGGGCGATTATGTAGGAGTGGTAATTACTCCTGGTGTTGATTTAATTTCTAATTCTTTAAGTTTAGAAACAGCAAAACTTCCTAAAATTTTTATTGAAAAGCCTGAACAAGTGATAGGTACTACAACTGTAGTGGCAATGCAGTCTGGTATTTATTGGGGATATGTGGGGTTAATTGAAAAGATAATAGATAAAATTGAACAAGAATATACTAAAAAATTAAAAACAGTAACTACTGGTGGAATGGCTCCTTTGTTTATGAGTTCTACAACAAGATTGGAATATTTAGAACCTGATTTAACAATGTATGGGCTAATGTATATATATTATATGAATAAGAGTAAATAAGTATGGATTTAACTGACTATAAAAATGACCTTTTGTTTTTACCTTTAGGAGGGTCTGGAGAGATTGGATTAAATTTAAATTTATATTTTTATAAAGGTAAGTGGTTAATGATTGATATGGGTGCTGGATTTGCTGATGGTAGTTTGCCTGGTGTTGATATGATTACACCTGATATAAGTTTTATAGTAAGACATAAAAAAGATTTATTAGGGATAGTTTTGACTCATATACATGAAGATCATCTTGGGGGAATACAATATTTATGGGATGAGCTAAGATGTCCTATATTTGCTACTAAATTTACAGCTAATTTTCTTCGTACTAAATTAACTGGTCTTAAATTTAAAGATGAAATAAAAATTCATGAAGTAGAATGTGGAGGTAAAATTAGTATATTACCTTTTACTCTAGAATTAGTACCTTTAACGCACTCTGCTCCAGAAATGCAGGCTATTTTAATACGTACAGACCTAGGTAATATATTTCATACAGGTGACTGGAAATTTGATCAGCAGCCTTTAATAGGAGAAGTTAATGATGAAAAATTGTTAAAGCAATATGGAGATGAAGGAGTTTTAGCTCTAATTGGTGATTCTACTAACGTGTTTAATCCAGGAGTATCTGGTTCTGAAGGTGATCTAAGAGAAAGTTTAACTGATTTAATCGCAAAATGTAAAAATTTAGTAGCTGTGACGACTTTTGCTTCTAATGTAGCAAGAATTGAAACAATTATAAAAGCTGCAGAAGCTAGTGGTCGTCATGTGGTAGTAGCAGGAACTAGTTTAAAAAGATTAATAAAAACTGCTATGGAGAGTGGATATTTAAATGATATAGAACCATATCTTGAAGAAAAAGATATTGGTAAGTATCCTCGTCATAAATTATTATTATTATGTACAGGATGTCAGGGAGAGCCACTTGCTACAACTAGTAAAATTGCTTTTAATGTTTATCCACATATTAAATTTGCTAGAGATGATACAATTATTTTTTCTTCTAAAATTATACCAGGGAATGAAAAAAAAATCTTTAAATTATTTAATCAATTTGTAAAGGCAGGTATAGAAGTATTAACTGAAAAAGATCATTTTGTACATGTTTCTGGTCATCCTGCATGTGATGAGTTAAAGCGTATGTATGAATTGATTAAGCCTAAAATTGCTGTTCCAGTTCATGGTGAATTAATGCATATGCACGAACATGCTAAATTGGCTAGAGTTTGGGGAGTAAAGCAAGTAATAGAAGTAGAAAATGGAGATATAATAAGATTAGCACCTAATGCAGAAATAATTGCTAGAGTTCAAGCTGGATATCTTGCTGTGGATGGTAATTATTTACTACCTGTTAATTCGCCAATTATGCAAATGAGGCGTAAAATGCAAAGAGAAGGTATAGTTTTAGTAGTAATTTTTGTAGATCAATATGGTAATTTAATGACAAAACCAGTAGTTACAGCACCTGGATTATTAGATAGTAACGAAGATAATGAGTTGTTATTAGAAATTTCTGAAGAATTACAATATGTTTTAGAAGATTATAGTAGAAATACTAATTCTAATACTATAAAAGCTAAAAAGAAGCATGTGTTAAATAAAGAATTATTAACTAATAAAATAAGAGAAGTCATTAGATCTTTTATTAAAAGAGAAGTTGGAAAAAAACCTTCAATTGAAATATATATAGAAAGATGTATATAAGGAATATAAATTCATGTTAGGAGTTATTGTGGTTCAGGTGGTATAAGTATAAATACTACATAATTTTATTTTTAGCACATAAAAATATAAATAATATTAAAAATTAAATTAAGAGCTAATATATGAGTAGAGAAACTAATCCAATTACTGATAAAGAAGCGTTAGATTTTCATTCTAATGGTAAATCTGGAAAAATATCAATATCACCTATAAAACCACTTATTACACAGCGTGATCTATCTTTATCTTATTCTCCTGGTGTTGCGGTGCCATGTCTTGAAATTCAAAAGGATCCTACGAAAGCATATGACTATACTGCTAAAGGTAATTTTGTTGCTGTAATTTCAAATGGTACAGCTGTGCTTGGTTTGGGTAATTTAGGTGCTCTTGCATCTAAACCGGTAATGGAAGGTAAAGCAGTATTATTTAAAAGATTTGCTGATATTGATTCTATTGATATAGAGGTTGATACTACGGATCCTGAGAGTTTTGTAAATGCTATACGTTATTTATCTCCAAGTTGGGGCGGAATTAATTTAGAAGACATTAAAGCGCCAGAATGTTTTATTATAGAAGATAAATTGCGTGAATTAATGGATATACCTGTGTTTCATGATGACCAGCATGGTACAGCTATTATTACTCTTGCTGGTTTGATTAATGCTGTACATCTTACTGGTAGGGAATTTAAAGATATAAAAATTGTAGTAAATGGTGCGGGTGCAGCTGGGATTGCATGTGTAGAGCTTATTAAAGCTTATGGAGTCTCTCATGATAATATTATTTTGTGTGATACTAAAGGTGTAGTATATGAAGGCAGAACAGAAGGAATTAATCAGTGGAAATCAGTGCATGCAGTTAAAACCGAGAAACGTACTTTGACAGAGGCATTAGAAGGTGCTGATGTGTTTATAGGATTATCCGTAAAAGGAGCGGTTACACAAAATATGGTTAAGGGTATGAATGATCAGCCTATTATTTTTGCTATGGCTAATCCGGACCCTGAAATTACACCTGAAGAGATAAAAGAAGTTCGTGATGATGCTATTATTGCAACTGGCCGTTCTGACTATAATAACCAAATTAATAATGTTATGGGTTTTCCTTATATATTTAGGGGTGCATTAGATGTTAGGGCATCTACGATTAATGAGGCAATGAAAATAGCTGCGGCCGAGAGTATAGCTGCGCTTGCAAGAGAACATGTGCCAGATGAAGTGTTTGCTGCGTATTCAGGTAAAAAAATGCTATATGGGCCTGATTATATAATTCCTGTGCCTTTTGACACTAGATTAATTACAACTGTGCCACCGGCAGTAGCTAAGGCTGCTATGGATAGTGGCGTAGCTAAGTTACCTATTCAAGATGTGCTTGCATATAAAAGAGAATTAGGTGCACGTCTTAATCCAACTGCTAATAGCATGAATATGATTTATGATAGAGTAAGTGAAAATAAGAAGAAAATTATTTTTGCAGAAGGAGAAGAGGAGCAAATTATTAGAACAGCACTTTTGTGGCGTGATAATGGTTATGGTACTCCTATATTGATAGGACGTGAGAGACGTATACGTGAGGCTTTAGTAAATATTGCAGCTAATATTAGTCTTGAAGGTATTGAGATTAAAAATGCAGCTAATTGTGATAAAGTAAATTATTATACAGACTTCATGTATAAAAAGTTACAAAGAAAAGGATATTTACATAGAGATTGTATACGTTTAGTTAAAAATGATCGTAATATTTTTGCGGCTTGTATGCTTGCATGTGGTGATGGAGACGCATTAATTACTGGCTTAACTAGGGGGTATACAACATCTCTTGAAGATGTATCAAAAATTATTTCAACAAAATCTAAATCTATGGTTTTTGCTATCTCAATTATGGTTGCTCAAGGTAGAACCATTTTTATATCAGATACAAGTGTAAATGAAATTCCAACAGCAGGGGAATTAGCACATATAGCAATAGAAACCGCAGCTATGGCTCGTCGTATGGGATATGAACCTAGAGTAGCATTGTTATCATTTTCAAATTTTGGTAATCCTTTAAAAGAGCGTGCTAAGCGTGTTAGGGATGCTGTAGAAATTTTAGATAAAATGGATTTAGATTTTGAGTATGATGGTGAAATGTCTGTTGATATAGCGTTAAATCCTGAATTACTCAAGTTATATCCATTTTCTAGATTAACAAAACCTGCAAATATATTAATCATGCCAGCTTTACATTCTGCAAATATATCTTCAAAATTATTACAAGAGTTAGGTGGAGGGTCGGTACTGGGTCCTATATTAACAGGTTTAGAATATCCTGTACAAATTATACCTATGGGGTCAACTGTATCAGAAATTTTAAATTTGGCTGCCTTTGCTGCTATTGATGCTATTAATGAAGATGAACATAGAAAATATAAAATTTCTGATTAATATGAAAAAGTGTCAAATAGAGTTTTAGTCTATTGACAAGAATTGATTTAATAGTTATTTGTTATGCTTTATTTTAAAGGTTTTTTAAGGAAGGTTTTAGATGCCAAATCATCAATCAGCTAAAAAGGCTATGCGTCATAGCGAAAAAAGGGTGAAAATTAATCGAGCTCGTAAAAGCCAAATACATACTTTTATAAAAAAGCTTGAAGTTGCTATTACTGATGGCAATAAAGAGACAGTTAATTCTTTATTTATTAAGGCCCAATCTGAGATTATGCGTGGAGTAGCTAAGGGAATTTTAAGCCTAAATACAGCTTCTAGAAAAATTAGTAGATTGTCAAAGAGAGTAAAAGCTATAGCTTAATGGACCTAAATATTAAAAAAAAGCTTTTATATAGAAGCAAACACAGAGGATGTAAAGAAATGGATTTATTATTGGGTGGTTTTGCATCTAATAACGTAGATCTATTAGATAGTGTTGGTATTATGGAGTATGAGCAGTTATTATCTGAGGAGGATAATGACATTTTTAATTGGATAATAGGTGGACAAGAGGTTCCATTAAGGTTAAAAAATAACAAGGTATTACATTTACTATTAGATTCACAAATGAAGAAGGCAACATCTATTCTTTGAGATTGCTACATTGTTGTTTGGTAAAATAATACATAGGAATTATAATAGGGGGAAAAAATGCTATCAATAATATCGTATGCTATGGCTGAAGAAGCTGATAATCAAGTGTCAATTTCTAATATACTACAGCAAAGTAATTTATCTAGTTTGTTGCCGTTTATTTTAATTTTTTGTATTTTTTATTTTATTTTAATACGTCCACAAGTAAAAAAACAAAAAGAGCATGTAGCTATGCTTGAATCTTTAAAGAAGGGTGAAAAAGTAATAACTACTGGTGGTATTATAGGTAATGTATCAAAGATAGAAGATAACATAGTACATATAGAAATTGCGTCTGAGATTAAAATTAAAGTTATAAAATCATCAATTGCTGAGATTTTAGATCGTGAAAAAGATGCTAAGGTATTAAAAGAAAAAATTAAAGAGCTCAAAGAAAGTCAATAAAATAGATATTAGTCTTATTTATTAAGGCTGGTACTATGAGGTTAACTATTATCTAAGTTTTGTTATAGTTAAAATTCTATTTATTATAGGTTTTTAATCTGAGCTTGTACAATATAACTTTTTTGTTTATGTATAGATGTTAACAAAATAAGTTGTAATCATTAACCAGCGCAAGATAAATAAGGCTAAAGAAGATAAAGTCAAGTTTATTAAACTTTAAGTAATTCTTTTATTTTGTTTAAGTCCAGAGTAAGCCATAATAAACCAGCTCAAGATATGTAAATTTACATAGTTTTAAGATTTGAACTTACATAAGTCGCTGCTTATTGTTTTTCTAGCAAAAAGTAGGCTAAGACTAAAAAGTCTGTAGCGGAGCTTTAGCTTCTCTTAACTTTATTTTAAGTTATAAAGTTAGAACAGTATCATAAGATATTCTTTTTAAGGC
>JBGCXS010000014.1:0-43575 GCA_048496475.1 Rickettsiales endosymbiont of Dermacentor nuttalli
GTAAATCCTAAAAAGCCCACGAGGCTTCTCTTAATTTTGGAATGAAGTTTTAGAAATCACACATTGATTTATATAGAAAACATGATAATAGTTATAGTAAATGAATGAAAATATATTAAGTAGTTAAAAATTTTGCATATACTCCATTTTTATAAAACTTCTGTTCCTGATACTATAGGAGGAGTACAAAAGTTTATTGATGAGCTTGCAACTAATACAGCAACAGTTGGGCTGCAAAATACAGTACTTGCATTAACCACAAAATCGGAGGTTACGCATTATACCATTAATGGCTATCAAGTGTGTCTTATACCACAATTGTTTGAATTTGCTTCTACTCCTTTTTCTTGGAAAATATTAAAATACTTTAAGAAATTTGTAGAAGAAGCTGACATTATACACTACCATTTTCCTTGGCCATTTGCTGACATAGTGCATTTGCTAACATGTGTTAAAAAGCCTACGCTTTTAACCTATCACTCTGATATAGTAAAACAAAAATATCTATCCAAATTATATCATCCTTTAATGCTTTATTTTCTTAAAAAGGTAAATAAAATAGTAGCTACTTCGCCAAATTATGTACAGTCTAGTAAAATATTGTCTTTATTTGCAAACAAAACAAGTGTTATACCACTTGCTCTTGATAAACAAAACTATCCTATTCCATCTAAAGAAGTTATTGGATATTGGCAGAATAAGTTTCCTAATAAATTTTTTCTATTTACGGGTGTATTAAGATATTATAAAGGGCTTAATTTTTTGATTGAAGCAGCTAAGTATGTTAATGTACCTATATTGATTGTAGGATCAGGTAAAATAGAATCTGAACTTAGATCTCTAGTTAATACATTAGGAGTACATAATATACATTTTTTAGGACAATTATCTGAAGAAAACAAAACAGCATTGTTGATGTTATGTTACGCTTTTGTATTTCCATCGCACCTAAGATCGGAAGCTTTTGGCCTATCGCTCTTAGAAGCAGCTATGTTTGAAAAACCTATGATTTCATGTGAAATTGGTACAGGTACTAGCTATATTAACTATATGAATCATACAGGGCATGTGGTGCCGCCAGCTGATTCTTTAGCATTAGCACATGCAATGCAATTTTTTTTGGATAATCCAGAACAAGTAGCTATTATGGGGCATAATGCTGCTGTTAGATATAATAGCGTTTTTACTACAGAGAAAATGTCTACAGAGTATATAATGCTTTATAAAGAATTATTATCTATATAACTAAAATACTTTTAGATGGAGTATTTAATATCCTACTGACAAAAAGTTTTTGCCTATCTTTGTTGAGAAGTAGAGTTTCTATTTGTGCGAGATAAGGCAAGAGGCGCATCTTGAGTTACGATATTTTCTGCGTAACATCGATTTATTATTTCTTGGGTATTTTGTGTAGTGCAACGTACAGAGACGTTTCTTCTTAATTTTGAAGATAAGAAAATATTATTTTGAGCGTATCTATAAATAAATATTGTATAGCAGCTAAATTCACTGCTCGGCAAGCTTTATGTAATGGCGTTTCATTTTTGCTAATTTAGTAAAGTAATATATCTGGTCTTTCAAAAAGATGTCTCACTCTGGTTAGCTCTAAAATTAAACTTCAGGTATTAGTTAAATTATTAATTTATAACAATAAAATAAAAAAATTATATTTTACAATCAAAATAATTATTAATATTTAATTTAGATCTTACAAGGTTAATAATATGTTGATTAATGGGGTAGAGTTTTTAATTTTTGCAGTAAAGCGAAGAACAAAATTATTTATAGGTTAGGAAGTGCGTTTAATCATTATATTCGTAATAGATACGCATCCATAAAAGAGGGGTGTGCTACATATTGTAAAAAATAATTTCCATATATAGCTATTAAAGATTAACGCATACATTTGTTCTTTTGATAAAATTTCAAAAATAGTTAAAAATATAATGACAATACATGTATCAATTAATAACGAAACTGCTGTGCTCAAATTGTTTCTTAACCATAGATGTTTATTTTTAGTCTTATTACGTATCCATAAATAAATTATTACGTCTATAGTTTGGGCAAGATAACACGCAATAATTGATCCTAAAAATGCAACTAAGTAAAATCCAAATATATTATGAAATGCTTGATCACTTATCTTAGACCAAGAAGTAGCTGGTAATGCATCCATTATCATTATTATGAAGGCAACTAATATATTTAATGTAAGAGCAACTTTTACACAAAAATTAGTTCGTTCTTTACCAAAAAATTCTGCTATTAAATCTGTAATTAAAAAAGTAACTGGATATAAAATTGCTCCAACAGATAGTTGAAAGTGATAAAAGGACAAAAAATTTAAGCTAACAAATTTTTGATATGTCAGATTTCCTACTATAATTAGTATACTAAAAAGGCTACATAAACCTACATAAATTTTTTCTGTAATAAGCATATTTTTTATTTATTTATATTTTATATAAGATGTCATTAGAATATTATAATTCATTTATTTCAATATAATTTTTATATATTATTACAAATAATTTTCTTGTAAGAAAAACTAACGTCTTATGTTTGACTTAACATTCTGTTGTGTTACTCTTACATATGAGTAATATATTTTTGTCAAACTAGACGATACTTTAAATAAATTTATTTACATCACTTATATGTTAAATATATAGGATAAAGCTTATTATGCCTAAAAACAAAAAAATGGAAATCTTTCTAAAGTTGCCGCTAAATTACGTGATAAAAAACAGTTCACCTCAAGAACGGCATAATGCTGATGTAGTAATGGGAAAAGAAGGAGGACGCCATAGCCATGGCGGCGGTAGAAAACCTAAAAAAGATTATGAAGATTAAAGCATTTAGAGGGTAGTAGATTTATTTCCTCTTCACATTTATAACAAATTATGTGTATACCGTAAAATTTCTTATATTTTCAGTGTGTTAATGTGTTTTCAAAATGTTGATTATATAGTTTCATAACATATGAGTAGTAAACATTAGAAACACCATAAAGACTTTTAATTAACTCAGATGTCTATATAAAAATCAAGAAAAAATTTTGAAATTGGCTGCTATTTAAATATTAATTTATTGTATGGTTATGCAAATCATAACTTAGAGTTAACTAGAATGCAGAGAAATATTTTTTTGCAAGAGTATATAAAACATTGATAGGCTCCAAAATTGTACCAGAGATATAGGTTAGTGGCTGTTGTAGCCTAATTTCCTTCACTTCAATTTCTACAAACTCACTAACAAATACATCTAATACATGACTCCTTAGAAAGCAGTCCCGAATTTCGGGTTGCTAATTTTTAAATCAAAAGAAATTTCAGCCCATTCCGCCTAGATTATTGTCTAAAGTATATCACAGATGGTTCTGGAAGCAACTAAATGAGTTGATTTAAGAAAATACCATACAAATTCACTCAATTCTAAAACTTCTGATAGTTTTGGAATAGGATATTTTTCAAAATGCATTATATTATTACGTATTTTATCCAGTTTAGTTTTTAGTAAAGGTTTGGTAATACCTAGGCACGCATTGCAATTATGTTATCTTTCTTCCTCTGTAAGCTCGGAATTTTTTTAAAACTATAATGCTTATTTAGCAGTTTCTCTAGAAAATCTATAGCTCTATTCAATTGGAATGCAGCACAAGCTAAATCATGAATGTTAGGATTTTTATCTAATATAGGTTTTCGTATTATTATATATTTATATTGTTTTTACCACTCTCCAAAATTAACAGGTGTAGTAGTTTAAGCAAACAAAAATCGTATTCCAAGAAGCTTTTATTTATCTAGATTGTCTGTTGCATAATTTGTGAATCTAATGACCGCTAGATTGAGATTAATACCTAATCTTTCAAAGTTGATTTCGTTTCAAATGGCGGAGAGAGAGGGATTCGAACCCTCGGTACGAGTTTATTCGTACTACGGTTTAGCAAACCGCTGCCTTAGACCTCTCGGCCATCTCTCCAATAAAAACTAGATTATTGATATAGCAGTATATCTAAAATATGCCAAGCTTTTTTATTGTTTTAGTATAATTTTTATTACACAATACATTTTAATGTAGATCAAGTAATAAAAATAATATATTATTTACCGATGTAATTACTTAATAATAAAGTATTAATTTCTTATAGATTCTTATATTTATTAAATAATTATAAAGTTATAATTTAGTAAAAACACCTTTTAAATAGTTTGAAAAGTTTGCATAAGAAAATTTGCTATGATAGAATGGTTAGTCTAAATTACACTTTCATTCTTAATTTGTGTAATAAATGCGCTAGGTGTGAATGTGTTTAAAAAAGACAATCGATCTATTTTAGCAAAGGTTGTTCTAATCTTTAGTTTACTTTCCATAATATTTGTCACAGCCGTCATAATATATCAAGAAAATGAACTATTCTGCAAAAGTTGAGGTTACTAAAGAGAATGCTGAGATTTTAGCTAATGTATAATAACTAATTATGTTGAGGCAAGTTTATTCTTTATAGTTGTGATACAGTGCATGATTTAGAATTACAAAAATTTTATTCACAGAGATTAGATGGCGAAATCTCTTATTATTCAGCTATTATTATAACTGATGAACAAGGAATTATAAAGGATATATATGGCAAGTTCCAAGAATTAAACAATTTTTTTAATATAGGAGAGCCGCTGAAATTTTCATATGATATTTCATATTTTTTAGATAAAGCAGAGCCTATTGTTGGTACTTTTTGTAGTGGTGATGGAGAAACCCAATTTATTTTATTAAGTAGGAAAATCTATAATAATGGTGTATTTGGGGGTATTATTACAGCAATTATTGATTAGTAATTATCTAAATACATTTTTTACTGCTATAGATTCTACGGATTCAACTAAAATGATTTTATTATCTACAAGTAATAATAATGTGCTGTTTAAAAGTCGAGATATAAAACAAGATTTAAATATTATAAAATTTACCCAACATCCTGAAAGATTAAGTAAAATAAATAACCTTACTGCACATCAAGTGTTTATAGATGAATTATTAATGAATGAGTCTTTATATGTATTTTTAACACTACATTTTTTGCCTATAAGTGTGGCACTTATCACGCTTGAAGATAATATGTTACAACACTGGATGGCCAATATAGATAGTATATTATTTCTATTACTTGCCATTATTATAGCGGGTATAGCTTATTTTGTTTTACTAACAGTGATTAGGAAAATAAAGCTGACAGAAAAAATGGAACGGTTAGGTATAGTGTCTCGATTGAATATATTTATTGCTAAGACTATACATCAGATAAAATTCCCAATTAATGTCATACAGGGGTTTATTGATATACTACAAGCTGAATATTTTGGTCCACTTACTCTAGACAATATAAGAGAATTAAAGATATAAAAACATGTAATGCGCATATTGCCGGTACTATTAATCATTTAACAAAATTATTTAACCAAGAACAAGATTTTAATGTACTAGCGGAAACAGATGAAAAATTGTATAATACCATAGAGAGAGTTGTACATGTATCTGAAAGAATAGCAGAATTTAAGGATATAGAAATTATATGTAATTCTTCCATAAATTTCGCTTTAATTAAAGTGGGTAAATTTAAAATGGAACAAACTATTTTTAATTTAGTTAAGATGTCTGTAGATTATATTAGCACACATACCCAAATCAATATCCATGAAAGTTTTGATAGTAATTCAGATTTAGTTATGACTATTCAGAGTATAGGTACTCCATTTGAATATGATAATACCTCTAAAATCTTATCTTTAGCTCAAAACTTTAATCATATAAATAATCTTGAAGAAAACGATATAATATTACTACTTGCACATTCGTTTATTAAATTACATGGCGCAAAATTAAATTTGCGTAGCAAGAATAATACTAATAAAATTGAGCTAATATTGCCAGCAAATAGGGTAATCATATAATGTCTAAAAATACACCTATTATCATTAAAAAATATTCTAACAGGCGTTTATATAACACCCATACTAGTGATTATATTACTCTGGATGATTTGCATAAATTGATAAAAAATAATGTTGAATTTGTTGTACAAGATGCCAAGACTGGCGATGATTTAACTCATTTTACTTTAACACAGTTAGTTCTCGATCGTGAACTCAAAGGTAATGTTAATATATTGCCCATAAATTTTTTGAAGCAGATTTTAGTACTTTATGATGATAATTTACATAAAATCTTGTCATATTATTTAGAAAGTAGTATGCAAACGTTTGTAGAAAATCAAAATCATTTTAGACAATATATGAATCAATATTTTACTAATACTGTTGAGAGTTTCTTCCCATTATCGTTACTTGAAACCATGACTAAGAATAATTTACAAATTTTTACAGATAGTTTTCAAAGATTCTTTTTAGATAAGGTAGGGAAGAATTATGACACTAAATAATATCGGAGTATATAAATATACAGTAAGTAATTGGTTTAGAGAATTACGAGACTTAATATGTCAAGAACTAGAAACTATCGAGCAAGAGTTGTTAGGACAAAATGCAGATTTGTCTGCAGGTAAATTTATAAGAGAAAAATGGAATAGACCAGGTGGTGGTGGCGGAGAAAAATCATTATTACATGGTAGAGTGTTTGAAAAAGCAGGAGTAAATATATCTACTGTTTATGGACAGTTTTCAGAAAAATTTCGTCATGAGATACCTGGTGCTGAAGAGAATCCAAATTTTTGGGCAAGTGGTGTTTCTTTAGTTATACATCCATATTCACCACTTGTGCCTGTGGTTCATTTAAATACAAGATTTATTGTAACAACCAAACATTGGTTTGGAGGAGGTACAGATCTTACCCCAGCTATAGAAAATGATAATGATACTAAGCAATTTCATCAAACCCTAAGAACTGCATGTGATAAATATGATCTAAGTTATTATCCACAATTTAAACAGCAGTGTGATGAATATTTTTTCTTACTTCATAGAAAGGAACCAAGAGGTATAGGAGGTATATTTTATGATTACTTAAATACTAATGATTGGGATAAAGATTTTGCTTTTACGCAAGATGTAGGAAAGGCTTTTCTCGATATATATCCTAAGTTAGTTCGAGAACATATGAACAAACCATGGACTCAGGAACAACGTGAGCGTTTATTTATAAAACGAGGGCGTTATGTAGAATTTAATCTAGTTTATGATCGTGGTACGCGATTTGGGCTTATGACAGACGGAAATGCAGAGGCTATTCTTATGTCTTTACCACCGATAGTAAAATGGCCTTGATTATTCTAAGTTGTTTTTTTAAAAAGAACAGTTATATATGTATAAATAATATTAGTGGAAGTTATAGCAAATATAAATGTATAATTTATTATAGTTAAGTTATATTAAAATAGTTCTTTAAAGTTAAGTAGTAAATTTGAGTAAGAGCAGTGATGTCTTCTATTGAAACATGTTCATCAATTTTATGAGCAGTTTTATTAGTTAGACCAAATTCCACTACGGGACAAATATTTTTAATAAATCTAGCATCAGATGTGCCGCCAGTTGTACTAAGTGTGGGATTACGATTTGTAGTAGTCTGAATAGCATTGATTAAAATAGAATTTAAAGAATTGTCATTAGAAATAAAAGGTGCTGCGGATTCATAAGCATCTAATTTAAAATTTTCTGTAAATTCTTTGCAAATATTTTGAACCCAACTAGTTAAAGATTCTTCAGTGTGTATAGTGTTAAATCTTATATTAAACTGACATGTTGCTTTTGCAGGTATTACATTTTTTGCATTATTGTTTACATCAATTGATGTAATTTCTAAATGTGAATGGTCAAAAAAATCATTTCCATGATCAATAACAGTAGTATGTAATTTATCTAAAATTTTTATTAAACTATGTATAGGATTATTAGCTAAATGAGGGTAAGCTACGTGACCTTGTGTACCGTATATAGTTAGTGTAAAAGAGATACTACCTCTTCGACCAATTTTTATCATTTCACCAATATAATTTGGATTAGTAGGTTCTCCTACTATGCATATATCTATAGTTTCTTTTTGTTCTTTAAGCCATTCTAAAATTTTTGGTGTACCGTTTATGGTCGCACCTTCTTCATCCCCTGTAATAATCAGGCTTATAGAGCCAGTAATATGTGTTTTGCTTTCGTTAAGTAAACGACTTGTAGCACTTATAAAGCATGCTATAGCAGATTTCATATCTACGGCACCGCGGCCATATAAATAATTGTTATGAATATGAGCGTGAAAAGGATTATATGTCCATAAGGTTTGATCTCCTGGTGGAACTACATCAGTATGACCTGCAAAAGAAAAATTAGGTTGTTTAGTTCCAAAACGTGCGTATAAGTTTGTGACATCTTCGAATTGTAATTTATGGCATTGGAATCCAAGTTTTGTCAGATGATTAGTAAGTATGTCAATAGCACCACCATCAATTGGTGTAACACTTGGACAGTTTATTAAATCACAGCTTAACTTAATTGGGTCAATAATCATAATTTATATATCTTTTAATAACGCAATAACTCATTAATTGCAGTTTTAGAACGTGTAGTAGAATCAACGCGTTTGACAATGACAGCACAATATAAAGTAGGAGAGACTTCTCCGTTTTGCATAACATTATTATTGGATAAGTTTCCTGGAACGACTACAGAATAAGCTGGAATACGTCCTTGAAAAATTTCGCCAGTAGTACGATCCACGATTTTTGTTGACGCTCCTATATATACTCCCATTGAAATTACTGATCCTTCTTCAACAATCACCCCTTCTACTATTTCACTACGAGCTCCTATAAAACAATTATCTTCTATAATTACAGGGTTGGATTGTAATGGCTCTAATACTCCGCCAATGCCTGCGCCACCAGAGATATGACAATTTTTTCCTATTTGCGCACAGCTTCCAACTGTAGACCATGTATCTATCATAGTGCCGTTATCTATATGTGCGCCTACGTTTACAAAGCAAGGCATTAAAACTACGTTTTCTCCTATGTAGGCAGAATGTCTTATAATTGCTCCAGGTACAGCTCTTATATTTGCTTTTTGAAAGTCACTTTCTTGCCAATCATTAAATTTAATTGGTACTTTATCAAACCAATTAGATTCTTGATTTAATATTTTACAGCCACTATTAATTAATTGAGAATTATTTATTCTAAATGATAATAAAATAGCTTTCTTAATCCAAGAATTTACGTGCCAATTTTCTTTTTTTTCTGCAACTCTTATCTTTCCTCTATCTAGCAAAGATAATACAGTTCCTACGGTTTTTTTTTGATCACTATTAAAAATTTGTTGCTTGCTTTCCCATAATTCTTCGATGAGTTTCTTTGACCTTTCTATTAAATCATTGTATGTATTATTGGTAGCCATTGTATTTCCTGTATAAGTAAACTATTATGGCTTAATATATAGTATTTTTATAAAAAAACTAGAGATATTTGATGATTATTATTTGCAAAAAATGTAAAACAAGCTATTTGGTTGGGGTTGAGTCTATAGGTATTAACGGCAGAAAAGTTAAATGCCTAAAGTGTAGTTATATATGGATGGCAACATTAAATGAAGAACAGCTTGAAGAACTACAGAAGGGAAAACAAGAGATTATAAAACTTGGTTCTTCTGTTTATGTTGAAAAACCTGTGCAAAATATTATTTCTTTGCCTGCTTTAATGCAGCCAAAAATTTCTCTCATTCTAAAAATTATACCAATTGCGCTGGTGGTATTATTAATAATAATGTCTGGTATATTTTATAATTATAAGATTATACAATATGTGCCTAGTACAGCTTTTATGTATGTTGCTACAGGACTTTATCCTTCAAATGGGTTGGTTGTAGATAATGTGGTGGTTAAAGAGGAGCAAGAAAAATATCAAGTTAGTTATGCAATTAAAAATACAAATGATGTAGAGGTTTATATGCCTTTAGTTCGTGTAACGGTTGCGGATAATAATAAAAATAGTATTTTATATCAAAAGGTAAAAGTAAAACACAAATTATTAGTTCCAGGTGAAGTTTATACAAATAATACTAGCGTATCGGTTCCTAGTAATGCATCTTATATCGTTGTAGATCTGGGAAATAAATGGGAACTATATTTAAGGAGAATTTCTGATTTTATGAAGAAAATGATCTTAAGTTTAATCTAAAAGAAATTTTATAACAATCCATATAACATTAATTATAATATAGAGAAATATTTTGTTTTAATTAAGTATTTATATTCTTAAATTAAGCTGTAATAAAATAATCAAAAGAGCATAGTGTGATTCTAAATCGTAGATTCAGTAAGTTAATTATTATATCTGTAACGTTATCGCAAATATTAAGTAAGCACAGTAAAGTAAAAGTACACGCTAATATACCTTTAAGTTTTGAATATCCTAGAAGGGTTGTAGGAATAAGAGAAGTGGAAATACGTGCACAGGTAAGTGGTAATATTGTTGAAAACAAATTACCAAGAAGGAGCTAAAGTAAAAAAAATAGGATATATTATTTACTATAGATCCTAATTTTTGACTACATGTAATGCCGCTGAAGCTGAACTAAACTCAGCAAAAAGTACTTTAGTTCAAAAAGAAAAGGATTTTAATAGAATATGTATATTATTAAAAAAAGGTGTTATTACAGGAGCTAATTGAAATCAACCTATATCTGATTATTTACGAGCAAAAAGTCGAGTAAAAGCAGCTAAGTAATTTAGATTATATAGAAGTGAATGCTTTTATTTCTGGTGTTTCGTCGGATGCTATATATTCTGAAGGAAGTTTAATTAATAATGGTAGTTTGTTAACAAAAATCATACAAAACGATACAGTTTACAAATTTTTCTTACCTTAAGAATGAGTATAATAATATTAGATAATTAATAGATAATAAAAAAGTGTCGATTCCAAGTGATAAGCTACTTAGGGTAGCTATTAAACCTGAAAATGTTATTATGCTATCTGAAGAAGGAATTATTGACTTTATAGACATTAGTTTAAGTACAACTATAGCTTCAGTTCTATCTAGAGTTATGATAAAGAATGAAGATATAAAAAACTAGTCAAATCAGTATGTATAGAGGCAGGTTAAAGGATTAAACTATCAAAATGCTATTCTCATTCCTGAGAAGGCTGTAATTTATGTCCCAAATGGAACTAATGTATATGTTGTTGAAAATGATAAAGTGTCTATTAAGACTATAACTTTTAGGAGTAATTGTGAATAAAGGGATATTGGTTTTAGATGATTTAAAAGCAGATGATAAGGTAATTATTGAAGATATAATAATACTAATGCTTTTAGTGTTATACAATATAAGTCAAGCAATGGCAGAATTATCGAAAAGTTTTCCTAGGGGATTATCTTATTCTATATCTTTTGACATTACTGTATTTGTAAATGTATCTATAAAAGAAGTTATTAAGACATTGATTGAAGCTATAGTATTAGTAGTAGTATATCTATTTCTACAAAATGTAAGAGCTAATCTTATACCCTTACTACTGTGCCTACATCATTAATAGGTACTTTTGCTGGAATGTATTTTTAGGATTTTCTATCAATTTACTTATTTTATTTGGGTTAATTCTGGCTATAGGAATAGTGGTAGATTATGCTATTATAGTACTTGAAAATGTAGAGCGTATTATGCGGGAAGACAAGTTAGTTCCTAAAGAAGAGGCAATTAAAGCTATGGAAGAAGTGAACGGACCTGTAATGCCATAGTTCTTATACTTTCTCGGTATTTTTGCCTGTAGCTTTTATAGGTGGTATATCTAGTTTGATTTATCAACAATTTGCTGTAACTATTATAATTTCTATGGTGTTATCTGGTATCGTGGCACTAGCCTTGACAGCATTACTATATACGCATTCTATTAAAAAAGATCATGAGATGTAGACTAGTAAATTTTTTACTTGGTTTAATAACACTTTTGATTAATTAACTAAAAAATTTAAAGGATGTCGATTTTTTACTAGTTAGAGCTACGTTAGGTGTAATGCTTATAGTAGCAGTAGCTCAAAATTTAATGTCAGTTACTGCTTTAAAGAGAACTGATAAGTCCATGCATGAGTTTTAGAAGGTTTGAAAGAAGAGCCAACTATTCAGGATATTGTAGGTTTAGTTGGGCTTGATTTATTGTGGGTAGAAAGGGGCTTAAACTAGTGCTGGTGCAGCCTTTATTATTTTAAAAGATGTGGACAAGCGTGAAGGAGCATACGAAGATTCATTTTCTTTAGCATAAAAGTTTATGGCAATAGGTGGGCAAGTAAAGGACTCAATTATATCTATATTTAATTTTCCAGCTATTATAGAGATGAGTACTACCGGTGGATTTGAATTTTATATCCAATATAAAGGTGATAGCAATGATTATGCGTTATTACTATAGAAGCTGCAACAAAATTAATTCAAGTTATTCAAAAAAGGCCAGAGATATTATGTGTAGAGTATATTTTCAGTAAATATTCCGGCGTATAATGTAATATTAGATCGTACTAAAGTAAAAACTTTAAATGTAAATGTTCCTGATGTGTTTTCTACTATGCAAGTATATTTGGTACTTACTGTATGGATATGTGCATATAGCGTTTATATGCAGTCAGAAAGCAAATATCGTGAAACTATAGATAACTTAAAAGATGTGTTTGTACGTTCTAATACTGGTGATATGGTGCTGTTAAGTGCGTTATTAAAAGTAGAGCTTCGATTATAACCAGATATATTATTAGATATAATTATATTTCCAGCTGCTAAAATTATGGGTAATCCTGCTCCTGGGTATAGTTCTGGGTAGGCTATTAAAGTGATTAATGAAACTGCAGTGGGGGTGTTATCATCAGATTTTGTTGTAGGATGTTCAGGATCCGCATATCAAGAAGAAATTACAAGTAATTTTGCTATGGAATTTGGCCTTATTACAATATTTTTAATTTTAGCAGCTTTATAGGAGGGATGGACTTTGCCTATAGCAGTTATATCGTCTATACCTTTTGCAGTATTTGAAGCTATAATATTTCAGCTATTTAGAGGGCTTACAAATGATGTATATTTTTAAGTAGGATTGCTAACTTTAATAGGACTTGCAGTTAAGAATGCTATTCTAATTATAGAAGTTGTAGTTTTAGAAATGCAGGAGGGTACAGAAATACACGAGGCTACACGTATCGCTGCAAAATTAAGGTTCCGTCCAATTGTTATGACTTCTCTAGAATTTATTTTAGGGTGTGTGCCATTATTTTTTAAGTTTATTATGAGATATAGTAAGTCTCATTAATTTTTATCTTTAGTTAATTCGTATCGATTTTTATATAACAAAAATTGGTATATTTATTATACAGTTTAGATATTAATAAAAATATTGATTTTTTAGTATAAAGATTAGAAAATTATTAACTATTTTCATTCACTATTTTATTATCGTTTTTTTAGCAATTAGTAGGCTTCACTCTTTGCTCCTATATGGTAAGGAAGCTGAAAAAACTATATTAATATAATAAGAGGAGATTTATGATTACTCAAAAAAAATTTATTAGGAATGAATGGAATGATGCTATAAATACCATACCAAAAGAGGAAATACGTCCTGTATATACGGCTGTACTTAAAGCTTTTATTGAGAACAATGCTATTAAGACTATGGATCCTCCTAAAAAATCCCAGTATAAAAAACCTTTTGGTACTAAAATTGTGATGGCCAGCGATCATGAGCAAGATATTGCACTCGGAATGAGCGATACTGCTACACTTAGGAGATATTTTTCAGATTTTCCTAATACTAATTTAGATACAAAATCGTTAGAAGTATTTGCTAATATATATGCAGGGATGTTCAGTAGTAGAATAAATAGTAAAGATGCTTATCAAATGTCTTACTCAAAAAAGTCTAGCGGTCTTAATGTCATAGGAGAAGAAAGGTTAGCTCGTGATACAGCACTTTCTATAACTCAAAATTTTTTGGATAAAGTTAAAACTCTATCGTCACAAGATTTATTTATATTAGGACAAAAAATTGCACCAACTAATAAAATTACACCTATGTCTTTAACGTTAGATCAAAATACTAATATAAGAAAACAAGAATCTAAAAGTAAAATTATTCAAGAAAATTTCTTGAAAATAGTATCTTCATCAGAGAAAGAAAATTCTAAAACAGATAAGCCCAAAGAGCAAAATGCTAAAAATAAGGTTATACAGGATAATGTTTCATCTAAGCAATTTTCTGCACTTAAAGAAAATCCTAAGTCTAAACCTAAACAAGATAAAAAATTCTATAAAATAGTTAGAAATTTTCTTGATCTTTTAATGTTTAAGAAAAGTCCTGAAAAGGGTAGTAGTTGGTATGTAGAGGAATCAAATAATGCTAAGTATGATGCAGTCATATCAGAACTTAATGCTAAATTTAAAAAAGATATAAAGAAAATTATAGCTGTAGATAATGAAAGTAGTATTAAAAAACTTGGTAGTAAGCCTAAAGGTAAGAATTTATCAAGATAGTAAGCCTAAAGGTAAGAGTTTATCAAGATTATATATTTTGTGAATTTATAACACAAAATAACTTTATATTATAAACATTTATGAATGATTTAGTTGGGTATGTAAAACATTTATATTAATTTTATTTTTATTTCTTAATACATTACAAATCCATACAGTGCATAAAGGTATAGTAACACCTATGATTAGTTTTGCTATTAGTAAATTACCTACCTGATTGTATTCTCCTCTTTCAATAACAAAAATTTTGTTCAAATACTTACCAATTAGAGTACCACCTGATAAAGCAAGATTTAGCCAGCAAGCTGTGATGGCAAACCAAGTAGGTTTATTATATTTAGGTGCGTAAAGTGTTGATAAAGCTAGTATAGGTACCATAATTATTATAGTAAAAGGTCCGTCTATAAAAGTATCAACTATGGCAATGGTTCTAGCTCCGAAACCAAAATGTTTGAAAGTCCAGTCATGCAACCCATATGCCATGCCAATATATGGTAAAAATAATATAGCATTAATTAAGGTTAATACTAGTATAATAACACTAATATCCTTTTTTAATAAATATCCAGATAAAGTCCAGGTACCTATTAATCCAAGCATAAAGCTAATTTGTTTTAAAACACTAAAAAATATAGGATCAAATTTTAAGACATCAATTTGCCACCATTCAATACCAGCTCCTAAAGTTGGGTCGATTCTTGCTGCAAAGAGCATTATTCCAATTAATATTATCTCTCTAAAGGTTTTGCCATCTTGGTGTCCACATATGGTTTTAAACAAAAAAGCTATAAGTATTAAATTTGTGCAAAAAATAATTTCCTGATTATATGGTATTTGTAGTATTCCAAATAATATACTTACAATTACTATTGTAATACTTATTATAGAAATTTTATGATTAAAAATACTTTCGCTTTGAGATATGCTATTATTTAGAAAATAACACGATGTAATGCTAATGATAGGTAATATTGGACTGAACCATATTATGTTTGAAAAATTATAATGGCTAGCTAAGTATCCTCCAATGATAGTAGCAAGCAATATGGATAACATTAAACTGATTCTACCTAAAATTTGTATAATACCTATTTCATGTTTTTTGTCTTCAGAGGAGGCATTTTGGTCGACTAGTTCTGCACATAAAGTGTCTGCTACTAAATCTTGGATCATAAATCCTGTTGCAATTAATATACCACCTAATAACAATTGGTTATAGGGAGAGCCTAAATATTTTGGCCCATATTCATTAGATAATGCAACCATAATGCTACATCCAAAAAAATTACATAAAGCGCCTATGTATATATACGATTTTCTTCTGTTACCCATTATAGATACATTATCAATCAATTGAGAAAATAAAATTTTTACAGTCCACGGAGATGTAATCCAAAATGATAATTGAGCAAGCTCTGTAGCAGATATAGATAGTTGATTTTTAATCCAAAACATCTGAGAAATGCCAGTAAAACTGGAAAATCCATAACAAAAATAAAGGATGATTATAGGAAGATAATGTACTTTAAAAGATTTAATAGGAAGTAATATATTCGTTTTTATTGTCTCTAACATGTATTATTAATTTATTCTAAAAGATTTATTAAGTAAAATGAATATGTACAAAAAACAAAAATGTCATATTTAGTAAAGATCTGCAACAAAAATCTAAATAATATTTTTTAGAGCCCTGTAATATAGGTTTTATTTTGAGAGCGTCTTGATAATTCACAGTATGTTGATTAGCAGTCTTTTGCGATTTAATATATTTATCTAACTTCATATACGATCATCTTGAGTAGCAATATATTATTATTTTTACCTAATAATTTTATTTTGTTCTTATCTACAGCTTCTTTCCAAGTTTTATATTTTTTTGGCGGTAAAAATATCGGCCATTAAAAAATAGTGGCCTTTTATACCAGAATTATTTCCATTGAATTATTAGCTACGGCAGTAACACTATCATCAGTATTAAGGCTACCTTTAAAATAATCATTACCTGGAAAAGAGACATAATCCCAAGCTACCATTTTATATAAAGTGCAATGTGAAAAATTATCCTTATATTCTTGGAAATTTATTGGTTTAACAAATAAGGTCTAACGCGGTATTGAGTGTTGTATATATTACTGCTAATGTTATCAAGTTCATTAAATGAGTCAAAATATACACATGCAATATGAGAATAATTTTTTGCATGGTTATGTAATAAATTTTTTAAAGCTTCATATAAATAATATGCTATATTTCCTTGAAATTCACCGGCAAAAGCACCGCAGCCTAATCCTGGAAGAATTATAAATGCTGAATTTTCATCTTTTTTAGCTTGTTTATTTGCATAAGATTAATACTGGTAATAATCTATGCTCTATAAAGCTATTATATTTTTCTTAATTAATTAGTATTTGTATTTTGGGCAACTATTTCTAGATAAATCGGTGAAATGAAGGATTTGTTTATTTTGAGTAAAGTGCTATTTAGTAAATAATAAATGACCTTGAAAAGGAGGTGTATGTATCCAATAATCAGGATTATTGGTAAACCAAACACCATTGTATGGTTACATTTATATAATGTTAATATTTCCTAAGACTGGTAATTCTTCATTGTTTCAATCTTCTCCATTACCACGAATTTTGCTTTCAGCAAAAATATAGGGAAGTTTGGTAGATAGCAGCATATTTAGGAACAGTGTTTCATTAATTTTAGATAATTGTTGTGGAGTTATTTTTGATTCTTTTTATACATTATAAAGTTTGGTGTCCACGGCTTTATTTTGCCTTCTTGTATGAGATAATTCTTTGTAAACTATGCTCATGTAATATTATGTTATACCAATTATATTACATATAAGTATGGATTTATATTATAACAGGTAAATCTATTAACGAAGTGGTTATGTTAAGTTATCACAATTTATAAGTTAAATAAATTAAAATTTTTAGAAAAATACGTTATAAGCGGTAATTATTTCTTATATTCTTTATTAATACCTATTACACTTGTCTTTTAGGTAATTTTTGATAGCAATTTATCCAAATGCTTTGTGATGACCATCAATATGGTCATTAGAGATTCTAATGGCTAGAATCTACTAAATATACCCTTGTTTTTTTACTATTTTAAATAGTAGAGAATCATAATAAGGATTATAAAAAGCTATATAAACCTATCGTAACATATAGGATTTTTGAAAAAATTACTGTTAAGAACTTTATGATGATAATATACTTTAGAATTTTTAAATTGGCTAAAATGATAAAAAATCATTATAGAAAGACATTTGCTTAGATCTCAAGTAACTATCATTATGTATTTGTATGGTTGAAGTAATAACTTATGACGCTCATTCTTCAAATATTTTATAAAAATTACAGGCTATAGTAAAAACTATTGTATACTTTTATACAAGTTATTATTTTGTGATTGTAGTGATTTTTTTCGCTTAATATATAACTTAAAACTTTGGAATAATAATTCCTCTAACCTTTTTATATTTTCTCTTTTTTGCTTTCTCGTATCCATAGCTCGGGTTAGTTATATTTCTAATTTAGAAAAGTAAGCTATAATTCTAAAATGAACTCATATCAAATATGACTTTCTAATATAATGAATGTAGTAAATTACGCTATTTGGTAAAATAAGTCTGTTGCATAAATTTAACTAAAATATTATAATTATTGCTTTAAATATACAGAAGGGCTGTATGAGGGTTTTAGTAATAGGAGCAACTCGCTTTATAGGTGCATATATTACTGTAAAATTATTAAAAGATAATCAAACAGTTGTATATGGTGTAAGAAATGCTGATTTAGCCAGAAGAAAATTTTCTAATACGGAAATTATAACTTGCGATTTTAACACGGACACTTCCCCAGAAAAATGGTATGATAAACTTGAAAATATTGATGTGGTAATCAATGTTGCTGGGTTATTAGTTTCGTGTGGAAAAAATAAAATAGAAAATGTTCATATAAATGATTCAAAAGCATTATTTGATGCCTTGTATAGATTGTAAAGTAAAAAAATTATTCATATCTCAGCTCTTGGTATTAATAATGAGTATACTACTTAAGTATGCCTTAACTAAGAAAACAGTCGACTTTTATTTATAAACTTTAGAAGCAATAGATTGGGTTATTTTACAACCGTCTCTAATTTATGCAAATGGATGTTATGGTGGAACATCATTACTAAGAGGATTAGCTTCTTTACCTTATTTTATTTCTTTAATCGGGAATGGATTGCAACAATTTTAATCCTGTATATATAATCTGACTGATATCATTCTTAACTTAGTTAAAAAAGAAACTAGGATTTGTAAATTAAATAAAAGTTGTAGAGTCAGAAATAGTTATTATTAAAGATATTTTAATAAATTTTAGAAGTTGGTTTGGATTAGCTCCCGCTAGATTGATCAATATACCACATTGGTTTACAAAAATTATAATAAAATTTGGTGACTTTTTTGGATTACAATACTTAAATAACTTTTATAAAATGCTTATCAATCCGAATATGGTAGATAAAGACAAGATGGTTAGTGTAACGGTGATAGTTCCACGGAGATTACAGCAAGTACTTTCCACTAAGCCATTAACTATACAATCATATGACATGCTAGATTATTTATGTTAAAACCTGTATTAAAATTAATTTTAGAATTGTTTTGGGTTTCTACAGGTTTAATCACTAGCGTTATAGTGCGAGAATCTGGTTTGAATATTATTATGGAATTAGGATTTCAAACTAAAATAATATTATGGAAGTTGTTTTCTGGATATCTTTCTTGGATTAATGTTGATGATGAAGAATAAAATCACTACCATATATTGTTTTACAAATATGCTTGATTATTATGGTTTATACATTAATTTTAAGTTTCCTTAAGCCAAATCTATGGCTTGAGCTACTTGGTTCTCTTAACTCTTACTAAGAATATTCCTATAATATTTTGATAATAGTATTATTAGCTATTGAAAGAGATAAATAATGAATTGGTATTATATATTTAAAACTATTCATATAATCAGTTCTACAATTTTATTTGGTACAGGAATTGGTATAGCCTTTTTTATGTGGGGTGGCCAATAAAGTATATGATTTATCGGCTAAAACCTATGCAGCTCGTACTGATTGTATTTTTACTACTCCAGCTGTAATTATGCAACTAATCAGTGGTATTATATTAATCAATGTAAAGGGATGGTTTTATCTGAGATGGCCTGCTTTTATTAGTTTAGTTGTTATATTTTTTAATGGTATTTAAACCCACAATATAAACATTTATTTTAATTAATAAAAAAGCTAGTTTTCATTAGGTTCTCGATGTTCTATAATGGCTCAAGAAGAATATTTATAATTTTTATCTAAGCCTCAAATGTGTTCTGATAAATAAAACTGTTTCTAAGGCTTTCACTATATTTTGCACGTCAGAACACTTGGAACACTAAAATAACAATTATTTTGAATTTTTAGAAAAATATTTTCAGGAGAAAAAAATAGATTATCTTAGTAAGCAGCTTATATATTTATCTTCCGCAAAAGCACTAGGAGTTATAGAATGTGCCAACAAATGTTATACATAAAATTGTACTTAATAAAATTCTTATATTACCCATACATATATTAACTCTCATTACTTCTCTTTTTTAAAAATTAAATAAATATATCGGTTTCTAAATGTCATCGTCACTCCAAGATTTATTTTTATTTAACATCCTATATAATGTTAGTGATTTGCAATACTTCATATTAAGAAGTATAGCTGTTATAGAGTATTATAGTCTTTGTTTTTAATAAAACTTATTGAACTAATAAGATAGATTCTGTAGGCTTAAAGAGAAAATCCATTTTATAGCAAGTTTGAAAAATTGTGCTGTTTCGTATACTGTTAGAACATATAAAAAAACATATTCGGATAGATAATGAAAATTAAACTTACATTTATAATCTTAATGACCACATTATTTTTTTTCATTAAGCTCGGAAGTAGTAGCGAAAGATATAGATTAGTAAGCAAGATTCGTTCTTTAATGAAAGAATATAAGGTATCTGCAGTTAGTTTAGCAATAATAGAAGAGAATAAAGTTCAGTATTCTAATGCTTTTTCTAATAATCCTGATATTTTATTAGATGAAGACTCTCTTCTCTCTAAGCAGCACCAATTGGTAAAACCTTGACTGGTTTGACGTTTTTAACGCTTGTAGAAAAATTATTTTAACCTAGATGAAGACGTAAACAACTATTTGAAAAATTGGAAGCTAGATTATTCTAAAATTTAATGAGTCTAAAGTAACTTTACGAAATTTACTTAATATGACCTCTGGTTTAGGTGTTTCAGGATTTTTAGGCTATAGGACTTGGGAGAAGTTATCGAATAACGACCTCTTTTTGAGGAGAAAAGTCAGCAAATAATGTGCCAGTGAAGCTTTTATACTCTCCTAATAATAAATGTTATTATTCAGGTGGTGTATACCAAGTTATACAGGAGGTCATCGAAGAAAATTTAAAGCAAGATTACGGTAAGGTGATAGAGAAAAATTTGTTTAAACCTTTACCTATATCTTATATTTCTCCTTCAACTAAGTTCATCTAAAGCTGTAAGAGGATACTTTTGGCTGATGATAAAGAGATTGAGGGTAGGTGATATATTATGTAAGAATTAGCAGCTGGAGGATTTTGGTCTATCCCTAATAATTTATCTAAGATAATAGTTGAGTTAATTAATATCTATAAAGGAAAAATATTATCAAAAACTTGCTTTTAATGATCTTGCCAAAAAAATTCTTTTTGTTCCTATGAATTAGGGGTAATTATTGATGATAAAAAAGAATTTAATATAAGAAAACAAGGTCATAACGTAGGTTATTACAGTCAGTTTATAGTTTTTTCGCGAACTAAACAAGGGGATATAATTATGACTAATTCAGAAAATGGATTTAGATTAATACAAGATTTAATGCATTTTCTAGCTAAAGAGTATAATTGGCCGGAACATTCTCCAATAATTATTGATGAACCAAATTATATCGAAAATTAAAAATAATAAGCTTTACTTTAATTATTGAGTGTTAGATAATTATCTATCCTTAGAACATACGTTATAACCTTGTTGAAGATTCTTTAAATTTTATGGTGCACCCTGAGCGATTCGAACGCCCGACCTTTTGATTCGTAGTCAAATGCTCTATCCAGCTAAGCTAAGGGTGCATATAAAAGAGTAAACAGATCGAAGGATAACAGATACTATGTTTCAAATTATATGATGTCAAGTATAGATCTTATTTTTATATTAAAATTATTTATAGCATTTTTCTGAATCATGTGTTTAATATATGTTTGGACATTAGTAAAATTACTGTATTTATATTAGTTATGAAAATTGACCAAAATAGTATTATTGAATTTATAAATAATATACCATCTCATATTAATTCTTTTTTAATATACGGTCCTGATAATGGTCTAGTAACTGAACGTACAAACAATATAATATCAAGATTTTTAGGTAAGAATTTCCAAAATAGTCTCTCTTTTTTTGAATTTAATTATGAAAAATTAAAGGATTCTTTAGAAGAATTTTTTAGTGTTTTATATTCCTATAGTTTAACTGGTGAACAGAAGGTAATTAAAATATGTGATGTACGTGCTTTTATGCTTAATCAGCTTCAAGAAGCTTTATTGAAATATACTGGGCGGAACATTATAATTTTTATGGGCAGTGATTTGTCTCCTAGTTTCACAGTACGAAAATTTTTTGAAAATAGTAAGACAGGCGCTACTATAGCTTGCTACCATGATGAACAAAAAACTATTAAGAATATAATTACATATAAATTAAGATCATATGGTTTTTCGTATGATAATGACGCTCTATTGTTTTTAGAGTCTCATATTTCTGGTGATAGGATGTTAATATTAAGTGCTATAGAGAAATTAGTTATTTATAAAGGGTGGGATAAGCATATTACTTTACAAGATGTATTAGAATCTACAGCTGATCAGTTAAGTGTATCCTTAGATGCTTTATGTTATAGTGTTGCAAGTTTTGATTATAAAAGTGCAAATAAAGGATTGCAGCAATTATTAGCTGAGAATACACAAGTTATAACCATTATTAGGGCACTATCTAGATATTTTATAAGATTATACCAAGTAAAATGTGAAGAGGAAAAAGGTATTACAACTACAGAGGCTGTAAAAGTTTTGGAACCACCTTTATTTTTTAAAAATACACATATTTTCTTGCAACATCTTAAAAACTGGACTAGTACTATGCTAGTTAAGGTAATAGAAGATTTATGTGTTCTTGAAGCAAATAGTAAAAAAACAGGAGTGCCTATGCAAATGATATTGGATAATTTTATTCTAAAAAAATCTTCATTATTATAAGGTATTATTATGAAAACGTTATATGGTTTATATAGTATTGTAATAGGAATGGTAATTTATATGGGATCTGTATTAGCAAATGATGATAACTTACCGCATGGTTTTGTATATCTAGATAAAGTTGATCCTTCTATTCAAGTTTTATTACATTATTATAGTCAAGATAATTTTTTAGGACGTAGGGTGAAAGGATATAATGTCAATAGAGTTATTATATCTAGGGAAGCTGCCTATGCTCTGCATAACGTGCAAAAAGAATTACAAAAACATAATTTATCTTTATTAATTTATGATGCCTATAGACCTCAGCAAGCTGTAAATGATTTTATAGCGTGGAGTGAAGAGGTTGAGAATAATAATAGTAATAAGAAATGGTTTTATCCTAATTTAGATAAGATTAATTTGTTTAATGCTGGTTATATAGCCAAAAAATCTGGGCATTCAAGAGGTAGTACTGTTGACTTAACTATTATTAATCAAGGTCAAGAAATTAGAGAGCCGAAATATTATTATATAAAGCTGCCAAATGGACAAGAAATTCCGTATATTGATGATGGTAGTATAAATATGGGGAGTTCTTTCGATTTGCTTGATGAGGTAAGCCATACAGAATATGGTAATTTACCAGAATCAGCAAAGATTAATAGGGCGTTTTTAAGGGATATGATGGCTAAGTATGGATTTGAAAATTATTATAAAGAGTGGTGGCATTTTACTTTAAAAGATGAGCCATTTAGGGATAATTATTTTGATTTTCCTGTAAGTTAATAAATAGTGTATTTGATATATATAGTTAGTAGTTATAGTGCGCTTTCCATTTACTTTATCATTATATATAGGCAAAATGTTTTTAATACGTCTTACTGTAGTAATGGTCGTAATTTCTATCATTATTATTTTTTCTTCTGTATTTGAATTGATGCGTGTTTCTTATGGTAAAGACATCTCGTTGAGCATTATTTTAAAGTTGGCTTTATTGAAATATCCATATCTGGTGCAAAGAACCGTACCTTTTGTTGTTCTATTTGCAAGCACGTTTACATTTTTGCATGTTGCGCGCACATCAGAACTGATTGTAATAAAGGCGACTGGTATGTCAATATGGCAATTTTTAATGCCTATTCTCAGTATTACGCTATTGATCGGTATTCTAATGACAGTGGTGTTTAGTTATATATCAGCTAATTTGCTTACTAAGTATGAAAGACTTGCGCAAAAATATTTACATAACATGCCACAAACATTACTTGTGTCCAAATCTGCTGTGTGGCTTCGAGAGCATAATAAAAATAATAATATTATTATTTATGCTAAATATTATGTGCGTCAGGAAGAAATGTTACTACATGATATAAAATTCTTTATTTTATCTAATCAAAATCTATTTGAAAAACGGATAGATGCTGCATCTGCTAAATTATTGTCTGGATATTGGCAATTAAATGATGTAAAGGTTATGCAGGAAAATCATCCTGCAGAGTATTATAATATGCTTGAACTTCCAACAAAGCTTGTTAAGAAACAATTACAAGATAGTTTTGCTACTCCTGAGATGATCCCGTTTATAGAGTTACCTTCTTTTGTAAATATGTTAAAAAAGGCAGGTTTTTCGGCTATAAAATATTCTTTATATTATTATAGATTATTGTTACAACCTATATTTATGTGTACAATGGTATTAATTGCTTCTTCATTTGCTTTGCCTTTACCACGAAGGCAAAAAGTTGTTTCAGTTATAGCGTTAGGTTTAATTGTAGGTTTTATAATATATTTTGTAGTAGATTTGGTAGCGGTTCTTGGGTTATCAGGTAAAATCCCATTAATATTAGCTGTCTCATCTCCAATAATTATATCTATGCTTATTACAGTAGCACTTGTGTTACATTTGGAAGATGGTTAATGTATTATTGTAATTTGAACTCAAAAAAAATTATATACGTCTTAGGTTGTATAACCATATTAATAATGGCGTTATTTAATGTTACATTTGCTTTAAATGCTATATCAAAAGATGCAGAAATATTATTGAAAGCTGATAATATCAGTTATGATAATAAAGGTATTATAACAGCTACTGGTAATGTAGAAGTCATTCAATTGAAAAATGTATTACTAGCTAATAAAATAATATATGATAGCAAATCAAGAGAAGTTACAGCGCTTGGTAATGTAAGTTTTATGCGTGATAATGATGATATAATATTTGCAAAAGAATTAAAAGTACAAGATGACATGACAAGAGGTATAGCTGCTTTTTTTAGTGCTAGACTTCAAGACAACTCTTTGTTAATTGCTAAAGAAGCAAAGATTTTAGATAAAAATCTATATAGGCTTGAAAAAGCAACCTACACTGCGTGTAGTGTGTGTGCTAATAAAGCTCCGCAGTGGCAAATTAAGGCTGATATGGTAAATTTAGATCAGCAAGAAGCTCGTGTTACGTATAAAAATGCATTTTTTGAAATATACGGTGTACCAGTATTATACACACCTTATTTTGCTCATGCTGCAGCTAATGCTCCTCGTAAAAGTGGATTTATGGTGCCTAAATTTGGTTATATTTCTTCTATTGGTAGAACTATTGCATTACCATATTATTTGAATATAGCACTAGATAAAGAAGCTATAATATCGCCTATGTTAACTACACAATCAGGAATGGTGTTATCTGGTAAATACAATCAGTTAACAAAATATGGAATATTTGGATTTGATGGTAGCATCACAAAAGCTGATAGTGATAATGTTGTTACTGGTCAAAAAACTAAAAAGATTTGGAGACACCACGTTTTTGGTGAAGGGTATTTCCATTTTTCTAATAGTGTTACTGGAGGTTTTAAACTACATAGAGTATCTGATAAAAATTATTTGAGAAAGTATAAATTTGGTGACCAAGATTATTTAACTACTAGCATATTTGCTGAGTATTATAATAATTATAATTTACATAATATTAAGACTTTAAATTTCCAAGGATTATCACCATTATCAAATTCATTACATGCTCCTTCTGTTATACCTTTAATCAGCTCACATTTTGAGACTGATGCACAGGCTGGTAATTCTATATTCTTTTTAGATAGTAATGTATTGTCTTTAACACGAAAAGTAGGGGTGCATACAAAAAGAATTTCTTTGGATGCTGGATGGAAATTACCATATATTAATGATTATGGGCATGTTTTAGAGTTGAGTGCTCATATACGTGAAGATATATATAATATCAGTCATAATTTTAATACTAGTCGTGACGATTATAATAAAACCCGTTTTTTACCTGAGGCTAAATTAGATTGGAGATTTCCATTGGTAAATCAATTAAAAAATGCTTCAATATTATTGGAGCCAAGAATCGAAGCTGTAATATCTCCTAATGGTAATAATAGTTCTAAAATTCCTAATGAAGATAGTAAACATTTAGAGTTAACAGATGTTAACTTGTTTAATAGAAATCATTTTGCAGGATTAGATCGTGTGGAATATGGCCTACGAATAAATTATGGTATTAATACCATAGTACTTGGTCCGAGAAATACAAATTTTGAATTTTTCATAGGCCAAAATTATCGCCATAAAATAGACCGTAATATTCCTTATGATAGTGGAATGAGAGTAAATTTTTCTGATTATGTAGCAAGAATAGGTATGAATTTTAATAATATTTTTGATATAAATTATAAAACCCGTATAGAGTCAAGAGATTTATCTATACGCCGCCATGAAATGGGTGCTAATTTTTTTATATCAAAAGTGAATGTTAATGTTAATTATGTTACTTTAGACAGAAGAATGCTTATGGATCAGGCACAAAGTAATAAGCAAATTGTTGTGAATACTAATTTTATATTTAACCCAAGATGGAGTATTGGTGGAAATATACGTAGAAATTTAAATAAATCAAATAATAAAACTATAGCTGCGCAAGGTCAAGTTTTATACCACGGTGACTGTATAGATATGTCATATAGCATGACACGTGATTTTACTCAAGATAAAGCTATAAACAGGAAGAAATCTATTAGTCATTTTATAAATGTTTCATTAAAAAATCTAACAAATTAGAAGGTATTATGTTTAGAATTATATTTATATTAGTATGGTTGATTTTTATGCCTGTATATGCTTATGAACCTGGTAAAATTGTGGCAATTGTAGGTAAGGAAGTTATTACTTCTCAAGATTTACAGGATGGGATGTTAGTAGCAAGAGATACACTTGCCCCTGAGCATATGAATATAGATAATCGGTTTCTAGAGCAGCAAGTTTTACAATCTTTGATAGATGATAAAATTTTTCTTCAAGAGGCAAAAAAATTAAAGTTAGCTGTTACTGACGAAGATCTCAAGTTTGCACTTCAGATGATTGAAGAACGTAACAAAATGCCTAAAGGGGGTTTTTTTAGCTATCTTAAAAATCATAATATACTTAAATCTTCTGTATTAGAACAAATTAAAGCACAAATTGCTTGGAGTAAAATATTGAATTATATTGTGCGTCCTAGAATTAATGTGAGTGAGAAGGAAGTGGATGAGGTACTTGCACATATTTTGTCTGAAAATGCTGAAATTATATTCAGGCAAATTACAATACCTATTGTTGGCTTACAAAAGGAAGTTGTAGATAAAAATATGTTATTATTAAACGAGTTAAGATCAAAAATTAAGAATTGTGATGAAGCTGTTACGCTTGCAAAAAGAAAAAACTTATCAGCACAGCTTGTAACAGTACCAATTAATCAATTACATGAAGAATTACGTAATATGGTAATGGTTACACCACGTGGTACTGCAAGTAAAGTGATTAAAACGGATGATGTATTAAGTTTAATTGTAACTTGCCAAAGGAACTATATTGGTGTAGCAAAAAAGGAAAGAGAAGAAATACGTGAGACTCTTATGCAAAAAAAATTATCATTGCAAGCTACTCATTATTTACATGATTTAAGAAAAAAGGTTTTTATTGAAATACGGATGGAATATTAGAAAGTCACGTATGATCTCTTTTATTAGCTTAATTATTTTAAGGATTTAGCTTAAGGACTCATTTTCACTTTTCAAATAAAATTTATTTTACTCCTTGTTTTAGTCAGTATATTAGCAATATCTACTTAATTCATTTCTAATATAGTTATGCCAGCATTAATCAAATTTAAGTTACATGGTACAAGTGAGATCTATGGCAATATAAAAACTTCTTGGACAATGGGTAGCATGCTGGCGACCATATTTTTAAGTTTTTATGTGAAAAATATAGTTTGAAAAATTATGATATTTATTCATTAATTATTTTAGAATGTTATGTATTATTACAGTATTTATATATGTGCTTTAATGGGTGTATGCTTTACCTTTACTAAAACTCTAAATAATAGCATGTTATTAACTCATTGGCCTTACAAGGTATACTTGGTAGAATTAATACTTCGTTTGGCATTATGGCAAATATTATAAGCATCATTATATTTTTACTTCCAAATTATGTTTCTATACATAATTTTGATATTGCTTATGTTATATGTAGTGCTTTACTTTTTATTTTATCCATTTTAGGGTATATATTATACTCGTATCTATGCTGGTGATAGAAAATCCAAACTATATTAAGGTGTTATTAACTAAAGGTCTGAATTAGGAATCATTACATTTATATAGCTTTTTCACTTATAATAGGGACGTCGTTACTCGATCATTTATGTATTACTGTACACTTTGTTCCTCGTTCCTATCCCTATTACAAGTTAATTTGCTATAGCTGTAGGTTAGTACTTCTCTGGTATTTATATTGCTTATAATCTATATATGAAGAAATTAATATTATTGATCAATGCAAGTGTTATAAAATTCTAATATCATATCACGTACATGCACTGTATTAGTAGATTGATTAATTTTTGATCTAAATTCAACCGAATTGGGTAAACCATTACTATACCAACCTATATGTTTGCGTGCCATACGCACACCAGTAGTTTCTCCGTAGAGATTTATTATGTCATCATAATGTTCTAAAACAATGTTAAGCTGAGTATTTAAATCTGGTGCTGGTAGTCTTTCTCCAGTTTCAAGGTAGTGTATGATTTGTTGTATTAACCAAGGTTTGCCATATACACCTCTACCTATCATGATACCATCGGCATAGGAAGCTTGCATACACATCTCTACATCTTTAAAGGTTTTAATATCTCCATTTGCAATCACAGGGATTGAAATATTGTCTTTAACATTTTTGATGAAATCCCAATCTGCTTTACCTTTATAGAATTGACAACGTGTACGGCCATGTACAGTAACCATTTGTATGCCACAATTTTCTGCTATTTTAGCAAGTTTAGGAGCGTTAAGATTATTATGATCCCATCCCATACGCATTTTAACAGTTACAGGTATTTTAACGGCTTTAACAGTTGCTTCCATTATGCGAGCTGCTAATGTTTCATCACGCATTAAGCTGGAGCCTGCATTTCCTCCTACTACTTTTTTTACTGGGCAACCAAAATTAATATCTATTATTTTTGCGCCTTTATTTTCATTTAGTTTAGCTGCTTCTGCCATTATATCTGGTTCACATCCTGCAAGTTGTACGGAAGTGTTATTTTCTTCTTCAGAAATAGCACACTTTTGCAAGGATTGTCTTGTTTCTAAAATCATAGCGCGACTAGCGATCATTTCAGATACTACAAGTCCTACACCGAATTTTTTTACTAATTTTCGGAAAGGCATATCAGTTACCCCGGACATAGGGGCTAGAATAACTGGTTGAGTGATTAAATTATTGCCAATTAAAATCGAATTCATAAATATTTTCTTATTATTTACGTAATAATGCTATCGCTTTAACTATTTAATAACGAATACTATATTAGAATTATAACATAATGGTAACTAATATTGGTAACAAAACACACGGTATTCTAGGATAATTAATATGGAAAAGCAAGGCTATTTTACTGAAATCTAAAAGAGATCAGGAAAGTGGGATGAATGTTCTTAAGTCTTCTTTTTACCGTATATGGTTAATTAATCATAGTAAAATTAATAGAAAGGTTTTGTTACTAATTGCTAAAAAATATTTAAATATTTCTAAAAACAAAATTGGTTACTAAGTTAGTACACTATATAAAAAAGGTTATATTTAGTTGTGGAGGATTTACAAAGGAAATAGCGAAGGAAAAGATAAATGAGATTAGTAATATAATAAATTGTAGCGGTTATAGTATGAAATTCTTAGTATGCAAGGGTGAAAAATATGCTATCAAAAAACCTTGAGTTAAGTTTACATAGAGCACTTAATATAGCTTTAGAATATAAGCATGAATATGCAACTCTTGAGCATTTGTTATTAGCTCTTTCTGATGATCCGGATGCTAAAAACGCATTACGTGTATGCAATGCTAATATAGCTTTATTATGTAATAGGTTAAAGGAATTTTTAAATAGAGAATTATCAACACTTGCATGTGAAAACCTTATAGAAGCTAAACCTACAGCTGGATTTCAGAGAGTAGTGCATAGGGCTGCTTTACATATGAGTAATGATGGTCAAAAAGAAATTACAGGTGTTAATGTTTTAGCAGAAATTTTGGGAGAACACGAATCTTTTGCAGTATTTTTTCTGCATGAACAGAGTGTAACTAAAAATGATATAATTAATTATATCATTTACAATGCTAATAAGACTGAAAATGTTGTGCAAAGCAATTCAAACGTACAATTACAAAAAAGTCGGGTAAATAATCGAGAGGAAACTGATAATATAAGTAGTATTCTCAAAGAATCTAAAGATCTACCCAATGTGTTAGTAAATTGTTGTGTAAATTTGAATAAAATGGCTGAAGAAGGCCAATTAGATATATTAGTTGGACGTGATAATGAGATTGAAAGAACAATAGAGGTATTGTGTCGTCGTACTAAGAATAACCCTTTATATGTGGGTGAACCAGGTGTAGGAAAAACAGCAATTGTTGAAGGGCTTGCCCTACGTATTGTTAAAGGTATGGTGCCAATATCCTTAAAAAATGCAGTTATTTTTTCGTTAGATATGGGTTCTCTAGTAGCTGGTACACGATATAGAGGAGATTTTGAGGAAAGAATTAAGGCAATTGTTAGAGAAATACAGAAGTTAGATTCAGCAATATTATTCATTGATGAAATTCATACCATTATAGGAGCAGGAGCCACAAGCGGTGGTTCACTTGATGCGGGGAATTTATTAAAACCAGTATTATCTAGAGGAAAACTAAGATGTATAGGGGCTACTACTTTTAAAGAATATAAAGATCATTTTGAAAAAGATAATGCTTTAACACGTAGATTTCAAAAAATTGTAGTAGAAGAGCCTTCGGTGGCAAACACTATTAAAATTTTAAAAGGATTAAAGTCATATTATGAAGAGCATCATGGTATTAGATATACTAAAGGTGCTTTGGAAGCAGCTGCTATATTATCTGAAAGATATATTACAGAACGTCATTTGCCGGATAAAGCAATAGATGTTTTAGATGAGGCTGGTTCTCATCATAAAATTATGAATAAAAATAAAATTATTACTGTACGTGATATAGAGAATATAATTGCTAGGATTGCTCATATTCCTAGTAGAGCATTATCAATTAACGATTCTCATAAATTGATGAAATTACAAGATGAGCTTAAAAAGGTAATGTTTGGGCAAGATAAAGCAATAGAAGAGTTAGTATTGGCAATTAAGCTTTCCAAAGCTGGCTTAAGAGATAGTAAAAGGCCTATAGGATGTTATTTATTTTCTGGTCCTACTGGTGTTGGAAAAACAGAATTAGCAAAACAGCTCGCTTTGCTCATTGATATGGAGCTTTTAAGGTTTGATATGTCAGAATATATGGAACAACATTCTGTATCGCGTTTAATTGGTACCCCGCCAGGATATGTGGGATTTGATCAAGGAGGTTTACTTAGCGATGCTGTAAGTAAAAATCCTTATTCTGTGATTTTATTGGATGAAATAGAAAAAGCGCATCGAGATATATATAATATATTATTGCAAGTGATGGATTATGGTCATTTAACGGATAATACAGGTAAAACAATTAATTTTACTCATAGTATAATTATTATGACAACAAATGCTGGAGCATTTGAAATGAGTAAACCAGTGCTTGGTTTTGGTAAAACAAGACGAGAATATGAAGATACTGAACAAATTAATTTATTATTTACGCCAGAATTTATAGGTAGGCTTGATGCTATTATTCCTTTTTCTCCATTATCACTTGAAACTATTGCGTATGTTGTAGATAAATTCTTAAAACATCTATCTGCACAGTTATCTGAAAGATCTGTTATAATGTCTATAACAAATCATGCTAAGAATTACTTATGTCAATTAGGTCAAGAAAATCAAACAAAAGGTGCTCGTATTATTGAAAAAACAATTGATGAAAAAATTAGAAAGAAATTAGCAGATGAGATTTTGTTTGGTAAGTTAGCCAAAGGCGGAAAAATTGAAATAGATTTATTAGATGATCAGCTATTATTTAATTATCATTGATAATATAATGATTACAAAAATTGCTTGGTAGTATTTGCCAAATAAATATAACATTATCTTTTTATCTTTGTTTAAAGAATAATATGTATAATAGGTAATTGATAGAAATTACAATAAATCCTGAATATATTACATCACTAAAAAAATGTCCTCCCTGTAAAATGCGAGCAGTACCAATTGTAAAACCAAAGATTACAGAACCATAAAAGATTAAGGTTGCAATAGATTTATTTCTGATAAGAAAAGTAAGAGCAGTGAAATAAAATCCTATAGCTGCATGTCCTGAAACAAAGGAACAATTTCTTACACATTCCTTAGCGACTGTAAAAGGTGTGGTAAAAGATTTATTACCTCCAAACTCTGTAATATGTTTAGGTCTAGCTCTACCAAATACTAGATCTTTAAAAATAGTATTGATTGTTAGTCCTGGGCCAAGAATTAAGGTAAGTGTTAGATATATTATAGTTTTATTATTTAACAACGCTAACTTCTTTTTGTTAATATTAATAATTATAAATATAGAGATGTAGGTAATTGCTAGAGTTTTTACTATATAAGGTACAATATTAAAAAAAAATTGTACTATATTATGGTGAGCAAGAAAAAAACGATTATTTTGTTTATAAAATATCTTAGTGATATATAAATCTGCCTTTGGAAATAAAAAAAATAATAGACTTGTTATTATTACCAAGCATATAAAAAATTTGACATAACGATTATTTAGTGAGTCTAACATAAAATACTATAACAATGATTAAGCGATTACATGATTTTGTATCTAATATACATAATAATTTTTTAGAAGAAAGAAAACAATGGATATTATGGGTTCCAATATTTTATCCTTTGGGCATATTAATTTATTTTTTCTTTATTAAAGAGCCAAAAAAATTATTTATGGTTATTTAGTAAGTAAGTGCTCTATTAATCATTTTATACATAAAAAGAACGCTATTGATAATGACATGAGTGGTGGTATTTTTAGGATTTATTTCAGTAAATATTAAAGCTTATTTATTGTATGGGCTAAATTAACAGAGGAAATAAAATATGCTACTCTTACAGATTAAATAGAAGCTATCATTACCTTACCAATAGATGAACGTATTATTTTAAAAGATGTTAATATTATTAAGAAAACATTTAAGTTGTCATTGCCCAAAATAAGGTTATTAGTAAAAACTGGTCTAAATAATACAAAAATTATTGGTGTCAAGTATTAAAGAAAAATCAAGGAAATATTTTAACAAACTATATAGCTAATGTTAGAAAAAATATAGAAAAGTAAGTTATTGATGTACTTGGCAAAGATATTGGAGGAGTGTCAATAGCTTTAATGGTTGATGAGTACAATCTTATTAACAAAACTATATGTAAATAATATGCGTATAGCAGGTGTGTAGTATATTTTATCTGTATTTGGTGCTTTTATCGCTGGTTGCTGCAATATTTTTTATATTGTACGCTTAGTGCTTAATTTATTTTATCCCTTATTCTATCAGGCAAATATCAAAAAATTGTAGCTTTTATGTCATTATGCGGTAGTTTTGGTTATTTGTTAATTTCTGGAATTCAAGTTGTAGCAGTTCGGTTATTTATTATGACAAGCATGATAATTATAGCAGTAATGTTGGATCGCAGTGCAAATCCTGCATGTAGTTTATCGTTTGCTTTAATAATCATTTTGTTATTTAAACCAGAAGTAGTAGTAAACCCTAGTTTTCAAATATCATTTATGGTGGTGCTTGCACTAATCTCTTGTTATAATTTATATAAATAATACTTATCGCCTAAAGTACAATCATGGAATCTTATAAAGAAGAAAGTTTTCTTTTATATATTATCTACAGGCTTTTCTTTATTGGTTGCAAGCCTTGCCACTGTGCGCCATTTGTTAGCTATCATTTCAATCAATATTCTAATTATATAGTGTAATTGTTAATTTAATTGCTGTGTCTATAACTTTATTTCTGGTGATGCCATGTGTCATTTTATTCTTTATGCTTTATCCATTGGATTTGATGTCTTTAGCTTTGGTTCCTATGAGATATAGAATTGGAGCTTTCATTAATATTTCTTAATATCATTGCAGAATGGCCATATTCAGTTAAGTCTATACATTTATATTATGCCTAACTTTGGATTATTTATTATTACTCTTGGAATGCTAGTTTTGTGTATTGTAAAACTAAGTTAAGGTTTATTGTAATTATATATAACCTATATACAGCCGATGCCAGATTTAATGATTGATACTAAAAATCACGCCTTTTTAATTAATGATAAAGATACGACTCTCTTGTTTTGTAAGAATATGGCAAAATATACAAGATATATGGTAAATTATATAGGTAAAAAGGATCAGAAACGTGTTCTACATGCCATAATATGTTCACCAGCATTATGCGCACGGCCTTTGTAATAATTTCCATCCTTCATTTGTTCTTCGGACCAAATACCTGGAGTATCTCTGGATATCCTATACCCATAGGGTCTATGGGGCAACTGCGTCTTTGATAATTAGGCCAGCTGTAGCCCGCTATGCGTAGTACTCTGCCATAAGCTCATTTGGAATACGACTTGGACCAGAACGAGTGTGAGTTAGAGATGCCATAATTATGCGATTAGGTAGGTTTATATCACCTAGTTTTAGAGCATTCAAATACAGTAACCATATTTACTGACCTTTTTAGTTTATTATTACGGAATTATATACTAGTTAATAATTATATAATCTAATTACAAGTGCAAGTAAGATTATTAGAGTTTTAATTCGGAGATTATTTTCTTTGCAATATAGGTATAATAATACAAAATTATTATAACTCAGGTCCAAATGAAAGTTAGTGAGTTCTCTGATTTTAATATCTAAATGAAGATCTCTTAGTAAATTAACATTACTTCTTTATAATTATATTAACGCTTAGTAATATATTTTGTTATTAAATATTTAATATTTGTTCGTAGGATTTAAAAAAAAGTTAAATTAGTATGCAAAGAAGTTTTTAGAATAGTGTCATCAAGGAAATTTAGAGCTTGTACAGTCTTTTTATGTATGTTCAAAACATAAAGAAGTGTTAAGGTATATAGTAGATGATTTGAAGAATAATGCTTTATCTTATGTGGTACGGAGTACAAATACTTATGTATTTGATTTTATTGATTGTGAACAATTTAAGGTAACTCAATATAATGATCCATATAGATTTAAAGTTGCTAATTTAGATGGTAAAAAACTTATTCACCTTGTGGGTCCAAACAAAAAGTCTAAAGATGTTTCAGCATATTGTGAATAAAATTTTAGAATCTGGTCTAACTTTAGTAGACGTTTTAACGGGCAAAGATTTTTCTAAGCCTCGAAGTATATATGAGTTTGCTAAGAGTTGTAACGCAAATGAAATAATCAGTTTTATAACAGACATTTAAGTTAACTAACAACATTAAAAGAGAAAATGGACAATTGGTAACTTTGAACACACAAGGACAAAGTAGCTATAATTATTAATAATAAAGCTCCTTAAAATAGCTCCTAATAATAGATTTGTACCATCTAGTAAGGTTATGTAGTATCAAATGATTATTATTTAAAAATAAGTTGACTAATTCTACCTTTAACACCAATGATGATTATATCAGTCTAGTATTCCTAGTTTTCTATCACCTTCTACGGTATACATGTGCACTATTAGCAAAGAGAATGTAGACTTTGAGACTAATTTACACTTGCCAGCATAACCTTCAAGTATAACGGAAAAAGGAGAAAGTTCTAGTGATAAATTAGAAGTTCGTTTATTGAGTACACTTACTCAAGAAAATCGGAAGATCATTACTTATGAGAATCAAGGTGTTACTAGAGAAGTGAAACAATATCAAGAAGAGATAAAGACGATAAAGGGTAATCAAACTATTAGTCGGATTAGTAGAACAGATAATTGAAATAAAAAAATACAGGCAGAAATCAAGTCTCTAGAAAAGACTATTGAGCAAGTGAAGAAAACAATGATCGAAGATCAAAGACAATATAAATCTAGAGAACAATATTTTAGGAAACAAAACCAATAGGAAAGAAATTCTATTGTGATGGCTTATCAGAGTGTAAAAAAGATATTCGTGATACTATTAACCGTACACGTTCTTTTTTAGCTCAGGAAGAAAAGTGTGATAACGGTGAGATAAGTTGTAAAAGAAATAACAATTCAACTTTTCAAGAAAGAGTTGAAGATGCAAAAAGGTAAAATACTGTTCAAAATAACGTCTCAATAATGTTTAGATAAGGATTTTTATGGTTAATAAATTAGAACAAACATTTTTAGAGATTTACAATAAGGGTGATTTTGAGCATGTAAAGCTACAAGTTTCAAAGTCTTGCATCATTATAGATAGATTGTAAAGATCAGAATAATCAAAACCCGTTTTATTATTATGTAGCAGAAATAAGTGATATAAGGATTTTTGAGTATGTATATGAGAAAATAGGCTATTATGCAGGTTAAATCTTTGATTACTAGTAACAAGGGCCTTCTATATTATAAATTTATTAAGAAGTAAACAGAGACATTCTGATACGCACTATAGATTCTAATAAATCTTTAAAAAGGTTAAGTGTTATTCAGAAGAATATTTCTGGAAATAAAAAGATTGGAGATAATAATAATTATTTAAGCCATAGTGTAGAAAAACCTATTGTAGATACCAACAAGAATAGGCAAAAATCAGAAACCATACAAAGCCAAAATATCGAATTAAGTCAATTAAGCGCTAGTCTTTCTTCTCACTCTAAAGAAGATTCAGTATATGAATGAGTTTAAAGCGCAAAAACTTCTAAAGTCAAAGCTAAAAATGGAATAATCCTCTTTACTTGAGCAAAAAGAAAATTTAATGCAAAAGAAACAGATGTTAGAAAAAGAGAGTTTAGATAGTACAGAAATGAATTTAGCTCAAAAAAGAAAACATCAAGAACATTTAAGTGTGTTAGAACAAGAAAATAGTTCTCTTATAGGTTGTAAAATGAATAAAATGAGAAAATTACGAAATATTATAGATTCTGTTGAAAAACAAACAAGCAGTTCTAATCAAGAATCACAAAATATGTTAAATACAAATAATCCTTCATAGCCGCAAGGATATTTTACGTCATTAGTAGCTTCATCAAGGCGAGTAGAAGATACTGCGAAAAAAGATAGCGCTACGGGTATATAAGGATCGTTTGAATTATATGGGGCTGTTAATAAAACTTGTCTACAAATACTTTGTTAATAGTCCTATAGTAAGAATTAATTTACTCTGTATACGGTTAGTATATCATAATGATTTAAGTTGAAAGACCATTTTTTCTGCAATAAGCTCATAATAATGTAAAATCATATTATAATTAGAGGATAAAGGAGAATCTGACAGTTCTCTGATTTTAGGATCTAAAGGAATTTCTCCTAGAAAATTAATATTCATTTCTTGTGCGAGTTTAGATGCCCCGCCATTGCCAAAAATATAGTGTTTTTCTGAAGATTTAGGGTTAATGAAATAGCTCATATTTTCTAAAATGCCTAATATTTTTATACCTACTTTTTGAAACATATTGATGGATTTGCGGACATCTATTAAGGCAAGTTCTTGAGGAGTTGAAATCAAGACACTACCTGAGATGGTATAATTTTCAATCAAACTAAGATATATATCGCCTGTGCCAGGAGGCATATCTATCAATAATATATCTATATCTTCCCACTTTGTGCCACTGAGTAATTTATATAAAGTTTTAGTTGCCATAGGGCCTCGCCAAATTGTTGCAATACCTTGTGATATAAGATGGCCAATTGAAATAGATTTTATATTATGTGATTCAAAAGGTAGAATTAAATTATTTTCTAATGTAGGAGCGCTGTTATGGCCTAACATATGTGGTATAGATGGACCATATATATCTGCATCTACTAATCCAATTTTATATCCTTGTGTTGCAAGTGTTTTTGCTAAATTTACTGAAACTGTAGATTTTCCAACACCACCTTTGCAAGATGCTATTATAATTATATGTTTTACATTATCTAATTTATATTTAGGTTTTAAAGTATGAACTTTGTTTTTGGTGGCATTAGATTCAGAACTTGGATCATTTGTAAATACAATTTTGACTTGTTCTACTGGTAGTTTAGATTTAATTTTAGCAGTACATTCATTAGTTAAAGCAATTTGATCTACAGCAAATTTAAGTGTAATTGCAAAACCTATTTGTGCATTTTTGATAATAATTGCGGATACATAACCATTAGTGACTATATCATTATTATCACCAGGAATTCTAATAGTTTTTAGTATATCTAAAATTTGTTCTGTATTTATTGTGGACATAGCTTTACATTATTCATTTGATTGCTTATATTATTGATTTTCTACTTGACTAAATGTGTCGAATTAGAGAATGTATTTAATATGGATTATAAAATATTTATTGTATAAATAAAAGTTTTAATCGCTAAAATTTGGTATAATTATATAGTGGTATAGTCAATTGTTTGGAATACAAAATAAAATAGAATCGCCATGGGGACCAAAACGTCCATCTTCTAATAATGGTAATGAATTAGATGAGTTATTACGTAATAGCCAAGAAAAAATACAAAAAGTGTTACGTGATGGTAAGAAAGGTGGGGGGAAGTTTTTTGTATTAGTAATAATAGCTGTGATATTAGTTTGGTTATCATCGGGTTTTTATAATGTAGAGCAAGGTGAGCATGCTGTTGTGTTACGTTTTGGGAAATTTGTACGTCTTGCAATGCCTGGCCTCAACTATCATTTGCCCGACCCTGTTGAAAAAGTTATAAAACAGCGTGTAGAAAGAATTGAAAGTGAAGAAATAGGGTCTAGATCGGCAGCGCAGCAATTAGATGGCGTATATTTTCAACGTAATGCTACAAGACAAGTTCCTGAAGAAAGTCTTATGCTTACAGGTGATGAGAATTTAGTGGATGTAAATTTTATTGTACAGTGGAAAATTAGAGATATTAAGCAGTATATTTTTAATGTATTGAAGCCAAGAGATGCAGTAAAGAGTGCTGCAGAAAGTGCTATGCGTGATGTTATAGGTAATACACCAATTGTTGTAGCTCAAACAGAAGGCAGATCAGTGGTAGAAAATAGAGTGATGGAGTTGTTACAAAATATGCTTGATATCTACCAAGCTGGTATTGAAGTAGTAAATGTGCGTTTACTAAAAGTTGAACCTCCAATTGAGGTAATTGATGCATTTAGAGATGTACAGACAGCTAGGGCTGATAAAGAAAGAGAAATAAATCAAGCTCAGGCGTATCAAAATGATATTATGCCTCGTGCAAGAGGTGAAGCTGCAATGATTTTGCAAGAAGCAGAAGCGTATAAACAACAAGTTATAGCAGTTGCAACAGGTGAAGTGAGTAGGTTTACTGCTCTTTATAAACAATATCAAAACGCACAGCAATTAACTAGAAAGCGTTTATATATTGAAGCTATGGAAAGTATTTTGCAAAACACTAATAAAATTATATTAGATGGTAATATAGATAAAAATGTTGTACCATATTTACCTTTAGGTCCTGCAATGAAAACAAATAATACGGCATCAGCACAATGACAAAAAAAACTACTTTTATTATTATAATTTTTACTGTATTGATTTTATCATTAAATACTTTATTTGTTGTAGATCAGCGGCAGCAAGCGTTAATTTTTCAGTTTGGTGAAGTAGTAGAAGTGATAAAATCTCCGGGGTTACACTTTAAATTACCTTTTATACAAAATATAATCTATTTTGATAACAGATTGCTTAATGTAACAGCTGATGAAAAAGAAGTTATAGCTAATGACCAAAAAAGACTTATTATTAGTGCGTTTGCTAGATATAAAATTACTGATCCACTTAAGTTTTATCAAACAGTGCGGGATGAGGCTGGGATAAAATTGAGGCTTAATACGATGCTTGATTCTTCTTTAAGACAGGTACTAGGTGAGGTGCCGCTTGTAGCATTACTTACAAATGAACGTTCTAATATTATGAAGAAAATCAAGGATCTGATTAATTCTCAGACTAAGAATTTTGGAATAGATATAATAGATGTTCGTATACTTAGGGCTGATTTACCTAAAGAGAATAGTAATGCAATTTACAAACGTATGCAGACTGAAAGAGAAAAGGAAGCTAAAGAATTACGAGCTGAAGGTGCAGGTGAAGCTCAGCGTATAAGATCTAAAGCAGATAAAGATAAGACTGTGTTAATAGCGGAAGCTAGAAGGGATGCTGATATTACTCGTGGTGAGGGTGACGCAATTGCAGCAAAAATATTTGCAGATAATCTAGGTAAAGATCCAGAGTTTTTTGATTTTTATCGTTCTTTGCAAGCTTATAGGAAAGTTATAGATAAAGAAAACACAACACTAGTTCTGTCTTCTAAAAGTGAGTTTTTTAAATATTTAAAAGATTTAGATAATAAATAGACTTTTAATAAGTAAAATTAGGGAAGAGTATGATTAAAAATTACGCTATAAAGTTGTATATGGAGTGTTTTGTAATATTTATGTTTTTTTCAGCAATTAGTGGAAGTACTTTAGCTGCAGAAATAACTGTAATGCCTCAAGGATTTGCTGACATTGTTGAGTCTCTATTACCAGCCGTAGTGAATATTTCTACCACACAGAAAATTGTAAATAATAAAAATAATTTAACTTATAAAGAGAGATATCCTTTTGAAGAATTTGGGGATTTACTAGAAAGATTTGGTTTATTGCCGCCAGGTTTTGGATTAGAAAATAATGAACGAAGAGGAGTATCATTAGGGTCTGGTTTTATTATTGATCCTGCAGGTTATATTGTTACTAATAATCATGTAATTAGTGAAGCAGAAGAGATCACTGTTAAATTTAATAATGAAAAAGAAATAAAAGCTCGTATTGTAGGATATGATACTAAAACTGATTTAGCTCTATTAAAGGTTGATGTACCAGAATCTTTACCTTATGTAAAATGGGCTGATTCTGATACGGTAAGAGTTGGTGATTGGGTTATTGCAATAGGGAATCCTTTTGGGCTAGGTGGTACTGTAACTACTGGTATAGTATCATCACGGTCAAGGGATATAAATGCTGGAGGTTTAGTAGATAATTTTATACAAACAGATGCTGCTATTAACCGTGGAAATTCTGGTGGTCCTATGTTTAATATTAAAGGAGAAGTTGTAGGAATTAATACTGCGATTTTAACTCCATCTATGGGAAATGTAGGAATAGGTTTTGCAACTCCGTCTTCGTTGGCTAGATCTGTCTTAGAGCAGCTTAAAAATAGTGGTAAGGTTATGCGAGGATGGTTAGGGGTATATATACAACCAATAGACGATGAAGTAGCTGAAAGTTTAAGCTTAAGTGACACTAAAGGTGCATTAGTAGCTGAAATAGCTGCTGGTAGCCCTGCTGAAAAAGCAGGTATTTTACCAGGAGATATAATATTATCCTTTGCAGGAAAAGAAGTGTCTTCTATGCGTAAATTACCTAGAATAGTTGCAGAAACTCCAGTAGGACAGCAAGTTGAAGTAGTGTATTTACGTAAGGGGGTTAGAAAGACAGTTAATGTACTACTGGTTGCTTTTAAGGAAGACAATGCTAAATCAAATGATAATAATGATTCTAATTTACCTGAGTCATCGGAAACACAAAATATTTTGGGTGCTGTATTATCAAAACTTACACCAGATTTAAGAAATAATTTTAATATTGATTCTAATGTCAAAGGTGTAGTTGTACTAAAACTAAATAGATATAGTAATTTTGCGGGTAAATTGCGCAATGGAGATATAATTAGGTCTGTCAATGGTACTCAAATTAATGTACCATCAGAACTCGAAAAAATCATTATTAAAGCCCAGAAAAATAATAAGAAATCTATTTTATTACATGTGATTAGAGAAAACAAGGCAATATTTATAGCTGTAAATATCACAAAATAATAGGGTATGTATGTTAAAAATTATAATGTATTTTATAATACCGTTATGTTTGGTCTTTTCTACGAGTGCAGAAGTTTTCAAGAAAGATGAAAATAATATAGACAAAGCACTGTTAAATATAGGTCATGATGAACTATATTTAGGGAGTAAAGATGCTCCTATTACTATTATAGAATATTCTTCATTGTCTTGTCCGCACTGTGCTTATTTTCATCAACATGTTTTTAATCAATTTAAAATAAAATATTTGGATAGTGGTAAAGTAAAATACGTACAACGTCCTTATCCTTTTGATAATGTTGCTTTAAAGGGAGCTATGCTTGCTAGTTGTGCTGGGAATGATTATTATACGTACTTAAAAATATTGTTTGATGTTCAATTAAGTTGGATTATGCAAAAAAATTTCATTGAAATTTTAGAAAATATAGCTAAACTTGGTGGTATGAGCGGAGAAGATTTTTGGAAATGTATGAATAGTAAAGATGTAGAAGATAAGATTTTAAAGATTAGATTAGATGCTACTAATAATTTGCACATAAATGCTACCCCTGTATTTTTTATTAACAACAAAAAGTTTACAGGCGCAATGAATTTAGAGAAGTTATCAAATATACTTGATGATGAATATAAGTATTTGACTACCAAATAGAAAATTTGCTCTTATATAGCTAAAATAGTCAGAAATATTCCTTAATTTAGGTTGCTATATAATGTTTTAATTGTCCAAATTATAAAATTTGTGATTGGCGTCCTGTACTTATTTTTATTTATATTAAAAACATTTGAATTTGCATACAATCTCTTTCTATCGTTATTCATATAGTATTTATAAATTTCTGGATCATTTGATATACGTGACTTATGTTAATAAATATAAAATCTAAATCTATTTATAATATTCTTTAAAAGAAAAATATTATATGTAACACATTATTAATGTTAGAATATCTATATGATAAATTCAAAGATTTTATTGGTAGTTTGGTTTATGTTAATTTACTACGTTCTTTATAGTAAAATTACAAACTAATTTTATATAAAAATGTAAGGAGATTTATCCAGTGAAGAAAAAAAATTAAACAATGTGAAAACAACTACAGCAACTGTAGTAAATAAAGCTCAAGAAAATTATTAGGCATTTAAATTAGACTTGTTGCAAAAAGGAGTATAAATTGTT
>JBGCXS010000015.1:0-39685 GCA_048496475.1 Rickettsiales endosymbiont of Dermacentor nuttalli
TGGATAGTTTGCGTATGTCTTTCCCGACTGAAAAAGAAATTCCAATTTTGCGTTTTGGAGCAGTAGATACAAAATCTGATGAGGGTGTAGTACCCAAACTTAGAATTGATGTAGTAATGATTCAAGACGCTAAACATATAGATTTATGTAACAGAGGAAGCAAACTCATCAAAGATAAAAAGCGAAAATCAATTATTTAATTTTTAAATAGGTAAATTACTTTATTTTTTTGTAGGGTTATTTTATCAAGCTAACATGTTTAGTCAAATTTTAGTAAAAATTGAGACACTTAACAATAGCAGTTTTGAAGGTGCTATGCGTGGAAGGCCATTAATACGGGGCTTTGAGCAAAACTTTAACAATAACAAAAATTTACCGGAAAGAGTTTAAATCAATAGGAATGGTGGGTGATATAAGACTCGAACTTATGACCTCTACCATGTCAAGGTAGCACTCTAACCACCTGAGCTAATCACCCGTAAAATATTTTCAATAAAAAAATCTAGTTATGTATAGGCTATATAAAGAGAGTTTGCAAGTAGGAAGATCTGATTATAGACATATTGGATTAATGTAGGAGCCCTAATTATAGGGCTCCTAACATATTTAGTTAGTAACTATAGTTACATCACGACGGTTAAGTCTCCATACCGATTCACCAGTACCTAAAACAGCTGGACGTTCTTTACCATATGATACTGTACAGATACGAGAAGCATCTATACCAGATTTCACTAAGTAACGTTTTGCAGCTTCAGCACGACGTTCACCTAAAGCTAGGTTATAATCACGAGTACCACGCTCATCGCAGTGACCTTCTACTGTCACATTTACAGAAGGATGAGTTTTTAACCATGCAACTTGACGATCAAGAGTAGTTCTTGCTTCTTCATCTAGTGTAGAACTGTCAAAAGAAAAGTAAACTACATTACCTACATTAGCTACTAAATCTGCTTCAGTACCAGGTACAATTGTACCAGAGTCTAAACCAACTGTTTCAGCAGTACCATTATCAAGTCCTCTTTTATTACATGCAGTAGCAGTAGCCAATACAAATAATATAACCATTATTTTACGAATCATTTATTTACTCCTATGAAAATGTTTAGAATGAAATTATTTAAAATTCAGCATCATCAAATACATTACCTATAATTATAGTCAATCAAAATTCTATGTTAAACTGTTATTTTTCCTTTAAATTTTATGGTAATAATGGTGACCAAGCAGGATCTGAGGCATCAGTAGGTGTAATCACCTCCCTTTCGTTATAACCCGTCAAATCTATAGAAAAAATTCTAGATGTGCCTATTTTGCCACCATTACTTGGTTCTCCTCTGGTATACATTATAGTACGTCCATTTGGAGACCAAGCTGGTCCCTCTACTAAAAACCCTTGTGCTAATATACGTTCACCACTTCCATCAGAATTCATAACTCCTATATAGAAAGAACCTGAGAATTTTTTGGTGAAAGCTATCATATCACCACGAGGTGACCATATGGGGGTAGTGTAACTTCCTTCGCCAAAGCTAATTCTTTGTACATTACCACCATTAGAATTCATAACATATAGTTGTGGTCTGCCCCCTCTATCTGATGCAAAGACGATTTGGTTACTATCAGGTGAAAAAGAGGGAGATACATCAATTGCACGATCATCTGTGAGCTGAAACGATTGTGAGGTAGTAAGATCTAGCAAATATATATCTGTGTTACCATTATATGATACCGACATTACTATCTTTTTACCATCTGGTGAAAATCTAGGCGCAAGAGTCATACCTAGAAATTTTCCCAGTAATATACTACGTTTACTTCTGATATCCATTAAATAAACATTTGGATTTCTATTTTCATAAGATAGATATAATAGTTGTTGACCTGAAGGTGAAAATCTTGGGGTTAACACCAAATAGTTACCTTTTGTTAAGAATTCATTATTGGCACCATCTTGATCCATAATTGCCAAACGTTTTATTCGTTTGAGTCCAGGTCCTGTTTCAGAAATATAAGCAATACGAGTATCAAAATACCCTGTATCTCCTGTCAGACGCTGATATATTTCATCTGCTATTTTATGTGCAACTCTACGCCATAAATTCTCATTTAGAGAATACGATTTACCAGCTATCTGTATCTCAGAATAAGTATCCCACAATTTAAATTCTACTTTAATAGAGCCCTCAGAGCTAATTTTTACATCACCCACTACCAAAGAAGCAGCATTAATCTGCCTCCAGGATGTAAAGTAGGGTATATCATTAAGATATAAAGATTGTTCTATAAACGCTAGTTTATCAATAGCTTTAAATAAACCACTACTTTCTAAATCATTTTCGATTACACTAGAAATTTGGTGTCCCAAATCTTTTTCTGCTTCTGAGGTTCCATGTAAATCAGTTATAGCAATAGGTAATGGTTCTCTTACGCCTCGTGTTATATCTATTCGTGAAGCTGCATTAACATGGTTAATAATACAAAGCCATATAATCATTATTATTAATAAATTTCTTTTAGACATAGATAACCTTATAAAAATTTTTGTCTTAAATTACAGTATTATTTTTCACCTATAAAGAAATTTATAATATTTAACTGTTAATACAATAAAAATATATAATTATAGTTAAAAAAATTGGATAATCTTAAAAATATTGCTAAGTCTTCAAATAGTAAGCTGACAATTTATAAAAAAATAATTATAATACAACTTTTGTTAGTAATCTAAATCAATTGTTTAAAATGTTTAGAGTTATCTTTGCTAAGATAGTATTATATATTATGGCATTTCTGCTTACAACATATGTAATGGCATATAATTATGAAGATCAGTATGAAAATATACTAATGGATAGAATAGATAGGTTAGAACGTGGTCTTACAGCATTACAAAAGCAGTTTTATAGCAAAAGTAATAGTAAAACGGTAGGACAGGATATAAACTATAATAATGCTGCTTCAATTGAAAATCGAATAGATATTGTAGAAGAACGTATAAGAGAGCTAGTAGGGCAAATTGAACAACTCGACCATAATATTGATATTTTAGCTAAAAAACTTGGACATAATGTAGTAAATAATGCCAATTTAGAACAAAAAGCTTCTCCAGAAACTAAAAGAGAAATTACAGACGGAAGTCAAAATAACAGTTTAGGCACCATAAGTGTTAAGGTTATAGAAAATATACAGAGTAGCAAAAATTCATTTGATGATAGTATGGAAGATGACTTTAAAAAAGCTTTTACATTATTAAAAACTGCCAGAAAAGGTGAAGCCATTATGTACTTTAAGCAATTTATTAAGAATCATCCCCATACTGATTTAACTCCTGAAGCCTATTATTGGCTGGGTGAAATTTATTTTTTTAACAAAGATTTTGAAAATGCCTCTATAAATTTTTTGCACAATTATAAGCTTGCTCCAAAAGGAGAGAAAGTTATGGATAGTATGTTAAAGTTATCAATTTCTCTTCAGCATTTACAAAAAACTAAAGATGCTTGTTTAATATTAAGCAAGTTGATAAAAGATTTTCCTAGTAAACCAATAGATATAAAAAATAAGACTTTACAATTAAACAAAGAATTAAATTGTAAATAACCATTACCAACGTAACGTTATATTAATATTGTGATCTAGAATTGTGAATATGAGTAATATCGTAGAATGGAATATATCTTCTAAACCCATCTTATATGAACAAGCTTTGCATAAGATGGAAGTTAGAGTAAAAGAGATACAAGATGGTATAGCTCAAGAAATGGTATGGTTACTTGAACATTATCCAGTATACACTGCGGGTACTTCTGCCAATCACAATGATTTGTTAAATCCCCATATATTGCCTGTTATGAATACAGGTCGAGGAGGACAATATACCTATCATGGCCCAGGGCAGAGAATAGCATATGTTATGCTAAATTTAAAAAAAAGGGCCAAAGATAAAGCTCCAGATCTAAAAGAATATATTAAAAATCTAGAACAGTGGTTAATAAATAGTTTACAGCATTTGGGTATTAAAGGAGAAAGAAGATCAAATAGGGTAGGAATTTGGGTAAAAAATCATGCTGGCCAAGAAGAAAAAATTGCAGCTATAGGAGTAAGAGTTAGTAAGTGGGTAACTTATCATGGTATAGCCTTAAATATTAATCCAGAAATGAGTTATTTTAATTCTATAGTTCCTTGTGGTATAAAAGATTATGGCGTTACTTCAATGAAGGAACTGGGATTAAATTATGAATTATCTCAAATTGATCAAATATTACAAAATGAATTTAGCAAAATTTTTAATTATGATTAGGTACATAAAAACTATTTCATTTATTTTATTAATTTTGATAAGTATATGGATTGTAGGATTTATATATTTTATCTATAATATGCCTTTAAGTACTGAAGATAGTACTACTATTACAGATGCCATAGTAGTATTAACAGGAGGAAAGGGTAGAATTGATGAAGGTATTGCGTTGCTTGAAGCTAACAAAGCTAGAAAATTGTTGATAACTGGGGTAGGTTATCAAACTAAGCTAGAAGAAATCCCTATAAATAACTATGAAAAAGTTAAGTTATTGAGCGATAAAATTACTTTAGGTTATAATGCAACTAATACTAAAGGTAATGTACTAGAAACCATTCAGTGGATGAAAGATAATAACCTAAAAACTATAAGGTTAGTTACATCGAGCTATCATATAGCTAGAGCTAATTTAGAATTTACAAAAATTCTTGATAAGAAGAGTATAATTTGCAATCCCGTTTTACCATACAATATAAGACCAAATAATATTTGGAAATCTCCTGGATACCTTAAATTAATAGGGTTAGAGTATTGTAAGTTTATTTGTTTGTACGTTTATTATAATTTTTTAAATGTTTTTGAAACATAACCAAATATATACTAGGGTTTTTCTATATTTAAGTGCAGCATATAATATCCTGGTCAGGATTATTGTTTGGAATTTTGTAAGCTAACTAGAAAACAAAAGCAGGTATAATTATTGGCCGATAAAACATATAATACAAATCGTATTGTAAAGTCAGTTGCTAATAAAGTAGCATAACTTCAAGAAAAAAACGTATAATTCAGAGAATTATAGATGGTTATATATAACATGTTATAGAAAATACTTTTCTTGAATTTAAAAGATGGAAAGGAACTTCTAGCAGATCTTACAAGAACTAGAAATCTTTTCAAGTTGCCCTCATCTTAAAATCATTTATAATGTGGGCTAATGTCTCATGACGAAAATGCCTAAATTCTAAATTATATACGACAAAAACCTATACTTCTTCTAATTTGCTTATAATAATCGAGTAGTTACTTTCTTTGAAGAGCATACGAAAAGCGAACCTCATACTCCTAAAACCAATGATATTTACAAAGGTTTTCATGAAATGATTTAGATGATTGGCTAATGTATTATAATAATGAACGTACTCTTCAAGAAAAAATATGCTGTGAAAGAACTTCCGTGCAAACTTTCCTTAAAAATAAATAAATCTAGAAGCTAAAAGTTGACAACCTTAATTTACATTAACAATAAAACACTTTCTCAAAAGAGGAATTTTTACACATGGTTTAAACTAGTATAAATTATAGGCTATTCTAACATATTTAGCTAAACACCTTTATTAATTATAAAATAAACTTCGATAGATCTGAATACTGTATAATATTATCTAATTTATTTTTTACATATTTTTCATTTATCACTATTTTTGTACCAGATTCTTCACTTGCACTAAAACTTATTTCATCTAGTAATTTTTCTAGAATAGTATGCAATCTTCTAGCACCTATATTTTCTACATCTTGATTTACTATAGTCGCAATACGAGCTAATTCATTGATTCCATCATCTGTAAATTGTAATTGCACATTTTCAGTTGCAAGTAAAGCTTCATACTGTTTAAGTAAGCTGGTTTCAGGCTCTTTCAAAATATTTACCATGTCTTCTTGCGTTAAGGCTTTTAATTCCACTCTAATAGGTAGTCTACCTTGTAATTCTGGAAGTAAATCAGAAGGTTTTGCCATATGAAAAGCACCTGATGCAATAAACAAGACATAGTCAGTTTTAATAGGACCGTATTTTGTAGAGACAGTAGTGCCTTCGATCAGTGGAAGTAAATCTCTTTGTACACCTTCTCTACTTACTTCACCACCTTTAGCTTCATATCTAGCTACAATTTTGTCTATTTCATCAATAAATACTATACCTTCATTTTCTACCATATTAATGGCCTGGTTTATAATTTTATCTTCATCAAGCAATTTATCACTTTCTTCAGCAATTAAAACTTCATAAGCTTCCACCACGGTCATTTTTTTGGTTTTAGTACGTCCACCTAAACCTAGAGTTTTACTAAGCATTTCCCCTACATTGATTACTCCCATTTGCCCTCCTGGCATACCAGGTATATCAAATGTAGGCATAGATTGTGAAGATTCTTTGACTTCTATTTCTATTTCTTTATCTTGCAATTTTCCAGCTTGTAGTAAAGTTTTAAATTTTTCTCTAGTTTCTATACTTGCTGTTTCGCCTACTAAACTATTAAGTATTCTCTCTTCAGTACTATTTTTTGCTTTTTCAGTAACTTCTTTTCGTAATTTTTGACGTATGATATTTATAGATACCTCTGCTAAATCTCTGATGATAGAATCAACGTCTCTACCAACATATCCTACTTCTGTAAATTTTGTTGCCTCTATTTTAATAAAAGGAGCATTTGCAAGTTTTGCTAGTCTTCTAGCTATTTCTGTTTTACCTACCCCTGTCGGCCCTATCATCAAAATATTTTTAGGTACAATTTCATCACGTAGTCGTTCATCAACTTGTTTACGGCGCCAACGATTACGTAATGCAATAGCAACAGCTTTTTTAGCTGGTAATTGACCTATTATAAAACGATTAAGTTCGGTTACTATTTTTTTAGGGGTTAAATGATTAGAATCAATACTCATTTTTATCTTATCCTATTGTCTCTATAGTGATATTATTGTTAGTATAAACACATATTTCTGCAGCTACATTCATAGCACGATTTACTATTTTTTCTGCTGTCATAGCTTTGATATCTATTAATGCACGCGCAGCTGCAAGTGCATAATTGCCTCCAGAACCAATAGCAGTAACTCCACGTTCTGGTTCTAATACATCACCATTACCAGTCAGAATTAAAGATACATTTTTATCTACAACTATCATCATTGCTTCTAATTTACGTAAGTATTTATCTGTACGCCAATCTTTAGCCAATTCTACGCATACTCTAGTTAATTGGCCAGGATGCTTCTCTAGTTTTGCTTCTAACCTTTCAAACAAAGTTAAAGCATCTGCAGTAGCGCCAGCAAATCCAGCTAGTATTGTACCATTTGCTAATTTACGTAATTTATTAGCAGAGGATTTGACTACTGTATGCCCAATGGAAACTTGCCCATCTGCAGCAATTACTACTTTACCATCTTTACGTACAGATAAAATAGTAGTTCCATACCAATTGTTATTTGTATGTTCTATCATAACCTTCCTTTATTAACTGAAGATTTTTTATTAAAGCGTCCTATGTTTTCTATAAATTGCTTGAATATCCTTGTGTCATCTCCTGCAACACTAGTTCTCTCATGAGAAAATACGAATAAATCATCTTTATCTAAGATATATTCATTTATATCTTCTACAATGTTATTATTAAACTTTAATGATAATACACGTTTTTCAATAATTTTAGGTTTAAAGAAAGCAATTCGCTCATATTTAGAAGATAAATAATACCATGTATTATTACTAAACTCTGAAGTAGTAGTAGGAGTACCTAGTATTTGCAAGACTTCGTTTTGAGTAGTGGTATTTTTATGTATTTTATCCAAATCTTGGGATTTAAAGATAAAACCATGTACTAATACATTTTTTGTACATGCACTTAACATTATTACTAATACAAATACTAATAATAATTTTTCTCTAATTTGACTTAATATAAAAAATAGGTTAAACATCTTTTTCAACTAGATTATACAAGATAAATACTGTGGAATTTATAATGTATTTCTAGTAATAAGTAAACAATTTAGTATGTATTCTTAAAAATAAGGATTTTAAACATGGCTGTTCCTAAGAAAAAAACTTCGAAATCAAGAAGCAAAATGCGTAGAGCACATTTAGGTATTGAAAAAGTAAATGTTGTAGTAGATGCTACAACTGGTGAATATAAACTACAACATCATCTATCATTAACAGATGGGTATTACAATAAACGTCAAGTTTTAGTGACAAAAGAAGCATAGATTTTAAATAAGATATGGAAAATATGCTTAAGAAAGAACCTGTAATTGCTTTAGATGCTATGGGAGGTGAAAAAGCTCCCAGGGCAGTTTTGGCAGGAGCTAACAGTATATTGTTATCCAACAAGCCTAGCGTTAAGTTTATACTATATGGGAATAAAAAAGAACTTGATGCAGAATTATATAAGTTCACAAAATTAAAGTCAAATTGTGATATTGTACATACGGACCAAATAGTTTCTGCTGAGACAAAGCCTTCTTTTGCTGTGCGTAATGGAAAAAGTACTAGCATGTGGCAAGCTATAAATGCTGTTAAAGAAGGTGTAGCTGATGCTGTGGTTTCCTCTGGTAATACAGGAGCTTTGATGGCAATTTCAAAACTAGCATTAAGAACTTTACCTCAAATTGATAGACCTGCTATAGCTACTTTACTTCCTACAGTACGTAATAAATCTGTAATGTTAGATTTAGGTGCTAACGCAGAATGTTCAGCTGAAAATTTATTTCAGTTTGCTTTTATGGGCGATGCTTTTGCCAAAGTTGTGTTAGGATTATCTAATCCTACTATAGGTTTGCTTAACATAGGCTCAGAAGATGTGAAAGGTAATGAAGTAGTAAAAACTGCTAGTGCAATGCTGAAAGCAGAAAATATACCAATAAACTTTATAGGTTATATAGAAGGAAATGACATAGCAGAAGGTACTGCAGATGTAATCGTTACCGATGGTTTTTCTGGTAATATTGCTTTAAAAACAGCAGAAGGCACTGCAGAAGCTTGTAAATATTTTTTTAAAAAAGCTTTTGAGAGTTCATTTATAGCAAAATTAGGCGGATTGCTCTCTGCACCATCTTTAAGAAAAGCATTAAAAAGACTAGATCATAGATTATACAATGGTGCTATGTTTTTAGGGCTTAATGGTATTGTTGTAAAAAGCCATGGTTCAGCTGACGATCTAGCATTTTCTAATGCTATTTCTGTTGCAATAGAATTAGTGATGCATGATATAAATGCCAGAATTAGCCGTGAAATTAACAGTTCTCAAGAATTTATTACTATTTAAAAATGATGCAAAACAAAATAAAATCCATTATTACTGGTTCAGGTTCATATTTACCTAATAAATTAGTAACTAATGACGAATTATCTAAGATTGTAGATACAAATGATATTTGGATTACCGAAAGGACTGGTATAAAGAAAAGGCATTTAGTTTCTAAAGGTGAGCTAACTTCAGATTTAGCATTAAATGCAGCAAAACAAGCTATAAATACTAGTGGGCTCTTGCTAGAGGAGATAGATTTAATTATAGTAGCTACTACAACGCCTGATAACACATTTCCTTCTACGGCTACTAAATTACAAGCAGCCCTTGGTATAAGGCATGGCGCAGCTTTTGATATACAAGCTGTTTGTGCAGGGTTTATTTATGCTCTTTCTGTAGCAGATTCTATGATAAAAACATTGCAGGCTCGGAATGCATTAGTAGTTGGTGCAGAAACTATGTCTAGTCTCCTAGATTGGCAAGATCGTTCTACATGTGTATTATTTGGAGATGGTGCAGGAGCTGTAGTATTATCAGCCAATGACTTAGATGATTCTGGTGGTATAATAAGTACAAAACTTTATTCTGATGGCACCTATAACGATATATTGTACACTGATGGAGGAGTTGCTTCTACAGGAGAATCTGGCAAAATAAGAATGCTTGGAAGGGAAGTTTTTAAACATGCCGTTACAAAAATGGCGGATTCTATTTTAAATATTTTATCTGAAGAAAACTTATCTGTAGAAAATATAGATTTATTAATTCCACATCAAGCTAATATTAGAATTATTGAATCTTTGGCTACTAAGCTTTCTTTTCCTTTAGATAAGGTAATTACAACTGTATCAGAACATGCGAATACCTCTGCTGCTTCCATTCCGCTGGCATTAAATCATGCGTTATCTAGTCACCGTATAAATAAAGGCAACTTAGTATTATTAGTTGCAATTGGTGCAGGTTTAACTTGGGGAGTAAGTTTAATAAAATGGTAAATTCAGACAATTTTTTTATGAACAATTCAAATAATACTACTCTTTCTTTTGATAAATTATCAATAAAAGTCCATCTAGGGGTAAGTGATAATGAACATGTTAACTCTCAGGAGATTTATTTATCGTTAAAATTAATATCTACAGAAACACCTAAGGCGTGTTTGAGTGATAATATAGAAGATGCAATTTGTTATGATAGATTGTCGCAAACTATAAAAGAATTTTGTATTGGTAAAGAATTTAAGTTGATAGAATGTTTAACTTATCAACTATATAAGGTCGTTAAGAATTTTATAAATGACCCTAATATTAGAATTTGGTTGAAAGTGGATAAATACCCAACCTCAATGAAAGATCTTTTAGGAGCAGTAAGTTTTACTTACCATGATTAAGATAGCCCTTGGTCTTGGTACAAATCTTGGTAATAGATTAGAAAATTTAATTATGGCCATTAGGTCTTTACTGGATGTAGGTATTATATCTAATATTACTATTTCCTCTTTATATGAAACTACACCGCTAGTACCTGAAAATACTCCAGGTAGTTGGAAAAATAGAACTTTCTATAATATTGTAATAAAAGGTGAAACTAATTATACATCTCTTGAATTAATACAAAAAATCAAAGTCACAGAATCAATATTAGGACGTAAAAAAAGGTTAAAATGGGCACCAAGAGAAATAGATATTGATATATTAGTATATGAAAATCAATGCATCAATATATTGCACGGTGAATTATCACTTATTATACCACACACTGATCTTTTAAATAGAGACTTTTTTTTAATACCTTTAGTTCAGCTATGGCCAGAGTGGCAATATCCTGTTATAGGAGAAAACTTAAATAAACCACTTCTAGCCATTACAGAGAATTTTACTGGTACCAAAACCATTATTAATATAACTCAATTTCCTAAAATACCATTGTAGCGTAGCCATTTGAGCATGTATAGCAAATTAACTTGTAATAGTGATAGGAACGAAGTGTACAATTAGTACATAAATAATCGAGTAACGACCTCCATATTACAAGTGAAAAAGCTATATATGTTATGTCAAGTTAATTGAGTAACTGATTCTAATAAATCAGTAGCAAGGTTATATGCTTTATTTATAATACTTTAATACTTTGTGAACTATCTTCACATTTGATAAAGTCGTGTGAACCAAAATTATATAAACTATCAAAAAAGATAGAACTAGATGAGAATTGGCTTGTGAATCATAATAAGGTAACATTTCTTCTAATATGGAACCCTCTTTTACAGCTTCTGAAATAAAATATATTAGCAACAGGACCATCATTATATAAATGCTGATAATAATATCTTGACTATGATTATACTCGTTAGAATGCTCTTAATATAAGCAGTTTTATATACTCTAATATAACTTGAAACTTCCTTGAATATCAAAATAATAATCTTAATATATACTAGTTTTAACTGAATGAACATTAGGTATAAATTTTTTATTTTGAGTAAAAAAAACAGATACACGCTCTGACATAGCTTGAAGATAATCTTTTTTTCCTTCCTTAGTATTATAAGGAAGTACATAATGTTATATAGAGCATAATGAGTTCTATGGTTTAGTTTCATGTACTAAAGTAGCAAAAAATTGCGTATTTAACTCCTTATAGCCGTTTATAATTATATTTTATCAATGCCGTACATAGGCTGCAGATTTATTACCATGCGTATTAGGAAGCTGCATATTTGGTTCATATAAAATATAAATAGCTTTTTGTGTATCTGCATAGGAATTTATAGCAATATCTACTGATTGTTTTACTTCTTTTGGAGCGCAATTATAAAAATTAATGACCTCTTTTTCTTAATTCTCCACTATTCGTAATAGAATCAGCATCACAATTCCATTAAATGGAATAATTTTTTGCATTATCATGTTTAAAATAACTTGCTAATAAACGATTATACTGGTTCTCTAATAATTTATCTCCTAAGCCATAACTCTTGAATTTGTATCAGGAAATTCATTATATATATTATATAAAGATTCAAAAAATACTTCTAATTCTTTAAAAGAAGGAGTTAAAGACCATAATTTATCTACAAGTGTTTCTGCTTTAACGTCCTAAGTATAAAGAATAAATATGGCTTTTAGGATCCAATAAATTTTCCGGAGTAATAGGATTGGTGTTTCTTACTATCTTTAATATCAATAATCATTAACATTTATTTACCATTTCAGCATAAAGAATTATTAATAAAAATACATATATTTTATTAACTAATAAATATATGTAAAGATTATTTACAAACATATCTCTATTGAAATGTATAGTTTTGTAGCTTTTTTAGCAAAATAGACAAATTGTACGTAATTTTCTAGGCAAAAGATAAATAATATATTAATTTGAAGTCTATTGATTTGCATCAATAGACTTTAATATTATAAAAACTCCCAATTATGTTCCATAAGGACAGTCATATATGAAGGAGTCTTATTCATAACACCAGTTGCAGTATCTACTAAGAAGCTAGGCCAGAATTAGTACATTAACAATAGTTACATCATTAAAACTATTCCTTACACCAAAACTTTTCTGGGTATACCCATCTTTGGTACATCTAGGAGCTGTAGCACTACTTGTTCTATAACTACAGATCCAGGATTGCCATATAGACAAATGTGCTCCTATACCGTCAGTGATATAGCAAGATACAACTTGTAAAGGCTGTTTTGAGTTTTGGCATCTATAGCCACAACGTTTATTTTTTGGGTAGTACCAGAAAATACGGTTGTACAGATGATAATACTAAACATTCTAATAATAGAGATATTCTTAATAAATAGTTCTTTATTTTATCTATATTTAGTAATTAAGTTTGCTTTAATAAAGGTATTTATTAATGTAAATTATTTGTGATTAAAGAATAACAATAAATTCTAAGAATAAAGTTTTAATGATTACACATTACAAAATCATTGATTATTAAACAGGTAAATGAAAGAGTAAGAATAATGTTATTACAGTCTGCTTTTAGAAATAAGCTTAATGTATAAAAGGTTGGACACATATTATAACTACTTGCTTTATAGCCTACAGAGTACTAACTTTCATCAAGTATTATTTAACGAAAACATCGCCACCACACAAATATGCCTGTAAATAAAGCTGCAAGCAATGTTGTAAAAAGAGTTTTTATCCATAATTTAGAATCTTCAGGAGCACTATCTGCATGCCCTAATTCAGGCTGTTCAGACACTTTAACTCCTATTGGTAAAGCCATAAAAAATATTATGACCCATAATCCGAGAAATACTAAAGCAATTGAGGGAATATATTGGAGCATATTTTGAATAATTTATTAGCTGTTAATTAATAGATCCATATTATCATTAATATTAATTTATTACAAGCTTAATAAGGGACGTAATCATGTTAAAAAATAAAACTGCTATAGTTACTGACTCCACTTTCGTCAAGCTTTCATACTATAAACACACATTACCCCAAATGCAAAAACAAAATTCAGGTAGAATAATTAACATTGCCTCTACACTGGATTAGTTGCTTCAACTGGTAAAGCTGCTTATGTAGCTGCAAAACATGGCTTAATTGGCTCAACTAAAGTAGTTGCTCTTGAAAATGCAAAACTTAATATTACTTGTAACTCAATTTGTCCTAGCTGGGTAGATATAGATAAAATAGTACGTGATGACATAGGCTTCGATGCAGATTCATGTGTTGTCATCACTGCTATAGGTAAAAAATCTCCAGATTTTGCACAAGGTGTACGTCAAACTAATCCTAAAATAGGAGTAGCAGACCAGGGTATAGTTTTTAGTTATGCTACCAATGAAACTCCTGTACTTATACCAGCACCAATTTATGTCGAAACCTTTGGTACAGGCAAAATCATAGATAAATATCTTGTAGATATCATTCCTAAGGCCATTTATAGAAACTCTTAATTTATATAAACCTATATATAAAAAAACTGCTGTGTATGGTTATTTTGGGCAAGAAAACCATGATTTTTCTTGGAAACAAACTCACAAAGCTGAATTACTACATATTTACATCTGAGCTTATAAGCCAAATAATACCTCTAATAGAAATTATAACCGTATTTAATAATTATTTAACATTAGTATATTAACACCAAAGTAGATTATATGGGAAAAACATGCGTAGCAAATCTAATCCTAAAAATAATACTCCTCCTCAAATACAAAAATTTGCTTCTAAGACAGAGGATCTACTTAAGCTTGTTTCTATATTTACTAATAGACTCAACAAAGAATCTGTAAAATTTTCTACTCCCAAGTCTGTAGATAAAACCCCACCCTCAATATTAAATATAGTTTGGACAATACTTACCCCAAAACTAATGTTTAATGTTCTAAAATCTGCACCTGCTTTACAGAAGGATATGAATAAAATACTAACATTCTTTGAAAATCCTGTTGAAAACTACAACCCTAATAAACCACCATTTTCTTACAGTTACTTAAAAATAACCAAACTCTTAAAGAATATTTAACTTCTGAACAAACTAATATAACTTTAGCATTAGAAAAACTACTAACTCAGATGGCTATATCTACATTAATGGCGCAGGTACAGAAGAAAATTTAGGTAAATTACATAGCAAATGCATAAACATTAAGCGGATATTAAAAACTTACCTACTCTTAAAAAAGACCTACAAAAATTACAAACACAATATGGTACAGATAGTAAAAATAAACAGTTAAATGCTCCGATTGTAAATATTTTACTTAAACATGACATTAACACCGAAACCTTAATAAAAATCTGGTACCTCTATTATTACTGATATTACACATAATTTATTAGTTAATTCTGATCAAATCCCTACTATCTCTTATGCTACAGATATATTAAAAACTAATGATCTAAAAACTAAACAAGAGTTTCTATACAAGATTTTAATACTATAGACCCTACAGCCATAATAAACTCTAGCATTACAGATAAATTAGATACGTTTATTACAACTTATGAAAACAAATTAGTGGAAGTAATTAATGCTATCGTTGGAAATCCAGAATTAAAAATAGCACAAAACTTGCATAGTTTTTTAAATGTAGAACTAGCTCTTCTTACAAATGTTATAGAATACTACCTAAAATTATTCATAATTTACTACTTAATGAAACACAGCTCACAATCTTAATATTCTGCCCTAAAATTAGTACTAACTAACGACTTGGAAAATAAGGCTACTCTCCGTAACATCTTTAGAGCAAATCACTGACATAGACAATGTCAATATGAGTAAATTAATAAGTTTAGTAGGTATAGTATAAAAGAATATGCTTTTTTACTCCTAATAGATAGGATAACTTTGAACAAAGCATAGAACAATTTTTATCTGATCCAACTATACAGCGTAATTTAGCACAAATTATTTCTAATTTTGTACAAGGATTCTTAGAGAATAAACATCTATATGCTAAGCAATTATCAATTGGCTAGTAATCTACCAAATCATAATGAGATCAGCAAGTATACGATGCCATAGCTTATGTGTTAGTCCAATTACTTGCAAATGTCCCTGCTGACTTTTTTATTAATAATTTAGCCCCTGTTCTTAGCACAGCAACAACTTTTCTACATAACACTTCTTCAATTGAAAGAAAACAAATATATATGGCAACTGGTAATATGCTAACCTATCTAAGTCTACAATTATATAAGTAAAGAGCTTGATAACTAATACTAATATACAACGTGACACTTTACTAGTACCACTAAAAACTCTACAGAATGATATAGTACCTGAAATTCAAACATTAGAAATATATAATACAAGCTTATTAAGTTCTATTGAGGATAACAATCCTAATCCAATATCCAAAGAATTATTAATCTCAGAACAACAAAGCATTCAGGAAGAACTTATTTTATTAAAAAAACATGCGGATATCTTACACAGTATTACTATTTCTAGTGAAAAAGTCAAAGAAATAATTAACACTATTACAAACCATACCATGCCAAGACTTACCAATACACTTTTTAATGAACATATTTTACCTATAATACAAAATACTATATTACAAACTAATATATCTCAGGAATTTTCTAGCCTATTATTTACCACAATAGTTTTAAACTATATTAAATCTGGTATAGACATTAAATATATTCTAGCCTAAAACAACATTTCATTAACCACTTTAAACAATTTTCTCTCTTCTGAGCCTAACCTTCTTAAAGGATTCGCAAATACTATAGGACATGCAGTAGCAAATAACATTAAAGAGCTAGTAGACATTACATTACACGTTTCTCATATCTCTCAACTATCAGTACAACTGCAAAAAATAGACCTTGAAATAGTGCAATGTAAGGAAGATCAACTATTAGAAAAACTTCTCGAGAATAAAAATAAACTAATTAGTTTACAAAATGATACCAAATCGCATATTGCAAACCAAATTTTGACCTTACTTAGTACAAATCAAGGACAACTGTTAAAAGATTTTTCTCTACTAATTAACTCTATAGACAAAAAACAACTATTACAGGAAATGACAGATTCTGTATAAAATAATTAGAGTGTAAGGAAAAATTAAGTGAACTTGTTATAAATCCTGAAACTGTAAAGGAAACTATACCAATTAGCCTTTTATTAAATACATTATTTCCTGGTACAGAGAATATTTTATTATCCATAGAACAATTCCAAAACTTAAAACAAACCAAACTTAGCCATGACCAGTTCAACTCTTTACTTGACGAACTAAATACAATTAGTATTGAGATAAAAATGAACTTTTCAATATTTAATAAGCTAATTAAGCAAGAATTAGTTCTAACATTTAGCAAAATACCTGCTACAATTAACACACAGGATTTTTACAACCAAATGCATACAACTATCAAACGATTACCTACAGAATGGCAGTTCTATATCTAACATTAATGAACAGCAATTTGATAACTTTATACTTAAATATAAACATCAAGGAACAAAAATCTTCTTAAATTCTATTGCTAATTTACAAAAAATCAACTTTTACTCAGTGGCATAAATCAGTTTTCAAGTTTAGTTAGAAAATACTACGAGCAAAGAAAGAGCACTAAATCAATATTTAGACATTAATTAGTAAACAAATTGAAGCAATCTTCAGAGACAACAACGAGAGGTTGCTAAATATTAGTAATCATTATGTACAAGGTAATTATATACGGACTATACTACACACTATATCCTTACTTACAGATGCAAATGTTAGAAGCTTACTAGGACAGACATTCAAAAATTTTATTAACCTTAAGCTCTTTAGAAAGAGTAGCAAAATAGAGATCATTAAATACAAACTAATTTACAATCTATCTTAAATGAAAATAACATCTCTACTCCTTTACCTATAGAGCGCAATGATTCACCTCGCCTTAATAGCTCAGAAGAAAAAATACCTCTTATTACTGAAAGATTGACCAAACATGCGGCAGAAATAGAAAAACTCATACTAATCCTGATTTATACTACCAAGAAATTAATTTATACATTAAGATCACTTAATCTATCTAATCAAACATTACCTAATATAGATTTTAGTAATACAACTAAGAAGGATTTAATTTTGAAAAATATCACCTTAAATAATTTTTCCTTTAAGCATAGTTAAATATTCAATCCTTCTTTCAAACATGCACATCTTATTGGTAAACCAGACTTTTACGGCACTACTATAGACGTAGAATCATTAACTACTTTATTACCAGCTATAAAAAGGCTTTTAATAAAAAACATCCTAAAAATCATCATATCTAGATAATACAAAAATTATAGGTGATATAAGTAAACTATCTTTTTCTAATTTATCATTAAAAAATGTAGACCTTACAGAAACTAAATTTGTTCAACTATATTACCAACCGAATTACAGAAATTAGCTCAAAATTCAGCACAGAGCTCTAATCTAGAACAAATGGTTTATGATATTTTAAATGAAACTCTTTCTAATACCCTTAAAAAGAACCAATCTCTTTCTAAAGAAGTGATGACATTACTTACTGATGATCTAAAAAAAGCATTACACCTTAATACTACTTCTAACACATCAATGAGATAGAGGTGATTTCTAAGGAGTTAAAGCAAGCCTTACAAAACACTCCACCAACCCCAGATAGTACCTGACAAATATTACACTATATTTTGGCAAAACATTCTCCAAAAATACACATATCTTCTCATCAGAAATAGCCATAAATTCTCTAAGATTATTGTTTTTCGTATAGCTACAGATAAAGCATATTTTTATAATTTTTTTCTGCCAGAAAGTAATAGTGTTTTATTATATACTTCTCTTTTTATACAATGAGGATACCTCCTTAATAATTCTGTAGCTGTATCCTTGACACTATTTGTTTCTAGCAATAACAAAATTTCTTGATTATTAATTTCATCAACATCCTTAACTATTGAAACTATAGGTGGACCAATAACTATTACAATTTCTCCTTTAACCTCTGCATTATTATACTTACTTACAAGTTCATCTATGGTTCCATGTATATGTTCTTCATAAATTTTTGTTAATTCTCTTAAGACACTAACTTTACGCTCAGTTCCAAATATTTCTAACATTGCTTGTAATGTAGAATTTAAACGTTTAGCTGATTCAAAAAATACTAAACTTACCTTTAAATCTTTTATCTCTCTTAAATATACAAGTCTTGCTTGTTGCCTATTAGGTAAAAAACCCATAAATAAAAATCGATCTGTTGGTAGAGCTGCAACAGTTAATGCTGCTATAACAGATGATGGCCCTGGTATAGTGGTGATTTTTATATTTTCTTCCTTTAAAAATTGAATAAGTTTATAGCCAGGATCTGATATTAAAGGTGTGCCTGCATCTGATACAAGAGCTGCACTACAGCCTTCAGAAAGCCTTCTATAAAATTTCAACCTATCCTGCTCTGTACTATAATCATTATAACAGAACATAGATTTCTTAATATTCAGATGATTTAATAACCTGCCTGTAACTCTGGTATCCTCACATATAATAAAGTCTACTGAACATAAAATACGTATAGCATGTAACGTAATATCCTCATAATTACCAATAGGTGTTGCAACTACGTATAATCCTGTAAGTTTACCTTGCATAATATTAAGCAGCATTTTAATGTTAATAAAAGTACTTCTATAACCCACTATACGATAGATGTGTTATGTTTAAATATGTTATTAAGATTACTATAGCCGTTTGTATAATATTACTTCCTGCTTGCCAACTAAAAACTATTAAATCTACGTCTATTCTTACCAGTAAATCTAAAGATACCGTGAATACAACCAAGCAAGTTAAAATAGCTTTGCTTTTACCCTTATCAGGAAAATCCCAAAAACTAGGACAAACTATGTCCCAAATGGCAGAATTATCCTTGATGAACACTAATAATAAAAACATAAAACTTGTAATATATGATACAGCTGATGATGATATAATATCACAAAATCGTACTAGAGAAGCAATAAGTAAAGGAGCAAAACTAATTATTGGTCCTATATTTTCACACACTACTATGGCAGTTAAAGACATAGCTCTTAATAATAAAATAAATCTTATTTCTTTTTCTAATGACCCTAATCTGGCAAATAAAGGAATTTTTACACTCGGATTTTCTTCTGATGCACAAGTTAAAAAAATAATGCAATATACAATGAATCAGGGCATTACTCAGTTTTATTCTTTATTACCAGCTACTCCTTATGGACGTAGCGTTGCACAGAACTTACGTGATACTATAATTACAAATGGCGGTAATATAGTAAAAACCGAATTTTATACCAATAATATAGCAGAATTAGAAATTGCTGTACAAAGTATTATTACAGCCATTAATAATAACCTTGATACTAATCAAGAAAATACGGTTATTAATAAACAAGCTTTATTTATACCAGAAGGTGGTAATCAACTAAAAGCTATTTTGATACTACTATCTAAAAATCAACTAGATATTAATAAAGTACAATTGCTTGGCACAGGACAATGGGATGATCACGATACTATATCATTAGCACACTTAAATGGAGCTTGGTTTGCAGGTATTTATAATAAAGAACGTGAATTACTTGAAAATATGTTTAGTACTGAATATGGTTATATTCCCCCAAGACTCTCAATACTAGCCTATGATGCTCTTGCACTTACTGCAACTCTTGCAAATAAACAAAATTTCAGTCAAGCAGCTCTTACTAACAGAAATGGATTTATGGGAGTAGATGGTTTATTTAGGTTTAATAGTAATGGAACCACTGAACGTAATTTGGCTATTCTTAAAATTATAGATAAACATTTAGAAATTATTGAACCAGCTGCAACAACATTCTCAGATTAAAAAAACATTTTAAATAAATGTTTGATACTTAAAAGAATAATTTGTACTATTCTTGTAGTAAACTCTTGACATTTTGATCAGCTAAATTTATACCCTTGTTATAGATTTTTGTGGCGGAGTAGCTCAGATGGTTAGAGCGATGGAATCATAATCCATGTGTCGGGGGTTCAAATCCCTCCTCCGCTACCATTATTCGTTATCTTGACGTAGTTCGATCCACCTTTTCTGAATTGCTTCTAATATCTGTTCATTAGATGTAGATGGATCATCATCAAAATCCAGTAACGAAATAATTCTCTTATGTAACTTAGGAAAACTTATATTCGTTATATTTTCATCTGGATAATTTTCTTCTAAAGCTTCAACTATCCCTTTAATATTTGTCCAGCGCATTTTTATAACATTCAAAAAATAATTTAAAAATAATAATGACATAGTATTTTAAATATATACAATAAAATTATAATGTATAATTATTTAAGTCTGCAATATAAATATGTCTAATTCACACTTTTTTGAACCTAATCCGTTATCCCTGTTCGAACAATGGAAACACCAAGCCGAAACTGCTGGAGCTATGAGGCCTGAATCGATGATACTTGCTACAGCAACTAAAACCGGTATACCCTCAGCCCGTGTAGTACTATTAAAACAATACAATGATCGAGGTTTTGTATTTTTTACAAATTTAAATAGTAGAAAAGGTCGAGAATTACATGAAAATCCTCACGCTGCTTTATGTATATACTGGCCTATACTTGAGAAACAAATACGTATTGAAGGAAATGTAGAATTAATTTCTGAAAATGAAGCAGATAATTATTATCGTATACGTCCTCGTATGTTCCAGCTTAATTCATGGGCCTCTAAACAATCAGAAAAACTAGATAATATTGAACAATTAAAAGATCGTACAATACATTTCAATACCATTTTCACAAATAAAATTATTTCACGTCCAGATTTTTGGTCTGGATTCAGATTGATAGCACAAAATATAGAATTTTGGAGCGAAGGTACTGGTAGAATGCATACCCGTATTTTATATACAAGACAATCTAATAATAATTGGAAGACTACTTTATTATATCCATAATCAAAAACTATAATTTAATTTTATCTGCTTAATTAGGATTAAGTCAAACAATGAGTAGTATAAGAATTTATATATACGAAAATGATATGTACAAATTTAAAAAAGCTATAGTAAAAAAAGTTGAATATTGATATTAGGAGCGATAAGTAAAACCTACAATTAGTAGAAGAGCGAAGAGTGATAACGTATGCAAATTCAAATGTTTTCAATATATATCTTCAGATTTCTTGACTATAGTACCTATGCTTATTATACTACTGCTTTCTTTATATACTATACTACCCTAGAATAAAAAACCTCTTTTTTTTAAGAAACTATTGTAAGGCAGTAAACTATAATATTGATTTGGTGAAATATATCTAGATGAAGCTTTATGTTAAATACATTTTAAAAGAACTTACTTCTTTAGTGATATTGATAGGCCTTGCACTTACTACAATTATTTTTATGAGCCAATCATTACGATATCTAACCTTAGTGACAAATAATGGTATAGATTTCCTAGATTTCTTACAACTTTCTGTATTGATGACTCCTTATTTACTAATGATAGTATTACCCATAGCTACATTTATATCTGTTGTTTATATTTATAATAAACTTATTATGGACGGAGAATTAATAGTATTATGTAGCTCAGGACTCAGTAGGTTTGCATTATCATCCCCAGCTTTAATTATGGCACTTGCTTTATTAATTACAAGTTATAGTATATCCCTATATATATCTCCTACATCTTATAATATTTTTAAAAATAAAGTAGCCTATTATAAAGAAAATTACACCTCTATATTTTTAGAAGATGGAGTATTTAACGATAAAATTAAAGGCTTAACTATTTATATTGCAGAACGTAAATCAGATAATTCTTTTAATGGTATATTTATTTATGATACACGTAATGATAAACCTGTAACAATTATGGCAGAAGCAGCTAAGTTAATTACCAAAGATAATTTAATTATGTTTGAATTATATAATGGTAATCACCAAGAACTAAACAAACATAACGAACTAGATATATTATATTTTGATTATCTTTCCTATAATTTAGAACTGAAATCTAATAACTACACAACAAGGTGGCGCGACCCTCAAGAGAGATACTTGAGCGAACTTCTTAATCCCTCAGAAAATGAAGATTCATATATGCTGAATAAGCTTAGAGCAGAAGCACATTACAGATTAACTTGGCCTCTACTAAATATTATCTTAACTATTATGGCTTTGATTGCCATATACCCACGTAATTTTAGCCGTAGAGGACAAAGCAAGCGCATTATTATTACTTCTATATGCTCTATCGCTATGATAGCATTGTTTGTAAGTTTTAATAACTTAATCTCATTAATACCTAAAATAGTACCCTTCATATATAGCTTTATTAGTGTAATACTTGCAGTATGTAATTACATATTATTTGGTCGCTATAGATCAATTTAATATTATAAGTTTTAACTATAACGATGCTTTTTTCCACACAGTACTGTATACCATACAGCTAGGATTATTATGGTTGGTAGTAAAAAATTAATAGCTGTGGTAGTTATCATTAGATCCTTTATATTCTCATAAGATCCTCGTTCTATAATATATTCTTGAGATAAAACCTTCTTAATTATTCTACTACCAGAAACAAAAGATAAGCTCATTAAACTCATAAATAAAGCAAACCAACTTGCTATATTATGTTTTGGAGCATAATAAGTAATTACCGTACATAATATAATAAATTCTAACCTCTTAAACGGTTCTTCAGCAATTTTATCTAACAACACAAACACTTTAGGACCTACACCTAGCATTTCTACAGACCATTTATCCAGTCCAAAATGTATGCCTATCATGGGTAACTGTAATATACGATGTATAGCATTAAAGCATAATAAAACTATAATTAAATTATAACTTAATATTTTCTTAGCAATAAAGATCACTGCTATTAGCCCTAATATAATACTGATCTGATTAAACATAGCAAAATCTTTAGGTGTAACTTTTAATATATCAATTTGCCACCATTCAATTCCTAGATTATAATTTGGTATTATTCTCATGCTAAATAATACTAATAATACACCAAAAATTTCTTTTTTTTGCTGAAGTTCAAGATGACTACATAATATATTTAATGAAATAGTTACTATAGTGGTCCCTACTAAGAATATTAGTTCTTGAGCATATTTTAAATTAGATAACGAAATAAACCCTATAAAAAATAGATAAGCAGTACCCGCAATAAATACTTTTATATTAATTGGCTCTTGCACTCCCTCTGGTTCTTTTTTCGATATTAAGACCCCTAAAACACTAATTATAGAGGCTATTGGAATAAAATAACTAATTACTCTATAAGAAAAATTACTTGCTATAATTCCACCAATTAACGTAGCTGATATAGATCCTATAATATCAAATATTCTAGACAGTATTTGTACATCTTCTATCTCCTGCTTTACATCTATATCACTACGCACATTACCATTTACATCTATTTTATCTACAACTTCATAACATAATGTATCCGCCACCAAATCTTGTATTACCAACCCTAGTTGTATAAACACTCCAGAGATAATTAATAATTGGTAAGTAGAAAAATAATGGTCTAGAAAAGACCACTTATTAGCTACAGATATTGTAATTATATTACCGATTAACATAATAATAACTGCTATTATTATATATATATGACGCCTGCTTCCTAGTATTTTAACTGAATCTAAAATTTGGCCAAAAAATATTTTTGTAGTCCATGGTATGTTAACCCAAATTGTAATAGATATTAATTGTTCTATTGTAAGAAAAAGGTCATTTTTGAACCAAAAAGTTTCTGCAATCTGACTAAATATACAAAAACTATTAGCAAAATATACAAATAGTAGAGGTAAATATTTTATACGTATTAATTTAATACATGCAAAAGACATTTTCTAACTATTCACCTCAGGTACCTCTAAGCCCATATGGGTAAATGCTTGTATAGTTAATACCCTACCTCTTGGAGTACGCTGAATTAGACCTTGTTGAATTAAATATGGTTCTATAGTTTCACAAATTGTGTCTTTTTGTTCAGAAAGCGCTGCTGCTATCGTTTCTAGCCCTACTGGATATATACCATAATTCTCTGCAATAAATTTCAGATAACGTCTGTCATTTACATCTAAACCTAAATGATCTACCTCCAATCTTTGTAGTGCTAACTCAGCATTCTTAGCATTAATTACGCCATCCTTATATACTTCTACAATGTCACGTACTCTTCTTAGCAACCTTAGAGCTATACGAGGTGTCCCTCTTGATCTTTTAGCAATTTCATGCTGCCCATCTGCTGTGGTATTTACCTCTAAAATATTCGCCCCTCTTGCTATTACCTGCTCTAATTCAAGAAAGGTATAAAAATTCATACGTAGTTGTATACCAAATCTATCCCTAAGCGGGTTAGTTAACAACCCCAGCCTTGTTGTTGCTCCAATTAAGGTAAAAGGCGGAATATCTATACGTACACTACGTGCACCAGGCCCCTCTCCTATAATTAAGTCTAAAGTAAAATCTTCTATGGCGGAATATAATACTTCTTCTACTTGTGTAGGCAATCTATGAATTTCATCAATAAATAATATATCTCCTTGCTCTAAATTTGTTAAAAGCGCAGCTAAATCCCCTGATTTTGTCAATAATGGGCCAGCTGTTCCTTTAAAGTTACTTCCCATTTCTCGTGCAATAATTTGTGCCATAGTAGTCTTGCCTAGCCCAGGAGGTCCATGTAATAATACATGATCCAAAGCATTTTTTCTTGCTTTTGCTGCTGTAATAAATATTTGTAAATTTTCTTTAGTTGCTTGTTGGCCTATAAAATCATTCAAATTTAATGGGCGTAATTTCTTTTCTTGCTGTTTCTCTTCTTCACTTGTATTATAATTTACTAAATCATTAGAATTTGTTAGTGTATTCATTTAGATAACTCTTTTAATGCCAATTTTATAAGCTGTACCGTAGTAATATTGTCATTTCCAACTATAAATTTATTGGTAGCTTGATAAGCTTCATGCCTAGCATATCCTAAATTTACCAGAGCTGATATTGCATCTGTTTGGGTATTATATTTGTGATTTGTAGTATCATTGCTTATTTCATAATTTGGTATAGTATTTATAATATTTTTATGATTTTTTAATTCTGTAAAAATTCTTTCAATTAGCTTTGTTCCAACACCACTAATACGAGAAAAACTTGTCTTATCTTGTGATAAAATAGCGTTCACAAGTGACTCTGGCGTTAACGTACCTAAAATTGTTAGAGCAAGTCTAGGACCAACACCTTTCACTTTTGTTAATTCACCAAACCAGTATTTTTCATTATTATCATAAAACCCGTATAAAGAAATTTGATCTTCACGTACATGCATTTCTATAATCAAACTCACTTTCCCTTCATGTCCAGACAGTTTTTTAAGCGTTATATTAGAACAAAAAACTACGTACCCTACTCCCATTACATCAATTATTATACTATCTTTGTTAATACTTTCTATATTGCCAGTTAGTCTACCTATCATAATCTTACCCTATTAAAAGAAGAGTGACATATAGCAATTGCCAGAGCATCCGATTCATCAGCTGAACTTACAACCGATTTTGGTAATAAATGTTTTACCATAAGTGCTACTTGCTCTTTTTCAGCATTTCCCACACCAGTTACTGTTTTCTTTATCAATTTAGCTGCATATTCTTTTATTTCTAAACCAGCTAATCTTAAGGTCAATAATATAGCTCCTCTTGCACAACCTAGCTTTAACGATGTTGCAGCATTCTTATTTACAAAACTTTCCTCAATAGCACATTCGTCTATATTATGATTTTGAATTACTGAAATCAATGATTTATGTAAAAACTCTAATTTTATACTTATATCAGAAGAAGTAGGAAGCATAATTGTACCACTTCGTACATAACTAATATGTTGACCATCACTATTAATAAGCCCCCAGCCTGTACGATTTAATCCTGGATCTATACCTAAAATAAAAGTCACAATCCCATTTTTTCTGTTATTTCTTCAGAAATATTATAGTTACCATATACATTTTGTACATCATCATTATCTTCTAAAACAGCTACTAATTTCAACAATTTTTCTGCCTGTTCTCCTTCTATATCAATTAACGAATTAGCCTTCCAAGCTAGTTTAGAAACCTCAGGTTCACCATATTTATTGAAAAGTTCTTTTTGTACCACTCCAAACGCATCTGGCTCACAATATATTTTATGTACTAATTCATCACTCTCACAACTATTTGCTCCCACTTCTAAAGCAGTTTCAAACATTTCTTCTGCACTTGTTATTTTTGCTGAATATATAATCAAACCAATATGTTCAAATAAAAAACTTACACTACCTGTTTCAGCTAGAGTTCCACCATGCTTAGTAAATGCTGATCTTACCTCTGAAGCTGTTCTATTACGATTATCGCTTAATACTTCTACTATTATAGCAATTCCCCCGGGAGCATAACCTTCATAACGAATTGATTCATAGTTATCTCCCTCTCCTACCGTAGCTTTTTTAATAGCATTTTCAATTCTGTCTTTAGGTAGATTGAACGATCTAGCTGTAGCTATAGCACTACGTAATCTGGCATTAAAATTGGGATCAGCTTGTCCTTCTTTAACTGCAATAATGATTTCTCGAATTAATTTAGTAAATAGCTTAGCTCTCTTTGAATCTTGAGCATTTTTCCTATACATTATGTTTTTAAACTGTGAATGACCTGCCACTTTCTTTTACCTATCTTCCTATTATACCAATTACAAATGTTGCATACTCTTAATTAGAGAAGTTGTTTCATAAAGCGGTAAGCCTATTACACTAGATACAGTGCCTTTCATCCACTTAACAAATGCAGAAGCCATACCTTCTATACTACAACCACCTCTTTTATTTAATCCTTCTTTAGTTGCAATATAATCTAGAATTTCTCTTTCTTCTAGCTGTTTAAATTTAATTATATTCATACTTAGTTTACAAGTCTGTTTTTTAATATTCCCCTGACAAGTCCGGAGTACCGAAACAGCACTATAAATCCTATGTCTTCTTCCTGATAACATTTTTAAACAATCTATTACATCATTATCAGACAATGCTCTAGGCAAAATTCTTCTACCACATGCCGACACGGTATCAGCCGAAATAATTAAAGCATCAGGAAAGTAATAACTTGCCTTCTCTGATTTAGCAATTGCTAGCCTTATAGCAAGTTTTCCCGGCAATTCATTTTTTAGAGGGGTTTCATCTATATCTGGATGAAATATATGGTCGGGATAAATTTGCACGCTGCGAAGCAATTTTAAACGCCCTTCTGATGAAGACGCCAAAACCAAAGCTCCTAGGTCTCTTAGCATTTTAACTGATTTCTTTGTTTCTAGCAATAATTCTACCTTTAGTTTTATCATAAGGAGTAATTGCAACCTTTACAGTATCTCCTACTAGTATTCTTATTCTGTTTTTACGCATCTTCCCAGAGGTATATCCAATAATAATACAATTATTACTAATCTTAACTTTAAACATTGCATTCGGTAATAATTCTAGTATTGTTCCTTCCGTTTCTATTGCTTCTTCTTTTGCCATATTATACTTCTTTAATTATTATTAATTTTATTAAGATTCATATCAATGAATCCTTCTAATCGCAAGAATTTTATATCATTTTATTAAAAATAATCCATATTAACATACCTTATTATATACATTTTATCCAATTGTTATCTGCTAATAAAGGCACAACAAAAGAAGGTGTAACATTAAATTTTTTACATAAACTTTGTAATTTTTCTTGATCAACTTTATCATCTGTAAATAATTCTGTTTTAAACATTCCTCCAGCAATCAATAATGAATCTATACCAAATTTATTTGCTCCTAAAATGTCAGTTTCCAAACCATCCCCAATTGCTAATATTTTTGACTTATTATTGATATTTGCTACCTTAACTACAAATTCATAGATAGCGTTATATGGTTTACCAAAATAAACTATTTGTCCGCCCATTTTACTATAAACAGCTGCAATTGTACCAGCACACTGCTCTTTTTTACCATTTTGTCTTACAACCTCTAAATCAGGATTTAAACAAAACATTATTAAATGCCTATTTAATGCTTCCTTAAGATATGGTATAATACTATCTAACTGGTAATCATCAAAAAAACCTGTTGTCACTATACAATTAGCTTGAGAAATATTTTGTACTGCGCCATATTTTAATCCTTCAAATACATTAGAATCTTGTTTTAAACCTATATAAAAATAATCACCTTTTAATAGATTCTGCTCTAAACAGAGCTTATGTGCTAATTCTCCTGAAGTAATAACGTCTTTATATAAATAATCTTCAATACCTAGTTTCTTTAATATATGTTTTACCACATTTGATCTACGAGGAGCATTAGATAAAAAATATACTTCTCTATTATGATTATTAAAATTCTCTAATACTTCTTTTATACCAGGGTATAGACTATTACCATCATGTATTACTCCAAACAAATCTATTAATAGTGTTCTATAAGGTTTTATATTGTTATATTGCATTGTTACTTAATCTTTGTAATATAGTATCTAACTGGGTTAAATCTTGAAAATAAACTGTTACTTTACCTCCGTTTGGGCTATCTTCTATTGTAATTTTCATACCTAAAGTTTGAGATACAGTTTCTTCTAGTTTAATAATATCTTCATTATGATCTGAGTTATATTTTTTTTCTAAAGGTTTACTCTCCTTTTTTACTAATGATTCAGTTTGTCGTACATTTAATTTATTTTTTACTACTTCTTGAGCTGTACTATTCATATCTTCAGCACTCATTATAGCTCTAGCATGCCCCATAGATAATTCACCTTTATTTATCATATCTTTGATATTATCTGGCAAAGTTAATAATCTCAATAAATTTGCTATATGACTTCTACTTTTACCAATAATTTCTGATAATTTTTCTTGAGTATAATTAAATTCTTCAATTAATTTTTTATATCCTTCTGCTTCTTCAAGAACTGTTAAATCTTGTCTTTGTACATTTTCAATTAATGCTATTTCTAAAGCTTGTTTATCTTCCACTTCTCTAATAATCGCGGGAATTTTTGCTAAACCTACAACTTTAGCAGCTCTCCATCTACGTTCTCCTGCTATAATTTCGTATTTATTATGGGATTTAGAAAATCTCACTATTATTGGCACAATTACACCGTTATTTTTAATAGATTCAGCTAATTCTAAAATGTGCGCTTCTGAAAAAACTTGTCTTGGCTGACTCTTAGAAGCCATTATCATCTCAATAGCAATATTATCTTCTAGATAATGATCATTACTATCTACATTTTCACTAATTAATGCTGAAAGTCCTCTACCTAACACTTTATTTTTTACCATAACTTCCTCTTTTTTTTTAAGCTGCTATTATCACTTGCTCTTTATTTAAAATCTCCTTTGCTAAATGTACATATGCTATCGCTCCAGAACATTTTAAATCGTAAATCAAGGCTGGCTTCCCATGAGATGGAGCTTCTGAAATACGAACATTTCGTGGAATAACTGTTTGATACACACTTTCACCTAAACATTCTCTTACATCATATTCTACTTGTTCAGTCAATTTATTACGCTTATCATACATAGTCAAAACTATGCCATTTATATCTAATATTGGATTAAGATGAGTCCGCACTAATTGTATTGTTTGTAACAAATGACTTAACCCTTCTAAAGCAAAAAATTCACACTGAAGTGGTATAATAATAGATTTTGAAGCTACTAAAGCATTTAAAGTTAAAATTCCCAAAGATGGAGGACAATCTATTAAGATATAATCATATTGTTGCTTACTTTCATCTAACTTATTTTTTAATACAAATTCCCTCCGTTTTAAACTTATTAATTCTATTTCTGCCGCTGATAAATCAACAGTTGCCGTTACTATATGTAACTTAGGAATTTCTGTTGCAATTATAGCTTCATCTATACTCACTTGATTCGTTAATACATCATAAATTGTATGAACTCTTTGTTCTTTTATTATACCCAAACCAGTACTTGCATTACCTTGAGGATCAAAATCTAATATTAATGTCTTTTTTCCTACAGCAGCTAATGCTGTAGCTAAATTGGTTGTAGTTGTAGTTTTTCCTACTCCTCCTTTTTGATTAACTATAGATATAACTTGACTCATTACGTTCTCCTCATTTAGATTTATAAGAATTTATCTGTAATACATATGCATCTCCAAATGTAATACTACTATACAAATTATAATCTATATCATATAGTTGCTCTGCCTCTTTTAATTCATTTATTAGATTATGTCCTTTTAATGACAACCATTTTTTATTATAACCAATAAAATTTTTGCTTATATCTAACATATTTTTTAATAATGCAAATGCTCTATCCTTGTATTATGTATAATGATTTTCTGATTACTTAATTTAGATGCTTCTAATAAAAACGCCGATTTACACATATCACTTTCTATTAAATGTATTTCTCTTATTTCACATATTGATAATATAATACCTGGAAATTTTGCACCACTTCCAAAGTCTATAATGATAGAATTTTGAGTATTAATATATTTTAAAAGTTGCATAGAATCAACTATGTGACGTAACCACACATCGTTTATCGTGATTTTACTAACTAAATTGATAGTATTATCCCATTTGACAAGTAATTTTACATATAAACTAAGTTGTTTGAATGTTTCACGTGAAACATTCATTCCATATTTGCTACAACGTTCTGTAAAATCATTAAATTGCATATTGCCTTAAATATATGATTAAAGTAGTTATAGCAGCAGGAGTAATACCTGGTATACGTCTTGCATCTCCTATATTTTTAGGCTGATAATTTATAAATTTTTCAACAACCTCATTAGATAAACTTTTAATAACTTTGTAATTAAAATTATTAGGTATGAGTAAATTTTCTTCTTTTTTAAATAGTTCTATATCTTCATCTTGGCGTTTTATATATGACAAATATTTTGCTTCGATTTCTAATTGTTCCTTAACATCTTCAGCAAACAATGATATTTCAGGCCATATATCCATAATGTTATCTATAGTAATGTTAGGATAACTTAATACCTCAAATACATTTCTTACTCTACCATCTTGAGTAATATTAATATTGTAATTTTTTAATTTATTAGGTGTAATAGATAACATTCTAATTTTATCTTTAGCTTCAGCTAATTGCTGCTTTTTACACGCAAACTTATTTTGTCTTTTTTGCCCAACACATCCTATAGCAATTCCTTTATCAGTTAGTCTAAGATCTGCATTATCCGGACGCATTGTTAACCTATATTCTGCTCTAGAAGTAAACATTCTATAAGGCTCACTAGTACCAAAGTGTATCAAATCATCTATCATTACACCTATATATGCTTCTGTTCTATCTAAAATAAAATCTCCTTTATTGGCTAAAGATGCTGCAGCATTTATACCGGCTATTATGCCTTGACCAGCAGCTTCTTCATAACCTGTAGTACCATTAATTTGACCAGCTAAATATAACCCTTTTACACGTTTAGTTTCTAAAGTTGCTTTTAATTCTCTGGGATCTACAAAATCATATTCTATTGCATATCCTGGTCTAATCATTAAAGCTTCCTCTAATCCAGGAATAGATTTTAATAACTCGAGTTGTACTTCTTCTGGTAAAGAAGTCGATATACCATTTGGGTACACAGTATTATTATCTAAACCCTCTGGCTCTAAAAAAATTTGGTGATGCTCTTTACTACTAAAACGTACTATCTTATCTTCAATAGATGGACAATATCTAGGGCCTCTACTTCCAATTTGTCCTGAATACATAGGAGAATTGTGCAAATTCTGCCTTATAATTTCATGGCTCATTACTGTTGTATGGGTCATATAACAACTAATTTGTGGTATAAGAACTTTATCTGTCATAGTAGAAAACGGCTTCGGAGGATTATCACCTTTTTGCTCTTCTAATTGTTGCCATTTAATAGTTTTTGCCTCTAACCTAGGTGGAGTTCCTGTTTTTAATCTAGATAAATTAAATCCTGACCTCAATAAAAATAAAGATAATCCTTGAGATGGCGGCTCATCTATTCTTCCAGCAGATATTTTTTTATTACCTATATGAATTAATCCTCTTAAAAAAGTACCAGTAGTTAATATAACTTTTTGAGCAAAAATCTCTACATTATTATCTAATACTACACCTATAACCTTACTTTGATCTAAAATAATATCTTCCACAGATGCTTCTTTAATAATAAGATTAGGTTGATTAAATAATTCTTCTTGCATAGCTACACGATATAATTTTCTATCTGCTTGCGCTCTTGGCCCCCTTACTGCTGGTCCCTTACTATGATTTAGTATCTTATAATGTATTCCAGCTTTATCAATAACCCTAGCCATTAATCCATCTAAAGCATCGATTTCTTTAACTATAATTCCCTTTGCTATTCCTCCAATAGCGGGGTTACATGACATTTCACCAAGATTAGAATATTTTAAAGTTACAAGTAAAGTAGCTGCTCCCATACGCGCAGCAGCAGAAGCAGCTTCACATCCAGCATGTCCCCCTCCTATTACTACCACATCATAATTAAATTGTTCCACGTGAAACACTCTTACTATTTATTGTTTATAATTATTTCTCTTAATTTAGCTAATCTTACAAATCTAGAAAATGCATATATTATACTATCTATAAAACCATCAATACCGTAAATAAAGTATCTTCGCAAGAAATAAAATTTTATAAATCCCATCAAAAATTCTATTAATATTCTAATTGTATTTATTTTCCTACCTTTTTTTAAGTCTTCTGCAACCTGAGTATCTGTGTAAAAATTAATCTTATCTAGCATTTGTTTTACTGATCTAAAAGATCTATGCCAAATTACATTTTTTAACTCCAGAACTTTACTTACGCTTTTATCTTTTAATTTTACTGAGTCACGATATAGGCTATTGAGATCACCATAACAAAATCCTGCTATATCAATATTATAAAGCCTGATAACCTTATTTCTAGGAGCAAGTTTATAATACAAAAAATTCCTTTTAATTCTATGTACCATTACTACATTTATATAATATGCATTAGCATTTAATATATTATGATTAAATAATGATATAATTTCTCGTCTTAATTCTTCCGAACATTCCTCATCTGCATCAATATTAATTATCCATTTATTTTTACACAAAGATTCACCGAATATTTTTTGATTTACATATCCAGACCATTCATTATATACAACTCTAGCCCCTAATTGTGTAGCGATTTCTACAGTTTTATCTTGACTCCCACTATCAATAACAATAACCTCATCTACCCAATTTATTAAACTTTTAATTGCTATACCAATAAAATCTTGCTCATTTTTAGCAATAATAAAAGCAGAAATAGGTAGTTTTAGATGCATTTTAATATATCTTTATAAAGATTAATTGTTTTATCACACATTACTTCAACAGAAAAGTTATTTTGAATATGTTCACGCGCCGCTTCACTAATGACATCTTTATGAGCTTGAGGTAAATTTAAAACTTTTTCAATGGTTTGAGATAATATATCTACATTATCATGTGGCACAAGCCAACCTGTTTTTTCATTCACAACAGTTTCACAAGCTCCACCTAAATTCGTAGCAATAACCATGCGCCCCATAGCTTGAGCTTCTGTCACCACCCTACCAAATGCTTCGGGTTCAATTGAAGCTGAAATTACTATATCTGCTAACATGTACAATGCTGGCATATCTAGCAGATTCCCTATTATAGCCACCTCATTATTCAACCCATATTCTGCTATAACCGATTGTATTTCTTTTCTATATACAATATGTCCCTTATCACTTCCTACAAAAATACAGGTAAAACTATTTCTAGGCAATTTCTTTAAAGCTTGTAAGAGATATAAATGCCCCTTCCACCGCGTAATCCTTCCTGGCAATAGAATTAACGGCTTGTCTAATTTGATATTCAATTTTTTAGCCATTTGCATTATTCTATGTTCATTTACTGTTTTAGGATCAAAATACGATAAATCTACCCCTCTATGTATTACTACAATATTTTGTTCATCAACTATATAATTTCTTTTAATATGATCATCAATATAATTTGATACTGCTATAATATATTGCCCTTTTGTCATGACAGCATTATAAGCTCGCTTTATAAAATTTGTACTTTTATAAACACCATGAAAAGTTGTAATAAATTTACATCCTGTCATGCGTGAAGCTAAATATGAACTCCATGCTGGGGCTCTCGATCTTGCATGTATAATTTGTATATTATATTCCTTAATAATTGATGCTAACAATTTGCTATTTTTATATATTGTGAAAGGATTCTTACTTTCTAACGGTAATTTTATATGTGTTGCCCCTATCTGATATAAAGCTGAAATCATAGGCCCCCCGGAAGAAGCCACATAAGCTCTATAACCATTTTTAATTAGCGCTTCAGCCATCTCTATAGTGCCTCGCTCTACTCCACCTGAAGTTAATGCTGGCAAGACTTGCAAAATTCCAGTTTTGTGATAAGAATCTTTATTTAGTTTATTTATCATATTTCTTCTTTTATGGACTTATAATGAATATAATTTCTAATGTTCAAAAACTTTTACTTAGTAATAATAATTTTATTGCTTATAGCAAAATAAATACCAAAACTCAAAACGAATTACCAGGAATAATTTTTTTTTCTGGATTTAATTCCAACATGGAAGGTACAAAAGCTAGGAATTTAGCCGAATATTGTCAAAAAAAGGATTATAATTTTATTAAATTCGATTATTTAGGACATGGATTATCTTCAGGTGTTTTTAGTGAATGTACTATAGGTATATGGCTTGAAAACTGTCTTTCTATAATAGATAACCTTACAATAGACAAACACATTTTTATTGGATCAAGTATGGGAGGGTGGCTAGCTTTACTTGCTTCTATGTTGCGACCTGAAAAAGTTGCAGGCATTATATGTATTGCTGCAGCTCCTGATTTCACAGAAAATTTAATATGGGATACGTTAACCACTGAAGAAAAAAATCAACTTATTACTGATGGCAAAATTAAACTATCATCAGATTATTGCAAGGACAAGTATGAAATTTCCTTAAAATTGATAGAAGAAGCCAGAAATCACTTAGTTTTAAATAAACATTTAGATATCAAATGCCCTGTTTACCTATTACATGGTATGGCTGACAAAGATGTACCATATACTTTTTCACTGGAATTAGCAAAACTTATATCTTCTCAAGATATAACCGTAAAATTAGTTAAAAACGCTGAACATGGTATGTCTACTAAAGAAGATTTTTACTTACTTTATAATACTATCAATGAATTACTAAACAAAATTATAGAGAAATAAAATGTATAATATCACAGCTCCAGAATTCTCTAAGTTATCTCATATAACCCACTCTTTCTTTACACGAAATGTTCCTGGTAATTCTAATATTTATATAAACAAAACTGATAATAATAAACTTAAACCAGAAATTGATCACAATAAACGGATCATTGCTTCTATACTTAACCAATCCGCAAATAATTTATGCATTTTAAAACAAGTACACAGTAATAAAGCAATTATTGTTATCCAACCTTGGGATACAGGTTTAGAACCAGAAGCTGATGCAATGGTTACTTCTAATACAAACATCATACTTGCTATCATGACAGCTGATTGCTGCCCTCTATTATTTGCTGATCGTAACCAAAACATAATAGCAGCAGCACATGTAGGTTGGCGTGGTGCACGAAATAGCGTAATTGATAATACCATCAATACTATGTTAAACTTGGGTGCTAAATTAAAAGATATTCATGTAGTAATAGGTCCATGTATACATCAAGAATCTTATGAAGTTGGTCCAGAATTTTATAAAAACTTTATAAATGAGTCCATTACAAATTCCAATTTCTTTATTAATTCCACAAAACCTAACCATTTTAAATTCAACTTACTAGGTTATGTTACGAACAAATTGCAATTACTTGGTATTAGTATTATTAGTAATATCAATCGTAACACTTTTGCAGAAGAAGAAAATTTTTTGAGTTATAGACGCTATACATTAAACCAGAATCCTGATGATGAAGGTAGCCTTTTATCTTTAATTGCTTTAAAATAATTTAAAATCGTATTTTATGTTTAATATTATAATACACTCCTTAAAACCCAGTAATCTTATAAAATTGTTATCTATATCTATAAAATGGCTACTTGTCTTAACCATATTATTTATGACAATAGGCTTATATTATGCTCTATTTAATTCTCCAGATGATTATCAACAAGGTAGTGCCGTAAAAATAATGTATATTCATGTACCAGCTGCTTGGTTATCTATGTTAGTTTATACTATATTAACCTTAGCTAGCATCTTATATTTAATATATCGTAATATTTTATATGATTTAATAGCAAAATCAGTTGTGATAATAGGTACAGTTTTTACATTTATTACTCTCCTTACAGGTGCATTATGGGGAAAACCTATATGGGAAACATGGTGGGTATGGGACGCTAGATTAACTTCTGTATTAATATTATTTTTCCTCTACTTATCTTATATAGTATTATATTATAATTTTGAGATTAAGGAAAATAGTGCTGTACCTTGTGCAATCCTTGCCATCGTTGGTTGCATTAATATACCTATAATAAAATTCTCAGTAAATTTCTGGCATACACTTCACCAACCTGCAACAATATTTAGAGTTGATAATTTTCATATTCATTATTCTATGCTCATACCATTAATATTAATGTTCTTAGGATATTTATCCTTTTTTCTGCTAGTTACATCTATTAGACTCAAAGCTTTATTATTAAGCAGAAAAATTATCCGTTTACAAAAAGGGTATTAAATTATAAAAGAGATAGAAAGTTTTACTAAATAATTATCTATCAATTAATTCTAATAATAGAAGAATACAAAAGGTTTAATCAAATGACTTATATTGTAACAGATGCATGTGTTAAATGTAAATATACAGATTGTGTAGAAGTATGCCCTGTAGATTGTTTTTATGAAGGTGAAAATATGCTAGTTATTAACCCTGATGAATGTATAGATTGTGGCGTATGTGAACCAGAATGTCCTATTGAGGCTATTACTTCAGATGCTACAACTGGTGATGTAATAAAATGGTTGGAAATAAATAGAGAATATTCTGCAAAATGGCCTAATATTAATATTAAGAAAGATCCTTTACCAGAAGCTGAAGAATATAAAAACAAAAAAGATAAATTTGATCAATTTTTTAGTCCAAGTCCAGGTAAATAGCCATTGCTCAAGAAATTATGTTATATAATTATTAATTATACTTTTTTATTAATTTGTTTAACACAAAAAGTTTTTGCTATTGCTTTAATTACCGATGATGAGATCGAAAATTCTCTTAAAAAACTAGCTACACCTATTATTCGTGCAGCTAATTTGAACCCTGATAATATTTCCATAAGACTTGTACAAGACAAATCCGCTAATGCTTTTGTAGCTGATAATAGAAACATCTTTTTAAATACAGGATTATTACTCGCATTTGCTGATAATCCTGAAGCTATCCTAGGAGTAATAGCTCATGAAATAGGTCATATCAAAGCAGGTCACTTGTTACGTAATCAAGAAAAATTAGCTCAAGTAAGAAAAACAACTATAACTAGTTTAATCCTAGCCACAGCAGCAGCTGTAGCTGGAGGACATGCCGATGGAGTAGCAACTGCTGTTATAGGTTCATCACATATAGGAGAACGTGAGATACTAAGACATTCACGTGAAAATGAAGAAACCGCCGATCAAATAGCAGTAAATTTACTAAAAAAAGTGCAAATGTCTCCTCAAGGCTTATCTAAGGTACTCAAATATTTTAAACAACTAGAATTAGCAAGTTATGATTCTATCAATCCATATACTCTTACTCACCCTATTAGCCGTGAGAGACTAGCCTTTATAAAAAATAATCTAAATAATTTAAGTTATTCTCCTATTACTCTTTCTTCTACTGTAAGGAATGACTTTATACGTTCAATGAAAAAATTAAAAGCTTTTTTAGAACCTGCAGACATAACTCTAAAATCTATTCCTAATAATAACGAAACTAACGATATCTATGCGCGCGCTATTGCTTTATTTAAACTATTTGATTTAAATAAATCCATTAATTTAATGAAAACTCTAATTGCACGTGAACCAAATAATCCTTATTTTTTAGAGTTCACAGGACAAATATTATTTGAAAACGGATATATACAAGATTCCATAAAATATTATGAAAGTGCACATAAATTACATCCTAAAGCTTTAGGTATAAAACTTGGCTTAGCTGTTGCATTAATAGCTTCTACGGACAACATACAAAACTTTAGTAATTTAAATCAATCTATAAATTATCTCAAACAAGTAATAGAACAAGAAGATGACAATTTACTAGTTTTAAAATTTCTTGCCATAGCTTATGGACGCCAAGGACAAATTGGCATCGCAAATGCAATATTAGCCCATTCAGCTATGCTTAACGGTGATACCCAAGAAGCTAAAAAATTTGCTAAGCTAGCCAGTAACCAATTACCTAAAGACCATCCTTATATATTTAAGGTACAAGATATACTAAATGCAGTTAAATAACTTATGACAATACTCAAATGTATAGGTTTAATGAGTGGTACATCTATGGATGGCATAGATGCTGTATTAATTGAAACAGATGGCCAAAACTATACAAAACAACTATGTACCTTATCTTTATCATATGAATCCTCATTTCAGATTCTATTAAAAGCTACTGAATTAGCTGTTAGCAAATATAAAGGCAATCTAAAACTAGTCC
>JBGCXS010000016.1:0-39348 GCA_048496475.1 Rickettsiales endosymbiont of Dermacentor nuttalli
AATATAGATAATTTAAATAAACTGTCTCTTCTCAATCTCAATCCCTTTTTGCAACATACACAAGATAATTGGTATAAATTAGTGAAAAAGTGCAATTTGTCTTTGACAGGAAAATAAATGATAAATAGGATTATAACAGACTAAAGGATTAATGCTTCAAAAATAGATGAAATTAGAGCACGTATGGAACCTGAATTTGAGGTACGTATTTAAATATGAAATCTAAATATCAGCGTATATATATTATAATAATTACTGCTGTAATATATACGATGTTATTTAATATGAAATTGATAATGTCGGACTTAGGCCAATTTGTAGACGTTGTACAATCATGTAAAGAATTTATTCATCGTTATATAGCTTCCATATTATTTAGTTTTATATTTTTTTTTGCTTTTAGTTTTAATAAAATTTTATATAGTATTGTAATATTAATTACTTTTATTTGTAGTACTCTAGGAGCGTACTTTGTTTATCATTACCAAGTACGTATTAATTATTATACAGTAGTCTCTTTTTTATATGCTAATAAAGAAGAATGTTTGCATTTTATTAATATACACTTTTTGGCTTATGTGTTACTTGCAGTTATTGTTGCTCTTTATGCAATTGCATTATTTATAAAATATGATAATTGTGAGGATGCTTATCCTAAATTAAGTTTTGTTAGTATGTTTTTTGTCATATTTGCTATAACTTTAGGTGGTATGGATATTACAGAGCATTATTTGCCCTATAATTATTTAGAGGGGATGTATCGTATTCTAATAAATAATGATTCTAATCGTAAGATAAATAACAATGTAGAAGATTTATCTTTAGAACAAGAACTACAAAACCTAAATGTAGTAATTATTATAGGAGAATCAGCAAGATATGATCATTTTCATATAAATGGTTACAATAGAGAAACTACGCCTAATTTAGATAAAATGTCTAATTTGGTGAGTTTTAGTAAAATGCAAGCTTGTAATAATTTTACCTTTCATGCAGTGCCTTGTTTATTATACTTAAACTATAGTAAATATAAACCAAATACTATTTTTGGTCCGTCTATTATACAGATATTAAATCAATTAAACTTTGTAAGTAGTTGGATTGCCACTCAAGGTTCTAATTCTTCCCATGAAATAAGTTTTAATAATATTGCTAATGCGGCTAAATATAAAACTTTAATACATTACTATATTGATAAAAATGATGTGTATGATTTAGAAATCATACCATTCTTAGAGCAAAAACTTCTGCAATCAGGCAATCAATTAATTATATTGCATACAAGAGGAAGTCATTTTCATTATGAGTGGCGTTATACACCAGAATTTAAAAAATTTAATCCTATTTGTAAACGTAAGTTTTTTAATTGGCAAATAGAGCATTGTACTGATAATGAAATAATTAATTCATATGATAATACAATACTCTACACTGATCAGTTCATTTATGAGGTGATTAAGAAAATGCACGATAAAAATGCAATAGTCGTTTATGTTTCTGATCATGGTGAATCATTAGGCGAAAACGGAGTTTATTTACATGGTACAAAGCTGACTCCTGAGCAATTGCATATACCTCTATTTATTTGGGCTTCTGATAGTTTTATTAACAGTAACCCTAAAAAATTTGAGGCATTAAGGTATAATAGGAATAAAAATATAAGTTATATGAATATTTTTCATACAATTTTAGATTGTATAGGCGTAAAATCAAGCATTATAGACCCTAGTATGAGTTTATGTCATATTAAGTAAATTTCTTAATAATAAACATAATAATTTGTATTTATTCTTTTACTAGTTAGCAATATATTTTATGTATATTAGATAATTATAAATATTTTAAGTCAGGTAGTACCTTTATGGCATAATGATGAAAAGTAATATGTATGATTGAAAAACAAGAAATTAATATTGATATTGAAGATAGTATTAATAAATATATAAACATAATATTGATAAAAGTAATACAGTTGATGTTCTTAAAGAAGAATATTTAATTTGTTGCTCGGAGTCTATACCAGATAGTAATCTGTTTTGTAAGGCTTATATAAGTTAAGCATAACTCTTCTAATAGTAGTAATAACTTATATGCATTAGCATATAAACCTTACCTATTAGGTTGTTGGCAATTGAAAGTTTAAAACATTATCTTATAAAAGACATTATATCTCCTTTATATTATGGAATAGTCAAAATTTCAGAAATTAACATAGAACAATTTGTGGTTATATTGGAAAAGCCAAATATGATTACGTTGTATTAATATGTCAAAGAACATGGTGCTTTTAGTACAAAATTTATTACGGATATAGTATTAATACCTATATGCAAAATATTACAATCGTTACACAAGCTTGGGGTAGTACATGGTAATCTTAACCAACAAAATAAATATATATTTGTTGAGAGTAAAAAGGTTGTGCTTGGAGATTGTATTAATAATACAGTAATACTGGCTTTGCACAGAATGCTATTTATGAATCTTTAGAGTGTGCAGAATGTAATTCCGTGATTACGAAGGGAGAAGGTGCAGAGCATATAGATTCTTTTGCATAGGGTGTAATATGTTTATATCTGTTTTTAGAAAAAGATTTTAATGTTAAGGAAACAGATGACCTATTAGAGCAAAGATTTTTATATGGTTCTTATAAAATTTATACTAAAGGACGCTCTGTTGGTATGTCTCTTAGGTCATTGATCAAAGGATTAATAAATGATGATCTTGAAACGTGTTGGAAGTTTCAAGAAATTATTGATTGGTATAGTAGAAAACAATTAAGTGTTATAGATACTGATGATGTTGTAGGTTCAAGTTATAATATAATGTTTAATACTAATTATTATCTCAATGTAAGAGCACTAACATATAATATGCAGCAAAACTGGGATAAGTCTAGGAGCTTTATTAAAGAAGAAATATATAAAATGGCTCGAAATGACTTCCAAAAACGTACAGGTGGTAAGGTTAGAAAAACTTTTAAAACCTAAAATATATGGTGCTAATGTTGGTAATAAAGATGAGGAAATTATTAAAGCTTTATGTGTATTAGATAAATATGCACCTATTAGATTACAGGATTGTGTAGTATCATTAGATTCTTTAGGTATATTGATGCTTACGCAATATCAGAAAAAAGTAATCGTTATATGAAAAATATACGTCGTATTATAAACCTTTCTATTTGGAATGGAATATATAGAATTAGATTATACTAATAAAAGTACGTGTACTTATTAATGCATTTAAATAGAGCAAATATACAATTAATAAAACAGGGATAGGATTTAGTATAGAGAGATGTTTATATGAATTAAATTCTAATTTACCGTGTTAAAGTTCTCTCATAACAGAGGGGTATATTACACCAATATGAATTATCAATGTGTATTGAAAAAAAGCAAGAGAATCAAAATTTTTTCATAGACAGACATATAGCAGCTTTTCTTGCTGCCAAACTTGGTATGGATCAAAGATTAAATTACAAATATTATAATGAAATTAGTAAAAGATTTTTAGATAATAATGCAATTACAGCTTTAATTATGCTTACTATAGCACAAGATAGGTTAAAAATTCATAAATTAACTAATCTTGCTAAAATAATCGTAGAGATGTTAGTATCTACATTAGAGGTTATAGGAAGTTATAAAAAAGACAAGAAGTACATAATAATCTAAATGTACAAGCAGAGAAAGAGGACTTTACAAAATTACTAAATATTATTGCTGATCCTGCTTACTTAGAAAAAGATAGACAGGAAATACAGTTAGCTTAGAAACAGTTGAAAGCTATTAATGAACAAATAGAAAAACTACGCAATGAAAAAGAATGTTATTCTATGGGATATGAATTGGGGCTAAAATTATGTATGATATCTTCTTATCTGGTATATACTATTATGTTTATAATTTTAATTATTACAAGATTTTAAGTCTGAATTATGTCGAAATTAAATTCTAGCTTACTAAAAAAAATATCATTAACTATATTATTGTATAATACTTTTTAGTAAGATATTTGTATCATATCATATTTTTTATAATTGTAACTACTATATCTAACATTATTTTTCTTATTATTAGTAAAAGAATTAATATATATGCTTTAAATATAATTCTTGTAGTAAATACACTTGCATTATTGCATTTTATATTTCAGTTACTAAATTCGTATACAAGACATAAGTTATCAAAAATGTTGGTATATATTAGTAATGTATGGGCTATGATTAGATTTGTTGCAAAAAGGAGTATAAATTGTTAAGATAGATATATATATGGTTATATCTCTATTTTCGGGACGTCATTAACAACCTATTCCCAAATATAGCTTAATAATTTAAATAAACTGTCTCTTCTCAACCTCAACCCCTTTTTGCAATACTCACTCTAAAATTTAGTAAAACCAAGGGTTTTAAATTTATTAATCTATAAATTTTTACGTTATTTACACTATTTGCAACAAGCCCAGTATTTTTATGTAAGATGATTTACTAAAGAATTATAAATCTGTTTTATGTTTAAATAGTAATCTTCCTACAAAATCTTTTTTTAACATCAACATACCAGTGATCGCTACTGACGATGCAGAAGGTTTATTAATAAATGATGGGAAGATTAAGCCCTTAGTGATTTGGATAGAACCAATATTTATGCCTATAAGGGTATCCAGACAATACTGTTAGGACTCTCAAACAATGTATTAATTTTTTATTGACAAGGAGATTAATATATGTTTAACTAACTAAAATAATATTAAGGGACAAAATATTATGAGTGTTATTAGTTACCTATATAATTGGTGGTATCAACCTGATAGTTGTCTACAAGTTACTCAAAGTGATAAAATTGATAATCATGATAGTAGTATAAAACCCTCTGAAGAATCTTTAGGATTTGATGTTGATGATTATGAATTTATAAATCCTCCAGATGATAGAGAAGTTAGTATATCTTTACCTTATCAGGCTAGGGATGAAGATGGTGTCATTGCTGGTTTTGATAAAGAAAAATTATTAGAAATGAGTCTTTTTAGTAAGATTAGTTACGGTAATAATGATGATAAACTACAAAAATTAGGTTATAAAACCAAGGCAGAATTAATACAAGATGGTTATGCAATCATCCCTTTTAGTAATAAGAGAGGGTTGTGTGGTTTTATCTTTGCGAAGGGCAAGGAAGTTTCAATTGCTTATCGTGGTACTCAAACCATGTATGATGTTTGTACGGATGTAAATGCGTCTTCTGTGATACCTTCATTTCTTGAAGGGGGGATGTGTCATAAAGGTTTTTATGATGAATTTAAAAGCTCATGGCAATTTGCATATAAAAAGTTAAATGATTATGCTAAAGAGCAAGGATTAGATATATCAGACCTAGACATTAATTTAACGGGACATAGTATGGGGGGAGCTCTTGCTAAAATAGCTGCTTTATGGTTAAACAAGAAAGCTGGAGTAAAGAATATCTATGTAGCAACATTTGGTGATCCAAGAGTTTTTGATTTTACTGCAAGCCAGATTTATAACGAATCTCTTGGAGAATTTACTTTAAGAGTAACACAACATAGGCAAGATCCTGTGCCTACTGTGCCGCAAGGGATACTGGGTTTTGCACATGTTGGTCAGCAACTAAGAATACCTACTTTTCTAGGGTTGTTACAAGTACATAAAATTGATGGCTATAATTTGGCAATTAAAAACCTAACTAAAAGTGATTTTAAAGCCAACAATAATGTATCGTGGTTCTATTATCCTAGTAGAGTGATAGGTACATTAGTTTGTAACCTTAATTATTATGTTACTGGATATAATGATAGTCCATCCTCTTGGAGTGAACGTATAAAACAAGAGGAAAATAATAGCATCACTGCTCAATTATATAGATAAAAGGGCTGACCTACTCTTGGTTTTAAGTCTATATGAAGACAGCTTATGCTGCTGTTAAAGGATTTGAAATAATGTGTATGTTTTATAAAAAAGGTAGATTTGAATTATTGAAGTACAATCAAGAGATGTTTATGGTGAAATTAGAATTATTGAGTATGTCATAAAGATTGTGTAAGTTGAAAATAAAAACTAATAGGAGAATATGATATATAATTAATCAACTTATATAGGAGTATTTACTAAAAAAATGCCTTCAAAACCAGAAACCCTTACTGACATCATGAGCATTATCCCTCCCCGAACAGCAGTGTTTGCCGTGGTTTCTTTGCAGGCTTAAAAAAGCCAGTAGAAAGGTTTTATCCGCAGAACTTGACCAGCATTTGGTTATCCTAAAGTGGCTAAATCTCTAGATAATTAATAACCGTAACGGTTCAGCTCTAAGACTATTATTAATGATACTGGTAAATTAGTTTGAAATATATACCTAGAGATCGGGATAGCTCATTTGAACCTCAAATTATTAAAAAAGGACAAACTAGGTTACAAGGCTTTGGTGATAAAATAATTGCTATATATGCCAGAGGTGTGTCTATGCGCGATATCCAGCTTACTTACTTGAAATCTATGGTACAGAAGTTTTTCCTGAGCTAATTTCCTCTATTCTGACAAAGTAATCGAAGAAGTGCTCCTGTGGTAAAGTAGGCTCCTAGATGTTGTTTATCCTTTTTATAACTTGATTGTTTAGTGATAAAAGTCAAAGAAAACCATCAAAATTCCTAGCCATAGGGGTTAATAATGGAAGGCATCAAAGAAGTGCTAGGAATGTGGTTTGCTAAAAATGAAGGCGCTTAAGTTTTGGTTATCAGTTATCACTGACTTGAAAAACCGAGGAATTGAACAAATATATTTAGCTTGCGTTGATGGATTAAAGGGTTTTAGTGAAGCTATTAACAGCGTCTTTCCACAAAACTATTGTACAACTTTGTATTGTTCTTATGGCTAGAAATAGCTTAAACCCTGCGCCTTGAAAAGATAAAAAACTGTGGCTTCTGATTTAAAGACAATTTATACGGCAAATAATAAGACTTTAGCTGAATTAGCTCTAATTGCTTTTAGAGAAAAATGGGATGACAAATATCCAGCAATTGCCGCTATTTGGACTAGAAACTGGCACGATATTGTAACATTTCTGGACTTTCTATCTGATATTCGAAAAAAGCTATTTATATCGCTAATACATAGAGGCAATATTTAAGCTAGTTTTTTTATGCTTGCAAAATGCGGAAAAAATGGATAATGCCTATTATTTCGTGAACATACATTATAACAGCCTCAAATTGATGTGTTACAAAGATATTCTAAGCTAAAAGAATGGCTCATTAATCAAAACTTAACTAAGATAAACTTTCCTATTCATTCTACAAATTTATACCATTTAGGCTGATTCCTGCTAGTCCATTTTGGTTTTCGTTTGTCTACATTCCATTTAGCTTGCAAGTATTTTCTATATGCTAACTGTGTACTTGTTATATCACTAAAATCTATACCTAATAATTTTGACTTAGTACAATTAACAAAAGGAGTCATTTGCCCGATTGGTATATCTTCTGAGTATTTTGATAAATGCTCTAATAAGGATGAAGTCTTATGTATTTTATTATTAAAACGATATGTATATTCTACACATAAACTTTCTAGATGCTGAAACAACCATATCCAATTTGACTTATTTAATGATGACCATATTGTACAGGGGTGTTTGATATGTGTGGGTTTATAGAGTTCATTATATGTTATATTACTATTAATAAATATAGCAGTAGACAGCAATTGTGCTGACTCTACTATCATCTTTATAAGCCGTTTATCATCTAAATTATGTGCGCATAATTTAGGACATATATCTGTAACAAAAATATTCATTTAAATAAAATAAATAAAAGAAAAACTATAATTCATTCTTTAAAATGATCAAGATCTCTGCCCCTACAAAAGTATAAATATTATAATAGTTCCTTATGTAAAGGAGATGAAACAGCTCTAAATTCAGATAAATAATTAATTATCTGAACGAACTGCTTTAACAAAGCTATTTTCTGACATTACGTTATTATGATATTCAAGCATATATTTATATAAAACTTTAACAGGAGAATTACCATAATAATCTTTATCAATAGCACGAATTTTATATTTAGAAGCCTTTACATTATCAAAGCTCTAAATAGGATCTAAATCCTTTATTAACTGACCAAACTTAGTATATTCTTCAGCTGTTCCACTTTCTTTTTACTTTGTCTTATTAATAACAGCTAAACCACTACTTAAATCATTGGCAAGTTTCTGTCTAGGTTCTGTAAACATTTTTATATAAGTCTTAGTCACTCTATCCATTAGAGTATGATCAAAATCTCCCTCAAGACCAGGTGTCCATAGTTTCATATATCCATTAACTTATAATTTTTATCTACCATAAACCATATTTTTCTACTGCTTTTTTCCAAATCTCTACATCTAACACATCTTTACACCTTACACCAGATTGCTCAAATAGTCTAGTCATTTCTCGCATATCTGAACTTAAAGGAAATTACTTATCATCTTTATATTGCTCAACTTTAAAAGTTCTATTATCAAGCAATTCTTTAGCAATTAAGTAAGAAAATAGTAGGACCAGAACTATTAACTTTTTCTAAAAGATTGTTCTAATATATCACAATATCTTTAATTATTATATTATTAATATTATTCTTATTAGGATTAGAGATTTAGGATTCTATCTAAATTATCGTAGAGAGTAGTTCTTTTAACATTAAATGTCCTATATATAGATGCTTTACTTACTCCTGATTTTAAGGCTTCACTTATAGCATACATTTTTTTGTCACAGAACTAATAACAGTTATTAGATAGATCCTGTTGCATATTTATTAAGCTATAAGATTTTATATCATTTTAATAATAATCACTCTATTGACAAATACATTTAATTTATTTTAGGATTTATATTTAATTTATTAATCCTCTTGGAGGCTTATGGATAATTATTCTAAAATAGAAGGTAAGATACCATTTAATATATACCAAGAGACTAAAAGTATATTAGATATTTATGTTGATATAATTGCTGAAGATCTACTCCCATTTCAATACGGAAATATCAGTAATACATTAATCTCTATTATAGAATATTTCGAGTGTAATAATAGTTTGTTTCAAAGTTTAGATGAAGATCTAAAAGAACAGATTAGTGCTATTATTAATATTCCTAGTAAATTATCCTACCCACAAGATATAGTAAAGCAATCCTTAATACTACACTTAACAGAAGTGCTAGACCTTTATAAAAAGAAAGACACTCAAATACAACAAATCGTTCAGTGTCCAGATCAAGATTCCCAGACGGAAACAATTAATGCCTTTATTCAATTAGAAGAAGTAAATAAAAAAGCTGAGTTAAGATCAAGCATACTAAATAAATATAACATTAAACATAGACTTGTTTTATATGATAAAAACAATATGTCTTCAGAGCAAAAGAAAGCTTTATTAGGACGAGAGGCATATGTGGATGATCAGATTAAGAATGAACTAGATTCTTGGCACAAGAAAAAATTTGAGCAATATACTATAGCAGTTAAAGTGTATTATTCTCCACAACAAGCTAAAGCAACAATAGAAAGCTTTAACAAAAGACAACAAGAAGAGTTCAATAAAACCAAAGAATTACTTAGAAAAAATGAACAACTATTAAGAATAGGTAATGCAAAATCTGTAGAAGATTATTTGCTAGTACGAGAAAATATCTTAACTCATGAAGAATCCTGCTTATTCAGCTATGAAGAACTGTATACTTATTCTGCTTATTATGAAGAGATCGAACAAGTAATAAGAGATATTTTTCAATTAGCTAAAAGTTTTTATGTTGACAATTCAAAGAAAGGGCTTCAAGAATTAGCAAATGTTTCTCATGATAAAATATCTTATCTTTTTGTTTTTATGTATAATCTAAAAGCTAAATATATAACTTTTAAAGATATAAGTGACAATAGTTTAGAAGATTTAGAACTACTAAAGAATAATTCAGATTTATTAAAAATAATGCGACCTAAAGCGATAATAGATTTGATACAAGAAGATAATGTACTGACAAATAAGGTATTATCTGAAATTGAGATAACTAATATAGGTATAGTATTAAGATGGGCTGCGAAAAATGGATGCAAGAACGTAGTAACTACTCTTTTAGAAAGAGAAAGCTGTAATATATCTCCTGAAGATAAAGGGACTGCCCTAAGATGGGCTACAGAACTTGGACATCTGGATATAGTCACTACTCTTTTAGAAAGAGAAAGCCGTAATATATCTAGTATAGATAAAGGAAATGTCCTAATGAGGGCTACAGAACTTGGACATCTGGATATAGTCACTACTCTTTTAGAAAGAGAAAGCTGTAATATATCCCCTGAAGATAAAGGGACTGCCCTAAAATGGGCTGCGAAAAATGGATGCAAAAACGTAGTCACTACTCTTTTAGAAAGAGAAAGCTGTAATATATCTAGTATAGATAAAGGAAGTGCCCTAATGAGGGCTACAGAACTTGGACATCTAAACATAGTCACTACTCTTTTAAAAAGAGAAAGCCGTAATATATCTAGTATAGATAAAGGAACTACCTTAATGAGGGCTACAGAACTTGGGCATCTAAACATAGTCACTACTCTTTTAGAAAGAGAAAGCCGTAATATATCTAGTATAGATAAAGGAACTACCCTAAGATGGGCTACAGAACTTGGACATCTGGATATAGTTACTACTCTTTTAGAAAGAGAAAGCCGTAATATATCTCCTGAAGATAAAGAAAATGCCCTAATGAGGGCTACAGAACTTGGATACTTAAATATAGTCACTATAATTCAGAGCAATCTTGGATCATTTGCAGCAAAAATTTTAAGAGCAAGAAAACATAATTCTTCGTTAGGATGTAACATTTTATAACAGTGAGATTGATATAGGTTTTATTTCTTACCTTTCATATAGAAAAATAACTTTCTTCTAGAAAAACCAAACAACTTACATACTTGAGTAGCTGACTTACTAGAATTTAGATATAGAACTTTGCTTGTTCTAACTTATCATTATCTATTCTATGACAATCTCCTGATTTATCACGAGCTTTTGCTACAGCTCTTCCTGCTGCAGCACACTCTCCCCTCTTATCTCTAATTCCATTTAGGATACTGCTCCCATTATAGAGAGAAAGGCCTTACCTGTTGCTGATGAGGTGATATTTTCACGTAAAGTTTAAATCTAATCTGACAAGTCTTTAATTCTTCTATAATTTCTAATAAATGTGCTAATGATCTTGCTATACAACTAAGTTCAGTAATAACTAGTAAATCATTCCTCTCTCTTTTATTATACACTGATTTTATCTGTAAATATTTTATGACAACCAGCTTGCTTTAAGTTATCAATTTGTGAATCTAGATTTTGAGAAGTTGAGCTTACTCTAGCGTATCTTACCTAAATGTGTCATAAGTAATGCAAAAAGCTAAAATTGACATATATTTATGTTTACGCACTTTATTATTTGCTTAATATTACTGTTTTTAGGGATAATTCAACTATTTTTTATAGCATTTATATACGTGTGCAAAAAGTATACTTTTTGCACTAACCTACTTTGAATATTCACTTACTTATATTACATCTATAAAATTCTAGGAAACCTACTATTACCTTTGAAATCTATTATAAATAACCTAGCCCTATTGCAAATAGGAGTTAATGATATTTTTTATTAACATTTTAGAAAATATATCTTATAATATTAACAATCTCTGAATTTATAAAATTATAAGAAGAAATAATATGAAAACATCAGAACAAATTTGGAAAGCTGCTCAAAACTCTTCTCAAACCTATCGTAATCATACCGCGATAGATAATGGTAACTACAATATTAATTATATGTTATCACATGAACAAATTGAGGCTGCAGCATTCTTTGATATTGCACAGCGTAAGAATATCAATTTTAATGATGCAACGAAACAGTGCTTTATAGATGGATTCTCTGTAGAAGGTACTACAAATATCTCTCCAGATTTAATGGGTATCTTTTTTGGGGAGTCTATAGAAAATGCTATTAATAATACTAAAAAAGGAATTCCTGCATTCTTTTCTCTTGATGATGGTACACATTTTGTTTTAATTAGCCTATTACCGTCTACTAAAAATACAAACGAACTTTCTGTATTATATACAAATTCAATTCCCTCAGATCCCACAGGTAAGTATTTTGCTAGCTCACTTGTAAAATATCTCCAAAATAAAGACATTATTATACGTGGTAACCAGTATATAGAAGTATCAAACGACCAACAAGTAGGAAATTGCTGTGGATTATCAGTTGCAACTAATATTGCTAGTATTGTAATCAATTATTCTACAAGTCAAGAGGTGAATTCTATTAAATCCTCCTTATTTGCACCTAAAAATTTAGATCAAAAAAGAAAATATTATCAAAATTTTGGCCAGAACTTTTTTCAAAAGTTGAATAATCAAGTACTAGACCGGGATAAACAAAAGGTAACTCTAGATGATATACTAAAACTTACTAAAAATGGACACATAGATTCTGCTGTTGATTTACTTAGAAGTAAAAATTTATCAAGCAAAGAATTAAATCCTAATAATTTAAAATTAATCCATATTTTAGAAGAAATAAATCAACAAACATTATTAGAGCCAATTCCACTTATTTCTGGATATTTGGACTGTATTTATAGTTATGAGCGTAAAATGGAAGTGGACATTAAAGATTATATACGTGAACCTCTTACAAAATTTATATCTCCTAATATAGCCGAACAGTTCCTAATTAGTATTCCTGTTTCCACAAAAATTGGGCTCACAAAAAAAGAAGGTCTAGAATTGAAAAATGCATCTAAACAGGCTCAAGAACAACCAAACTTAGAAGAGGCTCTTAAGAATTTGTATAACACAGCACCATTACCTGCAAAAAATTTAATATCAAAAATTATTGATTATGTAAAACATATTCTTAGTGTTATCAAGGATGCCTTCATTAATAATCTTGAGCACGATATTCCACCAAAACCTAGAGATACCATAGAAAAGCCCCCCCAAAGATTACGTTAATGGTCTTTTTGTTTCGAATAGGTTGGGTTTGTTGCAAATAGTGTAATAAAGTAGAAATTTATAAATTAATAAATTTAAAACCCTTGATTTTACTAAACTTTAGAGTTTTCCCGTAATCTTTTGAATTAAATTTTCCTGTTTACAACAGATTTTTAATAAACTATACTAAACAAAAGTATATATCACTTAAGTGGTATCAATTTTTAACTATCACGATAGTGCTGCTCTACTTTCTTTTTACTTTGTCTCATAATAGTAGCTAAACTACTACTTAAATCATTGGCAAGGTTCTGTAAACATTTTTATATAAGTCTTAGTTACTCTATCCATTAGAGTATGACCAAAATCTCCCTCAAGACCAGATGTGTCTTATAGCTTCTACTCTTCTAAGACTAGCTTTAAATTAACTACAATAGATTTTGCCATTAAATAACCTACAGTATTACTAATTTTGCACGTGAATAAATTATAACTCAGGACAACCAAGTACACTAAAAGGCAGTTTATAATCCAAATTATTATCATTAATCTGCTTACTAATCTCCTATATTGTATCTATCTTAGCTTGTATTTCAGTATCTATTCCAGTAACCGTGTAAATTTTTACATGAGTTCTCTTTTTCTAACAAAAATTTTCTATTTGCATTAAACCCTGAGTTATTAAATAAAATCTAGCCTTATGTATCTATTGTGAATCATTTGCCTCACTACCTAGCCCTATTAAAGGGATAACAACAGCATCTAATGCATTTTTATGAACATGCTCAGTTGTTTGAAAGGCAATCTCTTTATTTGCTTCTCCTACAGTAGTTGCTGCCAGGTCAACAACTATGTCATATGCCCCCTTCGTTACAGCAGCTATAGTACTATAATGGGCTTCTGGTATTTGACTACAACATACCTTTTTAAGTAACAACCCTCCTAATACTGTTGCTAAGATTCCTCCTAGCCCAGCTATACCTACATGTATATAACTCGTATAATCATTGATTAGTTCTATGTTTGGTGAAGATGTATTAAACTCAGTAGTATTAAACAATCTAGTCGTAGTAGGTACAATGCCAATACTATCTATCATATTATCATATAGATAGCTAAGGCTTGTATAATTACCTTTAGAAGTTTCTAAACTTATATTCTCTATATATTTGGTAAGAGCAACAAACTGAATAGAGTTGTTTTTATATTCACCAAGTAAATGCTCATATGGATAGTGTACACTTAATTCAACTACACGAAACACACTATTTGAGGGACTATATTTAATTTTGTGAGAATTATGATAAAGTGTTACAGGAAGATCTTTTGGTAATTGGTTATATAATAATGTAAAACACTCTTGAGATTGATAGAAAAAACTATACAGATCTTTAGCATTATTAAACTTACTTTCCCCTTCTTTTAGTACATTGGGTGTACAGGAGAAAATTTCTGACTTATCAGCATATATAAATACGATAGAATGTTCTTGATCACTACCTCGAAAATTACTTAGCCACGATTGGAAATCGTACATATTTATATTAAAATATGAATTAGTACATTCTTCATAGATTTCCGGCATACTTGACTTTCGTAAACAGTAGAGGAAGTTAAATACAGCTCTTTTCTTAGATAGTTGAGTATACTTTAATAACGCTGATCCTACGCAAGATATCATATAAGTTGGCTGTAGTTCAAATAGCTGATCCAAACTATAATATTTTAATGCGCTATTAAGCATATTATTAGCACCACATTCTAAATATTTGAAAGTTAAATCACTATTCCTTTCCATTTCAATAAAACTAGTTATGCCTTCAATAAGGAAGCCATTATAGTTACCTTTTTTATTTAATAAAGTATTTCCTTCAGTATGATAATATATCATTGCTTGAGTTATAGCGTGTTGAATAGCTTTATCAGATATAGTAGAGTTGATATAGAAATTTATTGTATCATCGTATTTACCTTGTATATGATAATTTGCAGTTTTACTTAATTCCTCTTTACTCAATTTATAAAAAGTACCCTCATGCTTAAATTTAGATTGCCCTATACCAATCGTACTAGCAAATTTTTCAAAAACTAGATCTATATTCTTTATAACTTCTTCCTTTTCATTTGATCTTAAATGAACAAAATTTATCGTCATATTTATGTATGGTAAAGTGTATACTGAATTATATGTTATATTTGTGGTACTAGAGGTTATACTAAATGTAGTTGTACTGGGCGTTGTAGTAGATGTAGTTAGGTTAGTAGTTAATATAATTGACATAGATCTACAACCACGTTCTAAATGCACAGTTATATTATCATATTGACATGAACCATACAGGATCCAATCCTTCCAATTGTTAAAACATATAAATTGTTGAATAGAATTACTTTGTATTTGTACAATAAATTTATTTTTCTCAGTAGAGAAAGGTACATTTTGACACTGCGTAACAAATGGTTCAATATTTCCAAAACTTGGCACTGAATTACAATCAATAACACTGCATGGTTGCTCATTAGTTTTAAGTTTTATAATTAAGCGTGAGAGGTAATTGTCATCACTCACAGAGCTGGTAGACAAACTAGGAATATCACTAATAATTTCCGTAATAAGATTTTCTATATTATTTAGGTCATAATTATGTTTAATGATGTCTTCAAATATTTTTATTATATGTGCTGAAAATTTAGAATACTCTTCACTGTATTTATTATACTCAAGTTTATATGGAAAGTTAGGATTTAATGTGCTTAAATGAAACACACCACTTGAAGGGTTATATTCAACTTTATACAAAGGAAAATTACCATTATATCTATAGGTATGATGATAAAACAAAACGGGAACATTATGTGGTAAGTTACTATACAATAAAGGAAAACAAGTTTGAGAATCACTAAGAAAATTATATACTAATTCAGGTTCAGACTTTAATACTTCTTCTATTTTATTAATATCATTTTGTGAGCAGGAGAAAATTTCCTGTTCACCATATATATAGATAATAGGATATTCTTCTTGGATATTTTTATAACCATTTAGCCAGAATTTAAAACCAGACATATCTATATTAAAATGTGTGTTAGAACAATTTTCATACGCATTCCCGCTTGAGTCTCGTACACACTTAAGAGTATTATAGACTATTTTAGGATGGTACATTTGAGCATATTCTATCAACGCTGCTCCTATGTAAGGATTTTGAGAACCTTTGCGTATATTCAACAAATTATGCAGAGTATAACTTTGTAATGCATTATTATTCAGGAAAATGTTAGCCGCTTCTTGTAAATATTGTTGAGTAAGAGTAGAATTATCTAATATTTTAATATAACTGGCTATTCCTTCACTCAATATACTGCTTGTATAGTAACTAATTAAACATTTACCTTGAGTATTATAGAATGTAAGTGCATAAGCTATGCTATATTGTATATCATACTCATCTAGTGTTGAATACAGGCGAAAATTAACCGTATTGTTCTTTACACGTAATGAGTTACATATTTCTCTTCCACTATTAACTGAATCTGATAAACTACCATCATATTTTAAATATGATGTTATCATACCAATAGTTTCACTAAATTTATAAGTAGCTAGGTTTACATTCCTTACAAACTTTTTTTGTTGCTCGTCTGACCAACCAATACCTAATGTTATAGACATATTTGGTATATAATGTAGCGTTATGACTTTAGGTGATAACCATGATTTAAATTTTGAAATATCAATATTAAAATGTGAATCAAGGCAGTTTCCATATTTCGCTTGATCATGAGACATAATATTACCCATACATTTAAGGGTATAGAGTATTGCACCTGGATTATGTATTTGAGCAAATTTCATTATTGCTCCACCCATTGTATAAGTGCGATAATAGGCGTAAGGCATAGTGAAAAAATCTTGCATAGTATAATTGCTGTAAGTACCGTTACCCAGGACTAGCTCAGCTGCTTCTTTTAATACTCCTTGCATTCTCTCATTATCTACTGAATCAATAAATCTAGCTATTCCTTCAATTAATAAATGATTTCCTCGATTATTTTTATTATAAATGTAATTGCCTTGTGTATTATAGAATGTATATGCGTGGGCCATCTCATGTTGAATAACATAAGGTAAATACATAGTTTTTATGTTAAAAGTAATCTTGTTATCAGTTCTTTTATCCTTCTGATCATAGAAATTTTGTTTATATAATCCTCCGGTTGAATCAGACCCATCCCATTTATAAATAATACCTTCATGCTTGTATGGCGATGGTAATATACTTATAATTCTATCAAATTTTTCAGCAGATATTTTTATATTCTTTATCACTACTTTTTGTTCTTCTGAATTGAAACCAACGAACTTCATAGTCATATTCATGAAAGGTACGGTGTAAACTATATCGTCAGTTATAGAAAATATATTTTCTATATAGGTAGAATTAGATACTTCATCTAAAAAATCATCTTTTAACTCTGAATTCATTTTTAATAATCCTATTTATTAACGTTTTATATCTCTATTATATTTATAATACTCTTTCTAACTTGTTAGCTTATTATACAAAATAATTTTAATTAAAATTATCTAAGAATCTTAAATAAATTAATATTCTATACATAATAGAATAGCTTAGTTTAACTTAATTATTTAATAGTAGGATAAGTATTAAAAAGTCAATTAAAAGATTTAATAGTAATTAAAAACTATATATATTATATATTATAAATATATTAAAAACTTGCTGTTATTAAAACACTCACTTACGGCTTATCTATTATGTATAATTTAGAGGAAGATGTTTATTATAGGGTATGTTTATATTAAGTTTTATATTTTTCCGTATGGTTGATTTTTGTATTTTTAGATAGATTGTCTGCTATATTATCAAACAGATTACCTAACTTGCTACTAAATTTATTAAGCTCTTCATTTAAATCTGAAGAAATATCTTCAGTTTTTCTCCGAAAATTTTTGAAAGCTTTTTTAACGCGACTTTTTGCATGGTGAGTCTCTTTATTTAAGTTTATATCTGTTAAAGCTTCTTTAATTTCATTCCATAAATCTTTACACAGTCTAGTAAAGGTTTTAGCATCTTTTGCATGATGCTTTTGAAGTTTTTTTAAATCTTTATTAATACTTTCCAATCCACTGTCTATAATACTCCTCTATAGATATGTTTACTTTCTGCTGTTTCATAGTTATCTTTCCTAATAAAGTTTATTAATAAAATTATTTATTGGGTATTAATACCTATATTACAATAAGTTATATATTAAGAATTTTGTTAGTTATTTATTTTGAAATATAGATCTGTATTAACTAAGATAATTGGTATATTTTACATATCACATAGCTAATGAAGCTAGTTACTAGATCTTCTTGTTATTTGAATATTTTTATTATAATAAGAATAGGTAGTACTTGCTTTTTTGTATTTAAACTTAATAATATATATTTGTAGAAATTTATCATGAAACATACGAGCCATATACGTCAATTATTCTTAAACTTTTTTAAGCAACATAAACATATTATAATTCAATCAAGTTCTTTGGTACCATATAATGATCCTAGTTTGATGTTTACGAATTCTGGGATGTTACAATTTAAAAATATATTTACAGGTGACGAAAAAGCCTCATTTTCACGTGCTACTACTAGTCAAAAATGTGTAAGAGCTGGTGGTAAGCATAATGATTTGGATAATGTTGGATATACAGCAAGACATCATACTTTTTTTGAAATGCTTGGTAACTTTTCTTTTGGTGATTATTTTAAAGAAGATGCAATAGAATTTGCTTGGAAATTTTTGACTACAGAATTAGGTCTATCTAAAGAAAAATTATATATAACTATTTATCATAATGATGAGGAAGCCTATAAGATATGGCATAAAATTACTGGTTTTGGTAATGAAAAAATTATACGTATTGCTACAAATGATAATTTTTGGTCAATGGGAGACTTAGGTCCTTGTGGTCCATGTTCTGAAATATTTTATGATCATGGGGAGCATATTTTTGGAGGATTACCGGGACAGCCAAATTCTGATGGGGATCGTTATGTAGAGATTTGGAATCTGGTATTTATGCAATATGAACAACTAGCAAATGGTGAAAGAGTAAAATTACCAAAAGCTTGTATTGATACGGGAATGGGATTAGAGCGTATTACTGCTGTTATGCAAGATGTGCACGATAATTATGATATTGATTTATTTAAAAATATTATTGAAGAAATAAAAGAATTATCAAATGTACAAATTAAAGATGAGAATACTGCGTCTTATCGTATTATTGCCGATCATATGCGTTCTTCTTGTTTTTTGCTTGCTGAAGGTGTTTCTCCTTCGAATGAAGGAAGAGGATATGTATTACGTAGAATTATGCGTAGAGCTATGCGTCATGTGCATCAATTAGGTTGTAAGGATCCTTTATTACATAGACTAGTGTCTATTATTAATAAGGAAATGGGAGAAGCTTATCCTGAATTAATTAGAGCTCAAAACCTAATTGTTACTACTTTAAAACAGGAAGAAGAAAGATTTTTAAATACTCTAGATAAAGGGTTAAAATTATTAGATATTGAAACTGCTGATTTAAAAGCAGGTAATATGTTAAGCGGGTATGTTGCCTTTAAACTTTATGATACTTATGGTTTTCCATTTGATTTAACTAAGGATATTTTGGACAGAAAGCAAATACTGATTAATAAACAAGAATTTGAAGATGCTATGCAAGCTCAGCGGGAATTAGCTAGAAAAGCATGGATTGGTTCTGGTGATCAAACAATATCAGAAATATGGTTTGATATTTATAATAAATTTGGCGTAACAGAATTTTTGGGTTATGAATCAACAGCAGCTCAAGCTCAGGTTATAGCGCTTATTATGGACAATAAAATAGTAGAAAAAGTTGATGTTATAGGTAAAAAGTTTGCTGTAGTTTTAAATCAAACTCCTTTTTATGGAGAATCTGGTGGACAAATAGGAGACATAGGTCAAATTACTGCACACAACCAAAATCTAAAATTGGAAGTATATGATACTAAGAAATATTTAGGTAAGTTACATGTACATTTTTCTGTGCTTAATTCTGGCAATATAAAAGTGGGTGATATTATAAATGTTGAAATTAATGAAGAATATAGAAATAAATTACGAGCAAATCATACTGTAACTCACTTATTACATGCAATATTAAAAAATAAGCTTGGTAGACATGTTACGCAAAAAGGATCACTTGTTGCAAGCGATAGGTTGCGTTTTGATATTAGTCATAATAAGGCGATTACTAAAGAAGAAATCTTATCAATTGAACAAATAATTAATAAAATTATTTATCAAAACATTCCAGTATCTACAATAAAGCAATCTATAGATGATGCTATTAATGATGGTGCCGTAGCATTATTTGGTGAGAAATATGATGAGGAAGTACGTGTAGTGTCTATTGTACAGGAGTATGAACTGATTTCAAAAGAACTTTGTGGTGGAACTCATGTTAAACGTACTGGCGATATAGGATTATTTAAAATTATTTCAGAAAGTGCAATTGCGGCTGGAATAAGGCGTATTGAAGCTATAACTGGGGAAGAAGCTCTTAAATTTGTACATAATCAAGAAAAAATATTAACGCAATTGTCAGAATTATTATTAGTGTCTATAGATGAACTTAAAAGTCGAGCGGAATCTTTAATGGAAGATAAAAGAATATTAGAAAAAGATCTTGTGAAGTTACGGAAAAATTATATGACATTGATGTTTGAAAAGGATAATCATGAAAAAATAGGTAACATTTCCTTAATGCATGATACAGTTGATAATGTGCCTATAAGGGAATTACGCAGTTTAGTTGAGGAGCTAAAGAGCAAATTTAATAATACTGTTATTGTTATTATTTCAACTATAGATACAAAATTATCAGTAGTAATTGGTATAAGTAAAGATATTACATCGAAAGTGAGTGCTATAGAATTATCGCAAATGACAGCTAGTATACTTGGTGGAACTGGAGGTGGAGGAAAAATAGACCTAGCTCAATCTGGAGGTATTTATAGAGAAAAAATTCCTGAAGTTATGGGTAAAATTAGAGAGAAATTACAAAATATTTAAATGGTACTTCTAATATAAGTTGTTATAATATGCTATCATATAATTTAGAACGGGGAATAAATGGTAAATGGTAAGTTAGTAACTATTTTCGGTGGTAGCGGATTTATAGGTAATTATATAGTTAAAGAACTGGCTTCCTTAGGATATGTTATACGAGTGGTTACCAGAGATCCACAAAAAGCTTTGTATTTAAGAACTGCTGGTCCTACAGGACAAGTGGTGTTAACACCAGCGGACGTATATAATTTAGATCATCTTAAGAAGGTTGTTCATGGTTCAGCAATAGTGATTAATTTACTTGGTACATTCCTTACTAAAGATTTTGATAAATTGCATAATGAAGTAGCAGAAAATATAGCAAGAATATGTAAAGATCAAAATGTTAAACAGTTAATTCATATTTCAGCACTTGTATCTAATAAAGCCAAAATTTCTTCGCAATATGCAAAAAGTAAATTTGCTGGTGAAAAAGCTGTACTAGCGATATTTCCTAATGCTTCTATTATTAGACCAAGTGTAGTATTTGGGCATGAAGATAAATTTTTTAATAAATTTGCTCAATTGATAAAATATATGTTTTGTATACCACTTATTGGTGGAGGAAAAACTAAGTTTCAACCAGTGTATGTTGGAGATATTGCGAAAGCAATTAGTAAAATTGTACAAAATACTAACTTACAAGGAAAAATATATTCTGCAGTCGGACCAGATGTAATTACATTTAAAGCAATAATAGAATTTATTTCAAATACTATAGATAAAAAACGTATGTTATTACCTATACCTTTTTGGATAGCTTCTTTAATAGCTAGAGTGATAGAAATGCTATCTAATCCTATGATTACTTGTGATCAGGTTGAGCTATTGAAATATGATAATATCTTTGATCAGCAAGAGCAAATATCATCTTCCATACAAGATATAGTTAGAAATTTAACAAGTATACAATCTGTTGTACCAAGATATTTAATATGTTATAAATAGTTATTATGTATAAATATATACTATCTTTGCTTTTTTTAGTATTGCATATAGGTTGTACGTCAAAGAATCCTGCGCAAATAGTTGATTTGGGAGAAAAGTTTTATGGGTATAAAGAGTTTAATAATTATGCTAATTACAATAAAATTCTTCAAAACAAGAGTAAACCTAAAATAGATATAACGCCTGAAAGTCAAGAACTGCTTTATAGTAAGCAGCATATATCAGAGCGCATTATAGAGCATTCATCAACCAAAATTAATCAAAATATACCCACTCAAATAAATAATAACACTGTCAAAATTGTCTCTTTGCAAAATGAAGGAGTTAGTAGTACTAAAACTCCTTTCGTACCAGAAACTGCAGTAAATACTAAGGACGATATATCAATTAAAAATAGCAAAGGGTATATATGGCCAGTTCAGGGAAAGATTATATCTACCTTTGGTGTAAAAGGTGGGGGTATTAAAAATGATGGAATTAATATAGCAAGTGCTGAAGGTACAAAAATTAAAGCTATTTCTAGTGGGCAAGTATTATATGCTGGTAATGAGTTACGTGGCTATGGTAATTTATTGATAATAAAACAGCCTGATGGTACTTTAGTAGCATATGCTCATCAAAAGAGTATTATAGTCAAAAAAGGTGATATTATAAAACAGGGGCAAGTTATAGGCTATGTTGGTATGACCGGGAGTGTGGCAACACCGCAGCTACATTTAGCAATTAGAAAAAATAAAAAATCCGTAAATCCTCTAGATTATTTACAGTAATATTTTTGATTATAGGAAATTAGCATGATAGAACAAGAAATTAGAAAGAGCTTAGCTCTTGCATATCGTATATTTGCAAAATTGAAGAAGGATGATTTGACGTATACGCATCTTTCTGCGCGGATACTAGGTCAGAAAGAGTTTTTTATTTTTCCGTTTGGCATGTTATTTGAAGAAGTAACAGCAAGTTCTTTGCTGAAAGTATCTTTATCAGGGGAAATATTATCAGGTTCAGAATATCAGTATAATAAAACAGGATATGTAATACATGGGTCAATTTATGGAGCTCGTCCTGATATTAATGCTATTTTTCATTTACATACTACAGCAGGTGTTGCAGTATCTGTACTTGAAGAGGGGTTACTTTCTATAAGTCAATTTTCTTTTCATTTTCATAATAAGGTTTCCTACCATAACTATAATTCTCTTGCTTTAGATTATCAGACTCAAGGTAGGGAACTTGCGCAGGATCTTGGCAATAATAAAACTTTAATTTTGCGTAATCATGGTACAATTTGTTGTGGTACTACCATTCAAGAAGTTTTATTCTATACATATTATTTGGAAGAGCTTGTAAAGTACAGCTTGCAGCTTGTAATACAAATAGACAGATTTTCATGCTAGATCCTGCAATATGTGAAAAGGCTTCGAATGATATGCGGAACTTTGAGCCTGATTTAGGTATGCGAGACAGGATTGCTTTAAAACGGTATTCTTGATAAAGAAGATACCAGCTACATGCTTTAATTTATTATAGTAAAAATGTTTAAATTTGATTAGGTTAGACGACTTATACTATGCGTTTACTGACATAAGCCTTTAAAGACATTGTCATACTCAAATAATTTTAATAACAATCGCAATTTATTATTTTGTTCATTTAGAAGTAAAGGGTCAGCCTTGATAATATTAGTTGCGTGTATTCTTGTCATAGTAAATAGATGGTGATGAGTATTGAAGTCAACAAATTTAAAATCTGGGATTCCACTTTGTTTGGTGCCAAGTAAGTCTCCAGCTCCACGCAACGCAAGATCTTGCTCTGCAATAACAAATCCATCATTACTATCTTTCATAATTTTTAACCTAGCTCTAGCCTCTTTGCCTATAGGTAAATTATATAGTAAAATACAATAGGATTGTTGCATGCCACGTCCTACGCGTCCTCTTAGCTGATGTAATTGAGATAATCCAAATCTTTCAGCGTGTTCTATAACAATCACTGTAGCATCTGGTATGTCAATACCTACTTCGATTACTGTTGTAGCTACTAAAATTTTTATGTTACCTGTTGCAAATTCCATCATAATATGTTGCTTAGAGGTATCTGACATTTTTCCATGAATTAAGCCAATTTTTCCAGGAAAAATTTCGTTTAAGATATTATATCTTGTTGTTGCAGTAAGGTTTAGAGTAGTAGAGTTTATATTAGTATCAGATTCTGTTTCTGAAGCTTCAATTAATGGGCATACCCAGTAAATTTTTGCACCTTGTTTTAATTGTGTATCAATAGAAGAATAAAGCTTATCTATATGATTTAGAGATAATAGAGAGGTTATAATAGGTTGTCGTCCTGCAGGTTTTTCTGTTAAATAAGATATATTCATGTCACCATATAAGGCCATAGTAAGAGTACGTGGTATAGGTGTTGCGCTCATAATTAAGGTATCAGCCTTAGTGTTTTTATTGCTTAAAGCTAAACGTTGTTGTACTCCAAATCTATGTTGTTCATCAATTACTACTAAACCCACGTCACAAAACTTTACCTTTTCTTGGAAGAGTGCGTGGGTGCCTATAATAAGTGAAATATTACCTGATTTTATATTATCTAATATTTTAGTACGGTTTTTACCTTTGATTTTACCAGTAAGTAATGTAGAGGTTAATCTCAGCGAACTGGTAACTAAGCTAATCCATTCGTAATGCTGATTAGCTAATAAATCTGTTGGAGCCATTAATATAGCTTGTTTGCCTACTTCTACTACATTTAACATAGCACCGAGTGCTACAAGTGTTTTACCACTACCTACATCTCCTTGTATAAGACGCATCATACGATGAGTAGAAATTTGATCTTGCACAATATCTCGTAGTACATTTTCTTGACTAGAGGTAAGAGTAAAGTTAGTACGTTCTAATAGTGTTTTGAAGAGTTTTCCTGAAGCATTAATAGATTGTCCAGGTGTTTTTTTTCGATTATTACGTATGAGTGCTAAACTTAGTTGGTTTGCTAAGAGTTCGTCATACGCAAGTCTTGATCTATAAGTACTAGAACTGCTTAAATCTTGATAAGTCTTAGGGTTATGGCACATTAATAATGATTCGTAAAAGCTTACCCAGTTGTTTTCGCTTAATAGCCTTTTATCTAGCCATTCTGGTAATTGAGGTAATATATTTAAAGATAGTTGGATGATCTTACTCAAATGTCTAGAATTAATGCCGTATGTTAATGGGTATATAGGTTCAATCTTTGGTATAGAAGATTCTTTGCCAACTGGTAATACGTAATCAGGGTGGGGCATGGTGATTTTAGACCCTAACTTTTCAATCTTACCGCTAATAATACGTTGTTCGCCTATTTTAAGTGAATTGAATAAATATTCTGGGTAATAGTTGAAAAAGACTAAGGTAATATAGTGATTGTTAATCGAACACAATATTTCAAATTTTTGTTTAGTGTGTCTTTTATATCTAGGTGGAGATTGAGATATAGATTCAATTGTTGCTTTGGTTATAATATAACTTTTATGTTTAGCTTGGTTAATATTGATAATTAATTTGCGTTCAAGAATATTGTTAGGCAAATGGTAAATAAGGTCTATAATTCTGTTGCATGATAGCCTTTGCAAAGCATAGGCTATTTTAGGTCCAACACCGCTTAGAGTATGAGTAGGATGAAATAATTCCGATATAGGCATATATTAATAATCTTAATGAAATAATTTATAATTAATCACTTTTAAAACTTGAGATTTTACTTTATCTATCTAAGTTAATATAACTTATTATATATATCTAAATCAATTTAAATATGTAGAAAACATTTAAACTTGCATACGTTTTTGCTCTTTCTTATTCTATTAATTTATGGTTTAGTTCATCACTTCTAGTATCAATGGTCAACTTTTTTCCATTATAGTATATTTTGTGTATTAAAGTTTTAGATGCTAATACATTATTAATTATAATATTTTACAGTTTACTTTGGGTTCATTTTGATATTTAAGTTGATTTGTGTATAATTTGTTAATTTTTATAAAAATTGCGAGTTTATTATAATTAATAATGTATTACATAAAATTTAGAATTATAAATTAATATGAAAAATAATATCAATAGATTGTTTGTAGAAAGTCAATTGGAAATTGATGCATCAATTATGCTCTTGGCGCAAAGTCATTATCTAATGAATGTGATGAGAAAAAAAATAGGAGATAAGGTAAAAGTTTTTAATGGTAAGGATGGTGAATGGTTAGGAGAGATTACATATTATAGTAAAAAGTTAGGTGTTGAAATTAGGTTGAAAGAATGTCTTAGACAACAGGAAAAGTTACCCGAATTGTGGCTTATTTTTGCTCCTATTAAGCAATCTAGGCTGCACTTTATATTAGAAAAAGCAACAGAACTAGGTGTTACTAAAATATTTCCTGTATTAACTGCAAGAACTATAATGCCTAATATCAATTTAGACAAAAGTAAATTGATTATGGCAGAAGCAGCAGAGCAATCTAATCGTCTTGATGTACCAGTTATATATAATATACAAAAATTAGAAGAATTACTTTCCAATTGGCATCATAATAATAAAATAATTTTATGTAATGAAACAGAGGTGAATATTAATATTTCAAATGTGACTTGTAAATTAGAGCAATATATATACACTATTTTAGTTGGCCCAGAAGGGGGATTTACTTTACAGGAATTAAATTATTTAAGTAGAATGCCTTTTATATATTCAGTAAAATTGGGAACACAAATTTTACGAAGTGAAACAGCAGCCATAAGTGCATTAGCCTATATACAAATGACAAGGATAATAACATAAATATGCAGGTAATAGACATTTTAGACAATCTACTTCAAACTCACCATAATGTAATAAAAGAATGGTTCGAACAGTTGCAAGATAATCAAATGACATGTTTTTATACTTCTGTTGATTTGCGCTATTCTGGATATAAATTAACTCCAGTTGATACGAATTTATTTCCAGCTGGCTTTAATAATATTTCTGATCAAGCTAAAAAACATGCTAGCAGACTTGCTGATAATTTTTTATCTACACATTTCCAAAATGTGAATAAAATTATTATTGTAGCTGAGAATTATAGTAGAAATTTATATTATCTAGATAATTTAGTTGCCTTGAAGCATATGTTAGAAAATACTAATAGGGTAGTAGAAATAGCTACAATAGGTGGAGACAATGTCAAATTAGAATCTGCTTCTAAAGGGGAAGTGACTTTTTATACAGTAAAAAAAAATGATTTAGGATATTTAGCAACAAACAAAGGATTTATACCTGATATTATCATTTTAAATAATGATTTAACGAATGGAGTGCCAAGTGTATTAAAAGAAATAAAACAACCTATTGTACCTTCTGTGCATTTAGGGTGGCATAATAGACGTAAATCTATATATTTCAATTATTATAATAAAATATTACAAAGTTTTTGTAATGCTTTTAATATAGATAGTTTTTTACTTCAAGCTCTATTTACAACATGTAAAAATTTAGATTTTAAGCATAAAGAGGGGTTAGAAGTACTTGCAGAACAAGCAAATATATTATTATCACAACTTAAGGAAAAATATAAAATTTATAATATTAAAGATGAGCCATATCTATTTATTAAAGCTGACAAAGGTACATATGGAAGAGGCATTATGGTAGCCAAATCAGTAGATGAGATATTGTATATGAATAAAAAACATAGAAATAGTATGCATGTTATTAAAGATGGTATTCATAATAAGGAGGTTATTTTACAAGAAGGTATTAGAACAATTGAAAATATAAATGGCAAATTTGCAGAACCGCTGATTTATTTAGTAAATAATACACCTATAGAATGTATATATAGAGTTAATAGAGATCATGATGAATTTAATAGTCTTAATTCTACAGGTATGTATTTTATAAACAATTATAAATCTAAACATGTAAGTGTTTTATATTTAGTTGCGCAATTAGCAAATCTTGCTGCTATATATGAAGCAAATATAAATAATGTTTTTTCTATTAAATAAATTGTTATAATAATAGATGTATTATGTATATTAATAATATATGGTATGGGAGGTAGATATGCCTTTTTAGCTATTATATTATTATGGTCATAAAAGCTTTAGCACAAAGTATAGCAAAGGGAGCAAGGTCTGTGAATGGGGAACTAAGATAGTATGAAGTGTGTTCCTGAATTGATGTCAAATGATGTATTTAAGCAAGCTGGTGGTAAGGAAGATAGCACAGAACAGGCAAATCCACAGGAGCTTGGAGAATATGATGCTATAATTTTTGGTACTCCTACTAGATTTGGTAATATGGCATTCCAAATGCGTAATTTTCTTGATCAAACAGGAGTCTGTGGGTCAAAGGAGCTTTAATAGGCAAAATTAGTAGCGTATTTGTATCTATAGGTACAGGTGGTGGTAACGAAAGTACTATTTTATCATTTTATAATACTTTAATACATCATGGTATGTTTGTTACGGGTTTTCCTTATAGTTGTAATAAGTTGACAGATATATCTAATGTCAGGGGACGTGGTCATGATGGCAGTAGAAGAGGAGTGCAAGAAATAGAAAAAGAGATGGCAAAATTTCAAGGTAAGTACGCTTTATTCAAATTAATCAGCTATTAATATAGCTGATTCAGGAGAAAAACATGGTATTTGCCTTCGGTTAGCAACTTCAATACGTTCTTTAAAAGAATCATCTATAAATATAGCATCGAGATGTATAATAAAATCTGATTTTGGTTGTCCTGTTAAGATATGGTATATTTGATGAAATAGGGAAGTTAGTCCATGTTTAGATAGAGATTGTTTGAGATTGCCTTTATGTCTGGTTAATAGAATAATTTGATAATTTTTTGAACGCCATCGATATAATTGTGCAATTAATAGGTGATTTACTTTGTCACTCTGAATAATTGTATCATCAAAATCTACATAAATACACGTGAAGCTTAAATCTAATAAAACCTGACAAGTTAGATATCTATATAAAGTACCATTATAAGGTAACTTAGGTAATGCAGTGATATTTTGTCCTAATGCTTCATAAAGCTGTATCTCTAAACCATTGATTCCTTGAGAGCGGCTTAAACTATAAGATCCAGGTACTCTATTTGCTATTTCCATTAAAGTAATTTTTCCGCACATATCTTTTTTGACCTGAAAAAACCAGACACCCCATAGATGAATATGTTTGTTTATAGTGTGTGCCATATCTATAAATTTTTGATTTTCAATAGATGAAACTATTTCACTGATAACGGCAATACCATTTGCCACTTTACTACGTTTTCTTGCGATTGCACATAATAGCTTACCATTTTTATTAGTATAACAATCAATAGTATATTCATCTCCTGGGAGAAATTCAGTAGCAATTAAACTAGAGTTTAGGTGTATATATTGTATAGCTTCATTGCCATTATTACATAATATTATACCTTTAGATCCTTGTCCATTATCAGGTTTTAGAAATATTTTGTTTGTTAAAGTAGGTAGGGATTCTTCTGAGAATTGTTTTGGCACAGAAATAAAATCTTTAAAATGATTATATGTTTTAGATTTAAATCTTAAAATATCGCAAGTTTCTGCAGGAGGTATAAATAAAGTAGAGTTATTAAATAAATATTGTTTGGAAGCCAATTGAAATATTACTTCATCGTGTGCTGGAATTAAAATGTCAATATGATATTTCTTGCAGAAATCGGCTAATTGTTCTACTAAATCTACTGAATTAATGTCAAAGCTAACTTTAATATACTTAGGATATAATAAGTAAGAAGAGTCATATATGCTGTTTATTCCTATTAATTCTACAATTTTTATGTTATGGAGTGCTCGATAAATTTCAAGTCCAATCTCAGTTCCTGCGGGGAATACACATATTCTAGTTTTAGTATTAGTTAAAGCTGAAGTCATAAATATTCTACCGGTAAATAAATAGTAAATGTGCTGCCTTCTCCTATGGTACTTGCGATCTGTAGGCTTCCATGATGGCGAACAATAATTTGTTTGGCTATAGAAAGGCTAAGGCCTGTACCAGTTTGGCGTGATTAATAACCATATAAAATCTTTCTGTTAATCTTGCAATATGTTTTTCTTCAATTCTATCACTCTGGTCTTTGATGGTAATTTCTATTAGTGATTTAGCATTAGATATAACATTTACTAATTCATTAGGTATATTTTGTAACAGTCTGAGTTTTATTGTAAAGGTGCTATTAGAATGAGCATATTTAATAGAGTTACATATAATATTGGTGAAAAGCTGAATCATTTGTCCATAATTAGCAGTTATTAAAGGTATATTGTTTTCTAAATTAAAATCTATCTCTATATTTTTTAGGTTACGACTACCGTAAGTTTCATCAATAACAGTATTAATAGCTTGTATTATATCAATTCGTGTGATGGTAATATATAAATTCATTTCTACTTTTGGTAAGGAAAGTAAATTATTTACTAACATGGTTAGGTGTTGTACTTGTTCTCCAATGATTTTAAGGAATTTTTCTTGTATTTCAAGATTATCTCGGACGGTGTGGTTGTGTAAAATTTCTATAAAGCCTTTTAGGCTTGTAATAGGGGTTCTAATTTCGTGACTAACACTAGCATGAAGTCTGTTAAAAGCAATTCTGTTCTTTTGAGCTTTTAATATTAGTCATAGAGACCATCATACTAATTTTATTTTAGTTAATTAATGGAATTTATTTGATACGAGCTATGTAATATGGCTTAGTAGAATTTTCGCCTAAAGCTATTTCTAAAGTTTTTAAATAACGGTCATGTATGCTCCATTTTATAAAACTTATTAATAAATTATTTGGAATAATCTGGCTTATATGCTTCCTAACCAAATCTTGGCTAAAAGTAGTTAAAGCAATACAGTTTGCTCTAGTAATATACGTATCATCATTTATGATGGGTTTAATGTTTAGTAAATTATCTACTAAAATTTTCTAATTCCCTTTGTTTATTTTGCCATGAAATATTTAATTTATTGCGTTCGATAAGTTTTTGATAACAGATAGATATTGTAGGTACGAAGGTTTAACTTTTTTTCCATGTTATAATTTTTCTATATATTTAGTAAAAGTATTTAGATCCCGTATAATCTTAATAAGAAAAGTATACTAGGAAAAGATACTATAAAAATTAAGTTATTGATTGTTAGTTTACCACATAATTAAGAATACAGCTAACATTCCTGTAGGAATTACTAGACTGATACATGTCATTCTAAATATAGGTAATAAGTTTTAAAAAAATAATTTCACACTTTAACATTTCCGGTTGTAGAGAATTGACAAATCCTTACATGATATTTACACAATTATACAAATAATAAATTAAAAAATATATAAAACTATTATAACAATAATTTGGATTATAACATTTGTTATCCTTTGTTAATTGTGATTATTAATGCAAGTGATAATAAAATTATATTTAACACAATAACTTTTTTGACTACTGCAGCATGAGATAAACCACGTCTAACAGCTTGTTGGTAAAAATGTTCTGAATGTGCTCTAAATATATTTTGTTTATTGATTAATCTTTTAGCCATAGTAATGCCAGCATCAAGTATATAATAGATGGGTATAATAATAGCTTCTAGGTACAATCCTTTGCTAGCTAGATACATTAAAGTATATCCTAAGATAAAACCTAGAGTAATACTTCCTGTGTCACCCATAAATATTCTAGCTGGTTGCCAATTCCAGACTAAAAAACCAAAACTTGATAACATAATAAATATAGTGAGATAATTAAAACTAAGGCTTAGAGTATTAGTAATTAAGTTTATTAATAAAATGGAGATAGATATGTGTATGGTTTCACATCCAGCCATTCCATCTATACCATCCATAAAATTATAGCAATTAATAAACCATGCCAGAAATAAACTGGCGATGCATCGATCAAGAGCATAAGGAAAAAGACCATTAAATATTAGATTATGGCTTGGTATTAACATTATGGCACAAACTGATACAGTAATGTGTAATATTAATCTAATAGTAATACCAATATTTTTGACGTCATCAATAAATGAAATAAGAACAAGTGGTAAAGATAGTATAATTATTTGTATGACGTATAGATCTATTTGTGTAACTAAAGAAATAGTGGATATGCCTATTATAGTAGATAATATTATAGCAATTCCTCCTCCTACTGGGGTTGGAAGAGTGTGATTACTACGTGCTTCAGGTATGGCCATTATTTTTAATCTGGGCATAAGTTGAATCATATATTTAGTACTAAAATATGATAACAGAAATACGATAATACTAACACATATTAAATAATAATTGATATTCATAATTTTAGGTAATCCATATTGACGTTAGTTAGAATTCTTTAGTATTTTTATGTATTCTTTAGCATGTGTGCTGTAATTTTTTTCTGATATTTTAAAGTAATCTATTTCTTCTTTACGTAATAGACGTAAAAATTTTGCTGGATTTCCAGCCCAAATTTCCCCGCTTTTAATAATTTTACCTTGAGTTACCATACTACCTGCAGCTACCATTGCATGTGTTTCAACAATAGTGTGATCAATAACAGTGGCGCTCATACCAACAAAAGCACTATCCTGTATAGTACAAGCATGTAGTAGACATTTATGTCCTATAGTAACGCCTGCTCCAATATAAGTTGGTCCTGTTTTGCGTGTTACGTGTATAACGGTACTATCTTGTATATTAGTGTTATTTCCTATTTTAATTGATGCTACATCACCTCTTACTACGCAGTTGAACCAAACTCCAGAACCACTTCCAATTTCTACATCACCTATAATACATGCTCCTGGAGCAATAAAGGCATCAGGAGATATTTTAGGATACACACCTAGATAGGGTAATATAATTGGTTTTAGTCTTTCCATTTGATTGAACATCCCATGCTTGGAAATTGCTTTATTTGAGTATACCCAGTTTTTGCAATGTTTATCATTGCCTTAAATAGGTTACGAGTACTGTTAGATTTGTGTTCCGTACGTGTATCATCAATGCGTCCTCTGTATTGTAATTCTAAATCTCCATTAAATCCAAAGAAATCAGGTGTACAGACAGCATCATATTTCTTAGCAATTTCTTGTGTAGGATCTATTACATAAGGCATCGGAAAAGATTTAGACTGGGCAAGTTTTTGCATATTTTCAAAAGAGTCTTCTGGATAATCATCCATGTTATTAGACATTATTGCAATAGCACCTATATCGAATTCTTTTAAATCTGTTACATCACGAATAATCTTATCTAATACTGCCTTTACATAAGGGCAATGGTTACATATAAACATTATAATTAGCCCATTCTTACCCTTCACACTATCTAGATTGTAATATTTCCCATCGGTGCCTTTTAGTGAGAAATCTATCGCTTTCCATCCCAATACAACTTTTGGTGTTTCAATAAGTGCCATGATTACCTCTTTTTGGTATATTTTATATTTATATAATCAAAAATTATCTTTTTAAAATCATTTGCAATTTTATTGCCACGTAAGGTAGCATATTTTTGACCATCAATAAAGACCAGGGCAGCAGGATTCTCTCCATTGCCTGGTAAACTAATTCCTATATTAGCATGTTTACTTTCTCCTGGGCCATTTACAATACATCCCATAACTGCAATAGTCATCTTTTCTACACCTATAAATTCTTTGCTCCAATTAGCCATGTTGTGTTTGATAAAGTTTTGAATATCTATAGTTAGTTCTCTAAAATAACTACTTGTGGTTCTGCCACACCCAGGACAAGAGGTAATACTTGGTGTAAAAGAACGTATACCAATAGTTTGCAGAATTTCTTGACATACTATCACTTCTTTTTCGCGTTCTGCACCTGGTTCTGGCGTTAAGGAAACTCTAATAGTATCACCTATACCTTCTTGTAATAATGTAGATAAAGCAGCTGTAGAGGAAATTATACCTTTTAATCCCATACCTGCTTCAGTTAATCCTAGGTGTAAAGCGTAATTAGATTCTTGGGCTAATTTTCTATATATTGAAATTAAATCACGTACTCTACTGACCTTGCATGATAAAATAATTTTATTACTTGGGAGTCCTATTTCTTCAGCTTTTTTTGCGCTAGTTAATGCTGATAATACTAAAGCATTTTTCAATACTAATTCTGAAGAAAGAGGATTTGTACTTGCTGCATTTTGGTCCATTAATGTTGAAGCTAAATCCTGATCTAAACTACCCCAGTTAACCCCAATACGTATAGGTTTGTTATATTTAATTGCTATTTCAATAATTGTTTTAAATTGAGGATCATTTTTTTGTTTGAAACCAACATTTCCAGGGTTAATACGATATTTATCTAATATTTTTGCGCAATCTAGATATTTTGTAAGTAAAATATGTCCATTGTAATGAAAATCTCCAACTAAAGCTACATTACAATTTTGTGCTATTAATATATCTTTTATTATAGGCACGCATTTGGCAGATTCTTCGTTATTAACTGTGATTCTAACTAATTCAGAACCAGCTTTAGCCAATTTAATGATTTGTGTTGCAGTTTCTATAGCATCGGATGTATCTGTATCGGTCATAGATTGTATTAATACTGGAGCATTACCACCTATGGTAATTTCTCCAACTTGTACTGCAAATGTTTTGTGGCGATTATTGGTCATACCATATATTTGAAAATATACATTATATGTATAGGTGTTATAAATACTTTATATATTATTGAATTAATTACCATTGTATAAACTACAAATTTAAGATAAGTGAATATTATATAAACGTCTTCTATATAAAACGACCATATAACTAAAACATTATTAATTCATCCATTTATTTAAATAAACCAAAGTATAGCTATCTAGAAATAAATAACAAGCAAAATATTATAGTTTTATTATGTATGTTAAGATTTGATAGCTTCATGTCCAAGTATAAATATTAACCTTGATAAAACTAATCATTTAGCTCTTTTAAATATTTTTTTAACTCTCTTTTTGCTGCAGGACTTAATTGTTGTTTACGTTCTTTTTCTTCCTTTAATTTATTTTTAGCGTCTTTAGAGAGACTTTCGTATAATATCTGACTTTCTTCAAGTAGTTCCTTATAATATTTACGATACTCTCTAATCTCTTTTTTTACAGATGGTGACAAACTATTAAGAAAATGTATAAGACTTTGTACCTGCTCCCTATCTGTATCAGTAAGAGTTGTATTTTCACTCTTACTACTATCAGGCATAGCAGCTATGACAATATTAAAAGAGTTAAAGAAAATTACTAAAGTTAGGATATATAGTTTTTTCATAAAAAATCCTTATAAATGTTTAACAGCGTCTAATACATCATTTACATGACCGGATACTGAGACTTTGTTCCATATTTTACGTATGATCCCTTGTTGATCAATCAAAAAAGTTGTACGCTCAATTCCCATATATTTTTTACCAAACATACTTTTTTCTGTCCAGGTACTATATTGTTCACATACTTCACCGTTAATATCCGAAACTAAAGTGAAAGGTAAGCAATATTTTTCTTTAAATTTGGAATGACTATGTACAGGATCTTTTGAGATGCCGATAACTACTGTGTTTAAGAATAAAAACTGATCATGAGAAGTGGTAAAGTCTTTTGCCTCTAATGTACAACCTGGTGTATCATCTTTAGGATAGAAATATAAAACCACATTTTTGCCTCTTAAAGAGGATAAAGTTAATTTTTCATCATTATCAGTATATAATGTAAAGTCTGGTGCAAGATCACCAATTTTTAATGTTTTTGACATGTAACTACTATTCTACTTTAATTTTCCTAAATATCAGAGTGTTTTAAATTTCCAGGTAGTTTGGACTATTTTGCATACCAGGTCAACAGTTTTTATAAAAAGAGAATATCATTATTAGGATTTTTCTTGTTCGATATAAGTTTTATATAAAGTGCTATATTCCCCCTCTAAAAATAATAGTTGTTGGTGGTTGCCGTATTCTATTACTTTGCCGTGTTTCATTACGTAAATTAAATCAGCGTCTATAATAGTAGATAATCTGTGTGCTACAATGATTGTAGTACGATGTTTACGTAGCTCTGTTAAAGCATTATGAATTTTGAATTCTGTTATAGAATCTAGGCTGCTTGTTGCTTCATCTAACAATAGAATAGGGCTATTTTTTAATATAGCACGTGCAATTGAGATACGTTGTCTTTGGCCACCAGAAAGTTTATTGCCATGCTGACCAATGATAGAATCATACTCTTTAGGTAAGCTCATGATAAAATCATGAATATCTGCTGCTTTTGCAGCCTCTACAATTTCTTTTTTAGTAGCATTTAAGTTTCCATATTGAATATTGGCATATATTGAATCATCAAAGAGCATAGTATCTTGACTAACAAGAGAAATAGAAGCTCTTAGAGACTCTAAGGTTACTGTACTAATATCTTGATCATCAATAGTTATAGAGCCATGCTTAATGTCATAGAACCTTAATAACAAATTCATAATAGTGGATTTACCAGAACCTGATGTGCCAACTAACGCGACAGTTTTACCAGGTAATATTTCTAAATTAACTGAATCAAGAGCTAATGTTCCATTCTTGTAAGAAAAAGAAACGTTATTCAGAATTATACGCCCATGTATTACATTCAGTGGGAGTGCATTAGGTACATTTATAATTTTAGGTTTTAAGTCAATGATTAGAAAAAGTCTGCGTGCTGAAGTTAAGCCCTCTTGTAGATTTGTATTAAGATCAGTTAAAGTTTTTAAAGGTTTATAAGCAGCAATAAAGGCTACAATAAAAGAAAAAAAACTACCAGGACTTGTATGTCCTTCTATAACTTGCATACCTCCATACCAGACTACAGAGGCAATAGCAATGCCGCTTAACGTTTCCATAATAGGAGAAGACAAGGATTCTGTACGTATAGCCTTTGTGTAAAGGTGAAAAATATGTTCTAGAATAGTTTGAGCTCTACAGACTTCAAATTGCTCTCTTTGGTAAGATTTGATAACACGTATTGACTGAAAAGTATCATCAAGTTTTGCGGTGTATTCTCCCAAATGTTCTTGTGTTTTGTAGGATATTTTGCGCATCCTTTTACCTAAACGTATTATAGGTATAACTGCAACAGGAAAAACAATAAATGCAATTAGAGATAAGATAGGTTCTTGATAAAGCATTAAAGTTACTAAAAATATAACAGTTAATAATTCTTTTGCTATACCAGTTAAAACAGTTGAAACTGCACCACGCATTGTCATTATATCATTAGTAAAACGTGATATTAATTTTCCCGAAGATTGATTTTGTAAAAATTCAATATCAGAATAAATTAAGTGTTCATATAACATACTTTGCATATTAGTTACAATACGCTGCCCTACATATTTCATAAAGTAATTTTGAATGTAAGTTGTGCTTCCCTTAATTAAGGCCAGTAATATAACTGCGACTGGTATATATACTAATAGTTGTTTATTCTTATTTAAAAAAATCTGGTCTAAAGCTGGTTGAATCATCCACACATGTAAGGCACTACTAATAGCTACAATAATCATGCAGATAACAGAAATAGTAAGTTTTTTAAATTGAGGTTTAATATGGCATTTAATTAATCTTTTGATTAAATACGTATTATTATAATCTTTAACAGAGAATGAAGACAAAATTATACTCCTGCTACCATCATATTTGGAATTAATAAAGTCGGCGAATCTACGCCGTAACGAAATTCTAGATCGTTGGCTAATGACAATGTTTGGAACATTGATAATAAGTTACTAGCAATAGTTACTTCGTTTACAGGGTGTGTTATAGTACCATTTTCTATGGCAAAACCAGCAGCCCCACGACTATAATCACCTGTTATCAAATTGACATCAGTTGAAAATAAATCGGTTACATAAAATCCGTATTTAATATCAGATATTAAATCTTCTGGTGTAGGTGTTCCTGAATGAAAAAATACGTTGGTAGATCCTGGAATTGGTACAGATGAAAAGTTACGTTGAGCTCTACCATTTGAGTGTAGTCCAAGTTTTTTTGCGCAGCTTAAATCTAGTAACCAATTAGTTAAGATACCATCCTGTACTAAGTTTAATGGGGAGTTCTTTATGCATTCATCATCAAAAGGCTTAGAATATATACCCCTAACACGCCATGCGTCATCGGTAATATTAATATTTGATGAGAAAATTTGAGAATGCATTTTGTCTTTTAAGAAACTAGCTCCTTTGGCAATAGTATAGCCATTTATACTTTTTATAAAGTCTAATAGTATACTATTAGCTACTCTTGGTGCAAAAACAACCGGCATATTGTTAGTAAGTATTTTTTTAGGAAATAATTTTTTTAATGCACGGTTTGCAGCTTGTTTGCCTATTGACTCTGGCGATTCTAAGTCGCTGACAAATCGTGCCATGGAGTAATCAAGATCAGTTTGCATATCAGTAGATGTACCAGCTACTACTGAAATTGAGATGCTATTTAAAGATGTAAGATAATGATAAATTTCGTTATGGTTGCTATTACTAATGGTAAGGCTATTAGTACTATAGGTTGCTTTTGCACCGTTAGAATTAGTAATACCAGCTGTGCATAGAGCAGCTTCTTCTGTTTGTTTTACAATATTTGTGAGTAGTGATAAATCCATTACGGTATTATCGTAAAGCTTTAAATCTAATAATTCTGATTTTGCCAAAGGTGTTTTTGTAATATCAATATAAGGATCTTCTGGAACGGACTTGGCCATAGTAATGGCTTTATCTATTAAATTATTTAAAGATTCTTTGTTAAAATCATTTGTGGCAACTAATGATTGTTTATTATCAATTATAACTCTTAAACTTATTGCTTGTGATTCAGAATTTTTAACGTTCTCAAGCTTACTTAGTCTAGTTGATACAGATAAAGATTTGCTAGAAGATTGTATAACTTCAGCAATTTTAGCCCCCTTTTTAAGGGACTGGTCTATAATAAAATTTATTAAATTTTGGGTATTACTTTGCATTACTAGTTCGAACTATATATTTATTTTTTCAGTGATTTTACTCAGTAATATCACTTTTATCATTAAAGGCAAGTTATGTTTTATAATACACGTTGAAATAAAGCTTAGTTTGTAATAAAGCTATCTACAATCCTTTAGATTTATAGTTATCATAATAGTGAATCAACCAAATAGCTTTGGAACAAAGTCTGTATCTTC
>JBGCXS010000017.1:0-35525 GCA_048496475.1 Rickettsiales endosymbiont of Dermacentor nuttalli
AACAATTTATACTCCTTTTTGCAACAAGTCTAATTTAAATGCCTAATAATTTTCTGTGCTAAAAGCTTGCCTACAGATTTCTTATCCATAGCCGCTAAATGTTCTATATTATCTTTAGTGATTATATATACCTCATTATCATCACTTGTAAAAGGCGATGTATCCCATGTTACACTATTAGCAATAATCCAATCGCATTGTTTAGTTTGCAACTTTATTTTGGCATTTTCTATAAGATTTTCTGTTTCTGCAGCAAATCCTATAACTAATTTAGGCCGTTTAGTTTTATGTGTGCTTATAGTCTTTAAAATATCAGGATTTTTATATAAAGTAACAGAGATTTCCTCTGAAGAAGTTTTCTTAATTTTATGTGCAGAAACAGTTTTAGCACGAAAATCTGCAACAGCAGCTACAAAAATTGCTACATCCACTGGAAGCAACTCTTCACAAGCAGAAAGCATTTGAGAAGCCGTTTTAACATTTATCACATTGACCTTTGGTGATGGTTGCAAACAAGTAGGACCAGATACTAAATGCACATTTATTAGATAATTTGCTAAAGCATCTGCTATGGCATACCCCTGTTTACCTGAAGAGTAATTACTGATAAAACGTACTGGATCTATTTTTTCTTGAGTTGGCCCTGCCGTAACTAATGCAGTCAGCTTTTTTGATTCTAAAGTCATTTGCTAAAGTGTATATTTATATAATTTAAAATATTTGCTGGTTGAGCCATGCGGCTATTGCCAGATTCTTTACAAGCTAACTCTCCTTCTTCAGGAGCAATAATATTTATTCTATCTTGAACTAATTGATTAATATTGCGTATAGTTGCTTTATTATGCCACATTTGTATATTCATTGCAGGCGCAAGAATTATAGGTTTATTACTAGCAAGTAGAACTGTAGAGGCTAAATCATCTGCAAGACCTGTAGCCATTTTTGCCATTATATTTGCACTAGCCGGAGCTACTAAAATAATATCAGCCTGCCTTGACAAGGTTATATGTCCCATTTCTACTTCTTCTTTTAGAGAAAATAAATCTTCATATACAGTATTATTACTAAGCGCAGCTAAAGTAAGAGGAGTTATAAATTGTTTTGCAGATTGAGTAATTAAACATGTTACACTATAATTTGATTTTATGAGTAGTCTAATTAATTCAGCTGACTTATACGCAGCTATACTACCAGTTATGATAAGTAAAATATTTTTTTGCATTTTTTATTGATATTATGATAAACTATAATTATCAGAATAGCCATTTTATTAGGAAAATGCAAACAATATGAATAATACAAACTTTGATGTGCTGATAGTTGGCGGAGGTATAATAGGATTAACTTTAGCATGCGCACTTGCAAGCAAAAACTTAAAAGTTGCCCTGATTGAAAAAAGTGATATGGAGTTAAGATATTATTCTAAACCTGATGGACGCACAAGCGCTATTTCTTATGGATCCAAAAAAATACTTGAAACATTCAACCTATGGCAAGACTTAGAATTAGAAGCAGGATTAATAGAAGAAATTCGAGTAAGTGATAATAATTCAAAACTATTTTTGCATTTTAATCATAATTTAGTTGGTAATGAACCTTTAGGCTTTATGCTTGAAAATAATATTTTAGTTAACAAGCTTTATGAATTAGCTAAAGGTTATAAAAATTTATTTGTATATTCTGGACATCACTATAGCTTAATAGAAGAAAAAGAAGGTAGAGTTTTTCTAACGTTAGAAGATAATAAAATATTATGTGCTGATATCTTGGTTGCAGCTGATGGCAAAAATTCAGCTATTCGCAAATTTGCTAATATAGAAATAGTAAGCCAAGATTATAATCAAATAGCTATTGTGTGTAATGTCTCTCATGAACTCAACCACAATAATATAGCACAAGAACGTTTTTTACCTTCGGGTCCTTTTGCTATTTTACCTATGAAAGGTGGCTTCTATTCTTCAATAGTTTGGACAGAAAAAAGAGAACTAGTACCAGAATTAATATCTATGCCTGAAGAAAAATTTCTTTGTTTTTTGCGCCAAAGATTTACTGACTATTTAGGAAAAATCAAAATATACAGTAAAATTTTTTCCTATCCACTCTCCTTTTCTTATGCCAGAAGTTATTACAATAATAATATATTATTAATTGGCGATGCTGCACATACTATCCATCCCATAGCAGGACAAGGAGTAAATATGGGATTTAGAGACGTGGAAACATTAGTAAATTTAATAATACATTACAAAAGTTTAGGATGCACCTTAAATAATATACAACTCCTTACAGATTATGAACGTATAAGACAATCAGATAATCAAGCCATGTTTCTGATAACCCATGGTTTAAATACACTATTTTCAAATGATCTTTTTCCAATTAAAACAATGCGTAGATTAGGTCTTGCATCTATAAATAAAATTCCACTATTACAAAAATATTTTATGAATTATGCACGAGGCATATATTAATTATTCTATGATTTAATGCAGGTTTTTGATAAAAATCTAAGAAAAATAGAGAAATGTACATGTCTAAAATTAAAAACTTATTAGAATATTTACAACAATAACAGAAAAGAAAAATATAGAGGTTTTTAAATAAAAAAAACTTCCATATCTCACAACATATATACTAAAACATTATATACTTAATTTTATTAAGATTTTGCAATCGAAAATGGGGCGGGTGACCGGTCTCGAACCGGCGACCCCCAGAACCACAATCTGGTGCTCTAACCAACTGAGCTACACCCGCCATTATCTAGTTTACAACCTGCCAAGACCCATCTGGTTGTCTACATGCAGTACCATATGCTTTATGTACTTGTCCACTTATATTAACAGTTTGGTTATATTCACGACAATATTGCCCACTACTTGCCCTATAAGTTTTTATCGGAGTAAAACTACCGGAATGACCTGTATCTGGATTATGCCAAGTTGTAGTCTGTCCAGATGACAATCTTTCCAAAGACTGTTGCTGTGCATTAAACATACGTGCTTTGTCCACCTGATCTAGAGAATTACCTATAGATCTTCCAATTAAAGAGCCTCCCACAGCTCCTAAAGCTGCTGCGGCAACTTTACCACTACCCTTACCTAACGTTGAGCCCAACAAACCACCAACGCCTGCACCAACTACTGTACCGACACTTTGTTTACTCATTTCGCCCTGTTCTGCGCAATTTGTTAATAATAACGTACCAACAACAGCGCTTATAAATAGCTTCTTAGAGTTCATATACATACTCCTTCAAGTTATAATAAAAATTACTTAATGAATTATAACTTATTTTATTTTAATATAAAATAAATTCACTGTAAAATTAAAACAAGACACATGTCTATATAACCATGTGCGTTAATAAGGTCAATAAGAAAGATTAAAAATATGACATCCAATCTAGATAATTTAAAAAAATATGCAACTTATAGCTCAGTAATCGCTGCTATTATTATTATCACCATGAAAATGGTAGGCTGGATACTTACTAATTCTTTATCAATCTTTGCATCACTAACAGATTCTTTACTCGACGCAGTAACATCCATTTTAAATCTACTTGCAGTACATTATGCCCTTAAACCCGCAGACAACGAACATCGCTTTGGACACCATAAAGCAGAAGATTTAGCAGTGTTTGTACAGTCAGCATTTTTTGGTGCATCTGGTATTTTTCTTATAATAGCTGCAATTAAGCGCGCATTTTACCCACAACCCCTAGATTATAATTATTATGGTATAGTAATAATGCTGTGCTCAATAATAGTTACGCTTTGTTTAACAACCTTTCAACGATACGTCATTAAAAAAACCGAATCTGATGTTATTAAAGCTGATTCCCTACACTATTCCATTGATTTATTATCTAATATAGCGGTTATTATATCTCTAATAATATTAACCATATGGGATATTCCTATTATAGACACTTTATTTGCAATTCTTGTTGCCATATTTATTTTACACGGCTCATGGAAATTGCTATGCATAGCTTTTGATAAATTAATGGATCGCGAGTTATCTGAAGAAAAAAAACAACGTATTATAAATCTTATTAAAGTACATGAAGCTATAAAAGGTTTTCATGACTTAAAAACTAGATATGCCGGTAACAAAGTTTTTATACAATTTCATTTAGAACTTGATCCTAACCTTACCTTAAATAAGGCACATTCCATTTCAGCGGAAATTGAACATAATCTACGTCAAGAGTTTGAAGATGCTGAAATTATTATTCATCAAGACCCATCCGGTATTAATGAACATATAGAATATATTGAAACTTAAATATATGTTTAATCTAAAAAATCGTTATATGGATCTTGCTTTAAAAGAAGCAGAATTAGCTGCTCAAAAGGGGGAAGTACCAGTTGGCGCAGTCATTGTAAATTCGTTAACTAACGAAGTTATTACTGTAAATAGTAATAAGGTTGAAAAGTTAAAAGATCCTACTGCTCATGCAGAATTAATTGCCATAAGGAATGCTTGCTTATTACTTAGGTCTAAGATTATTAATAATTGTGACTTATACGTTACATTAGAACCTTGTCCTATGTGTGCTCATGCCATTTCTTTAGCTAGAATAAGAAGATTATATTTTGGTGCATATGATATAAAAAGCGGGGGTGTACAAAACGGTGCTAGAGTTCTGTTCTCAAGCTCGTGCCACCATAAGCCTGAAATATACGAGGGTATTGCAGCACTTGAGTCAGAAAAATTGCTTAAAGAGTTTTTTCAGAAATTACGTTATATTTAGAGAACCTAGTATATTAATAACCTTTTCACTTCTACCACAATCTTTGCTCTAAATTAGATAGAGCAAAGATTATCTGTTGTTCTATTCTACTGTTCCCGGTATTTCTCCAGCAACAGATACTTCTTCCTGCCCTTCAGAAGTTGGTGCTTTCTCAACAGTCTTTTCAATATTTTCTTGAGCACCCCCCTCCTCCATATAATTGGATAGAGTATATAAACTAGCTGCAACTACAGGCGCAGATACTAATAAAATTTTTGTAATTTTGTTTATAGAATAATTATCAGTTGGTGCAACATCATGATTAGCACCATACGATGTGTGATCTTTATCAGTTCCTGGTGTATCTTTGGATCCTGCTGCACCATCTTGTATTTTTCTCTGCCTTATATTATTGAATAGTTCTTGTTGCAGAGTAACTTCAACAGGATCTAAATCACCTGGCTTACCTGTAAGAGCAGAGACTAACATAGGATTTAAGCTCAACCCTTGATTTAGCAATTGTTCCGCATGTTCTCTTGATAAAACAACATCAGGCTCAACAGAACACTCCTGCATAATAATAGGATCAGCAAGTTCGTTATCAGCTTCTATATCTTGTGCAGTAGTACTAGCACCTTCCTCATCATTTGTACTAGCACCTGTAATTTCTTTATTACATGCTTCCTTTTCCTGATTGATTGAAGCTATTTCCTGTTCGTGTTGTTCTATTTCATCATATAATTCTCGTAATTTATTACTTCTTTCTTCTAATGCTTTTTTAACCAAACTTAACTCTTGTTCCTTTGCTGCTAATTTTTCAACCTTTTTATCATATTTACTCTTTAATTTTTTCTGCTCTTGATCATTTTTACTTGTATCTGCTCGTGCATTTTCAATATCTGCTGCTTCAGCCTGTAAGTCTTTTTGCTCTTGTTCTAATGCACTCTTTTTCTTGGTTAAGCTTACTTGCTCGTTTTGTAATTTTTGTATTTCTTTTTTTAATTGCACAATTTTGCTAGATACTTCTTTAACCTTTTTATCCAATGCTTTTAGTCTTGTTGCTGGACCAACATTTATATTATGATGATTATTCTGCTCAATTGGGATAGAACTATCTGAATATACAGACATACTTTGTTTTGTTATCTTAGAGGGCATAATTAACTCCATAATTATTAAATTAAAATAATAAATTTTTGATTTATTTCAGAACGCTTATTAAACGTTAAGTAGTAAGAGTAACAATTAATAGTTAATTTTTTGATAATAAAAATAGAGACAATTAATTTTCTTGATTTTACTATGTAAAATATAATAATAAATTAATAAATAGATTTAAATTTAATTATCTATAAACATTTAAGCTGCAATTATAAAAATAAAAGCAGCTTAAACAAATAGAATCAATTTATACTATAAATTTGTAGAGTATTCACCTTCTGATAATAAACCTTGAAATGTTACTTGTAATACAGTATCTTCAGGTATATTAGCATTAGTTCTATTTAGATTACTACTACCTGGCATATTATTTTCACAATTTAATGCTATATCATTAGCCACAACTGGTGAAATACTGATACTTGAAGTACTCTCTCTACGTTCTGTATATGTTTCAGTACCTCTTAGGACAGATATACCGTTTGCATCTGTTAAATTAATCTCTGACAATTCATTTTTTTCTTCTTCCGTTTGTTTACTCGTACAAGGTAAACATGAAAACCATTTGCCCATAAATTACTCCTTTTAAATAATTAAATTAAGGAGATAAACATAAAAGAAAAATATTAATTCTTTAATAAGAAACTTAAATAAAATTTATTTTTATACCAATAAATATGAATCATGATTGCACTTTTAGTAAAAGACTAAAATTTGTTATTTACATAATAACCTATAGCAAATTAATTTGGATTAGATAAAAGCATAAAGAGTAAAATTTACTAAAGCGTACATGAACAAAGAATGAAACATACATAAATTCAAATGAAATCTTTTTATTATAACTATTTTCTTAATAGACAACTTGTAATTCAATTTAATAACCCATATCTTATTATAAGAGAAGTCTATAATAAACTTTTAAGGTAGATAAAATTATGAATTTTGATAAATTTACTGAAAACGCAAGAAATATAATTCAAACTGCTCAAACCCTAGCTATTAAAAACAATCATCAAAAGTTTATGCCAGTACATGTATTAAAAGCATTACTTGAAGATGAGAACCAATTAACATTGCGCTTAATTAATGAATGCGAAGGTAATATACAAAATATAACTAGATCTGTAGATCAAGAACTTAAAGCCATACCTAGCGTTTCAGGCTCAGGGGCCTCTAACCTTTATCTTGACTCAGAAACAGTTAAACTCTTTGATACTGCAGAAGAGCTAGCTCGCAAAGCAGGAGATAAATTTATACCCGTAGAAAGAATTTTACAAACATTACCATCTTATATAAAAATTCTACCTAACAATAGTATTACTCCACAAAAGCTTGAAGCAGCTATTATAAAAATGCGAAAAGGACGTACAGCAGATACAGCAAATGTAGAGCAAACTTATGATGCTTTAAAAAAATATGCAAAAGATGTAACTGAACTTGCCCACAATGGTAAACTTGATCCAGTAATTGGACGTGATGAAGAAATTCGTAGAACTATGCAAGTATTATCACGCCGGACCAAGAATAACCCTGTGTTAATTGGTGAACCAGGTGTAGGAAAAACAGCAATTGTTGAAGGGCTTGCCCTACGTATTATACAAGGAGATGCTCCAGAAATCTTAAGAAATTGCAAATTAGTATCACTAGATTTAGGAGCTTTAATTGCAGGTGCAAAATTCAGAGGCGAATTTGAAGAAAGATTAAAAGCTGTACTAAATGAAATAGCACATGCAGAAGGAGAAATTATATTATTCATTGATGAATTACATACTTTAGTAGGAGCTGGTGCTGCAGAAGGCGCAATGGATGCATCCAATTTACTCAAACCAGCACTTGCGCGTGGAGAATTACATTGTATAGGAGCAACCACTTTAGATGAGTATAGAAAACATATAGAAAAAGATGCCGCCCTTGCACGTAGATTTCAACCTGTATATATTTCTGAACCATCTGAAATAGATACTATATCTATTTTGCGTGGTATTAAGGAAAAATATGAAGTACATCATGGCATTAGAATTACTGATAGTGCATTAGTTGCAGCAGCTACTTTATCTAATCGCTATATTACTGATAGATTCCTTCCAGATAAAGCCATTGACCTTATAGATGAAGCTGCAAGTAGACTAAGAATGGAAGCAGATAGTAAACCAGAAAAACTTGATGAACTAGATCGCAAAATTATTCAATTAAAAATTGAACAAGCAGCACTACAAAAGGAAAATGATGCAGCATCAAAAGAAAGATTAGCATTATTATCTACAGAATTACAAGAATTGGAAAAGGAAGCTTTAGATTTAAGCACTAAATGGGAAACAGATAAATTAAAACTTACTAATGCACAAAAATTAAAAGAGCAACTTGATCATGCTAAGCAAGAATTAGAACTTGTAGAACGTAAAGGAGATCTAAATAGAGCTGGAGAACTTATATATAGTATTATACCGGACCTAACTAAAAAGCTACAAGAAGAAGAACAACATAAAAATAACCTTATGATCAAAGAAGCTGTTACTGAACAAGATATTGCTTCTATTGTAGCACGTATTACTGGTATTCCGGTAAAGCGTATGTTAACCGGTGAAAGAGAAAAACTCTTACACATGGAAGATTATTTACGTCAATATGTCATTGGACAAGATGATGCATTAATTGCCGTAAGCAATGCTGTACGAAGAGCACGAGCAGGTATTCAAGACATACATAGACCTCTAGGTTCATTTTTATTTTTAGGTCCAACTGGCGTAGGCAAAACCGAACTTACTAAATCTTTAGCTGCATTTTTATTTAATGATAAAACTGCCTTAGTACGTATAGATATGTCTGAATATATGGAAAAACACTCTGTCTCACGTCTTATAGGAGCCCCCCCTGGATATATAGGGTATGAAGAAGGAGGTACACTAACTGAAGCAGTCCGCAGAAGACCGTATCAAGTAATATTATTTGATGAAGTAGAAAAAGCAAATCCAGAGGTATTTAATATTTTATTACAAGTATTAGATGAAGGAAGATTAACAGATAGCCAAGGTAGAACCGTTGATTTTCGAAATACAATTATCATTCTAACTTCTAATTTAGGGGCAGAAATTCTTGCTGCACACCCAGAAGGAACTGAATTAGAATCAGTAAGAGAACAAGTTATGAATACAGTACGCAATACATTTAGACCTGAGTTTTTAAATAGGTTAGATGAAATTATTCTATTTCATAGACTCGCTCGCGCTCATATGAATAAAATAGTTGATATACAAATAAAACAACTAGCTGATACATTACTAGATAAAAACATAACTCTTACGATCGATGATCAAGCTAGAAATTGGCTTGGAAACAAAGGATACGATACCGTATATGGAGCTCGCCCTCTTAAACGTATTATTCAAAAAGAATTACAAAATGAATTAGCAACTATGATATTAGCCAGACAAATTAATGATAATAATCACGTCTCAATATCAACCAATGATAAAGGTTTACTTATTAGTGTTACATAACAACTATTAAAAATAGTTAATATTTAGATACATATTCCACCAAACATATGATTAGTCTTATCAGATGTACAATTTTAATTGTCCATTAGTCCATCATACTTGATATAATACTATTCATATTATTTGTTACAGCCTGGTAGTTAGCCTTAAAAACCTTTTCCTGAAATTTGAGCATATCTGTTAATGATACACATTTAAAAAAATCCTTAGATAATTCTAAATTTTCTGCCACTAATACGTTCATTAAATTGAACATCTGACTGCCAATAGTCTCGCTCATTTTCATATAAGCATCACCATACGCAAACACAGATGTAAGATTATTTGTAATAACAGAATCATCAATCTTATGTCCATGAGGTGATATATGAGTCATTTCATGCTCAACATGTTTAGCATGCTTTTTTAATTTTACACCTGCATTATTAAGATGCTTATGAATCTTATGTGTTGTAAAACTTGCTTTCTTTTTTACTTGTGATGATCGTTTCATTCTAACACCTCCCTTATATATGACTATTTACATTATTATATACTAACTAGCTAACTTTATGTAACAAGGAGATCATATTATTACTAATAAAAAGTTAGCTATTTAAAATTACTAGTAAATAATAAAATAACTAATTTGCGGAAAAACTACCCTACTTATAACTAGTACTAGTATATGGAAAATATTTATGGTTAAATCTCTATTTTCGGGACGTCATTTCAATGAATTAATAATATTACAAAGCTTAAGATGGTATTTACGTTATCCTATCAGCCATAGAGATCTAGAGAAATGTTAATGATTAAGAAGGAACAATTTAAAGAAATAAGTAAAGGATTTATAAATCAAATAAATTTCTTTAACAACCTATTCCTAAATATAGATAATTTAAATAAACTGTCTCTTCTCAACCTCAATCCCTTTTTGCAATAAACCCGAAAACTTGTCTGCTACCAATAAAATTATTGAACTTTACTAATTTCTCATATTAGTTTTAGCATTCGCATGTTTTCTAGATAGCCAATTTTGAAAATATTGCTTAGCTATAAGTGAATCATTGATAATGATAACATTTTCTGCATTCTTAAGATCAGCATTTTTACTAAAATTAAAGCTACCAGTAATTACAGTATGCTGATCAATAATCATTACTTTATTATGAGCAATACCTGGGACATGATCTATAGATACATCAATGCCAGCTGCTTTGACTTTAGACATTTGTGAATATTTAGAATACAAGCTACTTTTATCTAGTAATATTGCAACCTTTACACCTCGATTATAAGCAGATATTAGAGAATCTGCTATTTCTGCATCAGTAAACCCATATGCCTGAACATAAATACTTTTAGTCGCCTTATCTATTGTTTCAGTGATTACTTTACTACAGCCAGATGGTGGAGTAAAACATGTAGAAATTCTAATAGGCTGGCTTATAGTGCTATTATTTTCTCCTCTAATGATAGACTTGGGTAAAGGGATTTGTATCTGCTGAGATGGTAACACATGGTTATTATTTGTAAAATTTGGTAATAGATTACATACTGTTACTCCTATCATTATTCCTATAATAAGAGAAAGAGTAATATTACGCACTTTAGATTTATGGGCTAGTTTTCTTTTACTCATATTTAAAACTCAATATATTAAATTATAGATGTTAAGATGACTACTAAGAGACATTGTTTCTTTCATTAACTACTCCCCTTCAGTTAGTTTTTGTAAGAATTCTTCTATCTTCTCAAGTATTTTAGCTTATAGCAAGCTAGTTCATTAATACTTTACGTGAATATTTCTTATTAAATATAAGCTCAGATGAGTGATAGTACCTCACTCTCTATGCAATAAACTATGTTCTTGTCTAGGCTAGTTAACACATATCATTTATGTTTGGTTCCTTGCCATATATGTTTCTGCTAAGCACGTTAAGACGAGCCATATTTCTGACTTATTCTATATGCTCACTTTCTTTACGTTCACTATAATCCATACTTCTTATTCTTAGCTCTCCATCTAAGAGTTTTTCCTCGCTCCTCACTCTAAAGAACTATCTATATAAACTCTTATACTCAGCAATAACATAAGCTATGTTATCTCTTTAACTCTACATATTCACTGTACTTCTCATGCTCTTTAGCTAAATATATCTCATATCTCAGCTGTTAACGCTGCCTTCTTCTCTAAATAGGATAACTCCCTCACCTTTAAATCTGCATGAAACTCTAATGTACTTTTCTTTACTCCAGCTTGCAGCACAAACTTATTACACTTACTCGACTCACCTATTATCTCTTCTGCTAAACTATCTCTCTTTTCTTTTAACTGCTCAAATTGATTATAATTCCTATGCTCATATATTTCACTATCAGCAGGTAAATCATCCTTTATTTCCTGGATTAAACTACCTACCTCTATATTACTCATCTCTATACTCTTTTACCCTATCAAAGTAAGGCTTAGATATATTGCTGATACTATAATCTTCTACTAGATCCTTATAATTACTCCTGCTAAATCCTTAAATTTTTCTTCTGATACAAATATTTCACTTCTTCCTTGTGACGAGTCATTGCTATCAACGTCAGGTTAGCTGTCACCTTATTATCAAACAGCAAATATTCTATCTACCGTTACCCCTTCTGCCTTATTAATCGTAATGCCATAATCATAATCAAACTTGTTAAATTTTCTGGGATTAAATGATACTAGTCTTTTATCATCTAACTCTACTAATATCTCTGTCTTATAACGACTATTACTAATCTCTTTGATTACACCAAAACTTCCATTCTTTATGTCAACCCTTTGATCTCTTACTTTATTTCCTTCTATCATCACTTTTTATTATCTTATTAATTATAATTACTATCCATATTAACTACATAAGTGCCGTAATTATCATTTTGAGTAAAAACTATCCTCTCGCCTAATAAATACCATTTCTTCTTTAACTCATCATGTGCCATACTAATTTAGTAAATTTACGCAGCTATATTTAAAAAACTCATAATAAGCAACTTATCTTCATTCCTATTTTCCTTGTCACTTATATAAGTGCTTAGCTTTACATAAGGCTTTAAGCCATCAATTACATTATGTTCATTAAGAGATATAGAAGCTTCTCTTTGCCAGGCTACTTGCTGCCTATATAATGACTTTAGCTGAGTTGTATCTTATACTACGATTAATTTAGCTCCTGCTTTACTCACTTCTCTATAAATTATCCCAGAGATTAATACCTATTAGTATTAGTTTCATCTACTATAACTATCATATCTTTAGTAAGCTGATATTTCTCGAGTTTCTTTATACTTAACTTAACACAACTAAGAGCTTTACCCAACAACTTACCTTATGCTATTTGGTTAACCTACTTCCTCATAACTCCTTGCAACTGTATCTAAAATTGTTGTCTTGCCACTACCTGCCCTTCCCTCAAGCAAAGATAAGTTGCTATCACTTGTTAAGTACATTATGAATTCCTTTTGCTCTGCACTGAGTATTACAGCAATTCCGAGTTTCTTACTTAACAACTCCTCTTTTAATGCTATTTTAATCTACTAAGTAGTATAATTTGTCCCTCATACTCTACCCTATAAACTCTACTTCTTTTGATCCTATCAGCAATCTACCTACATATTCTTCAACTATCTTTTTACAGGTAACTAAATCTAGTTCTATAGGAAGAGCATATTCAAGAGTATGAGCAGTCTAAACAACTATTTAAATATTCTTCACGCCCTATTATAGACTCTTTCGATTTTTCTCTTCATCTTTATAATTTGCAGCAAATCTTTTTAAATTTTAAAGCTAAACTATCTTCAAACTTATCTACGTTGTTCCATAATTTCTCTTTTTCATACACCCACGCTGGAGCATCTAGGACTAACGCTCTTTTACATAATACCCCCTCCTTCTTGCTATAATTATGTACTAATCCCTGACGTTCATCATAAAACTTACACTTGTTAATACTCAGATATTTCTATTATACTTTTACCTTTACTTCTAGTAATTTGTTATATTTTTAAAATGTAAAAATATCTAGAGATGTTTTAAATACTTTTTCTTAAAATATGGGGATTCATTACCGTCTGTGGCAGGATTTTTATACATAAATGATCTTTTATTGGTAAATATTCTCACAAAATATTATAATTATTCCTGTTTATTTACTTGATATATATCTAATATTTATTATAATACAAAGGGCAAACAACTTGGGAAAGCACTAACTGCTAAAATGATAAAGGTTATGTATATAAACTTTGTATGTGTGTCCTGCTTCTATAATGTTATAATATAAGTTAATAATCCTTTAGATTATCTAAATGAAAAGTAAGAACAAAAATAAAATAGTTGATATAGAAAAAAAATTAAAAAACTACAGAAAGGAAAAGAATCTATTCTTAAAGAACGTAGATGAATTACTGATAGGTGGACTTGTCTTCCTTAAAGATATATTAGATAATCCTAGTTCTTCTCAAGAATTTAATAAATTACAGGAAGCGTGGCTGTAGCAGCCGGTAGCAAATTTCTTAAACGTAAATCTAAGTCTTTATCACAAAGTACGGAAATAATTATTATTTAAGTAAAGTGCTCTAACTAAAAAATCATAAAGTTTAAATCTATTAATTAGGAGATGCAAAATGAAGCAAAATTATATCAAAAATAAACTCTATAAACAAAATGATACTTATCGTAAATTACGTATCAGAACTCCAATACAATTAGGCGGTTTAATCGATAAAGCCGCTGAACTCCTTGGCTTTTTAGTCGAAGCTACTCATAATAACTTTAATGAACCTACTGACTTTACTAAGTGGAATAAAATTGATAAACGTTACCTTAGTCAGTAATATGAAAAAGACATCGATATCTACAAAATCAGTGAATAACGTTCTAGAAAGCATAAACTTAAGTTCTTCACCTTCAATACTTAGATTCATTTCCAGTAATAGATACTATAATCTCTATATTCACTACAACTTATTTGGTGGGCTAGTCATTACTAAAAACTGGGGTGGTATTTATAATAAAAGAGGCAGTACTAAATCTGAATATAGCTCTATAGCTACCTTACCTAACACTCTTAAATCCATTATTTACGCTAGATCGAAACACGGCTATAGATTGTGCACAATATAAGATCAAACTTCTTAATCCTACCTGTAATTATTATTAGCATTTTAGCTTTAGCTGCTATTACTCTCAGCTATTTAAAACAATATTATAATAGTCAGAATAAGAATATTATATTTGGATACCATGTAAAAGTAGTAGATGGAGATACCATTAAAATAGATAATATACGTATTAGACTATACGGCATAGATGCACCTGAACGTCATCAAGTGTGTTATAATAAAAAAACACAGAAACCTTATAACTGTGGTCTTACTGCCAAACAAGAACTTAAACATATCATTCAAGGAAAAAAGGTATCATGCCATAAAAAGAGTATTGATAAATATAACAGAATTATTGCCATCTGTTATGTAGATGACTCTATCGATATAGCCAGAGAACTTGTTAAAAAAGGACTTGCTCTTGCTTATACAAAATTCTCTAATTTATACATCGAAGATGAATTACACGCTAAACAAAATCATTCCTATAGGAACAATGAATTTACTCCTCCTTGGGAGTATCGTTATTATAAAAAGAAGTACAGACTAAAACAAAAAATTAGCTAAACAGGTACTTTTTACTTTTAACTCTCTTCCCAAAATTCTCTCTTCTTCTTTATCTACAACTCATCTGAAATAGATGCTAATCTATCAGTACATTTACTCCAAAGCTTATTAATATTATTATGTAACATACTTTAAGCTTTTTCTGAACCTTCTGTCACTCGAGTAGATACTAAGAGTTTTTCCTCTGCATATAACTTCTTCTGTATATGCGTACACTCTCTTGTTGTAGTATTAGTTTTGCTACATCAAAATATTGTTCTTATTATAGATAGCAATTATAACATCCAGATTAATTTCTAGTTCAAGTTTTGTTTCTTGTATAAATTGCTCAAAATTAAAATTATTTTCTTGTGCCAAGTGCTCTCTATTTCTACCTTATTAAAATCAAGCTGATTATGTCCTTCTTTTAAAGATTTAAGATATTCAATCAGATTATCCTAGTTGACAATATTCTAAAGATGGTACTTTCTTTAAAACATTCTCTTATTATATTATTAATATTATTCTTATTAGGATTAGAGATTTAGGATTCTATCTAAATTATCGTAGAGAGTAGTTCTTTTAACATTAAATGTCCTATATATAGATGCTTTACTTACTCCTGATTTTAAGGCTTCACTTATAGCATACATCTTCTCTATGGAAATAACTCTTGGTCTTCCACCCTTCTTTCCTCTCTGCTTTGCTGATGCAAGTCCTGTCATAATCCTTTCTTTAGTTAATGAACGTTCATACTGTGCCAATGCTCCAAATACACTAAATAGAAACTCTCCATGAGGTGTTGTCGTATCCATCTGTTCTATTATAGATTTAAATCCTATATTTCTTTTCTTAAAATTATCAATAAGAGTTATTAGATGGGAGAATGATCTTACACCTGACGATCATTCTCACTAGAAACGCGCATATATCCTACTAGCATGTATGTAAAACCCCTTATTGCTAATATTTCGTACTATGTAATAATACGACATTGTTTACCGATAAAATTAGCTTATTTATTTCTAGATATAAACTAGAAAAATATAACATTACGAGAAACATTTGTTTTTCGTACTATATGTCGTTGGTAAATTCATTAACTTCTATTTATGGTAATATATTTTATTCGTCTAGGTATATTACAAAGCTCTAAATTATTCCCCCTACCCTAACTAAACTTATAATTGTAGTTAATCGCTTTAAATACAACTAACATACATGCTTTAACTTTTTTAAAATATTTTTCTAATATATTACAATATCTTCAATTATTATATTATCAATAATACGCTTATTATGAATGTAGACAAAAAAAGATACCCCGTATTAAAAACAAAAAATAATTACAAATAACACCCTAATTATAAGTTCTTTAAATCCTCTAAATAAATATCAAGATAACTATTAAGAAGAATCACAATTAAATTTAAGTCAAAGAATCCCAAATATGTAGTGAATACTATAAACTTTAACAAGGAAGTAACTAACTATTAATTAATAGCTTTAGTGTTTAAGCTATTAATTAATACTAAGAGACTTTAAAGAATTATAGTTTAATGATAAATATCAGACCTAATAGTAGTATACACGGAACTGTTGCAAAAAAGGCCTATTATCTATATTGATAAATATATCAACTTATCTTAAGTTTAATACTTAATATATTAAATATATTATTGCCGATAATATGTTAATTCTAAATAAGTAGTTTAATGTTCAAAATCCAAACTCATAGCACAATTCAAGATCTCTCCTTTGATATGGATATTATATTTTTTTTATATCATTAGCAGCTCTAACATATACTAAGTGAATAGCACATATAACAACTAAAGATAATAATAAAAGCTATGACTAGATTATAAAAGAACTTACAAAGTTAGCAAACAAACTGTTTCTAAGATAAGGAAAATTCTAATAGCAGAACAAGAACATATTTACACTTAACACTTCCTATATTCATAAATATAATTATGAAAAAGTACTCGTACTTGAAGAACAACAATATTGCAAGTAGAAATTAAATATTATCTATATAAATTTACTACATATAATGATTAACTTTTTACTATCAATATAGTACGAAAAACATCTGTTTACTAGGCTATATTACACCCCTATTTTGCAACATACCCCTCGTAACTCCTATGTATGTCCAATAGAATTTACCTTTTTTTACTATTATAAACTTTTTTCCTCCATTTAGATTCTGACTGATCTTCTCCAAGATTACTTGTGCTATCTTTATTATTCGCATTATGAGAAGGTACAGTATGATTTTTTTGCTTCTGGTTATTAACTGTAGTATCACTAAATACTAAACTTTTCATAGTATAAATTGAGCTTAAAAGTAATTGAGTTATAATATAGGCTGTTTCCTTGATCCATACTACCCATGTTTCTAGGTTTTTCCTATAATCATTTACTAAATTTGGTTTTATATCTTTGTCTTTTTTCTTTGATCTACGTTTTTTAATCTTACAGGTAGAAATAGAACTTTGATCTTTTATTAATGTAAAGATTGTGTCTATTTTGTCTCCAGAATCCAAAGAGTTTTTAGTATTTAATGCTTCTTGATCTATATTAATGGCTCAGGAAATTTAACTTTAACACTATTATTAACAGAAATGGTTTTCTTAGGTTTAAAAGCAAATCATACTCTTTTATTTTTCTTTGTAACATGTCTTTTAAATCATAACACTTATTAATATCTTGATAGCCTATCCTTTCTATATTATATCCTTGTTTTTTTAAAAGATGACTATTTAGTTCAGTTGATGAATTTAACTCAGAGCTTGAGTAGTAATGTGATGGACCATCTATCTGAATTATCAGGCTTCTCTTTGGTATATAAAAATCTACATAGGTTTTTATATCATTAACATAATAACTATGAGTAAAATGCTCATTTAAATCTTGCAATGTTTTTTTAATTCCAAAATAGATATTTTATTGTCGTTTTGACTCAAATTAATTTTTGGGAAAAATTCTTTTACGTTTTGATTTAATAAATTCTTTTGTCTTTCAGACATTTGAGAATATGAAATATATAACTGATGAGAACTTGAGTCAGAAATAGAGTCTAAATCAATTTTAGTAATACCAGTAATTAATGCATCGGATAATTTTGACATATTTTTATATAAAAGTAAGAATGCGTAATAGAATTAGCTAGATCTTGACTATTAAACTCATTTATTTTGTGTAACATGAATTCTTGTAAATTCTCTGATAATTCTTGAGCTATTAATTTTTGAAATTCTTTTTTATTAATTACTTTATTATTCTTAAATATCCTACTTAACTCTAAAATTAAAGTTGATAATCTACGACTATCAAAATTCTCAAGAAGTAAATTACCTCACTTATCTTTAATTAACTTATTGGCTTCATCTATATATCTTTTAAGATTTCTAATTGTTTCATAAGAGGGTAGGCTTTTTAGATTTTTACAAAGATTTATAGAAGAAACGTTAATAGATAAGGATAAGACTATGGGAACTCTTGCTGAACATTGGATGTAACAAGGCCTAGAAAAGAGTTTAGAACAAGGTATATTGTAAGATAGAGAAGAAGGTGTAGGAAAAAAGAATAGAGAAGGATATGCACTTGATAGCTCTCAATATGCTTAAAAAAAGTGCAGATAAAAACTTTATCTCCAAGATAACAGGTCTCTCTATTGATGAGATTAATTCTCTTAAAAACTAGAATAAGGTACACTCCCAAGTGTAGCTTTGTTAACTATTTGCTACACATTATAAATGCCTTTGTATATCATTTGTTATCAATTAAGAGTATACCTTTTACCGACGCTCTGTTGTAAATACCATCTTAAGCTTTGTAATATTATTAATTCATTGAAATGACGTCCCGAAAATAGAGATTTAACCATATATATATCTATCTTAACAATTTATACTCCTTTTTGCAACAAATCTAATCATAGCCCATACATTACTAATATATACCAACATTTTTGATAACTTATGTCTTGTATACGAATTTAGTAACTGAAATATAAAATGCAATAATGCAAGTGTATTTACTACAAGAATTATATTTAAAGCATATATATTAATTCTTTTACTAATAATAAGAAAATTTATATTATTTTAAGTTTTGCAAAATAAGATTAACTATCTTAATATAATAAATTTTATGTCTCTATATGAGTTAAAGGTTTGTATATAAATTGACGACTGCAATACGGACATGTGACTTGATTTTTAGAGCCCATATTTAGGTATATTAAAGGATGACCAATAGTATTATATGATATACCATCGCATTTCACATGTTTGTTTTTTACAATGATAAAATCAGTAATGTTATTATTGACCATATTTATGTACTCCTAATATTTGTCCATTTACATTACAATGTACAGTAGCAAGTTCAACAAAAATATCTGTGACATTTTCAGGTTTAGCTATTTGTGATTTATCAAGACCTGGAAATGCTTGTGCTAGCATACTTGTTTCAACGATACCAGGATCTACTAAGTTTGCTTTTATATTCGTGATGGATATTTCTTGAGCGTAAGTTTTAACTAGCATTTCTAGAGCGGATTTAGAAATAGAGTATGGCCCCCAATATGACATAGGCTCTTTGGTAACAGAAGAGGTAACAAATATTGTTCTGCCAGCCTTTGAATTACGTAATAAGGGATCAAAACTCCTAATCAGTCTCCAATTAGCGGTAAGATTTAAATTGATAATGTTTTCCCATAAAGAAGGTTTTATATGGGTAAGAGGAGACAAAACGCCAAGTGTAGCAGCATTTCCTACCAAAATATCTATATAACCAAAACGTTTTGCTATTTCATAACCTAATTCATCAATTTTTATGAAGTCTTGTAAATCCAAAGGAACTATAGTAATAGAGCTATTATATTCATTTGCATAATTATCTAATAACTCTAATTCAGTTGCGTTTCGCGCTACTGCTATTACATGTGCACCTTCTTGTATATATCTGCGTGCTACAGCAGCTCCAATGCCTCTTGAACTTCCTGTAATGAGTGCTATTCTACCTTGTAAGGATTGAGCCATAATAAGTCCTTATATACTATTTGAAGAATCAGTAAGTTCGATGGGATAATTTCCAGTAAAACAAGCATCACAATATTGTGGTGAAGAATTATTACGTTTTGTATTCTCAATCGCAATATATAATGAATCTATTGATAAAAATGTTAAGCTATCAACATTAATAAACTTTGTAATTTCATTAATAGAGCTATTTGCTGCCAATAAATCTTTTCTATTAGGTGTATCAACTCCATAAAAACATGAAAAAGCTGTAGGTGGACTTGCAATACACATATGTACTTCGGTTGCACCTGCTGCTCTTACCATTTCCACGATTTTGCGTGAAGTAGTGCCACGTACTATGCTGTCATCTACTAATATTACTCTCTTACCTTTGAGTAATTCTTTATTAGCATTATGTTTTAATTTAACACCTAAGTGTCTTACAGTTTCAGTAGGTTCAATAAAAGTTCTTCCGATATAATGGTTACGAATTATACCTAGTTCAAAGGGAATTTTACTATATTCTGCGTATCCTAATGCTGAAGCCACACCAGAATCTGGTACAGGTACTACTAGATCTGCTTGGATATTTGCTTCTTTTGCTAGCTCTATGCCAATTTGTTTGCGTATTTTATATACGTCTTTATTTTCTAGCCTACTATCAGGTCTTGAAAAATATATATATTCAAAAATACAAAATCTTTGTTTTACTTGTTCAAAAGACTTTAAACTTTTGATGGTTCCATCATGATTTATTACAATGATCTCTCCTGGTTCAACGTCTCTAATGTATTCAGCGCCTATAATATCAAAAGCACAAGTTTCTGAAGCAAGAACATAAGAATTTTTAATTTTTCCTAACACTAATGGTCTGACTCCAAATGGATCACGTATACCAAGTAGACAATTTGCTGTAAGTAAGACAAGGGAATAGGCACCTTTTACTAATTTTAAAGACTCTATTAGTCTGCTAATAAAATCATCTTGAGGTCTGGTAGCAATGAGATGTATTAGAATTTCTGTGTCCATAGCAGAGTGGAAAATACATCCTTGTTCAATGAGCTTTTTTCTAATAGAAGAAGCATTGGTTAAGTTACCATTATGTGCTATAGCCACGCCTCCAAAGCTAAATTCTGCAAATATAGGTTGTATATTTCTGAGTTCATTACCGCCAGTAGTAGAGTATCTAACATGACCAATAGCATAATTTCCTATTAAACTGGATAAGACAGAGTTATGACTAAAATTATCTCCTACTAGTCCTTGTGCTTTATAATTATGAAAATTTATGTTATCAAATGTTACTATGCCTGCTGCTTCTTGCCCTCTATGTTGAAGGGCATGTAATCCTAAAATAGTATGTGCTACTGCATCGATATGATTAGAAATACCGAATACTCCGCATTCCTCTTTCAATTTATCATTAAAAGGTAGTAAGTTGAGTGTATTCATATTAATCTAATACCTGCATAAGACGGTTAAAATCATTGCTATCTTTATCACTATAACTGCCAGGATCTTTATGATGGTTTTTAATATAGTTCATTAAGATTTTTTTCAATTGTCCTTTGGTTAAAGGGTTATTGTTTGTATTTTCTTTAGCATAAGAATTAATGATATTATCTATAGTTTGTTGTTTTTCTTCTGTAGAAGTCTTATCATCAATTAAACTATTCAAAGAGTGTGGTTCTATATTAGATAATATATCTGGAGGTAAAAGTTTTGCTAATTCAGCTAGATCTATTGTATCTGAAATTGTTGTAAGTTTTTTTATATTAATAGTTTTATTTAATTTTATACTTAATTTAGGTGGTAAGGTTTCAATAAGAGATGTACTACCTTTGCTTAGTAATAGAAAACTTTTTGAATGTTTAATGTTTTTTAACATATGATCTTCTGTAGAATCTGGAACAAAAGCTTTTGAAATGCTAACTATAATAATAAAAATTATGCAACTAATTATACATCCTCGCGTAAATCCAAAAGTTAAACCTAGCGACCTGTCTAATGCACCTCCTCGAATACTTTCTGTAAAATTCAGTAATTTATTGCTAATAAACACTAACAACGATGCTGAGATTATGTAACTAATTAAGCCAGTACAAATATTTGCGATGGAAGTATTTATAATGTATTTTTTGACGAGAATAAGTAAATATGGAAATAGTATATATGCTAAAACAAGAGATGAAATAAAGGCTGTAAAAGTTATACAAGATTTAATAAATCCTTTAAATAAAGCAAATAAAGTAGACACTATAATAATAGTAAAAATTATGTAGTCAAATACTGTAAAATCAAGGGGCATAAAAAACTATTTACTTATATTGTATTTTTATAATTATATTAAAAAACTTAATTAGTCATTACAAATTTATTAAAAATAAAACTAAATCTATAATTTTAATATATAAAATAAACTATTATATAGATTTATCTATTGTACTCTATCATAAGTTGCAAGAAAAAAATGAAGTATATTATAATTTAATTATGAATAATATAATCAAAGTACTTAAGTAAGAATAGTTGTGGGTTGGTTTATATTAAATATATCTAATATATGATTGATATTATGTGCTACATGATATAGGTTTTTAATAGAATGATGTGCAAAGCCTATATTGATAAAATGATCTATTAATTGAATTAAGCAATAGTAATAATTTCAAAAGTTTCATCCATTGTACCAAATCCTCCAGGAAACGTAATAAATGCATCAGATAGGTTAAAAATAGACATTTCTCTACTATGCATATCTGGTACAGTTATAAACTTTGTTAAATTTAGGTGCATAATCTCTGTGTGCCGGCAAGATTTATACTAGGGAAAAAAGCCTATAACCTCTCCAGAAGCGCTTAAAGCACCGTCAGCTATAGACTCTATAGCTCCATATTGCTGCCCCACCGTAAATGATAGTACGGTCATATTGGGCAAGTAAACTTCCTAGGTTATAAGCTTCATTTAAAAAAGTTTGAGGAATATCATAGCTTGCACCACAAAAAATTCCTATATTTTGTATTTTTTCCATAGTTTAATATAATAAATAAAAAATAGAATTGAATTATAATAATAATTATTTATACTGTTTAAGCTAAAACTAATTGTAACAAATACTATTTTATAAGAAAATATAAATTATGAATTTATTAAAAATAATTTTTCCTCCTATACATAATGATGGGTATTATTTTATCTGTTTATTTACAATTATCTCTATAGTTATAGGTTATTTTTCTAGTACTTTAGGTTTTGTAGGTGCTATAGTTACAATATGGTGTATATTCTTTTTTCGTGATCCAGAGCGTATTACGCCAATTGGTGATGAATTTGTAATAAGTCCAGCTGATGGGGTGGTACAAAAAATTGAAATAGCTGATTTGCCTAAAGAGTTAAATATAGGTGAGGGCAAAAGATTAAGAATTAGTGTGTTCCTGAACATATTTAATGTACACGTAAATAGAGTGCCTGCCACGGGTAAAGTAAAATCTCTTTATTACTATCCTGGTAAATTTTTAAATGCATCTCTGGATAAAGCTAGTGAAGAAAATGAGCGACAATTAGTGTTAATGGAAACAAAAGACAATAAAGAATTGATTTTTGTACAAATAGCAGGATTAATAGCAAAACGTATAGTGTGTAATTTAGAAGAGCAGCAAGATATAAAAGCTGGTAAAAGATTTGGCTTGATAAGATTTGGTAGTAGAATGGATGTTTATTTACCAGAAGGTGTAAATCCATTAGTTATAGAAGGCCAGCAAGTTATAGCAGGTGAAACAATTCTAGCGGATTTAGTCAAAGAGTTGCCTGCACGAGAAGGTGAAATTAGATAGTATCTGAATAAAACTTATTATGGACAAAGATAGTTTGAACAGCCAATGTAAATCTTCTAGTAAAATGCCTATCATTAGGCTTTTTCCTAATATAGTGACTCTTATAGGGTTATGCGTAGGAATGACGTCTATTAGATTTGCTTTAGATGGCAAATGGGAGAATGCTGTATTATTTATTGTAATAGCAGCCTTGATAGATGGAATGGATGGAAGACTTGCTCGATTGCTGAAGGCTTCAAGTAATTTAGGTGCACAATTAGATTCATTAGCTGATTTTATAAATTTTGGTGTGGCTCCAGCTTTAGTATTGTATTTATGGCAATTGCACAATGTGCCAATCAAAGGGTGGGGATGGGCTGTATCTTTAATTTATTCAATGTGTTGTGCTCTTAGGTTGGCCAGATTTAATACAAGCTTAGAAGAAGAGAAGCCTACCTGGGCAAATAATTTTTTTGTAGGTGTGCCTGCGCCAGCTGGGGCGTGTTTAGCTTTGGTACCTATGATGTTAAATTTTCAATATAGTATATTTTTTCAACCAATAATATTATCTATATATGTAAGTATAATAGCAATTTTAATGTCTAGTAGAATTCCTACATTTTCTGGTAAAAAAATCGCAATTGCTAGAGAATTTATGTCATTAATTTTAGCTTTAGTTAGCTTATTAATTATAGGAATTATCATAGAGCCATGGGTTATTTTACCAGTTATAGGAACTATATACGGTTTGTCAATACCTGTCAGTATTTTTATATTTAAAAAAAATATAAAAAACTGTAATTAACTTAAATGACGATATAATATGTTTTGTATAAGTTACTTTATAATTTGTTTTCTTTTTAACTAAATTATAATATTTATTAAGAAATTAGTGTTATAAAGTAATTTGTTCTTGCAAATATAGAAAAATGTTAATATTATAATACTAGTTGTAGAAAAATGCTAATTATTTGAATTAATATCGTTGAGGTTAAAATGAATAAAATAAAAATGAATACTCAACAAGAAAATCTTAGTAGATTTGAGCAGGCTTGGGCCAAAAAAACTAGTAGACGTATAGGTTATAGTTTATTTGGAGATGGTTCTCATGCTGATAGAAAAGAAGATATCAAACAACTATATAATTATTTGTGTGATATTTTAATAGCTTTAAAAAATGCATCTGAATTTGATATTGATATTTTGAGTATGCAAGAAGCAAAGCAACGTATTCATGACAAACATGCATATGGTAAATCTGAATTAAATCAGTTTATATATGAAAATTATACATCTTATACTATTCCTGGGCTACTTAATGGAGGCATAAAGTTAAATAGTAATGCCATGCAAGATTTGAAGTTAAAACAAAAATTTCAGAATCTGGTAAGCAATATATATAATGAAGCTAAAAGCGGTACTAATCCTAGTATTTTGGCAAATTTTAGGGAAGAAAAATATAAAAGATTGGAAGCTATTAAAAAGAGAAAGCATTCTAGGAATTCTTTTGAATACCAAAAATGGAAACATGGACCAAGAGCAGAAAAAGATTTAGAGCTTATATATGGTGAAAAGAAATATTCTATACCAGTTTATAGTGTATTAGAAATAGATGATAATAATACTCGTAAAGTTCTTTATCCTATAATAAATGGCAAGATATTAGAGTTATTTGCACTTGATCTTAATAAAGGTAGTCAAAATTTACATCAATGGCTTAAAGAAAATATAAAATCATTAAGAGATCATTTAGTTATTGCAGATATTAATGCGGATATAAGTAATGCCCATGACATGGGAAGTTATTTAAAGGGTATTAATTTAAGTGGTAGTATAATTAGATCTTTATATATTGCAGATGCAGATTGTAGAGATATGAATTTGCAAAATTGTGATATTTTAAATATGTCTTTAAATAAATGTTTGTATGGCGGCTTAGATATTAGAGGTGCAGATACAAATAAATTGACAATAGATGCTAATCATTATGAAGATATTGGCTTACATGGATTTACTAAACAAGAGTATGATAATGATAGTAAATCATATATAAAACTGAGTGTATTTAATCCAGAAAAAGCTAGAGATCATGGTATTATTACAGGCTCTTTATATGATGCATCTAAAGATAGAATGTCATTAGATCCGTTTTATGTAAGAGAAGGCGAAACTAGTTATTTTGATAATAGTCTATCACTTAAGGTAAGTGTAAAAGACTTACAAGAATATCTCGTGTACATTAATCAATTAGATATTATAAAATCATTACAAGATGGTGAAATACAAAGAATTGATTGGAGAAAAGAATCTGTACAAAGTTTTGTTGATTTTATTAAGGCAAAATATGGATATACAGATCAGGTTGTCTATGTTGATATGTCAAATCAAGATTTATCTCGTTTATGTCTAAATTATGGTAACTTTAGGAATGTAAATTTTGCAGGGTGTAAAATTCGAGAAGCAAAGTATGCTAATTTTTATAGATCATGTTTAGAAGGTGTAGATGCTGATAATGCAAATTTTAAGTATTCAGTATTTGTGCAAGCTAATATGCAATATATTTCTGCTAAGTCAGCTATTTTTGATCATGTGAATGCAGATAATGCTAACCTAGAGCGGGCATGTTTATCTGGCATGAAAGTAAAATATGTAGAAGGTCAAAAAAGTTTTACAGCTAGAAGAACCAATATGCGTTTTGCAAATTTAGAAAATGCGCAAATAGATACAGCAAACTTCAATTTAATGCGAGCTGAAGGTATTACTCTTGCAAATGCTCATATTAATTATTGTCAAATGCGTGGCGTGAAGATGGCACAGGCTGTTTTAAGAGGCGGTAAATTTAAACATAATGACTTTACTCGCGCTATGTTTAGAAGTGCAAATGCTGAACTAGCAGAATTTAGTAATACTATTATGGATTATATTAATGCTGAGCAAGCTAATTTTAAACAGGCTGTTATGGAGCGTATAAAAGCACAAGGAGCTAATCTTAGTCATGTAGATATGGAAAAAATACGTATAAGTTATGCAGACTTTTCTAATTCGTTAATGCACGAATTAAATGCGCGTGCCGCAAAATTAGACCGTGTTTCTTTTGAAAAAGTACAAGCTATTGGTTCCAGGTTTGAGCAGGCGATTTTAAAGTATATAAAAGGTAAGGATTTAAATTTAGCATTTGCTACTTTAGATGAAGCTAAGATAATACGTTCTAATTTATCTAAAAGTTGTATGTCTTATATACATGCTCGTAAAACTATCTTCCAAGAGTGCTACATGAAACAAGCAAATTTAGAATTTGCTGAACTTATGGGTACAGAATTTGTTAAAACTTGTATTGCTGGTGGTAATATTAAGGGTGCTGATTTAAGTGATGTGAATATAGATAATTCAGATTTATCAGGAATGCAATATAATAACATAACATCAGTATTAAGCATTCGAAATCTTGACAAAGTACATGTTGATAAGGAATTTAGAGAATTATGTAATCAACAATATAGAAAAGCTTTCCCTGTACGTGCTAGAGTTTTAGAAGCAAAAGATTGGTGTTACAAAAAAGGAATTACTTGTGCAAATGTATTTTTAGATTTATACCAGCTAATAAAGGATGGAGCATTTTATGGTATAACAGGCGGTATGTTAGGTTTTATAGCTGGTGTTTGTATTATAATGTTAGTAGTACCTACAGCAGGAATGGCTTTGACCATGGCTATATGTTTGGGTGGTGCATTGATAGGTAGTATGCTTAATGCATATTATAATAGTGATACAACTAAATTATCTAATCATGTCAGAGAATTAATAGGGTTAGAAACTACAGAATCTAATATAGATATGGTGCCAGATTGTATGTCTGAAGAAAAGATTGAAGATATACATAAAGAGATTGAGCAAATTCATGTAGAAGTTGAACGACAACAGCAATATACGCCTTGTAAAGAAGTTTTGAAAATTAGAGAGGATATGCATGGCTTTACACAAGGTTATGGTGCTAGTATAGAAGAAATATATAGGGAAAGCAGTGCTAGAGCTGCTGCTTGATGTTCCTCAAGAATGTAAATGATGCATTATAGTAGAAGGTGGGTTATATACTACCTTCTACTATAGGTATTTTTAATTTAAATTAGTATATCACTGTAGCAATTTAAATATTACTCGGCTTATCCTTACGCGCTAATTCAACTATTTTTACTATACTTTTTATTACAATTTCTTAACGTCTTAGAAACTACGCTTGATAAATAATAAAACGCTTTGTATTTCTTCATAAAAGTTAAAAATTTATGAGTTTTTCAAGATTATGAAGAAAGTTCCTTCCATGGTTATGCAATCTAGTATGTTACTTATAGTAATGAATTAAGGACTAATTTAAGAATGTTTTATGATAGATAAAAGACAGTCTAATAAGATAATAAGTGATAAAGTTAAGCAAGCTGAATTAGAGATTTAGACTGTTATGATAACTTGAATAGAAATCTTTTATATTATTCAGTAGCTATTATAGGTTCTATAGAAGTTTTAGGGTGGTTAATTAGAAATACGGAATTAAATATTTATATATATGATAAAAATCGAAAGACAATTTTACATATTGTAGTGGATAATGAACATGCCCAAATAGTACAATTTTTAATTTCATATAATATTGATATAAATGCTAGAGATATTTAGGGTCGAACAATTTTACATCATGTAGTATTAAATGGAAATAAAGAATTAGTTCATTTATTGAGTGCTAAAGATCTTCTGGGATAAACTATTTTACACTATACTATTAAAAGTAACAGTATTGATGTAGCTGAGTATGTATTAGAGTACAATAAAAAATTGATTTCATATAGTACACATTCGAGAAAACATCCTATAGATTATACTGTAGAATACGGTTATATACTAATGATGAAACTTTTATTGGGCAAAAAATGGATAAGAAATGTAAGTTCCATTTTAAATGTTCTTGATAGTAAATCTAGATCACCATTACATTACTCTATAATGCATATGAAATACGAAATTACAGAATTTTTTATTTTGGATAAAGATGCAGAGTAAATGGCTTAGATATTATTCGTAAAACGCCTTTGTTTTATGTCATAGAAAATAATAATCAAATTACTGATCTATTAATATCACATGGCACTGATTTACTCACACAAGGTTATTTGGGTAATACAATATTACATCATGCTATACTGCAAGGGTGTAGCAAGGAAATTATTGGCTATCTAGTAACACACGATGCTGATTTAAATGCACCTAATTTTGAGGGTATGCCACATTATATTGTTTACTAAAAAATGGTCTCTACTCAAGATCTATTAACAAAGAATTACTTGAGTGCTTTCTCTATAAACCATGGTTTGAATTTAAATGCACAATATGGCGTAGTAGGTAAAGGTAACATAACCCTTGGTCACGACATATATATTAATTCTCAAGATAATGATAAAAAAAACGGCTTTACATTATGCAACAGAAGGAAATAATTTAGAATTGATGCAATATTTAGTAGCGCAAGGTGCAGATATACATTTTATAGACTATAGTAGAGAAAATATTTTCTATTATGCTACTGAATCTTTCTCGCAGCAACATAAAGAATTAGTAGAGATAGCAATTATCTTATTGTATTTATAAAAATAACTTTTTAAATATATCCTCATTATTAAAATGGGTTAAAAAAGAATATAATGTATACACTTATAATGAGGCTTTTTATTAATTAAAGAGCAGCTTTATCAACTTGCTTTACAAGAAGGGTACCTACCACAAATATAAAGTTACAAGCACTTGCGTTATATAATGTAGAAACAGAAGAAACTTCTAAAAATTATACAAGATTTGCAAAATATTTCTGTGTCAATAGTAGTGAGTAAATATAATATTGGTTAGCAAATAAAAGTATACTTAGCTATATTATTACATAAAACGTATCCAGATTTACCTCACTAGCAACATATTCTACTATTAAAAATACAGCATGTAATATGCTGAAATTAGAGCTATTTAAAATATATGATGAAAAGTATGATTTTTACAAAACTGAGAATTGCTTTGATTATATTATAGATCCTGATAATTACGAGGAATTGATATTACATATAGAGATGATAAGCAAGCAATTCAAATGTTTTGTATATTAAGAAGAACGGCTTTATATAAAGATGATTTTGCAAAACTACATATATTGTATAATAAATTTTGCAAAGTATTAGAAAAAATTAAAATATTAGCTCCAGAAATATATGATATATCAATTTAAATCTAAACAGAATAATAAGATAATGGAGACCTATTGGCGGAAAATAAAATAGAATTGCTACATGAAAGACAAAAAAATAAACAATTAGAGTTAAGATGTGCAGAACTAGATAAAATTACAGGAATATAAAAAAATTTTAACCATCTAATAATATTGGACATAAGTTGGCAAGCAAGAATTAAATATTATGACGAAAGAAAAACAACATTTATTTGATTAGTAAATGGTGACCCCTACGGGATTCGAACCCGTATTGCCACCGTGAAAGGGTGATGTCCTAACCATTAGACGAAGGGGCCATAGAAAAATGTATCGCATTTATATAAAACACATCCACATTATGTTTGACATATTAATCATGTTTAACGAATAAATCAAGATTTTTTTAATAACCTTCGTATATTACTTATAGGATAATAAAAATAAGTTCTATTTATGGTATATAAATATGAGAAATATTAATAATAACACTTATAATAGATCTCATCATATAAATAAGCTGTTGCGGATACAGAATAAGAATTTGTATAGATTAAATTCTATCGTTGCTAATTCACTTAAGGTAGAAGAATTACTTGTAGAAAAACTTTACCAACAAGCTAAAGATAAGCATTTAAGCATTGGATAAAGGTTAGCGGATAAAAAAAATATCCCATTTTGATAGCAGTAGAGTTTTATCTTAGCATTTATATTATTTATTTTAATTTGGAAAAGCATACTGATAATGATTATTTAGTAAATTTAAAATCAGAATTATTAATTAGAGAATTAAATGAAAAAATAGATATAATTACTACTCAACAAGTAAATCTATTATTCGAGCTAAATAAAGAGCAATGTCGTTTAATTAATGAATTACATAGAAAAATTGATTTTTTTAAATCAAAGCAATAATTATAAAACGTAATTATTTCATTTTAGCATATAATCCAGGAGCATCTTCAAGTAATGGTAGTTTATCTTGTGATAATGGCTTAGCTTGCACTAACTTACCAGACAGATTGCTATTCCACTGATGCCAATCTTGCCACCATGAGCCTTGATATTCTTGTGCTTGTTCTAGCCATTGTGAAGTATTAAAAGAATAATTATCATTTTTCCAATAACAATATTTATTATTATCAGGATGATTTATAACACCAGCCACATGGCCTGATCCAGCTAATGTAAAGGTAAATGGGCATTTTAGTAGTCTGGTTGCAAGGTAAGTAGATTGCCATGGAACCAAATGATCATCACGTGTAGAAAGAAAATAAGATGGTACTTTAATAGTGCTTAAATCAATTTTAACACCTGCTAGAGAAATACTGCCTGCCTTAGCAAGTAGGTTTTTTTGGTACATATTACGCAGGAAAAAATTATGCATTTTAGCAGGTAGGCGCGTGGAATCGGAATTCCAATATAATAAATCAAAAGGTAGAGGAGATTTTCCTAATAAATAATTGTTAATAAAAAAGCTCCAAATCATGTCATTTGCCCTAAGTAAGTTAAAAGCTGTAGACATGGTAACTCCATCAAAATACCCTTCTTCTTTGCTATTTTTTTCTAAATGATCTAAAGATTCTTCATCTATAAAAATAGAAATATCTCCTGCTTCTGAAAAGTCAAGTAATGTAGTTAAAAAGCTTGCAGCTTGTACCCTATTATCATGTTTTGCTTGTAGATAGACTAGTGTACAGGCAAGTAATGTTCCACCAATGCAATATCCCATTATATTAACCTTTTTTGCTCCTATAGCTTGTTCTATTACATTTAAAGCGCATACAGGGCCTTCAATCATATAATCTTCAAAATCTTTATCTGCTAAGTCCTTATTAGGATTAACCCAAGATATTAAAAATACATTATAACCTTGTGTAAGTAACCAACGTATAAAAGAATTTTTTTCTCTTAAATCAAAAATATAATATTTATTTATACAAGGAGGTATAATTAGTAATGGTATAGAATAATATTGTTTTTTTAAAGGAGTATAATGAATAAGTTGCATAAGGTCATTTTGAAAAATGACCTTTCCTTTGGTAGTTGCAATATTTTCTCCTAATTTAAAAGCATAGGGGTCGCTAGTTTGTATGTCAATTAAATATTGACTGTGTTTTAGATCTTTTAAAAAATTCTCCATTCCTTTAATTATATTATCACCCTGTGAGCTAATAGTTTCCTTTAAGACTAAAGGATTCATTAAAGCAAAATTCGATGGAGATAGAGCATCTATAATTTGTTTTGTATAGAATTGTATTTTTCTGGCAGTCTTTTTATCAAGCGTTTTGGTTTGTTCATAAATTATACTATTAAGCCATGTAGCGGTCATAATGTAAGTTTGTTTTATAAAATAAAAGAAAATATTTTCATCCCATGATGTATCTCTAAACCTGTTATCCTTACTAGGTATAGGATGTATAACTGTATTTGTATTATCTCCATTAATAAATCTTTGAGTAGAGGTATTTAACAACTCTAAATAGTTCTCTGTATAGTTTAATTGATATTTGAGTAGTTTTTCTGGGTCAGATATTAAGTTAGTAATTAGAGGTAAAAAATCTCGGGTGAGTTTTAGAACATTTGTAAGGGAGTTTGTATGTAAAGATTGTTTTTGTAAAAAAGTATGTAATATTTTCTGATAACAATCTAACATTTTAAAGAAATTACCAGAAATTTTGTCTATCATGTTTTTACCAATTCTTTAGGTAGTTTGAATTTAATATTTTCCTCAGTGCCATCCAAATTTTGAATGGTAGTTTTAGTTAAGGTGCTTAAGTAATTAATAACCTCTTCAACAAGTATTTCAGGTGCAGAGGCACCAGCTGTTATACCAATTGTGTGAACACCTTCTAGCCAGCTATTATTTATATCATGATAATTGTTAATTAAATATGAAGGAACGCCCATCTCATTTCCTAAATCTTTAAGACGATTTGAATTAGAGCTATTTATAGCGCCTATCACTAAAATTATATCTACCTGCATTGCTAGTGTTCGAACAGCATTTTGCCTGTTTTGGGTGGCATAACAAATATCCTTTAATTCAGGTCCTTGAATGAGTGGAAATTTATCTTTTAATTTATTAATAATTGTTTTTGTGTCGTCTACGCTTAAAGTAGTTTGTGTGACATATGAGAGTTTTGTAGGGTCTTTTACTTCAATTTGGTCAACTTCTTCTATTGAGGATACAATAACCACTTCTTGTTTTACACGACCTGAAGTACCTTCTACTTCTGGATGACCTCTATGTCCAATAAGAATTAATTGTCTATTTAGGACTTCATTTTTCTGTGCTTCTTTATGCACCTTTGTTACTAAAGGGCAGGTGGCATCTATGACTGATAGCTGGCGTTTTTTAGCTTCAGTTTCTACTTGTTCTGAAACACCATGGGCACTAAATATAGTAATTGAGTTTGGCGGAATTTCATCAAGGCTGTTTACAAAAATAGCACCTTTGGATTTTAAACCATCAACAACATATTTATTATGTACTATTTCATGCCTAACGTATACAGGGCTACCATACTTCTCTAAAGAAAGTTCTACTATCTTGATTGCCCGTTCAACTCCTGCACAAAAACCACGAGGTTTAGCAAGCGTTATGTGCATCATTTACCTAAAACCTTTACAATTTATAAAAGTAAGTGTATAGTGCATTTTTTATGAAGTCAAGCGCTAAAAATAACACTATAGCTGATAAATCTATGCCTCCTATTGGAGGTATGAAGCTCCTTATATAATTTAACACCGGTTCCACTAATTTAGCTAGAGCATACATCAATTTTCGTATAAAGGGCTGATATTTATTGACTATGTTAAAATAAATTAGCCAACTTACTACAATCCACACAATTAGTACTAGATTATATAAACTGATAATTTGTCCAATCAAATCAATAGCAGGGTTAAGATTCATAGTAGATGATCACTAATAAGATTATTAAGAAATAATGGTGGTGGGCCCGGCTGGACTTGAACCAGCGACCCTACCGTTATGAGCGGTACGCTCTAACCAACTGAGCTACAGGCCCCCAAACATTTGAGATTATTACCATTGCATTTCATGGTTAATAACCATCTACAACATTCCTTTAACAGGTTACATTTGTTTTTGCAAGATATTTTTTTACAAAAAATATTTATATTTCATAAGTTATTGCTTTAATTTACGAATAAAGCAGCTATAGTAAGTGACATTTAAAATTAGTATGTTATTACCATCATATAGATTAATATGATAGTGGAATAGATATGGTTAGGATTTTAGCAATAGATACATGTAATAGTTTTTGTTCAGTTGCATTGCTTGAAAATGGGAGCATCATTGAAAATGCATGTTCTGATGAGTCATCAAGACAGGCTGAATTACTTTTTTCCTTAATATTAAAAATATTAGATCATCAGCATTTAAAGTATTTTGATTTAGACATGCTAGCTCTCACTATAGGTCCAGGCAGCTTTACAGGTATTAGAGTAGGACTAGCCGCCATGCGCGGTATAAAATTAGCCTCAGCATTGCCAGTTATTTCTATAACTTGTTTTGAAGCTATAGCTTTAAATTTTGAAACTATTACTAATACAAATATTAGTGTTGTATTAGATGCTAGGCGTAATCAAATATATATACAAAATTTTATACGCAAGGATTTACATATTATACCAAATACTCAGCCAACTTTAGTAAATTATTCTGATGTAATTGAGCTTATAGCCCAAGATGGTATTATTGCTGGTAGTGGGATAGGTTTACTAGAAATGCTGATAGACAAAGATAAATCTTATATTTTAAATAAAAAATTTAATGTTATTACTGCTGATATGGTAGCAAAAGCTGCTTGGTATAAATATCTAAATAATGAGATTAATCAGGAATTGGTACCTTTATATATTAGGCCTTCGGACGCAAAATTGCCAAAGAGCTAAAGCATTCTTTTAGGATTTTAGTATTATCTAATAATATTTAATATTTACTAAATATTAATATCTAAATTTATATGACCAAGATAGGTACTTATAGTCAAAAGCTATAAGTTTATTTTTGTTTAATATTTTGGCTTTAGGGATTGGGTGTTATAGTAACCTATTTATAGTGATGCAAAATCAGCATTACAAGAGGTCCTGCGTGATAATAACTATTATGGCGGGTGGATTTGGTTTGTGTGGTATTACTGAAAAGTTAATTTTTGCTATACGAGATTCAGGAGTAAAAAATCTTACAGTTATAAGTAATATTGTGGAGTAGATGATTTTGGTTTAGATATCTTGTTATAAACTAGGCAAATCAAAAAAATGAGCTCTTCTGGGTAGTTGCAAAAAGGGATTGAGATTGAGAAGAGACAGTTTATTTAAATTATCTATATT
>JBGCXS010000018.1:0-20625 GCA_048496475.1 Rickettsiales endosymbiont of Dermacentor nuttalli
TTATATATTACAAGAGTTTTATCAGGTAGCTTTTCGTAAAAAATATATCAATCACTGAAAGAATTATACAAAGATCTAATTATATAATTATTATAATAATGAACGTACTTATCAAGGAAAAATGTGCTGTGGTAGAAAACTATGATACTTTCCTTGAAGTAAAGGAATCTAGAAGGAGAAAGTTGGCAACCTCAACTTTAATCTGACAGTAAAATACTTCCTCATAATGGATAACTGTCACACTTAGTGTGAACTACTACATATAAAATCAACACAATATTTATTTGTATCCATTGAATTCTATTTTAAGCAAATATTTAACAAACTTTTTTATTTTATATTTTTTTCCAGGTAGTATTGTCACAAGATTTTGGCTCACATAACAATTCTTGATCATGTCTTATCATTCAGATTATATATTCTGTGAGTGGCTAAATTATTATCTCATGACGATACTACCTAGTAGAAATTTAGAAACTTTTGCCTAATCACCTCAGTTTTATATGCATAATTTTTTAAAATTATACTCTTTTGAGCTTTTCACCATAGACGAAGTAAGATATAAATTTGAATTTGAATACGTTCTAACTCACTTAGAATAATTATTTTATATTAATACTATAACTTAAATGTTGTTACTAACAAGAGTAGCAAAGTATTTACTAACTTACTAATTTCTTGTATTTTATACGAGTTGGAGAAGCACTACTACTATTCATTCTTCTTTTTCTATCCTCTTCATAATCAAGATAATTACCTTCAATAAATATCACCTGACTATCTCCTTCAAAAGCCAGTATATGAGTAGCTATTCTGTCTAAAAACCATCTATCATGACTAATAATAATAGCCGAACCAGAAAAGTCCATTAACGCTTCTTCTAAAGCACGCAACGTATCTACATCTAAATCATTTGTAGGTTCATCTAACAATAAAACATTATTGCTTTGCTTAAGCATTTTAGCCAAATGCACCCTATTCCTTTCTCCTCCAGACAAACTACCCACAGATTTCTGTTGATCGCTTCCTTTAAAATTAAAAGCTGCACAATATGCACGGCTCTTAACGGTATGCTTCCCTAAGATAATTTCCTCAGTTTTATCAGAAATTTCTTCCCAGACTGTCTTAGAATCATCAAGTTTATCACGTGACTGATCCACGTATCCTAAACTAACGGTTTCACCTAGTCTAAATGTACCACTATCCGGAACTTCCTGACCAGTTATTATACGAAATAAAGTAGTTTTTCCTGCACCATTTGGACCTATTACACCAACAATCGCTCCTGAGCGTACTGTAAAAGTCAAACCATCTACAAGTAACCTATCGCCAAAGGCCTTGCTAATATTTTTACATTCTAATACAATTTCTCCTAAACGTGGCCCTTCTGGAATAATAATCTGTGCAACTTGTACTTGTTTTTCTCTCTGCTTATTAGCTAATTCTTCGTAAGCTGATAAACGTGCCTTACTTTTAGCCTGCCTTGCTTTAGGAGATTGTCTTACCCATTCTAATTCACGCTTTAACTGCTTTTGTCTATCACTTTCTGATTTTTCTTCCAATTCTAATCTAGATTGTTTTTGTTCAAGCCAAGAAGAATAATTACCTTGCCATGGCACTCCCTGCCCTCTATCAACTTCTAAAATCCAAGAGGTTACATTATCCAAAAAGTAACGATCATGCGTAATTAATACTACTGTTCCTGTATATTCTTTTAAAAATCTTTCAAGCCATGCAACTGACTCAGCATCAAGGTGATTGGTAGGTTCATCTAACAATAACATATCAGGACGCTCTAATAACAACTTACATAAAGCCACCCTACGCTTTTCTCCACCAGAAATTTTTGTAACATCACTATCACCTGCTGGACAGCGCAATGCATCCATAGCTATCTCAATTTCTCTATCTAATTCCCAACCATTACATGCATCAATTTTCTCCTGCAATTCTCCTTGACGTATAATGAGATCATTCATCTTCTCATCTGTCATTTCTTCAGCAAATTTTGCACTCATCTCGTTAAACAAAGAAATTAATTCCTTTTTTTCTTTCACTCCATCAAGTATGTTTTCTAAAACATTTTTGTTTGAATCTAACTGAGGTTCTTGAGGCAAATATCCAATTTTTATACCAGATGCAACCCACGCCTCACCTGCAAACTCCTTATCTATACCTGCCATAATTTTTAGTAATGTAGATTTACCAGCACCATTTGGACCTATAATCCCAATTTTTGCTCCTGGCAAAAATGATAACCAAATGTTTTTTAAAACTTCTTTAGTATGATATGATTTAGATAAACCCTTCATTACATACACATATTGGTAGTTAGACATTGAGAATCTCCTGAGGCAGGTATTTAAACTTAAATGTGGTGCCGGATGTCGGATTTGAACTGACGACCTACCGCTTACAAGGCGGTTGCTCTACCCCTGAGCTAATCCGGCATAAACTTGCATCCTTTTTATTCAATAATCTTATAAAATACAAGCAAAATTATTCGTACTTTTTGTTTTTATATTATATTTTGATCATAATTATAAAATTTTTGTGCATAATAATTATGTAATGGCTAACTTTCTCTCCATAAACTATATCTGTATTACAAAAACTAAAACCAATATTTTATATCAAACCTAACAAGGAAATTTATATAAGATATTTTATAACGTCCATAACAGTTAATTTAATATATATTACTTATTGTAATATATATTAATCTTATATATAAATGCTTGTATATTTTATTGACAATAATTAAACTATTTTATATTATTAGTTTAATAATTTTAGTTTGTGTTTACTGTAAATGTTCATTTGGCTAAAAAAAATGACTTGTAATTTTATAAGTGATTCAGTATAGGTCAATTATATATAAAATAATTAATACATTATTTAATAAGTGGTAAGTAGAAGGAATTATCATGGAACAAACCAACTTTTTAATAAATTTTGAGCAATTATTAGATAATAAAGGTATTGATATAGATGAATTTTGTACTTTGTCATGTATAAATTACTATGAATTAGAGAACGTTATATATAACCGTATCATTAGCACTTCAAATATCGTAATACAAAAAATTTGTAACATATTGGAATGCACAGTAGAAGATTTGTTTGCAACTCCCGTTTCTAGTAATCATTCTGACGAACACGAACTTGATAATAACAATTACAAAAAGTTGTCAAACTTCAATAATATTAATTTAGAATTATTCTTTGAAACTATAGCAAAAGTTGATGCAATTATTGATTCAGAAGGGAAAAAAATCTCTTCACACGATAAAGCAAAAGCTTACATAGCCTTTTATGAATTAGCTGATAAACTTATTGGCAATGCTTAATATACAAAAAACTATAATAGGATTACATTTTTGCCCTATTGTTAATTATATAGTTAAATATTTATTTATATTATTTGATCTAAGATCATATATTAGTTCATGCATTTCTCTAACCGTCTCCTTTTCGTTATCAAAAATCATAAAGTTTTTTTCTATAATAAGATTGCTTATTTGTTTGTATAACTTTCGATTATTTGCTACCTTTACTGCTATTTCTACATATTCTTCTTTATTTTTTGCAATCATATCATCTATCTTCATTAACTTATAACAAGAATATGTTACCCTACTACGTAATGATTCAAATGGCAAAGTCACTACTGGTATACCTAAACCTAACATAAAATAAGTAGTTGTTCCTCCCCCAAAATGAATCGGATCTAACACCATATCTGCCTTTAATAGCATCTGTTTAAACTGTGCAGGATTGAGCCAAGATATAAATATAACTCTTTGACAAACATCAGGCATAGTCTGTTTAAATCTCCTATTTAATATTTTAGCAAAATGCTTTTGTTTAGCATCATCAAATAAGATAATAAATCCATTAGGATCAGCACGTAGTATATTAGCCATAATTTCATCAAATTCTGGATGTATTTTATACAAAGTCATTGGACATACATATAAAATACCTTTTGGTAATTTTAAGGAAGCAAGATCTATTTCTACTTCTGGCATCTCTGGTTTTGCTATTAAAGCTGGCAAATTATCGAGTAGTATCAATGTTTCGCTATAATGCTCTTTAGCATTAACAGGCTCAAACTTTCTACTAGAAATATAATAATCAATTGTACTTAAACCAGTAGTAACAGGATGTCCTGATAAACAACATTGTATAGGTGCAAGTCGTGCCATAGCTAATGCATATGTTTCTTCATTCATACCTATATCAGTGTAAATCAAGATATCAAGCTTAGCTTCAGCCACTATTTTAGTAGCATATTCATAGCTACTAGGCAGTTCTCTATATAATACTTTTCCTTCTATTAAATCCTGTAATAATGAATCTTTCTTACATTTTTCAGTAAAAACTACTATCTCTAAATCATCGAATTCACCTAATTTTTTAATTAACACATTAAAACACTTACCTACGGAGTGATTCCAAAAATAATGCGAAAGAAAACCAACTTTAATTTTTTTCCCATCCTTAAATGGAATAAGTTTCATACAATGTGGTGCAACATAATTAAAACATCGCATATTCTTCTTATATAATGTGTTAAATTTTGAAACCAGTTCCTTATCATTAAAACCATGATAAGCCAAATTAAATAATGGATTTTTTAATATACCACGCATAAGAGTCATGTTATTAGCATAGGGATTTTCTAACTCCATAGTTAGGAGTATATCTATTTCTTTTTGTATCCACTCTCTTATTGATAACATATGTTCATATGATTCTGTTATTACATGCATTGCTACAGCCATAAATGGTATTCTAAGCACAGTATTATGTTTTTTCTGAATAAGCTTAGCATATAAATCTTGTAATTCATTAGGCAATTGAGATGAAGACAAACAAACTGCCAAATTTAAGTAAAACTGTAACTCGTCTGGATTAAGCTCTATTGCTTTAAGTAAAGCATATTTAGCACCTATATTATCTCCTCGTAAAATACAATTGTAGCTTAATATATTATATAAATCACTATCATCTGGAGAGTATTTTATTGCTTGCTTAATAGCTGTATATGATAATACAAGCTGTGATAATTTATTATATACAATTGAGAGATATTTATAATATAGAGCATTCTTAGGATTTTGTGTTATAGCATTAGTAAGTAAATTAGCTGATACATCATATTGCCCACTATCATACATTATAAGTCCACATAAAAACAATGCTCTATGATTCTTAGGTTGATGCAATAATATTTCCTTTCCCAAATGCGCAGCATTAACTAAATCACCACATTTATAGTAATTTTCTGCTAATTCAATATAACTGTTAATTTTCTGAACAAATACAGAAGATTTTGAAATCTTTATATTGTAACAACATTTCTTATATTTTTTTCCACTGCCACAAGAACAATCTTCATTACGTTTGAGTTTCATAACTACCTATTTAAATTAACTAGATGATTAGAAGCTAATTACAAAATTAGTATGCTACTCTATAAACGTTAACTAATTATTTAAGATCACTTAAGGTAAAATAATCACTTATTTTATTACTTCTTTTTACATTCTTGGGAAGCTTGATTCCTCTGAGATATAATAGAAGACGCAAAAGAAATATCTTGTGTTTTCTTCTGGAATATTTCTTTATTTATGCTCACAACACCTATACTAATATTTGCTGGACCAGTAGTAAGCTTAGAATCAGAATAAGACTGCTGTTACTTATTATTACTTCTAGGAAGCAATTTAGGAGCAATCTTTTTTATTCACCCATTGAAGATCCTTCTGATAATTCTGAAGGAATCTTCAACTTACCAACAGTAGGCTTTGATGGGTATACAGATATTATATCTGTATACCTTTCAGGCTTTGTATGTGTTACACTACTATCAGATATAGTTTATTATTTAAAATCGTCCTATTTTTAATACTAGTAACTGTCCGTTCATTTACTTCAGGTATTGGATATAAAGCCTGTAATACAGCAATCTTATTATTATGTAATTTGGAGGTAATGCAGGTTTCTGCTTTATAACAGAATTATTTTCTTTTTTAATATTAAAAGATAAATACCCTTTATCATTAGCCATATTAATTATTTAAATTAATATTATTTTCGTGCTTCTCATTAGCCTTTATTTCTTATTCTAATTTAGTTTCAAGCCTCATTTTAGAATGTGGACGAAAGGAATTATGCTAAAGATTCTTCTTTTTACTTAATTTATATGCTTCTACAATCTGAGGTTTGGTAGGGCTAAGAGAATATTTACTTAATAACATCTCTAACACTTTAATATTATGTGTATTTAATGATTCTTGAAATAAAGTAAGGTTTATCTGATAAAACAATATTAGGATTCTTATCAAAACCAAATAACATCTTCATGTTATCATAATATTTCAAATCAAATGCTAACATCATAGGTGTTATACCCTTATTATCAGGTATAGTATGCAATGTTCTATCAGTACGACTTAATAATCTTCCCAATGTTATTCAATTCTTGAATAAAAAACTAGGATTATTTTTATATTTATCTGCAGTCAAATATGACTCTATATTTCTTATATTCTTTAATTTGATTATATGATGCTAAATAGTAGAACCTTCCTTATCTATACATCTAACAGATTCATTAACTGTTATAAGTTTTGTCCTCAATTAACTTATAATATAAAACAACTTAACTATATAATTTTCATAAAAAGGATCATCCAGCTTTGATTTATCATTCCCAAATATATTTAATTTACCTTCAAAATGTACTTTACAAGCATTAAAATTTCCTGTTCAACATTTCTTCTAGCCAAAACATCATGTTTATACATTCTTCTTACATAAAAAAACTAATATATGTAATAATGATAAAAATAAAGTAATATTTTTATCTAACTGTAATAAAAAATAGAAATTCTTAACTTATTTAGTATATTAATATATTGTATAAAGAACCAAATTATTGATCTTTAGGCACAACTATACATAATTTACAACTCATTAATTTATAAGATAAAAATGTTAGTAAAAATAATATTATAAAACTAAGAAAACTTTAGATGACAAGGACCATATAATTATTAACAAAGTATTTGTAGATAAGGTTTTTGTTAACAACACCATAATAAAAACATTTAAATACATACTTTATCATTACCAATTCGCAAGTTGATTATAACTCTTCCATATTTAATATATTCTTTACTTAATATGAAAAATTTATTTTGTCACAATAGAAACTTATATTTATTTTATTTCTTAAGTAATAAAATAAATAACACAAAAAATATTATAAAATTTACATATATATATATATTTTTAAAATTAACACATAGCATTGATAGAAAGGACTATATATAATAGCAATAGATACTATACAAACTGGTAAAATCCATAATGAAAAAGAAGTATATTGCGATAAAGAGAATTACATAAAATTTCATTAAGTACTCTGCCAAAAGAAATTTGGTAAAAAGTTACTGTTCATATTCAAGAGATATATAATGCACCTAAAGAACCTATCATCATTGATAGAGGATTAAAAATACAAACTCCTTCTGGTATTTCTACTGCCATATCAGGCAAATGTCCTAAAGATACATATTTACTAAATATAATTGCAAAATCAACTATAGAAGATAATTTAGGTAATGTAACCAATAAGGTATTTACAAACACAAATGAGTGTGTAAGTACATGTTTTATTGGTACAGTTAATGATTCTACTAATTAATATTTTTAACTATAGCTTTAATATATAAAAACAGCTATGTATAATCACGCATAGCCTGTTTTTATTTTAATATGCCTCTACACTTATTATTATCGAAGATAATCTAAAGTAGTATAAATTGTAAACAAGAAGTGTACTAAAGCCTGCATAAGCAAATATAGCAACACAATAATATTTAAATACCCAGGCCTATATATACCAAAATAAATTTTTCTCTTGAATTTTATATAGTACAGGTGTAATTCTGAAAACTAAATATTTATAAGGGGCCGTAACTCAGCAGGATAGAGTATCAGATTCCTAATCTGAGGGTCGCGCGTTCGAATCGCGCCGGTCCCACCAGTCTTTTCTCTAGTATTAAATAATCGTATTAAAAAATGTTTGTTCTACATATGTCCTACACTAAACTCTTAAATCTTCTAACTGATCACGTGAAATCTATCAGCCCCTATTTTGCATTAGGAAACTATTTCCTGATAATTAAATGATAACTTTCACTCATATTAAGAGGACCTGTTACAAATGATTGTAACAATACTTGCTATGTATGTATATAGAGTATAGCCCTAGTTTAGGGCAAAGAAATCACTGGGCTTTATTAGAAGAATTTTAATGCTAGTATGTACAATATCGGTACTTATTTCAAGTGCAAGTATAATTACTACCTTATTTGAAGTTAGTGGAACAATAATCTAGATGAATATTCGCAATCATCTATGAAAAATACCTATTTATAAACCTTTAGCTCGTATATATGTTTTTGGAGCAGAAAGAGAGATCATATTTATGAGAACATTAAGTTCTTTGTTGATTAGTCTGATAATTTTTCTTGGCATCAGTGTTGTTTTTGATGTTATAATAACTATTGTACTTTCCTTAATAGAGTCATTTTACTTAAGAAATATGGCTAAATCTGACCCTATAATGACTAAAATCTATCTTCGTTTTGGGTAATTAAAACATCAAAACTAGAGAACCGTTACTATTATATTTATGTGTTTTTCCTTATGGAAAACGTTTATTTGAGTTAAACCATGACCACTGGTTAAAACTTTTTTACATCAAGTAGTAAAGAAGATTTAAAAAATCACTAGAATAAAAATATCAAAAAAACTGGCATATCTAATGGCTGAAATATAAGAATTTTCCTGACTAGGCCAATACTTGGATGTCTTTAAAAGAGAATATGCTAAGTAAATTTAAACTATTAGAATTATACATTTAAATTTGAATTGACAAATAGGTTAATAAAAAATTATTATAATTTACAATTCTTTATAATTTTTAATATTAATTACTGATTATGACTTGCAAAAATATTATTATTTTTTATGAAAAACATGATAAAAAGCACTCTACTAAAACGATAGGGGTTTTAACCGAACTATTCAAAAAGCCATAATATTAAATCCTATTGTTTTGAAGAACCAAGTGATGAAAGTAAAACAAGTCTACTTCAAATATACACGTCTCAATTTCAATATTTGTACTCCCATATTAATAATAAATTCATTTAATGATCCATATATACAAAACTTTCAGTAGAAGAAAAATCTGACATTTTAATATTAATAAACGTCCAAAAATTTACTGCAGATATAGCTGAATCTCTTCAAAATATAATTAATTCATTAAACTGATGAAAATAACAACTTACATTTTTGTGCGATGAATATGCCAAGATCTACTCGTGAAGAATTAAAGAGAAAAGCTATTAGTCATATATAGAAAAGTATGAGATTCGTAACGAGTATATGTATAATAAAATTCTTGAGTAATGTAAGTAAATATAGAGATGTTTTAGCATTAGTAGGAGCTAGTCATTTTAAAACAGAAGATTTACTTAAAATAAAGGTTTATACGTAAAAGAATATTATTTAATTAATTCTCCGGTGTCTATAACTGAAGGAGATATAGGAGATCTATGCTTACGTACTAATACTAATGCTACAGTTTGTAATGGGCATGAAATTAATGGTTTAATAATTGATTTTTATGATAATCCTAACCTAAATGCGCCTCAATTAATAGCTAGCGATTTATATAAGCTTCATGATAAGTTATAATGCTGACCATAGTATATATATTTTCTTTAATATTTTAAATATATTAGTATAGTTAATCTATAATTAATTATATTGTTGGAGAAGATTATGAAACTAATAATTATTACCAGAATATAGTGGTGCAACTGAAGCTAACAAGCTATCTAGGAATATCGAATTAACCTAATTCCTTCTATGCCAATCGGTATATGGAAAGTTAAAAACAAACTAGATTATATTAAAGCAGGATATGTAGTATCATTGTTATTTACCATTTGATGCAGACATAAGTGATGTAATTCTAGAAAGGAATTTAATTGTACAATGTAGTTGTCCTGGAAATCTAGAGCTGTTATTAAAACCTATAATAACATCTACAGAGATTATAGTACACTTAACTAAAACTCCATATCTATAAATAATATGCTACTTCTAAATAGTACAACTTTTAACACTGATATATTTGGGCTACCATTATCACTATACCAGAGGTACATATATTACGGCAAATGATTAAGCTTGGCTGATTTCTACTCATCATGAAAGGAGTTTGGATAGTAAATATTTTGGTCCTATTAATGAAGAATTAAATCATAGAAATAATGAACCCGTATGGATTTTGAATTAGATCTAAATTATTACATAGATATAGATAAATGTGTTCCTGAAATAGGCCTAAAAACAATAGCTGCCATAGTAAAAATAAAATCAGCAAACAATCCCCCTTGGGTTATTCATGATAATACTCATAAAACATCATATAAATTTGCTTCTAAAGAACAAGCCATAGAAACAGCAGAAAATCTTATAAATAAAGGTGATAATTTAGATTTAGAATTAGCTCAGATAAATTCTAATAACCTATCTAGCTTAAATATCAAAGTAACTAAAGTGTTTGAACCCTGTATTAATCTTAAGGCTAGTGCTATAATTTTAAAAAATTTCTATAGGCAAGCTAAATTAATATTTAGCGATGATCAGAAAACATTGTTTCATGCAATATCTTCATATAACACTGGTTCTTTTTATAAAGAATTTAAATATGCCAGTAAAGTTTGGCTGGCCGCAACTATAGTAATAATAAATATAACAATAGTAAATATAATAATTTTAGTGTAACTAAGATTCAATCTGCCTACAATACACAGATTATGGTTACATGGCAAAACCAATAAATTTAATAAAAAGAGGAGTATATATGGCAAATTATTATAATGATAATAGTTTTAGTGGGAACACAATCATGGAAATTAATTACAAATCATGCATTTTCAATAAGAAATAGTAATAATCAAGTTCAAGCTAAAGAAGACATCAAATATTATTCTGCAATTGTAACTATAATTAATTCCAATATGGAAGCTGGTAATTCAATTAAATTTAATACCGAGGTGCTATTTTGTAAAAATAGCATCATTAAGGCAGAAGATATAATTTACCTATGAAAGAATACGTTAAACTCGTAAATTGTAAGTTATTTGGAGAAGTACATTATAATATCAAAGAGTAGACATAGTTATAAAACTTACAAACTATCCCAATAATTCTGAGTTACTTCGGCTTGAATAGGTATTTGAGATTCTAATTCTTTAAATTTTTTAAGATGTCTTGTCTTAATAATGCTGAATGAGGCCTTTTATGATTATAAAAATACTCCCATTCAACTAGTAGCTTGGTTAAATCAAACTCAGCATCTTTAAGATCTAGAATGTTATAAAATTCTACCTTATCAGTTTGTTGTAATCTTTCCACTTTACCCTTTAAATGAGAGCTTCCAGGCCTGATAGGTCTAAATTTTATAAAATGTTCCATTAATTCTTCTTGAAAAAGATAATTATAAATTCGGTGTCCCAATCGGATTGAATCTGCTGTATAGGAAAGGAAAAATTGTATAGAATTTTCTATAGCCTCTTTCCTATTTGATTCAACACTTTTATATCTGATTAAAAAATCTCTAGGTATGCAAAACATAGTTTGAACTAGTATAAAGTTGACAATCTTAACTTAAGCTAACAGTTAATTACTTTTACAAAATGTATAAGTATTCTTGATAATCTAAACTAGTATAATTTACATAACTGGTACAAATTCTTATATTTCAAAAACAACTAAAACTATAAGTTTAGTATACTCCAAGAGAGGTATATCTAATTTTACGCAATTTCTCATGAATCTAATACCAAATTGCTGGACCATTTTTAATTTATTTATATTATTTACCTGGACTATTAGGCTTTTTTTTCTGTTACTTTATAGGTAATTTTTTCTATCGCACTTAGAAAACTTTGATAGAAGGTTTTAGGAGTAGTTTCTTTCCTGAAATTCATAACAGTTTTTTCTCCTTGTACCCAAGTTAAGGTTTGAGCCTGTTCTTTTTGTGAAAGACACTTAAATTTTTCGACTAGTCCGTATTCTACTTTATATTCATTCGCAGTGTTAGCTATATCTTTGATGTACATACAGAAATCAGTTGTCTTGTCTTCCTTCATTGATATTACCTCAAAATTTATAGTTATTCTATAATTGTTAAGATATTTTAGACGATTAGTTAAATATTATAATTCATGACTCTCTGTATAGTAAAAATATTTAAACTTATATACACCATAGCTCTTCGCTTTTCTACTAATTGTAGGCTTCACTTATTGCCTCTTAGGTCAAGGATTATTTTTTACTATAATATTTCTAGGAAAATACAGGTATTTTAATACTATTACCAAGATGGTAGAACATGAAAAAAATTTGGCCCTACGGCTAGTTATGCTTCAGTACTATTACAATTTATTTTAATTATTATGTCGTTGTTTATAGCTATTTACCTTATGCTATATTGTTTGAAATAGCGGTATAGTCATTATGAAAGTGTTTATACGTAAAATAACCAATACCAACTAGCCCAACAGTAAGTATAGGAATGATTATAAGAGACATAGTATTATAGTTTGAACTGCTTTGTACATTATATAAAGGCATTGGTACTAGCATTCTGAAAGGATAGAATCTTCTGTAAGGTCTATTATACTGTCTATGATATCTTATTTATATTTTCCAAAATATATATAATTCCTCGTTGCAGTTTTGTAGCTTTTCTTCTTTTTGGAGCTTAATCCACGTATTGATCTCAGTTATTTAGATTTAAGAGCAATAGATTTTACAAATACCAATTTGTGATGGTACAAATTTACAGAAAGAAATTTCTATAATGCTAGACTCAAATATGTAAATTTTGCAGGAGATAACCTTATTAACACTCCTTTCAATATAGATACTGATTTAGGTAAGATAAAAATTACGAATAAGACTGTTTTTAAAGAGCTTTATATGATTCAAAACCTAGTATAACAATAAAAATACGAAGTATCAAATTACAAAATAAGCAAGACATCAATATATTATAAATAATTAGTGAGGTAGATATAGTAACATTATATTACACAACTATTTTATATATTATACTAATAAATAAAATGATCCATTTAAAAGAATAAAAGGCATATAAACATCAAATTTATATGCCCTTAACAATAATATTAGTCTTTTTTATCTTCAGAATTGGCTTTATTTAACGCTGCGCCTAGGATATCACCTAAACTTGCACCACTATCTGTTGAGCCATATTCAGCTATTGCTCTTTTTTGTTCTTCAATTTCCAATAACTTTATAGATAAATTCACTTTGCAGTTTGTTTTATCTACTGATACAACTTTTGCATCTACTCTATCGCCTACATTAAAACGATCAACACGTTGCTCAACTTTTTCACTAGCAAGATCCGATTTTTTAATAAAGCTAGTAATACCATCATTAAACGTTACATCTATACCATCGTCATGAACATTAGTAACTGTACATGTAATAATATCACCTTTTTGTAAATCTTTTAAGTTATCTGCAAATTGATTGGCAGTTAACTGTTTGATACCTAAACTAATACGTTCTTTATCAGAATCTACCGCAAGTACTACAGCTGACAGTTTATCACCTCTTTGATATTTATTTAATTCATCCACATTATCTTCATCCCACGATAAATCTGATATGTAAACTAAACCATCTATATCGTTATCAAATCCTATAAATAACCCAAAATCTACTATATTTTTTACTTCACCTTCAACTATTGATCCTACAGGATATTTATCTGCAAAATCAGCCCATGGATTATTACTGCACTGCTTAATACCTAAACTAATTCTGTGTTTATTTATATCTATGTCTAAGACAATAAAGTCTATTTCCTGTCCTACACTATATACTTTCTTAGGATTTACATTATTTTTAGACCAGCTCATTTCAGATATATGAACTAAACCTTCAATACCTGTTTCCAATTCTACAAATACGCCATAATCAGTAATATTTGTAATTTTTCCTGAAGATTTTGTACCTTTTGGATATTTAGATTCTATATTTTGCCAAGGATTACCTTCTAGTTGCTTCATACCTAAAGAAATACGTTTAGTATCATGGTTGTATTTTATTACTTGTACTTTTACAACTTGTCCGTGTGTTAAAACCTCTGAAGGATGGCTAATACGATTCCATGAAATATCTGTAATATGTAATAAACCATCTACACTACCTAAATCAATAAATGCACCATAATCAGTAATATTTTTTACTACACCTTCTAATACTTGTCCTTCATTAATGTTGGACAGAAGTTCATTACGAGCCTCTAATCTAGATTCTTCAAGTATAGCTCTACGTGATACAACTATATTACCCTGTTTTCTATCTACTTTTAAAACTTGGAAAGGCTGTAATACTCCCATCATATGGGAAATATCTTTTATAGGTTTAATATCAACCTGACTACCAGGCAAAAAAGCTAATACACCACTAATATCAACAGTAAACCCACCTTTAACCTTACCAGAAATAATACCTTCTACTCTTGCCGATTTATCTAAAGCTTTTTCTAGATCAGCCCATGCTTTTTCCCTAATAGCTTTTTCTCTACTAATTACAGTTTTACCACTACGATTTTCTAACTTTTCTAAAAATACTTCAACTACATCACCTACATTAATTTCATCTTCTTCACCTGCTAAAGTAAACTCTTTTAAGGGTATTTGTCCTTCTGCTTTTAAACCTATATCTATAGTAACTAAATCATTCTCTATGGATATGATTTCCCCTTTCACTACTGTACCTTCTTTTTTTTCATTTTTTAAAGAAGCATTAAAAAGATCGTTAAAATTTTCTTTAGTAGAATAGTCTGCAATTGCCTGCTCAACATTTACATTACTTATAACGTTACGGTAGTAATTTGCCATAAAAAAATTTCCTTAGTATAAAATATCAAATGACACAAGTCATTTTATTGTTAGGGTTAAACAAAATACTTAAGTAATATCAAATATTACTAAGTAGATTAAACATTTGTATATTTAACAGTTTGTGTTATAAAAGACAATATATATTTTAATGAATCTTCAACGGATAAATTACTATTATCTATAACTATAGCATCTAGTGCTGGTATAAGAGGAGAAATCGGTCTATTTTTATCTCTAGTATCACGTTCTTGCATACTTTTTAGTATATTATTATATGAAATATTAGTAATTGTTTTAGACAGCTCCTGATATCTTCGTTGTGCTCTTATTTCTAGACTAGCAGTAATAAAAAACTTTATATCAGCATTAGGACATATAATAGTACCAATATCCCTACCCTCTATAACAACACCAGGTTGGCTAGTTACCGCAAAGTTTTGTTGAAATTCCATAAGAGTTTCTCTTACTTCTTGAATAGTAGCAATTTTAGAAGCAACTTCTGCTATTTTATCATTATTTAGGGAATAGTCCATTAAATCACTCAGCTTTATAGGAGTATGAGCAACTTCTATTATTTTTTTTATATTACTTAAGTTAACATTAAGATTAATAACAAGCTTTGCAATAAAGCGATAGATATTACCTGTTGGTAAAAAATGAAAATGCAACACTTCTGCTAAAAGTTTAGCCAAAGTGCCTTTACCTGATGCAGCTAATCCATCGATTGCAATAACCGAAGGTTTTTTCATAAATTAATATCAAATTACATAAAAATAATATAATAGTATTATAGTTATAGGTATTAGTGTTTAGGTTAGTTGTCAATAATTTATGAGATATAAAATTTTACACTCTACTTCTTGAAATATTTTATTTCCATACTCATATATTTTAGTAAGAAAGAATGCCTTTAGGTTCTTTCGAAGTTCATTTTTTTACTCATGTAAGAAAAGTTATTAACTAATATTGTTTAAAGAAGGTATTATGCGTAGTTTTGATCTTTCACCATTGTTTCGTTCATCAATAGGTTTTGATCGTTTACATAATCTTTTAGAAACAAGTTTAAAAGAGGATGTAAGTAGCGGTTATCCACCTTATAATATAGGGAAAATTGATGATAATAAATACTTTATTACTATGGCTCTTGCTGGATTTAAGCCAGAAGATGTTAATATTAAGGTACAGAAAAACTTACTTACAGTATCAGCCAATGTAAGCACTGATCCCAAAGAAGAAATTACATATTTATATAAAGGTATAGCAACTAGGTCTTTTGAAAGGAAATTTAGCTTAGTAGATTATATGCGCGTTGAAGACGCGAGTATGGTTGATGGAGTATTAACCATAGAATTAATACGCGAAATTCCTGAAGAAATTAAACCTAAACAAATATCTATTAATAGTAATAGGGGAAACCAGCCAAAGGTTGATAAAAAATAACCATTTATTTAATTTGAATTATTACTAACTTTAGGGAAGCTTATCATAAAATAGATAAGCTTCCTTATTTATGTAACTTATATTTAATCTGTATTCATCACTAAACTCTCCAATGTAATCCAGATTTGCTTCTTTTATGGAAGTAGAATAGCAGCTATAATCTTCAAGGTACATATCTAAATTTAAATGCAAATATACTACATGCTCCATTATTTTAAATTTTCTTTGGGGATCACTTTTATACAAATGCAAGATGTTCATACATACAGTATATTGTGGATTTAATACATTTGTATAATATTCTGTATATTTCTGACCTTAGTTAGTTAGAGAATAGTAATGTAATACTTTTAATATAGATGTAATCTCTGATAAACAATTATTAATATCTAACAAAGAAAGTAAGTTTTGCATAAGTTCTATAAAGACTTTCTTAATATTAATAGCGTTATGTTATATAGGTACCTATATAACATAAAAAATAGTAAGTGGATATTTTACAATCAATTTAATTAGCACTATAAATCCAATTTATTAATACTGCAAACGGTGAAATTATAGGCGTTTTATACCTAATATGACCTATAATGATATACTAATTACAATGAGTGAAGCATTTAATATATGGAAGAAATATACAGCTAAAGAAAGGGCAAAAATTTTACGTAAGTGGTATGAATTAGTAATTTTACATAAAAATGATTTAGCTATTATCATGACCGCTAAACAAGGAAAACCTGTAGATTAAGCTCTTAAAGAATCTTAAAGAAATAGAATATGCAACAAGTTTTATTGAGAGGTTTGCTGAAGAAACTAAAAGGAGTTATGGCGATACAATTCCATCCACAAATATAAAAAGAGAATTTTATGGTTACAAGAGAACCAAATAGGAGTAGTAGCTGATCATTACACCTTGGAATTTTCCATCTAGTATGGTGACCGAAAAAATAGCACCTGCAATTGCTGCTGACTGTACAATAATTTTAAAACCTTCCGAAGAAAACCCCTTTTTCTATATTAGCACTTGCATTACTTGCAGAAGAAGCAGGTATCCTCTCAAGGGGTTGTGAATATTGTTACTGGCAATCCACAATCTATATAGGTACAGAGTTAACTACTAATCTTAAAATACGTAAATTAAGTTTTACAGGATCTACAGAAATAGGAAAACTTTTAATTAATGTTCCTCTACAATTAAGCGTATGTCAATGGAACTAGGTGGTAATGGCTCCATGTATTGTGTTTGAGGATGCTGATCTAAAATTAGCTGCTCAAATCCTCTCTTCAAAATATCGAGCTAATAGTCAAACTTGTATTTAGTATTAATCGTGTATTCGTAAACTATAAGATATATGATAAATTACTTTCCTTATTAGTAGAACATATCAAAAACTTGAAAGTAGGAAATGGCTTTGAAAAAGATTTAAAACTAGAACCACTAATTTCTGCGCAGGCCGTAGCTATAAGGTAGAAAGACTATTAGAAGATACAGTAAATAAAGGTGGAAAGTAGTGCTAGGAGGGAAACGTATCCAGGGACTTGGTTACTTTTTTGAACCCACGATAGTTGCAAACGCTAATGATGAAATTCAATATTTTACTGAAGTTTTGTTCCGATTACAGCGGTATATAGCTTTAATTCTAAAGATGAAGCTATTCAGAAAGCAAATGATACTGTTTATGGTTTAACTGCATATGTTTATACTAATGATATCTCTAAAATATATCGTGTTAGTGAAAATTTGGAATATGGCATATTTGGTATTAACGAAACAGAAATTTCTAGTGAAGTTACACCATTTCGGGATATTAAGCAATCTGGATTTAACCGTGAAGGTTCTTATATTTATATGGTAATTAAAGAATTTAAAAATATAAAATATATTTGTATAGGTAATATAATAGTAAAAAAGTTGAATGTTGAATATTGGGCTACATAGAGCAAAGCCTAAAATTAGTAGGAAAGCAAAGAGTGACAACGGACACAAATTCAAATGTTTTTACTGTAAATGTAGACCTATTATTTTTTTATAAAAATTTTCTTATCTCTTCAATATGTATTGAATGATTGAATAAATATGTGTAAAGATGAGTAATATATTATATTGCTGTTATTAAGAATTGGATAATATATGATTTCTAAGCTAGAGCTATTAATAGCTTTTCGCTATTTAAGAGCCAGAAAAAAAACAATGATAATTTCTGTCATTACATGGTTTTCGTTTTTAGGCGTAACGCTTGGAGTAGCTGCACTAATAGTGGTTATGTCTGTCATGAATGGTTTTCATATGGAAATTAGTAACAAAATGACAGGTTTTAATGGCGATATCAATATATATAAACCTAAAGGATTCATTGATAATTTTGAATTATTGATTGACCAAATCAGTAAAGATAACGAAGTGATTTTAGCAACACCACTGGTAGAAGCACAAGTTATGGCTGCAAGCGCTGGATTTGCAGCCGGTGCATATGTTAAAGGCATTAAAGTAGAAGATTTAAAAAACAAAACCATAGTTGCAAACAATATTATTTCTGGAAATATAGAATTTTTAGATAATAATAGTGTAATTCTAGGCAATGAACTTGCGGCTTCTCTACATATAGGTGTTGGTGATTTAGTAACTCTTATTTCCCCTCAAGCAACTAATACAATTATAGGCATGATACCTAGAAGTAAGGTATATAGAGTAGCAGCTCTATTTAAAACAAATATGTATCTTTATGATAATTCTAATCTTTTTATGTTTCTTGAACAAGCACAGTTGTTTTTTCGTATGCCTGAAAGAGTCAATACTATTGAAGTGATGATTAGTGATCCTAATCATGCTTTAGAAGTGTCTGAAAGATTAGCTGTAAATTTAGGAACAGAATATAGTGTTAGTAATTGGCAAATTACTAATGCAAGTTTCTTTCAAGTTCTAAAAATTGAAAGAGTAGTTATGTTTTTGATTTTAGCTTTAATCATTGTTGTAGCTGCATTTAATATTATTTCCAGTTTAATAATGCTAGTGAAAGAAAAAAATAAAGCTATTGCAATATTACGGACTATGGGGATAAGTCGCAGCAGTATATTACGTATATTTTTTATATGTGGCTCAACAATTGGAATTGCTGGTACTATTGCTGGTACTGTTTTAGGGTTAAGCTTTGCTCTTAATATTAATACTATTAAAGTATGGTTAGAAAAATTAACTGGCACAACAATTTTCGATCCAGTTATATATTATTTATCTTCTTTGCCATGTGATGTACAAAATAGTGATATAATTAAAGTCATATTACTAGCGTTATTGTTATCATTTTTAGCAACAATTTATCCTGCTTGTAGGGCAGCAAGAACTAATCCTGCTGAAAGTTTACGTTATGAATGATGTATATACTTTAAATAATATTTATAAATCCTTTATTCAGGGTAAACACACTTTAGAGATATTAAAGGGTATAAATTTATCTATAAAACAAGGAGAAATTGTAACTTTAGTTGGACCATCTGGCTCAGGTAAATCTACTTTACTACAAATGGCAGGACTGTTAGATATACCAAACAAAGGCGAGGTTATAATTAACAATAAAAGGTGTACAGTCAGTAGTGATTATGAGCGTACTTTAATTAGAAGAAAACTGATAGGTTTTGTATATCAAGCACATCATTTATTACATGAATTCTCCGCTATAGAAAATGTGATGATTCCACAATTAATACAAGGCAGGAAAAAAAGAAAGGCCGAAGAGTATGCAATGCATCTATTAACATCTGTTGGATTAAAAGATAGAAGTAAACATTATCCTAGCGAATTATCCGGTGGCGAACAACAAAGAGTAGCCATTGCAAGAGCTCTATCAAATAACCCAGCTGTATTTCTCGCAGATGAACCTACTGGTAATCTTGATCCTGATACTTCTGAGCAAGTAAGTAATATTTTAATTCAGTTTTTAAAGTCTCATAAAGTAGTTTCATTAATTGTAACACATAATATGCTTCTTGCTTCTAAAGCAGATAGAATAGTTAAGCTTACAAATGGAACTTTAAGCTGATTTTTATAATAGTATAAAGTGTTTTTATTAATAAAGTCTTTCTAGGCAATTAAATATTAGTATTAGACCATTATTGTATACTTATATTAAATTGCTTTAGCTAT
>JBGCXS010000019.1:0-20589 GCA_048496475.1 Rickettsiales endosymbiont of Dermacentor nuttalli
TACCTATATTACAATGCGGCTTGTTCCTTTCAAATTTTGCCTTTGCCATAATATTATTAACCTCTTATCAAATCATTGTTTAACAAAATTTTTACCAACCAATAACAGCTCTTAACACTAATCTGGAGCGGGTGATGGGAATCGAACCCACACCACCAGCTTGGAAGGCTAGGACTCTACCATTAAGCTACACCCGCCTAGTATCTACTATCATCCCCTTTTCTAACAAATTGGTGGAGGGGGTAGGATTCGAACCTACGTACGCATACGCGGGCAGATTTACAGTCTGCTGCCATTAACCACTCGGCCACCCCTCCATACAACATACAACTCTCTATTTGCACTATGCTTCATTTTACAAAATTGTATAGTAGAGGTTTGCTCTTTTATCCTATTAAGCTACATATGTCAACGTGTAAACTACATTTATTTTGATTTATTAAAATTATTTTTTATGTTATACAGTAATTATTATTAATCTAAGAAATCAGGAAACCTTTGAAAAAGATAACACATAATACAATTTGGATATACGGTAAACATGCCGTTTTTGCTGCTTTAAAAAATCCAAACAGAAAATGTCACACTTTACTTGTGACAAAACATACTTACCCAGAAATTTTAAATTCTGCAATACCAAATAATAAAAAAATTCAAATTATTATCACCGACATAAATACTATAGCGTCAAGGTTACCACATGGTGCCGTACACCAAAACATAGCACTAGAAATATCTCCATTACCAAATCTTTCGTTAGAAACTCTAATAAATAATATAAGTAATACAAAAAATTGTATAATTATTCTTGATCAAATTACTGATCCTCACAACATTGGAGCTATCCTAAGATCAGCAGCTGCCTTTGATTGTCTATGCGTTATTATTCCACGCAATCACGCTCCAAACGAGAATAGTACTATAGCAAAATCCTCATCTGGTGCTCTGGAATCAGTACCTTTAATAAGAGTGATAAATTTAGCACACACTATTAATTATTTAAAATCCGTAGGATATTGGAGTATAGGTTTAGATGCCTCATCTTCAACTTACTTAACAGATAATAAACTTCCAGATAAAGCTGTTTTTATTATGGGTAATGAAGAAGCAGGCTTAAGAAGACTTACAAAAGAAAAATGTGATTTTTTAATGAAAATACCTATAAGCGAAAAAATAGAAAGTTTAAATGTTTCAAACGCAGCTGCAATAACTTTGTATACATTTTTTCTATCAACTAGATAAATCTATAAATTCTACTATTGAAGAACGTATTTTTTCTAAACCTATTATATCTCTAGCACTAGTGAAAATTGCCTCTGGATGCAAAGCTGTGTGTTGAACTTTTAGACCTTCTACATCCGACACTAATTTTTCTATAGCCTTATTGGACACTTTATCAATTTTTGTGAAAACAATTTGATATGAAATTCCCTGATTATCAAGCATAGACATAGCTTCTATATCAAGCTCCTTAAAAGAACGCCTGGCATCTATCAATATATATATTCTTTTTAAATTAACCCGATGTTCTAAATATTTAATAATTACACTATGCCATTCTCTAATACAAGACTTACTAACTTCTGCATAACCATAGCCAGGCAAATCAACCAATATTATTTTTTTATCCAATGAAAAAAAATTTAACTGCTGCGTTCTACCGGGAGTATGCGAAACTCTAGCTAACTTTTTTCTCCTTAAAATAAAATTTAATAAACTGGATTTACCAACATTTGACCTACCCCAAAATGCTACTTCTGGAAGAAAAAATTGTGGTATATCAGAGAATTTTTGTACTCCTGCAAGAAATAAACTTTCCCGCGCGAAAACATCCATAATTTTTTTATTCATTATTTCCTTCATAACCATCTTTTTTAAATAAGGTATTATATTTTCCTTGAAATCTTATTAAAGGTAATTTTTGTGAAATAGGAACATAATTCATAACTTTACCTATAAAAATTATATGATCTCCTCTTAAATCCTCTTGGTATTTTTCACATTCTATACACGCTATGCAGTTATTAATTATAGGTAAATTGTTATTTTCACTCTTTAAGATATCTATATTACCCCATTTCTTCTCTCCATGCATATACGCAAACTGATAAGCTATACGCTCCTGATCCTGTGCCAAAATATTTACATTAAAATTTTTAGATTCTTTAAAAGATTTTATACTATATGATTTATTGCTCAAACAGAACAACACTAATGGAGGTTCAAGAGATAAAGAAGTAAAGGAAGTGATGGTAACACCCATTCTTTCCATGGCACTTCCATTTGTGGTAACTACAACTACACCAGTTGTAAAATTACTTAATGCTTTCTTAAATTGTGACGTTTCTAAAATCATTTATATAATTTTTTATAATTTTTGGACACGCTAACATTTTTTTAATAGATTATATGTTTATCATAGTAAAATAATAATTATGTTCTAAAAATTTTCTAAATATAAAATTAATATATGTGGAGTATGCTTTAATCAATAACTTTTATTCTTAAAATAAATAAAAATTTAAGAGAGTAATATAATATGTTATTTGTTATAGGTTTAATAGTAGTTATATCATCAATCTTGGGTGGCTACGTAATGCATGATGGTCAATTAGCTTTATTATGGCAACCGAGTGAATTCGTTATTATTTGTGGCGCAGCATTTGGCTCCTTTTTAATCACCAATCCCATTGATATTATTAAAGCCACAGGAAAACAACTTAAATATCTTTTTAAAACTAAACCATATACAAAGAAAAATTACTTAGAATTACTAATTTTCTTATTTACTATTTTTAAACTTGTGAAAACCAAAGGCATGCTAGCTCTGGAAACACACATTGAAGATCCAAATTCAAGTGACATTTTTCAACAATTTCCTGAAATCACTAAAGACCATCATATATTATCTTTTGTTCGTGATGCTTTAAGATTACTAATTATGGGTGTAGATAATTATTTTCATATGGAAGAATTAATTGATAAAGAGCTAGAAGTTCATTCAGAAAATGCTAACAATCCTTCACATGCACTTATTACCGTAGGAGAAAGCTTGCCTGCTTTTGGTATTGTAGCTGCAGTCCTTGGAGTAATCAACACAATGCGCAGTATCTCTTCTCCTCCTCAAATATTAGGTATGTTAATTGCTGGTGCTCTTGTAGGTACATTCATTGGTGTATTACTTGCATATGGAGTTATACTCCCAATGGGAAATTTCTTACACCAATATCATGAAGCTGAACACAAATATTTACAATGTATAAAAGCAGGAATTATTGCACATATGCAAGGCAACGCTCCTGCCGTAACTGTAGAATTTGTAAGAAAACTTATACCACCACTTGAAAGACCATCTTTTCATGAAGTAGAAAATGCATTAAATGAACGATCCAACATCTAGAGATAAATTATGTCTAAGGATAGTAATAAAACATTCATGGTAAAAAAAGTTAAAAAGTCTGGCAAAGGCGGATCTCATGGAGGCACATGGAAACTTGCATATGCTGACTTTGTCACAGCTATGATGGCTTTTTTTCTATTACTGTGGATCTTAAATTCCGTATCTTCTAAAAAATTACAAGGCATAGCCGATTATTTTACACCAACTATTGGTATATCAACTGCTACTGGAAGCTTAAAGCCAAATACTCCTGATCAAAAACATTCTGCCGATAATGGCATAATATTTGGCGCTCCTCCACCAGGCACTATTATAAAAATGCCAGAAAAAGTTAGACAAACTCTAGAACAACTTGATGCTAGAAACTTCTCACTTACACAAAGTAGCTTACAAAAGGCTATCTCAGATAACCCTGAACTAAAAACATTTAGTGATAGTATTATTATTGATGAAACCCCTGAGGGACTACGAATACAACTAATAGAACAAGAAAAACGACCATTATTTGTTATTGGTACCTCAAAATTGCAACCATATACCAAAACTATGCTTGATGCAATATCACAATATATACGCTACATGCCTAATTATCTTGCAATTGCTGGACATACAAGTAAAGATAAAACCGTAAACCGAATAGATAGCTGGCAGTTATCTTCAGAAAGATCTGTTATGACACGTAGATATCTTATTAATTCTGGAGACATAGATTCAGAACAAATTTTTCGTGTGAATGGATACGCAGATCAAGAGCCTCTTGATGCATCAAATCCCTATGAACTACGTAATATACGCATATCTCTAGTATTATTGCGTAATACTATAGTTCCATTTAGTAAACAAGTCTTACCTAAAGCTGTATTATTTGAAGGCAAATAATTTTTATTTTACTGTCATAATTCTAGCCCTAACATATCATCATAAGTCGGGCGACGCCTAATAATACGCCATTTATTGTTCCTTACCATAACCTCAGGTATTAGCAGTCTAGAGTTATATGTTGAAGCCATAACAGCACCATAGGCCCCTGTTGTTTTAATGGCTAATAAATCACCAACATCCATCTTTTGATTAAATGTTGAATCTTCTAAAAAAACATCGGATGTTTCACATACTGGGCCAACTATATCAAATTTATTATGATAAGATTTAGTTTCTTTGATATGAACTGGTACAATTTGGTGTACTGCATCATACAAACTAGGTCTCATTAAATCATTCATACCAGCATCTACTATCAAAAAATTACGCCATTTTGTTTCTTTAATATAAGTAATTTTTGTAACCAATATTCCACTATTACCAACAATTAATCTTCCAGGCTCTAAAATTAAATCACAACCTGTATCTAATGCACATTTTTCTGCTAAACTAGCATATTCTTGTAGTGCAAATAATTTATCATTTTCTAAATAAGATATACCTATGCCTCCGCCTAAATCTAACCTTTTTATATTATGGCCTTGATTATTAAGATCATTCACTAGCTGAGTTATTAACTGAAAGGTACGTGCAAACGGTTCTATTTCTACAATTTGTGAACCTATATGTGTAGAGATACCTACTAAATTTATATATTTAAGATCTTTAGATTGACGCGCTATATTTTCTATTTCAGTCCAGTAAATGCCAAATTTATTATCTTTTTTACCAGTTGAAATTTTATGATGCGTCATTCCATCTATATCAGGATTTACTCTTAAAGCTATATAAGCCTGTTTATCAAGTTCTAAAGCAACTTGATTTAATAATAGTAGCTCTGATTCAGATTCAATATTAAATTGTAATATATCATTTTCCAAAGCAAATTTCAGTTCTTCGTAAGTTTTACCAACTCCAGAAAAAGATATTTTATTTGAAGCAATACCGCTTTTGAAAGCCCTAATAATTTCACCTTTTGAAACAGCATCGACCCCTCCTCCAAGAGATGCTATGATTGATAGCACTGCAAGATTCGAGTTTGCTTTTACTGCAAAACAAATCAAAGGCTTAATACGCACAAAACTTTTCTCAAGTAACAAATAGTTATCAACTATATTATTATATGAATAACAATAAAAAGGTGTTTCCAAATTTTGGACAATCTTATCAATAGCTACAGATTCAACATATAAAATATTATTTAAATGATAAAAACTTTCCATAACTCCTGATTTATATGTAATACAAAATTTGTATTACATTAATATCCCCCATTAATTGACATAGTTTCTCCTGTAACGAACCCTGAATCATCACTCACCAAAATAAAACAGCACGTGCTATTTCATAAGGCTCTCCCATACGTCCTACTGGTATCTGTTGGACAATTTGATCCATTACATTAGAATTAATTTTATTCACCATATCAGTTTTGACATACCCAGGAGCTATGGCATTCACTATTACATTTTTAGGAGCATTTTCTCTAGCAAATGCCTTAGTGAATCCTAATACTCCAGCTTTTGCTGCTGAATAATTAGTTTGTCCTATTTGTCCTGTGAGACCATTAATAGAACTTAAATTAACTATTTGTCCAAACAGCTTTTCTCTCATTTGAATTAATACAGCATGTGACATATTAAAGTAAGACACAAGATTAGTTTGTATTACCAGACCAATCTAAATAATTATGTTTATGCATAAATCCATCTCTTGTAATACTAGCATTATTAATCAAAATATCTACAGATGCTTCATACTCATCCTCAAGCTTTTTTACATTCATCAAAGTTAGCTACATTCCCATTTATAAGCCTTGATTCCAGTCTCATTTTCAAAAATTTTTGCTGCTTCTTCATTCTGCGCATAATTCACCGCCACTTTATAATCCGCATTTTTTAATGAAATAGCAGTTGATTTACCTATACCCCTTGTACCACCCCAGTAATTAATGCTAAACGCGTCATAATTTTCCTTTCCTAATATTTATTTAGCTTCTATGCATAAAGCAACACCCATACCACCACCTATACACAATGTTGCGATACCTTTATGAACAGATCTTCTTTTCATCTCATGTAATAATGTTACTAAGATTCGTGCTCCTGATGCACCTATAGGATGCCCTAAAGCTATTGCTCCTCCATTTACATTAACTTTGCTTATATCCCAAGCCACATCTTGATTAATTGCAATAGATTGCGAAGCAAAGGCTTCATTAGCTTCTATTAAATCTAATTCTTGATGCTGCCATCCTGCTTTTTCAAGAGCTTTATGTACAGCATAAATAGGGGCAACCCCCATAATTGCTGGATCTATACCAGATTTTCCCCAAGATTTTATAGATACAAGCGGTTTCTTACCTAATTTTTTTACCATTTCTGCAGACATTAAAAGCAAAGCTGCACTTCCATCATTTATACCAGAAGCATTACCAGCAGTAACCGTACCATTTTTATCAAAGGCTGGACGTAATTTACTTAAAATTTCCACTGTAGTACCATGTTTTATAAATTCATCCTGATCTACAATAACCTCACCTTTTTTATTTTGTATTTTGACTGGCACAATTTCATCTATAAATTTACCTGTTTTTTGTGCAAGCTCAGCTTTATTTTGGGAATTACAAGCAAATTCATCCTGCTGAATACGCGAAATATTATATTGTTTTGCTACATTTTCTGCCGTAATACCCATATGATAATTATTAAATGCATCAATAAGTCCATCTTTTATCATCATGTCTACCAAATTTATATCTCCCATTCTAATACCTGTACGCACATATGCAGCATGAGAAGTCATAGTCATATTTTCTTGTCCACCAGCAATCACTATATCATTTTCGCCTAACATAATAGATTGAGCAGCAAGCATAACTGCTTTTAATCCAGAACCACATACCTTATTAATAGTAAAAGCTGGAGTCTTATTAGGTATACCAGCATTAATTGAAGCTTGACGAGCTGGGTTTTGCCCACATGCACCTATCAATACTTGCCCCATAATTACTTCTGAAATTATATTAGTATCGATATTGTTACGCTCTATCAAAGCTTTTATCACTATTTCTCCTAATTTATGTGCTGTTACATTACTTAATGCTCCATTTAAATTACCAATAGGAGTACGTACTGCATCTACTATTACAACTTCTCTTGTTTGCATAATATTACTCCACATAATTATTACTATTTAAATATTATAAAATAACATAAGAATTAATTTAGCGTTAACGTTACAAAATATATTCTAAACTAGTAAACTATTATTGTATTAATATTGTTTTATTTATAAATATAAAATGTAGTAATAAAATGTTAAACAACACTGTCTGAATATTTAGTTCTTTGACTATAATTGATATTGACAATTAAATTAGTTTAACATTTGAGATAAAAACTTAAGAATTTTATACCTTTTTAATTCTAAAAATCTGATTTTTTCTACTATTATCAATATTTCCTTGCTTGAAATAGCTAATAAATCCTTATTTTATTCTATTTACAGAATACATAAATATTATTTTCTTGCAAAATAGAATAAACTTCTTTATATATAACACGGTCTTATGAATGTAAGTAGATATTTGCAAGTACTAACTTGTTTACATAAGTTATTGTTGGTCAGTATAGATTTAGGGCGATTAGCTCAGTGGTAGAGCATCTCGTTTACACCGAGAGGGTCGGCAGTTCAACCCTGTCATCGCCCACCAAATCCTTAAAATAAGGGTATCTCATTATCAAAAATAGTTGTTGCCTAGTGCTTACAGTTTTAAAAAAGTTATCGTTTATTAATTTAAATACATACCGGAGAACTTGTTTTAATTTTTAAATCTATTAATAATTGTTTTTAACCTTAAGGATTATATTCTATGAAAAATAAAATATTATCTTCAATACTTTTGATTACGTTATCTGGATGTATACCTAACGTGCATGCTAAAAAATCTGATACACAGCAGGTCGTTAATAATACTCATTACAAAGTTGGTAAGCCTTATAAAGTCAATAATAGGCAATATAACCCTAAAAAACATAACAATTATACAGAAGTTGGTATTGCTTCATGGTATGGCAGTAAAGCAGATAAATTTCATAATAAAACTACTGCTAATGGAGATATATATAATAAACGTTCTTTAACGGCAGCACATAAAACCCTACCTATGCCTTGTATGGTACGTGTTACAAATTTATCAAACAATCGTTCTGTAATGGTTATGATCAACGATCGTGGACCTTTCATACATGGTAGGATTATTGATTTATCCGAAAGAGCTGCAGAATTATTAGGGATGAAAAATCGTGGAGTTGCAAAGGTTAAGGTAGAATATTTAACAAAAGAATCTAAAGAATTATTATCTGCTATGCAATTACCAGAAGTTGAAGGTCATAAACCACGCTCTCTACAAAAAGGATATGAATATGTAGAAGCAAAAAATAGCAAAATCAAAAACAATGTTACTCCTTTATTTGTACAATTAGGCGCTTATAAAACAAAAAATAATGCAGAACAAATTGTACAAAAAGCAGCTAACTTAGGGCAAAATGCTCATATTACAGAGGTAAGTAATATGGATTCAATTTTGTATAAAGTACGTATTGGCCCATTCTTTAAACAAGAAGCTGTCCAAAATTTACTATCTAACTTAATAGCAAATGGCCATAATAAGGCTACTATAGTAGCAGATAATAATATATAAAAAAGAGTTTAAATCCCTGTAAAACATGCTATAGTGCTTGCATTTTAACATTAATTTATGTCTTGTTTCTTGGATAGTCTAGTGTTGGGAATACCTTTAAATTTTAGTGATTTATACAGTGCAGAAGGCTTAGTAAAATTAGATTCTTTATTTTTAGATGAATTAAAAGAATCTAATTTTGATTTATACAATACATTATTAGATTTACGCAGAAATACTATAAATGTGAATAATAAAACTTATAGTAATTTTATTATAACTCTAGCACCTTATTTAGAAGATTTTTTTGCTAAAATGTTTTGTATTCAAGCAGAAATACAAAATTTTACTGCAAAACATAACACCTTTACTAAAATTTATGAATTTAAACGTAATTTTATTCAACGCAAAGCCTTAAAAGCGTGTCCAAAGGAAAAATCTACTGAATTAAAAGGTGATATATTACGCTTAGAACTAGAAACTCTTTTTGCTGATAATTTTAGCGAAGAGCTTTATATAAAACATGTACAATCTTGGCTAGAAACAAATGATGAAGCAAAGCTAAAAATAGCTTCTTTATATGCATGTTGGGCAATTCACTCTAAACAAGGACATGAATTTCACCATAATAGTATTTTATTTAAAATACCAAACAAATTGGATTTCAACCATTTAGTCCCTATAGATAAATATGAGAATAATCATTTATCTTACATTCAAACTCAAGAAACTCCTTATGCTCGAACAAATTTTGCTTTAAATGACACAGGTATTAATATAAACTATGCACTTGATCAAACACATTATTGTATTTACTGCCATAATCAAGACAAGGATTCTTGTTCTAAAGGATTAAAAAATAAAGATAATAATTTTCAAAAAAATTCTCTTGGCAATGATTTAACTGGTTGTCCACTTGAAGAAAAAATTTCTGAAATGAATTACTTAAAATCTCATGGATATATTATTGGCGCCTTAGCTACCATTACTATTGATAATCCTATGGTTGCTGCTACTGGACATAGAATATGTAATGATTGTACAAAAGCTTGTATTTATCAAAAACAAGATCCAGTAAATATTCCTCAAGTAGAAACTTCTGTATTACAAGATATACTATCATTACCATGGGGATTTGAAATATATAGTCTACTCACAAGATGGAATCCTTTAAAATTAACAAATTACTTACCCAATAAACCTAATACTTATAAGGTACTTGTAGTAGGTCTTGGACCAGCAGGATTTACTACAGCCCATTATTTACTTAATGAAGGTTATATAGTAACCGCAATAGATGGTTTAAAAATTGAGCCTTTATCTGATGAATTATCTGGTGTCACTCCTACTGGTAAACGTACACAATTTAAACCTATATATTCTCTTGATGAATTATATGAACCTTTAGAAAACCGTACCCCTAGTGGATTTGGAGGGGTAGCTGAATATGGTATAACAGTAAGGTGGGATAAAAATCGTTTAAAGATTCTTAGATTATTACTTGAACGTCGCAATAATTTTAGAATGTATGGTGGCACTAGATTTGGTAGTAATATTACAGAAACTCAAGCATTCGAACTTGGTTTTGACCATATAGCTTTAGCTATGGGAGCTGGTAAACCAAATATTATACCATTTAAATCAGGTATTACCAAAGGAATTAAGATGGCATCAGACTTCTTAATGAATCTACAATTAAGCGGTGCAACACGTCAATCATCTATAGCAAATCTACAACTTAGATTACCTGTAATAGTTATAGGAGGAGGACTCACAGCAATAGATAGTGCTACTGAAGCTTTAACCTACTACTCTATACAAGTCGAAAAATTCTTAAGTCGTTATGAAATACTTGTTGATCAATATGGAGAACAATTTATACGCAGAAATTGGACTGATGAAGATATTTTAGTAGCAAATGAATTTATTGAACACGCCAAAGCTTTACGCATTGAAAAAAATAAACCCAATCCTAATATTTTAAAATTACTGAATAGCTGGGGAGGAGTTACGATTATGTATCGTAATAATTTTACTTCTTCTCCTAGCTATCGCATTAACCACGAAGAAATAGCACACGCATTAAAAGAAGGTATTAAATTTGTTGAGAACCTTATACCTGAAGATATAGAACTAGATAATTTTAATGCATGTTCAGCAATAATAAGTAAAAATATTGATGGACAAATATTCAAATTACCTGCAAAAACTGTTTTAATTGCAACTGGCACTTTACCTAATACAATTGCCTCCCAGGAAATGCCTGACACTTTTAAAAATTCAGGTAAATATTTTCAAGCTATTGATTATCATGGTAAGGAAGTTCAGCCTGAACCAATTGCTAAGCCAAATAATATTCATATACTAACTCACTTAAATCAAGATAACAAAGCTATAAGTTTTTTAGGAGATCTACATCCTTCTTTTGCTGGCAACGTAGTAAAGGCAATGGCGTCAGCCAAACAAGGTTTTAAAATAATTAAAGATATAATATATAAGGTTCCATCTATAAACAATCTAGAATCAACAGAGTTTTTTCAAAAACTAGATATATTATTAGTACCAACAGTAGAAAACATCAACACTCTTGCAGAAAATATTTTAGAAATTATAGTAAAAGCTCCTTTAGCAGCTCAAAACTTTCAACCTGGCCAATTTTATCGTTTTCAAAACTATGAATTTTTTGCAAAAAAAACAGATAATACTACACTCGCTATGGAGGCCATAGCACTCACAGGAGCAACTGTAAATAAGGATTTAGGTACAATTTCTATGATTACTTTAGTCACAGGAGGGTCCAGTAGTTTATGTGCTAAATTGTCTGCTAAAGAACCTATAATACTCATGGGCCCAACAGGAACTCCCACACATATACCTAAAAATGAAACAATATTGCTTATAGGTGGAGGCCTAGGAAATGCAGTTTTATTTTCTATAGGTGCCGCATGCCGTAAAAATAATTCTAAAGTATTATATTTTGCTGGATACAAAAAACTTGCAGATCGCTACAAAATAGAAGAAATTGAAGAAGCGGCTGATCACATTGTATGGTGCTGTGATGAAGGTTTATTTAATAATCACCGTCCTAATGATTTAGCATTCCATGGTAATATAGTAGATGCCTTAATAGCTTATACACATGGTGATTTGGGTAAAATCCCTATTAACCTTTCTGAAATTGACCGTATAATTACTATAGGATCAGATAAAATGATGTTTGCTGTACAACAAGCAAAAGAAACTTCTCTTCAGCCCTATCTTAAGCCTAATCATATTGCTATTGCCAGTATAAATTCTCCAATGCAATGTATGATGAAAGAAATTTGCGCTCAATGTTTACAAAAACATTATAACCCTATAACTGGCAAAGAAACTTATGTTTATAGTTGTAATAACCAAGACCAATCTATGAATTTAGTAGATTTTTCTTATTTATCTAATAAACTTAGCCAAAATAGCTTACAAGAAAAACTCACCAACGCATGGATAAAATATTGTTTATCTAAATAATATTTACTAATTTATATATTCTAACGAGTTTATATACTTACCTATAATCCATCATGTATTATTTGGTTTTGTCCCTGCAGATAAATTTCTAATTCACCACTAATATTGTCATTATAATACTTACTAAACGGGAGACAAAAACTCTATTTCATCTATTGAAAATTTGGATATTATTTCAGCTCACCAACCTAATACTTCTCTATGCAAATCTCCTTCATAATACCCACCAATTATTGGCATCAGAGCCAAAATATCAAATCGCTTTTATATTTACATAACTCATATCCTCTGTAATAGGCGATATATTATTTAAATTTACTTAAATGCCAAAAAGATTCCTTATAGCTCCTTCTAATTTTTCAGCATGTAAAAAATCATCTAAACTATAAGGGTTCTGAAAATTATTAAATAATATATCCATTAATTGATGAGTCATTTCATGTATAATAGTTCCTTTTATTTCTAAAGCACTTCTATTCTTCAACATCACAAATAGATCATTATTATCATGTTGAACATCTAAATTATCATAAGGTTGATTAAGAATAATAATATATTATCATTAGGATTGTATTCTGAATCAAAAGTATTAGCTAGCCATCCTAAAAACCTTTATTAATAAGTATCATAGCTTCTTCTAAACAAAAACCAGAAATTAACGATTGGAAAAAATAGCATAAAGATATAAAGATTATTATCATATTCATTAGCTAATATATAAGCTTTATCAGGAAATAAATCTATCAAAATATTAAAAATTATCTTCTTCAAACTCATGTTTTAAGCTCTTTAATAATTTCAGTATGACCTAAATTAGCCGTAACTTTAAGTAAGCTACGGTTAGCACAATCCCTTCTAAATATAGCTTGAGATTCTAACATCAATAATTTTTGAACCTCCATTAAATCATTTTTTCTAATTGCTTTTACTAATAATTTAGAATTGTCCATACCACCTTACATTATAACTTTTTAAATAGTTTAATTTTTTGTAAAAATAATATATTAACTCATAATTCAAGATAAATAACAAAATGAATATTACTTCATAATATATTAATTTGAATTATAATAAGATAAGGAAAAAAACAAGTAATAACACGCCTAACTTAAATGCAAATATGTGCAAGACAAACATTTAAACACTTCAGTTAGATGCTAAGTGGTTTAACTACATAATTTTAAAAACAACTACTTAATATATATGCTGAATATATCTCAGAACCTGCAAATTTAGCCTGGTCACTTAATTCTTCTTCTATTCTAATTAATTCATTGTATTTTGCTAATCTTTCAGATCTAGCCAAAGAACCTGTTTTGATTTGCCCAGTATTCATCGCAACAGCAAGATGTGTAATAGTAGTATCTTCTGTTTCACCTGAACGGTGTGAAATAATAGTATTATAACCAGCTTTATATGCAACATTAATTGTTTCAAGAGTTTCAGTTAAAGTGCCAATTTGATTAGGTTTAATTAATATTGAATTAGCATAATGATTCTTTATACCTTCCTTAAGTAATTTAACATTAGTCACAAATAAATCATCTCCTACTAATTGTACTCTTTTACCTAAAGACTCAGTCATCATTTTCCATCCACTATAATCACCTTCTGCCATAGGATCTTCTATAGAAATAATAGGATAATTATTTACTAATTTTTCATAATATTCTACAAATTTTTCAGAAGTAAGTTTTTTGCTCTCACCAGCTAAATTATATAATCCATCTATATACAATTCTGAAGCAGCACTATCTAAAGCTATAAACACATCTTTACCTGGTTTATAACCAGCCTGCTCAATAGCTTGCATAATAACGTCTAACGCTTCATCACTACTTTTCATTTGAGGTGCAAAACCACCTTCATCACCTACATTCGTATTATATCCAGATTGTTTTAATATGTTCTTTAAAACATGAAACACTTCTGCGCCTATACGCACAGCATCTTGCATTGTACACGCATTTACAGGAACAATCATAAACTCCTGTATGTCTATATCATTATCAGCATGTACACCACCATTTAATATATTCATCAAAGGCACAGGTAATGTATTACTATTAATACCACCTATATATCTATATAAAGGCATATAAGAAGCAGAAGCAGCAGCCTTTGCTACAGCAAGAGACACTGCTAGTATACTGTTAGCACCTAACCTAGATTTATTATCTGTAGCATCTAAATGAATCAATGCGTGATCAATGATAGACTGCTCTCCAGCATCCATACCAAGTACAGTATCTGCAATCTCTCCATTAATAGCATTAATAGTATTTAAAACTCCCTTACCTAAATACCTACTCTTATCGCCATCGCGTAATTCCACAGCCTCATAAGTCCCTGTAGACGCACCACTTGGCACAGAAGCTCTACCCTTATGCCCACTACTTAAACATACATCAACTTCAACAGTTGGAATTCCTCTACTATCTATAATTTCTCTAGCTATAATATTGATGATTTCTAACACTACTTTATCCAAACCTTTATTTAAAACTTATATAACAAGAACAGTATATATGGTGCCGCCAGAAAGAATCGAACCTTCAACCTCATCATTACCAATGATGTGCTCTACCACTAAGCTATGGCGGCTCCTATACGTAACCAATTTGGAACATGCCATATATAACTAATTTAGGCAAGAGGTTTTTTGGAATTTTATTTTAAACTATATTTATAATAAAAGTAATAGCACATAAATACCAAACTATTTCTTAATATAAATTAGCTAATATAAACTTAAAATACTACAAAACTAGCCCTGACAAGCTTTAAAGCGAGGGTTAGCTTTATTAATTACATAAATCTTACCTTTACGTCTTACAATGCGACAATTTTTATCGCGTTGTTTAGCCGATTTGAGTGAACTTAATACTTTCATAACAAAAACCTAATAATTCAATATAAAAATGCAAAATAATACTTATAGTTCTAGCTGTCAAGCTATTATTCTACAGTTACTGATTTAGCTAAATTACGAGGCTGATCTACATCAGTTCCTTTATACACAGCAATATAGTAGGCTAAAAGCTGCATAGGTACAACATAAATAAATGGACTGATAAAAGGATGTACCTCTGGTACGTTAATACTATACAAACTTAAATCTTTCAAAATTTTATTTCCTTCCAAAGTACTCATGGTAATAATCTTTCCACCACGCGTAGCTATTTCTTGAATATTTGATACTGTTTTAGCAAATAATTCATCATGTGCAGCTATTGCTACAACTGGCATATTTTCATCAATTAAAGCGATTGGACCATGCTTCAATTCACCAGCAGCTACAGCCTCAGCATGTATATAAGAAAGCTCTTTGAGTTTTAATGCACCCTCTAAAGCAATAGCATATGAAGTACCTCTACCTATATAAAGTACATTATGAAAACTTGATAATTTTTGTGCTATATTTTTAATAGACTCATCATTATGCAATAGAGAAGAAATTTTTCCTGGTACTTCAATCAATTTATTAGTTAACAGCACTAGTTCTTCTTGAGAAATTTGATTATGTTTACTAGCTATACCAAGCACTAAGCAGGCTAAAGTCATAAGTTGTGCAGTAAAAGCCTTGGTCGAAGCTACACCTATTTCAGGACCTGCATGTACTCTAAAACTATACTTAGCCTCTCTATCTATTGAACTATCAGCAACATTGACTATCGCAATAGTATGTTGATTATGCGATTTTGCAAAACGTAACGCCGCTATAGTGTCTGCCGTTTCACCTGATTGCGAAATAAAAATTGCAATACCATTTTTAGGTAAATACACATCTCTATATCTAAATTCAGAAGCAATATCTACTTCTACTAGTATATTTGCTATTGATTCAAACCATTGTTTTGCAACCATAGCAGCATAATAAGATGTACCACAAGCAATAATAGTAATTTTAGGTATATTTAAGATATCAAAAGGCAAATTTGGTATTGTAATAATTTCTTTTTGTAAATCAAGATAAAAGCCTAAACTATCTGCAAGAACCGTAGGTTGTTCATAAATTTCTTTCTGCATAAAATGCTTATAATGACCTTTATTATTTGTCATCTCAGCATAACTTAGAATATTAACAGTTTTGTCTATTGTATTACCAGTATTATAATTATAAAATATCGCAGTATCTCTTGATAGCTCTACCATTTCTCCATCTTCAAGATAAGAAACTTTATTAGTAAATCCGCCCATTGCATAACTATCTGAACCAAGATACATTTCTCCATCGCCATATCCCACAGCAAGAGGAGGACCGTTTTTGGCAGCCATAATCAAATTATCATCATCGCTAAATACCACAGCAATAGCAAAAGCTCCCTCAAATTCGTGCAACGCACTATATAAAGCCTGTTTCTTAGTTTGTTTCTGATCTAAATAATAATCTATTAAATGCAATATAACTTCTGTATCTGTTTCTGTAGTAAAAATATAACCTAAATTCTCTAACTTTAATTTTAGAATATGATAATTTTCAATGATACCATTATGTACCACTGCTATTTTATCACTATAATGTGGATGGGCATTATTTTGGCTAGGAATGCCATGAGTGGCCCAACGAGTATGCCCTATACCAATATTACCAGTTATAGACTGCTTATCATACGCTTCTTCAAGGACTTTAATTTTACCTTTTACCTTTAAGTTATATAAATGATTGTTTTCAACAGTTACAATTCCTGCAGAATCATATCCTCTATACTCTAGACGTTTTAGCCCTTCTATTAGCTTTGATGCAGCATGTGTTTTAGCTAACACACCAATTATTCCACACATAAAATTATTCCATACAATGCGTTATACATAATAGATAGTTATTTACACAATATAACTTTATTTTATACATTTCTATCTAAACTTAAAATTTTAAAAACATATACATTTATCTAAACCTAAAGTTTTATAAATGCAATAAAATGTTTTTGCATTTTTAATATATGGCTGTAGAATCTACAAAATTTTAATATATTGTTTGAGATTTATGAATACTGATTTAGCCACAAATAACACTACTTCTACATACGACTATCTATTTGATCTAAACAAAGATCAACGCAATGCAGTATGTACATTAAACGGACCTTTACTTGTGCTAGCAGGTGCAGGAACTGGCAAAACACGTGTTTTAACTACTAGAATAGCACATATCATCCTATCTAATCATGCTGCCCCAAACCAAATACTTGCTGTTACTTTTACTAACAAAGCTGCAAAAGAAATGCAAAACCGTATATTGAATATGGTTGATTCACATGGCTTATGGCTTGGAACATTCCATTCTATTGCAGCTAAAATATTAAGACGTCATAGTGATTTGCTTGGACTAAATAGTAACTATAATATTATTGATGCTAGTGATCAATTAAAATTGGTCAAATCAACTATGATAAATCTAAATATAGATTATAAACACTATAACCCTAAAGCAGTTTTAAATGTTATTCAACGCTGGAAAGATATGGGTTTATTACTAGAGAAAGTGTCTTCTTCTGATATCACTTCTCATCTTTCAGAGATATCTTTTTGTATTTATAAAGAATATCAACGCAAATTGTTGTCTTCAGATACCGTAGATTTTGGTGATTTACTATTATATAACATTAAGCTTTTAACTACGTATCCTACCATTCTACAAGAATATCAACATAAATTTCGTTACATCCTTATAGATGAATATCAAGATACAAATATTGCTCAATATATATGGGTAAGATTTCTTGCTGGACATCATAAAAATATATGCTGCGTGGGAGATGAGGATCAATCAATTTTTAGCTGGCGTGGAGCAGAATTAGATAATATTTTACGTTTCGAAAAAGATTTTGCTAATGCAACTACTATTAGATTAGAACACAATTATCGTTCAACACATCAAATTCTTTCTGCTGCCTTACAAGTAATATCAAATAACAAACTTAGATTAGGCAAAAATTTATGGACCGACAAAACTGGACCTAAAATAGATCTAGTTTCAGCATGGGATGACAAAGAAGAAGCTAGGTACATAATCAATGAAATAATGCATCTTAAGCAAAAATACAGCATAAATTCAGATGATATAGCAATCTTAGTACGAGCTGGTTTTCAAACTCGTACTTTTGAAGAAAGCTTTTTAAGCTATGCTGTACCTTATAAAATTGTTGGAACCCTCAGATTCTATGAACGAGCTGAAATCAAAGATACCATTTCTTATATTAGAGTAACTATTAATCATAATGATAATCTTGCTTTAGAACGTATTATTAACTTACCCAAAAGGTCTATAGGAGATGCTACGATTAAATTAATCTCTGAACATTCTAGAAAACATGATATTTCATTTTTCTCTGCTATAGAAAATATGCTATCTAATAATGAATTTAGACATAAAGTAAAATCATCTCTTCAATCTTTGATTGATAATTTTAAAAAATGGCATTCGCTACTAGCTATTCAACCTCATCATAAAGTGATTGAACTAGTACTTGAAGAATCTGGCTATATAAACATGTGGAAACAAGATAAAACTCTTGAATCAGAAGGACGTTTAGAAAATATACAAGAATTAATAAAAGCTCTTCAAGATTTCAATAATGTTACAGAATTTCTAGAACATGTTGGGTTAGTCAATGTTACAGACACTGAAGATACATCTAATATGGTTAATATTATGACATTACACGCCGCAAAAGGTTTGGAATTTAAAGCCGTTTTCTTACCAGGATGGGAAGAAGGTGTTTTTCCACATCAAAAAATATTAGATGAGGAAGATAGCAAACAACTAGAAGAAGAAAGAAGGTTAGCATATGTTGGCATGACCAGAGCTAGAGAAAGATTATATATTTTATTCACTCTCTATAGACGTATTTATAATCAATATCAAAACAATACTCCTTCACGTTTTATCACAGAACTGCCAGAAGAACACTTAGAACGCAAATCTGCTTCTAATCATGCTAATAGTTTTAATTATTAAAGGAACTTTATCATGAATATAGATGCCCATATACTCTTTCGTCCTAGAAGATTGCGCTATAATTCTACAATTAGAGATTTAGTTAGAGAAACAATCTTAAATATAAATGATTTAGTACTACCACTATTTATAATACATGGTATAAATATTAAGAACCCTATCTCCTCCTTACCAGGTCATTATCAACTAAGTATTGATATGCTAGAAGATGAAATTAAGGAAACAGTTAGCTATGGTATTAAAGCTATTATTCTATTTGGTATACCAGAAATAAAAGATCCTTATGGCTCAAGTGCTTGTGATGAAAATGGGATAATTCAGCAGGCAATAAAAAAAATTAAAGATTTAGCACCAAACTTATTAGTTATTTCTGATCTCTGTTTTTGTCAGTATACAGATCACGGACATTGTGGCATTGTGACTAAACATAATTACATATTAGATATGGATAATGATGCTACTTTAAATATACTGGCAAAACAAGCAATAAGCCTTGCAAAAGCCGGTGCAGATATAATTGCCCCAGCGGGTATGTTAGATAATATGGTACACACTATAAGAACGGCTTTAGATTATGCTGGATTTTATAAAATACCTATTATGAGTTATGCGGTAAAATATAGATCAGCCATGTATGGACCTTTTGGCGCTGCTACAGGAGGCACAGCAAAAGTTGGAGATAGAAGTAGCTATCAAATGGATATGGCAAATAGTGATGAAGCCTTAAAAGAAGCATATCTTGATATTAAAGAAGGTGCTGACATATTAATCATAAAACCAGCTCATACATATTTAGATATAATATACCGTATCAAAGAGCAATACCCATATATACCTATAGCCGCTTATCACGTAAGTGGTGAATATGCTATGCTTAAAGCCGCTATCCAAAATGGTTGGTTAGAGGAAAAACGCACTATATTAGAAGTAACAACTTCCATTAAAAGAGCTGGTGCTAATATTATTATCACCTATTTTGCCAAAGAACTAGCAAAATGGCTTAATAGCTAATGATACACCACTATTTGATCTACCCTATACAAATCAAATATTACAATTTAAAAAGCTGTATATTATTTATGTGTAGTAGATGTATGTCAAATAGAAAAG
>JBGCXS010000020.1:0-18297 GCA_048496475.1 Rickettsiales endosymbiont of Dermacentor nuttalli
GTCGTCCCCCATATGGATCAAATCATATTACTATACGTTTATTATAATCGGTTACATAAATGACACCATGATTATGGTATATATACCTTGAGGTTGGGTAAATTAGTTTTTTCCACTACCTCTTTCTCCAAATCTACTAACCAATGCATAATTATTATCAACAATTGTTATACGATTATCATATTCTAATATATATATACATTATTTGAACCATCTACTGATATATCTATTGGTCTTGGACATACCTATAGCAGTAATAGTTAAAGAACCAAATCTAAATAAAAAATTTCCTTCATGATCAAAAATCTGAACATAGTTACCAAGCATATCTAACACATATACAATGTTTAGGTTATTATTGAATGCCAGAATATAGGGATTCTGAAATTGTTTATCACCACTACTTTGAGAACCAAATTGATTGTTATAACTTTTATCGATATTTAAAACTTGATCTCGATAATTTAATATTATCAGTGATATACAATCGTCCATCAATAGAAGACCTTACTATACTGACAGGAAAATCAAACTCTAAATTACCACTACCGCAGAACCAATTGTATTTGAATATGTAGTATCTGGATTAAAAACTTGTATATTATTTCTTTGACTATCAAATACGTAAATTTCCCCTTAGAAAAGAGGTAGTGACTATATTATACTTGACACTTCAAACTGTCCATTGGCAGTTCTGCCGAACCAAAAGTAGTAGTCCATATAGGTGCTGCAATGGCTTGTTGTATAATAAATAAGGTTAGTATAGGATAAAGAATTTATATACAATGTTGTATATCTGTTATTTCTTATAATTATAAAGATATATTAGAACGCTATAATGTAAAAAAATGGTTAAATATAATTATAAAATAAAAATAGCTTAAATATAAATTTGAAAAAATATTAATACATGTTTCTATATATGAAAAATATAATTTTAAATAGACGTATAAATTTTACAATTATTACATCTATAATTTTTTTAATATTTACTACTTTAGGTACATGGCAAATTTATAGGTTAAAATGGAAATTAAATATTATTCAACAAATTAAAATTCAATTATCTATGAATGCTCTAGACAATAAAGATTTAGTACTTAATGATTCAAAGTTACTAAAATATAGAAAAATCAAAATCTACGGAAAATTTTTGCATAAAAATGAGATATATTTATATGCAGGTAATATGACTCCAAATGGCAAACCTGGATATTTTATCCTTACTCCATTCGAATATGCAGTAAACCAATTTATTTTGGTTAATCGCGGATTTCTAACTACAACTCAAAAGGTACCAAACAAGTCAAGGCCAGACAACACGAATAACCAAATACAAACTATAGAAGGTATATTAATACCAGAAACATATAAGCCCTATTTTGTACCGAATAATGAAACAAAAAATAATTTGTGGTTTTGGATAAATTTATCAGAAATCTCAAACTATTTAAACATGCCCTTATATGATACTATAATATTACAATATAACCACCATGATAACACATTAATAACAAATGCTTTTTCACTACAAAGCATTCGAAATGATCATCTTTTTTATGCTATCACTTGGTATAGTATAGCGCTAGCAGTTTTTATATTATATTTAAGATATAAAAACAATTTTTAGATTTATATACAATTTGTTATAATAATAAATCATGAGCAAAAGAAATCATTATGATTACAATTAACTAAGGATTGAGTAGGTATAGCTACATTACTTGTAAATATACGAAGTTTTATAAGCAACATAAATTTAAAATTTTAGTATTAGGCAATTATATTATATACTGCTTTTTTAGTTCTTAATTAAACAAAGAAAGAGTGGAAAATATGAAGAAATATATGAAATTCATTTATGGTCGTAATAATATATATTTATCTTTACTATCCTTTTTCTCTATATGTTTAATAACTGGAACAGTTTATTTTTTTGGTACAACAAATTTATTACTTATTTTAATACCTGTAATTCTTTATACACTATCTCTATATTTTACTGCTGTTACTTACAAAATTTTTAATATACAAATTTTAATTGATAGTTTGGTATATATACTATTTCCAACACTAATAATTTTTTCTACCAGCCAAGAATTTAGTTATTCTGTTTATATATTATGGATGCTATCATTTGTGGTAATGAGCCTAGTTTGTACATATGAGTTATGGGTAGTCAAGAATTATGTACAAGAAAAAGAATTTTATTTGAGTATTACTACTGGAACTATAATTGGTAGTATTTTGAGTTTAACCCTAATTTATTTTAGAACACCAACTATTATATTACCTATGTTCTCAGTAGTTATGTATCTTAATAGCTTATCTTGGTACAAACATGAGAAAAAGGTCAATAATAAATTAGATAATATTAAACTTTTTAGCTATTATATAATACTAATTTTACTAAAAATTGGGTGTATTCTTCCTATAGTTAACACATATCATTTTTGGTTACATATGACATATATAATATATACCATATGGTTAACATTATCGTTTAGAAATCATGCCTATAAACAGAGCATAGTTGTATTGTGTTTACTAATTATAGGCATATTGACACCACATAATCAATCTAACACATACTTAGCAGTAGAAGCAATTGCCTTTATTTCTGCAATTGCATTATTATTTTTTATTAAAACACCCGTAATTTATAGTATAAAAACAGAATATGCTAACCTTAAAATTTTAGATAACCATCGTAATAATACTAGGCTTTTATTTAGTAATCTTATTTTACAAGGGTTTCAATCACTTGATGATGATAAAAAGAATGAACCCACTGCTTATTTTTGTAACGAAGGCCCTATAGGTCAACTATTTAGAACTTTTAATGATAAGTTAAAAAATGTTGCTATAATTGGTTTAGGAACTGGCACAGCATCCACATATGGACAACCAGGACAAACTTTTACTTTTTATGAAATAGATCCTGTCATGAAGGATATAGCTTATAATTATTTTAGTTACTTACGTAATAGTAAAGCACATATAGAAATTATTTTGGGAGATGCGCGTAAAACTTTAGGTAATGTTAAAGATCATAGCTATGACATCATTATTTGTGATGCTTATATAGGCGTTGATACTCCTCAAAATCTTATAACTTATGAAGCAATCAGGCTCTATATCTCAAAATTAACAGAAACAGGAATATTATGTTTCCATATTTCCGGGAGGAATAAAACATTTATAGATCTGATATCAAAAAGTTTAAAAGAGGCAGGTTTATGTGGATTTATACAATCTTATGATTTAAATAATTTTTATAAAACAGATGTTTATTGTGAAGTAAATGGTCTTATAGGTATGAAAGCAAAGATAGCTTCATATAACAATAGTGCATTAGGTAAAATTAGAAACAAATTATACTTATATGTCGAAAAAATAATAGATCATATAGGAATGGTGAATGAAAGAGCAAATGCGTGTAAATCTTCTAAATGGATTTGTGCTGCACGTGAACCTAAAGATTTATCTAAATTTATTTTAAATTCAAAATGGAAACCACTTGATTATAAGGATAATATTCAACTTATTACAGATCAAACAATAGGATATACATCTTTTTAATAAATAAAGCTTATTAAAAATTAAATTATTTATATAACTTGATAATAATATTATTTTGAATTATAAAATATAGCTTTATTTTTTATTGAAGGTATTCATATATGCGTCTTTCCAACTATTTTTTACCTATTATTAAGGAAAATCCTCAAGAGGCTTCTATAGTATCTCACAGATTAATGTTGCGTGCTGGCATTATTAGGAAACTAACTTCTGGTATATATAGTTGGTTACCACTTGGTATGAACGTATTATCTAAAATTAGTAATATCATTAAAACAGAAATGAATAACATAGGATCACTAGAGGTATTAATGCCTAGTATACAACCAGCTGAATTATGGCAAGAATCTGGTAGATATAATGATTATGGCAAAGAAATGCTATGTATAAAAGATAGACATGAAAGAGATATTTTATTTGGCCCTACTCATGAAGAGGTGATAACTGATATTTTTCGTCAGAATGTTAAATCTTATCACGATTTATCTAAGAATTTTTACCAAATACAATGGAAATTTAGAGATGAAATTAGACCACGTTTTGGAGTAATGCGTAGCAGAGAGTTCTTAATGAAAGATGCTTATTCTTTTGATTTAGATTTTGTAACAGCAAAAGAAACCTACAATCTATTTTATAAAACCTATTTTAAGATCTTTAAAGCTTTAGGATTAAATGCTATTGCTGTTAGCGCAGATAATGGTGCTATTGGTGGTAATTTAAGTCATGAGTTTCATGTTATTGCTGATACTGGGGAAAGTTCAATATTTTATGATTCTGAATTCGACGCTCTTATAAAAGATAATACCTTAGATATAGATAGAATACATAACTTATATGCCACCGCTGATGAAAAGCATGATCCAAATAACTGTCCTGTTCCAACCTCAAAATTAAATAGTAAACGGGGTATCGAAGTTGGCCATATATTTTATTTTGGAAATAAATATTCTAAAGCAATGAATGCATATGTCGTTAACAACAAAGGTGAACAAGTTTTAGTGGAAATGGGCTCATATGGGATAGGAATTTCACGCCTTGTTGGTGCTATAATCGAAGCAAATTATGATGATGTAGGTATTATTTGGCCAGAACAAATTGCCCCGTTTTATGTATCACTAATCAACTTAAAAACTAAAGATTCTGAATGCACCAAACTTGCTGAATCAATTTATTCTACCTTATTAGAAAACAACATAGAGGTGTTATATGATGATACTGAGCAAACAGCAGGAAGTAAGTTTGCAATCCATGATCTTATAGGAATCCCATGGCAAATAATTATAGGTCCTAATAGTGCTAAACGTGGTAAAGCTGAACTAAAAAATCGTAAAACTATGTCTATAGAAGAACTGTCCATTGAGAGTTTACTACATAAATTATATATAGCTAAATAATTGATATGAAGCTATAAAAATGCATACAATAGTCATGAGACAAACCTAGAAATGCTAGATAATCTAAGGACTAAAAAACAGCCTTAATTGTATGTCTTGGAAAGATAGTAAAGATAGCTGCTGATCAATATAGTAAAAAAGTTGAATATTGATACTAGGTCAGAGATAGAACGAAGAGTGACGACGTACGCAAATTCAAATGTTTTTACTATTAGTCCCCGTAAGCAACAAAAGACATAGCACCTAATTCAAATAAAAAGCTATAGTTATTAATAGAATAATTATTAGATATATATTGAATGAATTACTTGATATGTTATGGCTAAAAATCTATTCCTATATACTTCATTCTTTAACTAACTTACACACCTATTTATAATAAATCCCTTGCTTTCACTATAAAACAGATTTTATATCACTAATACCTACTAAATGCTCAGCAAACATTTTAGGAGTAAAGGGCTGTAAATCTAGTATCCCCTCCCCAACTCCAATAGCATGTATAGGTAAAGAATATTTTTTAACTATATTCACAACCATACCAGCTTTAGCCGTTCCATCTAATTTTGTAATAATCAGCCCAGTAAGATTTGCTTGTTTCTGAAACACTTCAACCTGTCTATCAGCATTTTGACCGGTAGTTGCATCTAACACTAATATAACATTATGAGGAGCTGACTCAGATAATTTTTTGATTACTCTAATTATTTTAGCTAATTCTTCCATCAAATTTATCTTATTGTGCAACCTACCAGCAGTATCAATAAGCACTATATCTACATTTTGTGCAATTGCTTGCTCAACTGCTGCATAAGCAATACTTGCTGGATCAGCATTCTCTTGTCCATACACAATTTCACAACCAACTCTATCTGTCCAAACTTTTAATTGTGATATTGCAGCAGCTCTAAAAGTATCACATGCAGCTACTAATACCTTTTTACCTAATTTTTTATAATAAGAAGAAAGTTTACCAATTGTAGTGGTTTTGCCATTACCATTTACACCACATACTAACATAACTTGTGGAGTATCTTGCTGATTTACACTTATTGGCACTGCATAATCATTTAGCATTCTTTCAATAATATGTGCCAATTCTTGTTTTATTTCTTCATCAGTCACATCTTTATCAAAATATTTTCTAGACAATTCTTTGATAATAAAATTACTAGTAGCAATACCTAAATCAGCTTCAATTAATAATTCCTCTAGTTCTTCTAAACTATTATTGTCAAGTTTTCTTTTAACAAATATATTACTAATACCTTGCGATAGCTTATTTGCACTTTTACTTAAACCTAACTTTAACTTCTGAAACCATGAAAAATTTTGTTCTTGTTCTGTCATGCTACTACTTCTGCTATTAATTTATCATTTGTATATGCAATTATACGACTATTAATTATATTACCAGGCATTACTTTTTCTGTAAATTCTACCATAGAAAAATTTTCTGCACGTCCTAATTTTTCCTTTTCAGCCACAACCTTTGCAAAATTATTTACTTGTCCTTTTAAAAAGATACTTAATTCTTTTGCCCCAGCATCACGTAACTTTGCAGCCCTTTCTTTACGTACTAATAAGTCAACTTGTGGCATACGAGCTGCTGGCGTTCCATCTCGTTCAGAATAAGGAAATACGTGTAAATATTGTAATCCAGCTTCACTTATAAAATTAAAAGTGTTCATAAACATTTCTTCAGTTTCTGTTGGAAAACCAGCAATAAGATCTGCACCAAAAGCTACATTAGGTCTCTTATTACGTACAGCTTTACAAAAAGATATCACATCTGCACATCTATGCCTTCTTTTCATACGCTTTAATATCATATCATCACCTGCTTGCACGCTAATATGTATATGAGGCATTAATCTTTCTTCAGATGTGATTAAATCAAATAATTCCTGATCAATTTCTGCAACATCAATTGATGATAATCTTAACCTAGATAATTCTGGTACCAAATTCAAAACTCTACGTATCATTTGCGCAAGCGTAGGAGAACCAGGTAAATCCTTACCGTAATCTGTTAAATCTACACCCGTAAATACAATCTCTTGATAACCAGCTTCCATTAAAATCTTTACCTGTTTACTTATAACGCCAATTGGCACGCTTCTACTATTGCCACGTACGTAAGGTATAATACAAAAAGTACAGCGATGATTACAGCCATTTTGTATCTGAATAAAAGCTCTAGCCTTTCCTCCAAAACTCTGTACCATATGAGAAGCCGTCTCAGTTAAAGACATAATATCATTTACTATAACCTTTGGTTCCGTATCTTGGTCTGTTTTATAATGATCTCCTATAAATTTCTGATCATTACCTATCACCTTATAAACCTCTGGCATAGAAGCAAAATCTTCTGGATGTAGTTGCGCTGCACAACCTGTCACAATAATTTTTTTCTTTACATGTTTTCTAGATAGTTTACGAATAGTCTGTTTAACCTGGCGCTCTGCTTCCTTAGTAACAGCACAACTATTTATTACTATTACATCTTCTGCTTTAGACATATTTAACTGTTGTTTAATAACTTCACTCTCATATATATTTAGCCTACAACCAAATGTAATTACTTCATTCATACTTTATATCCTTAAACACCTTATCGCCCAACTATAGTTTTTTGATTTGAATTAGCATATGCGTTATTCATAGTTTTCCTAGTAATTAATAGACTTCACTCTTTACTCTTATGTGCTAAGAAAGCTGAAAAAAATATATTTATTATTGAATTAAATGTAAATACAGGAATAGATATAGACGACACATTTCTAACGTGTTCTTTTATCACAAATTTTTTGAAATTACAATTTATAATTTATTAAGAATTATTATAAAGTAATTTGGCCAGTAAAACTAATAACAACCTCTCCTGTTATAAGTACATTATTTTTACCTTTAGACCAATTTATAGATAATATACCTCCTCTAGAATTCACTTCTACATTAGAATTATATGTTATATACCCTTTTTTAATAGCTGAAACAGCAGCAGCACATGCAGCTGTCCCACAAGATAAGGTTTCACCAGCACCACGCTCAAATGTACGTATCTTGATAACAAATTTTTCATTAACCATCTCATAGTTAATATTTATAATACTGATATTTACTTCCTCAGAAAAAATCCTTAGATTATTAACTTGATTAGCCAGACTTTCTAAATGTACTTTATCAATATCATAATCAAAAAAGCATATTAAATGTATGTTGCCTACATTAACAGCAACAGCTTCCAAATTCATATGATCTACTTTTATTTGCAATGATGATGGTTCTCCTTCCCATAACAATTTAAGATCTGCAGGAGAAAATTTAGGAACTCCCATATCTATAGTAATAGACCCATTTTTTTGTACAGTTGCTATAACTGTATTTGTAGTAGTTTCTATAGAAATCTTTTTCTTATTGTTCTTACAAGACAATAAACTAGCAACACATCTACTAGCATTACCGCAGGCCCCTGCTTCACTACCATCTGCATTATAAATCCTCATAAAACAATCTGCAGATTTAGAATCTTCAATCAATATTAACTGGTCACACCCAATACCATAACGACGATCAGTAATTTTCTTTATTATCTCTAACGAAAATACTATAATAGGACATACTCTTGTATCAATCACTACAAAATCATTGCCACAACCATGCATTTTAATAAAATTAATAATGGACATAGAACCGTTTTAGCTATATCTTTTTGAAAAGACTAATGATAAAAACACTTATATGATTAAATACTAATATAATTTATATATAATTTAATTGCAACTCATAACTAGTTTGTAAACTGATGCCTAATACTAAAACCAATCTTCTTACAAAAATTAATAATGATAATACAACATTAGCTGTTCCATATCGTCTAGTACCATATAATACTCTTGCAGAACAGACCTTATTAGGCGCAATATTAATTAATAATGAACTAATTCTAAGAGTAAATGACTTCTTAACCTCAGAACATTTTTATGAACCCATTCATCAAAAAATTTATAATGCTATTAATACCTTTATTGAACGAGGTATTATCGCAACACCTGTTACATTAAAAAACTACTTTGATAAAGATGAAACCCTAAAGGAACTAGGAGGAGCTGATTATTTAGCACAAATTGCTGGTCTTGCAGCTACAATTATTGACATCTTTGATTACGGACACATGATTTATGATTTATCTTTAAGACGTAAATTAATTAATGTTGGACAAGATATAGTTAATCACGCGTATGATGATGAAATCGAACTTACAGCTTCAGGACAAATAGAACGCGCAGAACAAGAACTATTTTCTCTTGCAAATGATAATAATTCTGGATCTTTTGGATTTAAATCTTTAAAAGTATCAATATTAGATGCAATTAATAGAGCAGAAATTGCCTTCAAACACAAAGAAAGAGTAACAGGCATTTCTACTGGTTTTATAGATTTAGATAAAATTTTAGGAGGATTACAAAACTCTGATTTACTCATATTAGCTGGACGTCCTTCTATGGGTAAAACTGCTTTAGCAGTAAATTTAGCCTTAAATGCCTGCAAATATCTATATAATAGTTATCAGAATAGATCTACTAAAGATAATGTAGTTGAAGAGCTACCTCCTTCTGTAGGATTCTTTTCTCTTGAAATGTCATCCGAACAATTGGCTGCTCGTATGCTTACTATGGCAACTGGTATTAATTCATCTAGCCTGAGATCAGGGCAAATATCTGAACAAGATTTTACAAATTTAATTACAGCAAGTAGAGAATTACATCAATTACCTTTTTTTATTGATGACACCCCAGCTATTACAATTTCAGCTCTTAGAACTAGGGCACGTAGATTAAAACGAAAACATAATCTATCTGTATTATTCGTTGATTATTTACAGTTGATAAGAGGTGTTAGTAAAAATAGTGAAGCAAACCGTGTACTTGAAATTTCTGAAATCACACAAGGATTAAAGGCTATAGCCAAAGAACTTAATATTCCTATTATAGCATTATCACAATTATCGCGCGCGGTAGAACAACGCGAAGATAAACGTCCTTTACTTTCAGACTTACGTGAATCTGGATCAATAGAGCAAGATGCTGATATAGTAATGTTTATATATAGAGAAGAATATTACGTTGGTAGACGCGAGCCCAAAATTGGTACAGAAGAACATAGTAAATGGCAAGATGAAATGGATCAAATAGCTAATCTAACAGAAATAATTATAGCTAAACAACGTAATGGCCCTATTGGCAACGTAAAACTACACTTTAAATCTAACACCACAAAATTTGATAATCATGCTGAAACTATATAACCTTTATGACTTCATATACTGATACTATATTAACTATAGATTTGAACTCTATAATACGGAATTATTTATTATTAAAAAAAGAACTAAACCAGGTAGAATGTGGCGCAGTAGTAAAAGCAGATGCTTACGGTATTGGCGCAAATCATATCACGAGCACGCTTAGCAAATATGGATGTAAGCATTTTTTTGTTGCCAATCTAGATGAAGCTATTACTTTAAGATCTACTTTAACAACTCAACATAAAATTTATGTATTACATGGTATTTTCCCTAACCAAGAACAAGAATTTATAAATTACAATCTAATTCCTATATTAAATGATATATATCAAATAAAAATCTGGAATTCTTTTGCCCTTACTCAAAACGTTAAACTTCCAGCTATTATTCATATCGATACAGGTCTTTCAAGACTAGGATTATCTTTAAATGATGCTTTAACCTTATTTTATAATCAAACACTCGTATCAAATTTAGATATTTTGTATCTTATGAGTCATTTATCAGCTGCTAATGATCTTGATCATTACCTAAATTATGAACAGCTAAAAAAAATACAAATTATACAAAAATATATGCCAAATAACCATATTACTTTTGTAAATTCCTCCGGAATTTTTTTAGGCTCACAATATCATTTTCATTTAGCACGCCCTGGTATGGCATTATACGGCCTAAATCCTACTCCTACAAAAAACAATCCTATGCATAATGTAGTATGCCTATTTTCTAATATAATACAAATACGTAAACATATCAAAAAATCTCCTGTAGGCTATAGTGGAAGCTATTATGCTCAAAAAAATTCAGTAATAGCAACAGTAGCAATTGGCTATGCCGATGGCTATTTTAGATCTCTGGGCAATAATGGTATATGTTATATTGCAGGTTATAAAACACAAGTTGTAGGACGTATATCAATGGACTTAATTACATTAGATGTAACCCATATACCAGCTCATCTTATATATCCAGGCCAGTCAGTTGAAATTATAGGAGACAATATAACTGTAGATCAACTAGCTAGCTATTCTAATACTTTGGGCTATGAAGTTCTAACAAATCTAAGCAATAGATTCAAACGAATATATAAATAATTATAATTTATCACATGATATATCTGTTATGTTTAATAACAAAGTTATTTAAGTGCTTTCTTTAATATACTAATTAATTACTATAGTTTTATTATATATTCTATTTTTTTAGGCGAAAACCACAATATTGCTATGAAGAGTTTGTTAACAATCCTCATAGCTTTTTATTTAAATTATAGGTTTGTCACTCCTCATTTATGTACTAACTTTGTGAACTTAATTTGAGAAAAAACCTGTTTTTATAAGCTTTTGAGTAAAAATTATTATTTAATATTTACAAACAGAGAGATGTCTATCGTAAAAAGTAAATTATAATTTGCAGCACAAAAAAAATATAAAAAATTTATCATAATTAGGAGTACACAGCTTTTATCTTAAAAATGTATTTTGTTAAAATAAATGAAAAAATTATTTTATATAGAGAATAAAAATGAAAGAAAATATAACCGAAAAATTTACTAAAGAAAGACGATTTCATTTAAAACAATCTCTGCAAAAAACTTTTAGGAAAGTATATATAATGGACAACAAGGATATGATCTAGTTTCATACTCTAAATACCATGCACTTAAGTGGCATATCATGGAACTTCGTCTCTATATTGTACTTATATTCCCTGATGGAAATGGATATTATTAGACTTAATCTTAAGAGTGATAATAATATTAGTATTGAAATATTAGATTATAGAAAACTTGAAGAAGAAGTAGAAGAAAATACATATGAACTTCTGAAGCCATATAAGATTATAAATGAGTTGGAAAATTTGTCTGACGAAATATTGAGAGAAATTATAAAATCCTCTGAACTACAAGGTAATTTAGTAGAAGATTTTCTTGATTCACCTATAATGAACGTAAGAACTACAAAACTTAAAAATAAATTAGAACCACGTGCAAATCAATAAGATAAGAAATACTCTTAGATAAAAACAATACGAATTATATAATTAAGAATTTTTACAATGGTTTACAAAATAATATATATCCCATATATAAACAACATCAAATAGGAAAACTTCTTCTTTCTTCTTGTACCTTAAGACTATTAAACAAAATTATTGAGGAAGCTGAAAGCTTAAAAGACAATCTATCTGTAGAAGAAATAGTAAAGATAAATAAAATTTTTAAAGAAATAAACAATAAAGTATGTTTTCAAGATGAATTTACAAATATAGCTAAATAAGACCTTAAAAAAACAGTTTAAAAATCAAGAAAATAGCAAAATAAACACTCTGTAACTAAAGAGCAAAATGCTGATAAAACTCAACCTTCAATGAAATGGCAAGAAGAGGTTATCAGATATAGAAGTTTAAATGATATTTAAAATTTAAAACATACTACAGGTATAAACTGACACTTTACATATATAAATAAAAATTTATAACCAAATACTAACTTTATAAAAAGCATATTATTGTAAAACTAATTAATATAATAAAATTTATCACTATATTATTGAAATAAATGGTAAATATCATTAAAATCTATAACCTTAAGAGGTTTAACTTTTTTAATCTGGATAATTATGCAAAGATCTGTAACTATAGTTATTATTATTAGTATTATTTTAATTATAATATCCGTTAGCATTCTGATGCTATATTACCGTACACGTAATAATCCAGAAATTAATGCGAACAAATTAGGAGGGTCTTTTACATTAACAGATCATAACGGACAAGTTTTTAATAGCCTAAGTGTCAAAAAAAAGTTTAAGCTTCTATATTTTGGATTTATTCATTGTCCAGATGTATGTCCTACTGCCCTTAGTACATTAATACAGTTAATAAATGTTCTAGGAGATGATGCTGCAAAATTGCAACCTATTTTTATTACTATAGATCCAGAAAGAGATAACATAACTAGTATAAAGGCATATATAGAATATTTTGGTGAACCTCTAATAGGATTAACCGGCACACCTACACAAATCAAACAGGTAGCTGAACAATACAAAGTATACTATGCTAAAGCTGATCTAAATAGCAAACACTATATGATGAATCACTCTTCATTTCTTTATCTTACTGATGCAAAAGATCGTTACATAACACATTTTTCTTACAATTCTGATATAAATGAAATGGCAGTACGTATTAAAAGTTATTTTTAATATAGCAAAGTTAAAAAGCTATATAATATAACATAAAACTCTTGATATCTTATAAAAACTATAAAAAACATTTTGTATAATTTTAAAATATAGTACTATGTTTAGATATAATAGAACTTAGCCGAATTATAGTAACAAATGTAAAAAGCATAGCGTGTAAACGTATATTAAATACCAAACAGCATCTATAATTTGTAGTTTTTTTAGGATATATAATGTCTATAAATGTTACAGAACCTTTTTTACCACCGTTAGAAACATACATTGAATATTTAAAAACTATATGGAATAACAAAACTCTTACTAATAGAGGTCCTTTAATAAAGCAATTAGAATCTAAACTCGCAAACTTTTTCCAAACTGAAAAGGCTTTATTCACATCTAACGGTACTATAGCATTACAACTCGCCATTAAAGCTTTAGATATTAACGGCGAAATTATTACTACACCTTTTTCGTATATTACTACCACTTCTGTTATTATATGGGAAGGATGTAAGGTTGTATTTGCTGATATAAATCCAGATACCTTAACAATTGATCCTATTGAAGTAGAAAAAAAAATTACTAAAGATACCAAAGCAATCTTAGCTACCCATGTGTATGGCATACCATGCGACGTAGAAGCACTAGATAAAATAGCCAAGAAATACAATTTAAAAATCATCTATGATGCAGCCCATAGTTTTGCTGTACAATATAAAGGAAAACCTTTAGTCACATTTGGCGATATATCTACTATAAGTTTTCATGCTACAAAATTATTCCACACCGTAGAGGGAGGAGCAATTGTAGCAAATAACACAACTATTATGGATCGTGTATTTAGAATACATAATTTTGGACAAAAATCTCAAGGTGATTTTTGTGAGGTAGGTATTAATGCCAAAAACTCTGAATTGCATGCAGCTATGGGATTATGTAATTTAGAAAATGTAGGAGAATCCATTAAAAAACGTTACAATATAACAAATCAGTATGATAAATTATTATTAAGAAATAATCTTTTAAAAAAACCTAGTATTCCAGAATTTACAGAATATAACTTCGCTTATTATCCAATTATTTTACCTTCACAAGGGAGTTTACTAAAAGTAATTGATCTACTTAATAAAGAGCATATTTACCCAAGACGCTATTTTTATCCATGTTTGACAAAGTTAAATTATACTCAAGGCTATACTCCAATTGCAGAAGATATAGCACAAAGGATTTTATGTTTACCATTATATGATAATCTAAGTGAACAAACAGTTACTAAAATTTCAAACCTTATTCTAAACACAATATAAATTCATATAATAGATTTATTAAATTATAGTGTAAAAATGTAATTTATTATATTTGCCTTCTCTGTATATATGATCCTTTGTTTTACCTTTATATTCTTATATACCACAAGTATAATTATATATACATCAAAAATCGTAATATTCTTAAGAATTACATTGATCAGTTGTTAGTAATTATGTAACATCTTGATTTATTATATTAGGAATATAAGTAATATAACTACACATAATAAAAAAGAAAACCATATGAATATTCAAAATAATAACATCTCAATCAAAATTACTACCCTTTTAAAAGAAGCATTTAATTCAATGGAACAATATAACAAGACTAATTATAACTCAACTTCTATATATACATTCTTAAATCCTATTAAGACAGAACTTTTAAAGGCTATTGCCATTTCGGGTAATCAAGAAATTAATTTACAGTTTCTAATTAACTTTACAGAGTCTTTAAAATCTATTGAACAAAATTTAACACCTGTATTAAAGAAAAATCAATCTTATGTATCAAAAAGTTTTGTAGAAAAATTAGTTGATCAAAGAAAATCTCATAAAAATTTTGCTAAATATTTGTAAATTCTTCCTATAAAATTCTTATAACACTCTTACAAAATAGATAACTTCTTACTTTCTTAATATTAATTTATGTACATCTAAACATCATATACTGAAACCTAATTAGAGTCCAATATATACTAGCGTCTATTAATCGTCTAAATATTAAAACATAAGCTATATTTTGGTTCATTTTCATAAATTTTTGTATTTAATATAAGCTTATTATTTGTACTATAGCACATTATAATAAAAACTTAATTTGAATGTCTTTGTGGGAAATTGGTTTAATTTATTTAATACTTCTTCAGTTTTATTAGCTTGAATACTATACACAATTTCTTTAAATGAACGTACAAATTCTTCAGATAAGAAATTAGAATTATTTAACATTTTAATCTTTCTGAATATTATAATTTTATTAATTTAAAAACATTATAGTTATATAAATTCTTATCTGTCAAGAATTTCTAAAGTACTACTTGTAAGTAGTAGAAATTCTACCTATAAATCAAAGGTCTTTATGATTACATTAAAAAACTTTACTTTTTGATTCTTAAACATAATATATTACATATTAAAATTATTTAATAATATTAAGATTTTTGTTGTATTAGTTATTGCATAGGTTATAAATAGTTAATAATTATTAATTATTTATAATGAGTATAACATCATGACTAAAAATAACGTACCTAAATCTCCTCCTCTACCTATAAATAATATAATACAACATACGGAATCTCATAATATTTCTACAAAGAAAGATAAAATGGTTAATAGATTAATATTAGATTCTAAAATACCTACAAGCTTTAAAGAAATGCTTAATACTAATCTAAACAATGCTCTCAGGCTCAAAATAATAAATCTAAACGTGACTTTTCTCTATCGATGACATAAACAAAATTAGTTACCAACTATTTTCAAGCTATAGACAGTAAAGATATATATAACTTATAACTTTAATACTATATAGGATGCACAAAATCAATTAAAGGATACATACAATTTAATTAATACTGAAATTCGCAATATTAATTAAGATTTAAGAGAACACTTACTGGATGTTATGTAATATGTTCAAAGACTCATTCTAAAGGTTAAGTATTGCAATTACTTGAAGAAACAAAGGTAAAATATAATGTACTAATGGTTAGTAACTTTATAGATCATAAATATCCTGATAAAACTAAACTAGAACAAGAGTTTAAAGCTTTAGCTGAAAAAAGCGAAGTTATTCTTGAAAATAAATTAAAAACTTTATCTTATAACAAAACAGAATTACAGAAAGGCTTACATATGATCAATCCTTATCTAGCAAGGAGTTAAAAGACAAAATTACTGAAAAGCGAGAAGTACAAGATAATAGATTATCTAGCTAAAACTAATGTCGATACCCATTCCTATATTACAGAAATTGATAACTTAAAAGCAAAAATAAGTAGTGATAGGAAAACCAGAAAAAATCTATAACCGAAGAAATTCATAAATTACGTCAAAAAGAAGCAAATCTTGTTCAGAAAATATCTCATTCTGATGTTGATGAGAATAATATCATGACAATAATTTCTAGAGGTGAGAGTATGCAGTTTCTGTAAAAGCAACTAAAGAATTAGAAGATTTTTTACATCAAGAATAGAAAAAACGTGTAGAACTAGAAACTTATTTAGATCAGGAAAAAAATACGCATAGAATTTATCGCTAGTCACAAAATTACCGTACAGCATGCGAAAACCTTTCTGCAGAAGTAAATAAATATAAAACTTAAGAAGATATATTAAATGCTTCAATATTATCATTAAAACAAAAAATTAAGTCAGACCTTTTATATTACAACAGAAGCTGGCTCAAGAATTAGAATATATAGCAACTATTAATCGATCATTAGCAAAAGAAAAAATATACAAAGTCTTAAAAAAGACTTAGAAGAACAGGATGTATCACTTGCAGTTTTGGCTCAAGCAATGAAATTCATATAATGATGAGTAATGCGCAAGAAAGCTATACAACCGCATTTCTAAACCTACAAAAAGTTTGTAATACATACCAAAATAAAATCAATAAACGATTACAGTGACGATACTTATAGCAAAAAGTCTTAAAAATATAGTATATTATACCTAAAAATTAAAAATAGTGCAATACTACTGACAAATACCTAAATTTTTTAAGCTATATCTTGATCCGTTAATAATTATTCCCATTTGGATTCTGTTGCAACAAGATCATATATACTTTTATCATTAACCTGAGGAGATATAGATAAGTTAGTCTAGATTTGTTATGTATAAAATACGAGACTTCACCTAACAAACAGTTTTAATCGAATCCATAAAAGTTTGCATAGACTTCTTCCCATAAAAAACTTCTCTGAATGTAGTCATTCATTGTTATATTTACACAAAATACTCATTTAAGTCCTTCTACAGAACTATAGCTCTTCTTTTTCTAAAGTTCTGTAGGTAATAAATAAAATCCACTCTTCAAGTTAGATAAAACCTTTCACATATACCTTTATAGTTTTTTGATTTGAATTATTATATGCTTTGCTCATCATTTTCCCAGTAAAAAGAAGCTTTTGGAAGAAATACAGATGTTTTTACTACCAAAATTCGTGCATTGTTTGATGCCTTAAAGAATCCTCTTAAATTTATTCTAACACCAGATCAAAGAAACGATATTACACAAGCAGAATACTAGAAAATAGTAATTGCCGATAAAGTATACGATTCCAATAAATTGATAGAAAGCTTGAAACATAATGGTTATGAAGTTGTTATTCCTCCCAAGAAGGACTGTAAAGAAGAGCTAAAACCATAAATCAACATATTTATAAGAAACATTATCTATTGAATGCTTTTTTGATAAAGTCAAGTATTTTCGTAAGATCTTTCCAGATAAGTGTTGTCACAAGATTTTGGCTCACATAACAATAGCTTTCA
>JBGCXS010000021.1:0-13883 GCA_048496475.1 Rickettsiales endosymbiont of Dermacentor nuttalli
GTAAATCCTAAAAAGCCCACGAGGCTTCTCTTAATTTTGGAATGAAGTTTTAGAATAAATAATAAAGCTTGTATTATTATTATTAAATATATAGATTATATACTTAAAGATTAACTCAAATTGTTGATAATAAAGCTCGTGTTACAAGTATCTGAACAACAAACTTATAAAATATTAGCCCGTAAATATCGTCCTAATAATTTTAATAATCTAGTGGGACAAGATGTGTTAGTGCGTACACTTTCTAATGCTGTAAAAATGCAGCGTATTGCACATGCGTTTTTATTATCTGGTATTAGGGGGGTTGGTAAAACTACCACAGCTCGTATTATAGCTAAGACACTTAATTGTACAGATTTAGATTTAAATCAAGATATTGTAGAGCCATGTGAAAAATGTGCTAATTGCATTGCATTTAGTGAAGGGCGTCATCCTGATATTATAGAAATGGATGCAGCAAGTAGAACTGGTGTAGGAGATGTTAGAGAGATCATTGAGAGTGTCAATTACTTGCCTTTAATGGGAAAAATGAAAGTATATATTATAGATGAAATACATATGCTTTCTACCAATGCTTTTAATGCATTGTTAAAGACAATAGAAGAACCGCCGGCACACACTAAATTTATTTTTGCAACTACAGAAGTAAAAAAAATCCCGATAACCATTTTATCTAGATGTCAACGTTTTGACCTAAAGAGGTTATCTAATGAAGACTTAATAAACCATTTACAGAATATTACAAAGTTAGAAAATATAAAAATTAATACAGAAGCTTTGGATTTAATTGTTGCTAAATCTGAAGGATCAGTAAGAGATAGTTTATCTTTGTTAGATCAGGCTGTTGCTTGTTCAGAGAATGATACTCTAATTACTGATGAAACTATTAAGCAAATGCTAGGTATTAGTTGCAAAACAAGTCTTTTTTCTTTGCTAGAATTAATTTTAAAAGGACAAGCAAAAGAAGCAATAGAATTGCTAAATACACTTTACTATGAAGGTGTTAATCCAGCAATATTAATTGAAGACTTACTTGAAGTAACTCACCTAATTACTAAAATTAAGATGATACCTATGCTCGCAGAATCTAAGATACTTCCTGAATTTGATCGTAATAAAAGCTTAGAATTGTCTAGATTGCTTGAAGTTTCATCATTAACTCTTATATGGCAAATGTTATTAAAAGGGCTTGCTGAAGTTAAAAGTGCTCCTATTGATATTAGTGCTGCAGAAATGGTAATTATTAGATTATGTTACTTATCTAAAATACCTTCACCTTTGGATTTACTTAATAAAATAGATAATAAACAAAATAATCAAGATATAGTGAATTCTGCAAACGAAAAAAAATTAAAAAATGCTGATATTGCTGTGCAAGTATTACAATCCAAGCAAGAAAAAGATTGTAAAGAAAATATACAAACTAGAAAAAATTTCTTTGATGCGTTACCAAGAGGTTCTATAAAGAAGACAGACGTTGAGAATATAAATTCTAAGAATGTTAAAAAAGTTACTACTTATGAGGAATTTATTGAACTCTTTTACAGAAAACAGGAATTAATAATATATCATCATTTAATAGATGATATAAGGGTAGTTAAGTTTGCTCCAAATGAGATAGTAATTAAAATAAATAATTGGGTTTCAAAAGATATAATTAAAAAAATGAAACAGCTATTATTGGAATGGACTGGTAATATATGGTCTATTATCGAAACTCAAGATTATAGTGATGCTTCCACGATTGGTGAACAGAAGTTATTACTAAAAGAGCAAGCAAAAACTGATGCAAAGTCGCATCCAATAGTGAAGGAGGTCTTAGATCAGTTTAATGGTACAAATGTTGTAGATATACGTGAATTAACAGTTTAATTTTAAGGAGGATACATTGATTAATCCAAATCAATTAATGAAGCAAATGCAAGTGATGCAGGAAAAATTTGCTAAAATGCAAGAACAGCTAGCCAGTACAGAGTTTCAAGGGCAGTCTGGTGGTGGAGTAGTTAATGTAACTATTAATGGTAAGGGAGAGATGTTAAAAATCAAAATAGATCCTTCTTTGGCCAATTCAGATGAACTTGAAATATTAGAAGATTTAATTATAACAGCATTTAGAGACGCAAAGAAAAAACTAGATGAATCTTCTGAAGGTAGTATGTCTGGTATGCTAGGTGGTTTAAATTTACCACCAGGGTTTAAGTTGCCTTTTTAATCATGAATCATAATTATATTGATAGATTAGCGTATTTACTCTCTAAATTGCCAGGTTTAGGGCCTAGGTCAGCTAGGAGGGCTGTATTGTATATGTTGGAACATCGTGAAAGTTTTATGAGTTCTTTAATGCATGCAATGAAAGAAGTATCAGATTTTATGCAAATTTGTAATAATTGCGGTAATATAGATATTAGTCAGCCGTGTCATATTTGTATGGACCATAAACGTGAGCGGAATACGATCTGTGTTGTGGAGTCTGTTACTGACTTATGGGCAATGGAACGTGGAAGTATTTTTAAAGGTAATTATCATGTTTTGGGTGGAACATTATCGGTTTCAGAAAATAAGACTCCAAAAGATTTAAATATAGATAAGTTAGTGCATAGAGTAAGCAGTAATCAAGTAAATGAAGTGATTTTAGCAACTAATGCTACTATTGACGGGCAAACCACTGCATATTATATTACAGAATTGTTACAGGATCATAATGTAAAAGTTTCAAGATTAGCTTATGGTATTCCTGTAGGAGGAGAGTTGGATTATTTAGATGAAAATACATTAAGTATAGCAATTAAAAGTCGTCAACCTTTTTGATATAGGCTAGTATTTTACATTTGGTAATTTTTTGTTGAGTTACATGTAATAGATGTGTCTCATTAAATGGAGAATATAAATGTTAATTTCTGAATATGTATCTCATATTTTAGTGGTTGATGATGATGATAGGATTCGGGGTTTATTATGTAAGTATCTTTGTAGTAAAGGGTTTATAGTATCTACTGCTCATGACGCTATAGAGGCAAGAAAATTAATACAGATGTTTGTGTTCGACTTGCTGATACTTGATGTTATGTTACCAGGTGAGACAGGTATAGAGTTTGCGCGTATAATTCGTTCTAATTATGATATGCCAATATTAATGCTTACAGCTATGGGGGAAGTTGAAGAGAGAATAAGTGGTTTAGAAAGTGGTGCGGATGACTATTTGTCTAAGCCTTTTGAGCCTCGAGAATTATTATTGCGTGTAAGTAAGTTAATATCTAGAAGTAATGTCAAACAAAAAGATAATTGTAATATAGTATCCTTTGGAGACTGTGAATTTAATATAGTAAATAATAGATTAACTAAATCCGGGATAAGTATAGCTTTGACTCAAGCTGAAGCTAATTTGTTATTTATCTTAGTACAAAATCTTGAGAAGATAGTGTCACGTAGTGATCTTGCTAGCCTATGTGGTGGAATAAATGAGCGTTCTGTAGACGTACAAATTATTAGATTACGAAATAAAATTGAAAACGATCCTAAAAAACCACTTTATATACAATCTATTAGAGGAGAAGGTTACGTATTATATAAATAATATTTATATGTAAATCTTCTTAATCCATGTGTGCAAAGGAATCCATACATCATGTTTGGCATTTTTACCTATAATCATGCCTATATGACCACAATGTGGAGATATTAATGTATGATTAGGGAGTACATATTTTAATTCTAATGCGGTATTATATGGTACGATTCTATCGTATTTGGGTGCTATAATTAATGCTGGTAATTTAAAATCCTGAGTAAGCGGGCATAATTTTTGTAATAAGGAGCAATTTCCTTTATATAAATTAATAATTTCATGAAGAACCTTGTTTGTTACAGCGATACCGTCATTAACCCAATGTTCTGTGGCAATAAATAAATTTGCTTCCTTAGAATCATAATTGGTATTAGCAAAATTAATAAATTTTTTTAAAATTTTAGTTTGATTTGCAAAATAAAATAATAATCTAATTAATTCTGCGGGTACTAAATCATATTGATCAATTATATATTCTAAGTGCTTTGTAATGTAGGAAAAGTAATGGTCTGGTTTGATATTCCACGGTGTTGCAAGCAATGTTATACCGCGTATATTATGATTGTGGATGGCAGAAGAGAGTGCTAGAAGGCCTCCTATACAATAACCAGCTAATAATATGGGTTTATTATATTTTCTTGCTAAGAAATTAATCATATTGTTTACGCGTTCATTAATATAGTTTTTGCAACTAAATTTTATTTCACGTTCTATAGGAGTATTCCAAGCTATCATAAAAACATTAATATCTTTTTGTGCTAAAAATCTTACTAGGCTTTGTTCTTCAGTCAAATCTAAAATATAATGCTTGTTAATTAATGATGGAATAAATAATATAATAGGATTATTGGGATTAAATTCATTATATACTAATAATCTAGATGAACCTATAATATGAATGGGGTCTGGGTCTGCCATTATTCTATTACGTGGTGATTTAATAAATGTATTAACACCAGCAATAAAATCATTAAAAGCATTAAGTTGTTTAATATCAAGCACTGATTATCTATATCAATTTATGTGAAATGGTATTATTATACCGCAATATATTATATTCTAAAACTAGTTTTATTTTGAGACCTATTATGGGATTATGTTTTAATTATATCTAATCACAGGCTATTTTTATTCAAATTTTATGAGAAAGTACAAACAAGTAAGTAGTGAAAGAGCTAAAAAACTTTAGAGGAACAAGAAGCTTATTATCAAGAATGTTTATAATTAAAAACATTTGAGAACTTAACATATGTTGTTGCTCTTTACTCTATCTAGCCTTGTATCAATGATCAACTATTTTTACTATATATCATAATTCTATTCTAGCACCAATATGTTTTATTTTAGGCTGCTATGGTTTTTGAATTTAAATATTATATATTTAGGTTTTCATGCCTATTATTGCTTTCTTTGTTACAAACTAGTATATTATTGATATTAAAAATGCATTAAAAAATAAATATATTAAAAGATTTTTAATTAAAAATTAATAATATCTGTGATAAAATTACAACATATAGCTGTTAATATGATATCTAATATTTTAGTAAGGAGAATATTATGATTCATATTTTATTAGATACAAAAGATTTATCTATTGATCTAAAAAATCGACCAACAGATATTTTACTAAATGGCGAACATATCATGCATTTAGATAATTAATAATATGTAAATTATATTCCACATAACAAATTTGAGTGATTTACATAAAATATTAAATATTTTCAATTCAGGAGGTTATTATGTTCCATATACCTATACATGATTATGATGCAGTAACTATAGCAGAAAGCTCATCTCAACAAAAAATGGTGGTAAATACTGGTAGTGCTATTGGACTTGTGCTTAAGGATTTAATTGTAGCACAAGTTTCACAACATCTGCCTATTCCCATAATTATAGGAGATAATGTATAATAGATTTAGTATGAAATGATTGGAATATATACGTTCATGATACAATTAATGAATATATCAAAGATCATAATAAATATGTATATTGTACTGCAGAAGGTACAAATATTTCATTTTATTATGATTATCCTAAAGAATTAAGAATATGTAGATATAATAAAATTTACATCTTTGAATAATGAAAATGTCAATAATTCCATTACAGCATTAGAGAAAGACTTTAAAGGTAGTAGGTAGGTGTAATATAGGTTTTTTTTGTATTATGGATGTGAGGACAAAACGCAACGTATTAATAAATATCAGCAGATAAACTAAAAGGAAATAGATAACAGCAAAATTGTTGTATCTGAGGGTATAAAATGTGTTATGTTTGTTAGGTAGAGATATGAGTTGTTGTAAATAATAGAGTATATATAAGTCATTATTTTTATAATGACTTACTATAGCCAAAACAATTTAGATATTATGTTGTTAATCTACGTTTTTGTATAGTCTATCTTTTAATTTTAGTGCTGTTTTAATATTCTCTTAGTTTATACTAAGATTTATCTACATTATTTATTACCTATTTTGCTGGTAATTTTGTCAGTATATAATCCACTACTCTTGCAGGTAATATAGTTAATAAGCCTTACTATAAAATGAATACGAAAAGGCAATTAGAGAGGGATTACGTTTTAATTTTTCTTTGATAGTAGCTGCAGCTTTATCAGCGGTCATTATTATAAAAGGCATAGGGAATTTATTTTTTACTGTTAGGGGAGTTTTAATATGTACTAGGGTGATAACAGTGACTCTCCTCATATTATTATGCTAAAACTCTTTTGAATGCTTCTACATATGCTTTTATGGGCGCTTTACTAGCGGAATAGTATGGGTAATTTGGTAAACCACGATATCCACCCCAGCAAGCGAACTTATGATAGCAATTTGTCCATAATTATTTTGTATGAGTTTTGGAATAATAGGCAAAATAGTATTTAATACCTCTTGTAAGTTTGTATCAAATACTTGTTGTATTTGCTTATTAGATTCCATTCCATGTTTAGCATCAGCAGATATTTCAGCATTAGCAATTACCAAATCAACATTTAAGGTAGATAATCATTCATGCAGGGCTTCCTCATTTCTTACATCAAGGATTTTGTTGTAAGTTTTTGCTCCTAGCTTTTCACAAGAAAGAGTTATATATGTGATAGCTGCTCTTCATTACGTGCAATTAAAGATAAAGTAACATTCGATTTTGTGTCATAGGTTGTGCAAGACTAGCCCATAGTCCACGCTGTTTGCTCCAGTAATTAAAATAGTTTTAGGTAAATATGTCATAATTACTATAGACGAATTAAAAGTTAAATAATATAGTGCCAATTTATTTAATATAATGCTATTATATTTTAATATGGATAATATACAAATAAAACGTCAAGGATTAATGTTTATTTTATCTTCGCCATCTGGTGCAGGTAAAACAACTATTGCGCGTAATTTACTACAACATACTAAAAATATTACAATGTCTGTTTCTGTTACTACACGTTTAAAAAGGTCGGAAGAACGTGAAGGGGTAGATTATTATTTTATTAATAAAGATCAGTATGATGCTATGCTTATAAATAATGAATTGCTTGAGTATGCTCGTGTATTTAGTTATTATTATGGAACTCCAAGAAAAACAGTTGAAGAAATTTTAGCAAAAGGAATAGATGTATTATTTGATATTGATTGGCAAGGTACTGTACAGCTAAAGAAAAAGGAGCCTGATAAGGTAGTGAGTGTGTTTATTTTACCTCCATCAATGAAAATATTAGAGCAAAGGCTCAGAAGCAGGGCGCAGGATGTTGAAGAAGTCTTGCAAGAAAGAATGTCTGGTGCAAGTCATGAAATTAGCAATTGGGTTAATTATGATTATGTTATTATCAATGATAATATTGAAGAAAGTATGAAGAAAGTTAACTCTATTTTAGAAGCAGAGCGTCTAAAAAGGGAAAGACAATTAGGTTTAAATGAATTTGTAAAGGGCTTGTTGAGTTAATAATGCGTGATTATATTAAAACCCTTTTTGCTCAGGAAGGTGATCTTTTATTAGAAGTTGATAATCAAATAAAATAAGTTGGTTTACCTATTCACGTTAATCCTGAAGAAGGTAAATTTATTATATGTACTACTAAGTATGGTAGAAGCACGTAAGGTAGTAGAAATAGGTACTTTAGTAAGGTATTCCATTATATGGATTGCAAGAGCACTTAATGAAGAAAAGAGTAGTGCACACGATTAAGCATGATCAAAAAAGGCAATTACTTGCTGAGCAAAATTTCAAGGAAATAGTAAAATTATATTACATAAAATATTTAAGATTGGGCTGAAATAAATTTAAAATATAAAGGTTTAATTATAGGTGATAATACTTTACTTTCTGCAGCTGTTTATGAAAAGTACCAACTTGGTAGAAAAATTAGTAAAACGGCAAAAGAAGTAATGTAGGAGTTTAATTTGAGATTAGCAAATAAACAAAAATATATTAGTATTTTATTACCAGCTAAAGATGGAATGACCATTGCTCTAAAGATGTTCTAATTTTACAATTAAAGAAAGATTTTTATATAAGGAATATAAGTAATGGTTAATGAACTTTTAAAAAAGGTGTTAATAGGTGTTATATCATTGTATGGTTTTAGTTCCATAGAATCAGCAAATTTAGTTAAAGTCCTAGAAAAAACCGAGTTTATAAATGATCTAGGTAATTCCTATGATGAAGAAGAAGTGTTAGAACAATTGAATATATCAATGCAAAAACATTTTTTATGACCTAAAGGATGAGAACGTCAGCAATTAGTAGATAAATTTGATCATGATCAAAAAAAGGAATTTAGTTGAGTATTTATCTCCTTTTATTAAAGGAATAAATTCCGGTGCAATGGTAGCTAATAAAGTTGTACTCGGAGCTGCAGAAAACTCGGTAAAAGAATGATTTGATTACTTAATGATTTGCTGACAAATACTAAATTGGTATATGCACTTGGAGGAAATAGGAATTTATAGCCTATAGTAGAGGACTATACTGTAATACCTTTAGGTAATCAACTATCATCTTATAAAAAAGTTAATTTTGAAGCGGCAATAAGAGAAGTTAATGTAGAAATGTATAATTTTTGCTAATGCTATTAATGTTAAAAAAATAAATTGATTCACACAACTATGATATAAATGATGCAAAAAATTACAGATTCATTTTGAGCAAGAAACAAATAATTCTAGATCTCAAGCTATAAAGTTTTTTACTGAATCTCCTTATAAATTTAAGTGGCCAACAGAGACTGAAATGATGGATGGTATTATTAGCAGTTATAAAATTGGTTATCCAAAGATTAATTTTTTATCAACAATTGATACTCCTAAGAAAACAAATGTTGCAAGGCCAGATACTTTAGATTCTTTCGCACGTATAATTTATGCTGGTAAAGATATTAAAAGAGAAAATTAAAAATTCTTCAGATAGAAATTTGTTGCAAAGATTTGTTTGTACATCAACTCAAACTTGTGGTTACACATCTCTAATGATGAATTCAAAAATTTAAATTTGTGTAATTGATTTTCTGTGACTACAAAAGACTTTTTTAAATCTATTTAGTACCATATCTTGAAAATCAAGATAAATAGATATTTTAGTAAAGAAATAGTTTAATATATAATTTAGCTGTACTATATTTTCAAGCTTTCTTAGCATATAGGAACAAAGAGTGAGGCTTACTAATAGTAGGTTTCACTCTATTCTGGCCTAGTATCAATATTCAACTTTTTTACTCTACATGGTTGGAAAGAAAAGATAGGTTGAATGTGGAGGTTTAGTAGGAAAATGGTATTACTAGGATTTTCCAGAGAAAAATGAAACTTATATAAAGGTGTGCTTATGGTTTTAAGAATTTTTATAGATTGCGGGTAAAAGTTTTATGCGCTTAATTATTAACCTTAACTTTGCCTCTAATTTTTTGATATAGAGCCAAACTGTAACTATCTATTTATCAAGTCTAGAGTTTTACAAATTTATATAAAAATAAGAACCAATACATTATCCTATTTTGTTATTTGTAAATTTTCTTACAAACTCTACTAAATTAAGTACATTAATCATAAATAATGCTATCACTTAAATTAAGTGTGCTTAAATTTGAATCATCAAAGCAAGTGAAATCCTAAAAAACGTTTTTTAAATTTGCTTTGTAAAAATTTGAATTTTTAAAATCTATGCATTCAACAACATCTTCTCTAAGCATATTCTGGTGACTTATTAGTAATTAACAAACTTTGTTATAACTCATTAAAGATTAAGAAGTCTTAATTTTGTGGTCGGGGCAGAGAGATTTGAACTCCCGACCCTCTGGTCCCAAACCAGATGCGCTACCAGACTGCGCTATGCCCCGAAACTCATTGAAAGAGTGTATAAGCATTTATATAGATGCTGTAACTAAATTTCAAGTAGAATTTATAATTAAGTACTGTTAATTTAGAAAAAATAAATTATCTTAGTATTAAGATAATATAATTTGTAGGTATTTGTTTATGTTTAACAATAAAAGTAACCGTAATTTACTTAGTATAGATGATTTATCCAATAATGATATTGAAGATATTTTCAATTTTGCAAATGAGCTAGTAGTAAACAATAATTTACATTGCTCTAATTTATTACAAAACAAGACAGTTTTAAATGTATTTTTTGAAAATTCTACTCGTACGTTAACTTCTTTTGAAATTGCTGCAAAACGCTTAGGGGCTCATGTAATTAATTTACATATTTCATATTCTTCTATTAAAAAAGGAGAAACTCTTAAAGATACTATGTTAACTTTAAATGCAATGGAACCAAATTTCTGTATTATTAGACATAATGAGAGTGGTGCTATAAAATTGCTTTCTAAGTACATATCTTGTTCAATTATTAATGCTGGTGATGGGAGTCATGAGCACCCAACGCAAGCTCTGCTAGATGCTTTTACTATAAAGCAAAAATTGGGTAAAATTTCAGGTCTCAAGATTGCAATATGTGGTGATATTTTACATAGCAGGGTTGCAAGATCTAACTTAATTTTACTAACTAAATTAGGGGCATATGTAAATATTATTGCTCCTTCTACCTTATTACCTGCAATTAATATACCTAACGTTAGTACTTATATTAACATGAAAGAAGGATTAAAAGATTGTGATATAGTAATGATGCTGCGTATACAACAGGAGCGTATGAATAATTCTTTTGTACCATCATCTAGTGAATTTTTTAAGTTTTACGGTTTAACTAGCGAAAAATTGTCCTATGCTAAAAAAAATGCCATAGTAATGCATCCTGGCCCTATAAATCGTGGTGTAGAAATTGAAAGTAATATAGCTGATAATATAGAAAATAGCGTAATACTTGACCAAGTTAGAAATGGTGTATATGTAAGACAAGCAGTTTTTAAATTACTTAGTAAATAATGCTAGAGAAATAGATTAATATATTTCTCGTGCTAATACCGCGATAATTTCTAGATGATTACTCCAATAAAATTGGTCAACTGCTAAAGCATTTTGTAGTTCAAATCCTCCATTTTTAAGAACTTTTATATCACGGCTTAAAGTTTTAGGATTACAAGATACCATAATAACTTTATTTATATTACTTTTTACAATTTCATGAATTTGTGGTTCTGCACCATTACGTGGAGGATTAATAACCGATAATTGATATCGATTTAATTCATTTGGAAGCATAGGATATGTATACATCTCTAAGTTCTGCTGTAATTCTATTTTCTTTTCCTCTAGCAGCAAATTTTATAGCATTGATACTATTAATATTACCTTCTACAGTATGTACTTTGGCGTATTCCATCATAATAAAACTATATGTACCGCAACCGGCATATAAATCGATAATATCTGTACAAGTTTTACTATGCTTAGCAACGAATTCTTGTAATAATTTTTCACTTTGTGTTGTTGCTTGTAAAAAACTACCAGTTGGTACTTCTACAAGTGTATTACCAAATTTAATTTGTGGTGTTCTTCTAATAATAATTGGCTCAGTGGAGTACTTATTTTGCCATGAAATTCTAGATATATCATATTTATACGCAAATTGTACTAACTGCTCTTGTATTGTTAAATTTGATAAATTTGTAGATTTAATTAATAAATCTAACCCATTATCTAGTAGTGTAATTACAAATTCGTATTTTCCTAAATTGAATTCTTTTAATAAAAGCTTTAAACCGTCTATAACATTAAAAATATCACTATGTAATATAAGACATTCTTTAATATCTATAATATTATGACTTCTATTTTGATGATAACCTAATTTTATACCGTGATTAGATTAATAGCTTTGATCTGTGCTCTACGTCTTGAAAAAGGGCCTATTATTATCATAGGATAATTTAACATAAAGTTAGGAAATCCGCCCTGAGTTATGGCTTGCTTAAATATATCATACTTATATTTTAAATATGAATTGCTATCTAAATGTTGTAAACTACATCCGCCATATTTGCCATAATGAGCACATTTTTTTTCTACCTTATTTATCACAATATGACTGCTATAAATTTTTAAATACTTCCTCTTAAAATTCTATATACTACTTTTTTAATCTTTCCAAAAGTATAAAAATACTACTAAACCATTAATATAATCCATAGTGCTATTCCCAACCCATATACAATCACTGAATATGTTTGTAGCATTAATATATGACCAACTACATTTTGCATCAATTCTTCCGCAACAATAAACATCATAGCTAGTTTCTATATCTAATATAGATGTATTATGTAATGTATAGTTCCTGTTTTTTGTACAATATCTAAATTTGTGACACTTATATTTGCATTATCATCAATACCCAAATGTTGACAGTAATATGTTCTTCATGTGGTTAACAGATGTTATGCGCTTGTAAAGGAGATATATTTTCTCTATCCATCGTTAATAAAAAAAATCTATCTTATTCTTTTCCTCAGTTCCTCTAGTATCTAATGAATATAATTTATATCCAGAATTATCTGCTATGATTTCTTTGTTTTCTAATGTATGTAAACTATCTGTTACATATTGAATATTACTACATAATGTCTTTGCTAATTCTTCAGTCTTCGACATTTTGTCCTAAAATATTGATTGGTTAAGCTAGTAAATAATTAAGTATTATGGTTTTGTTAAAATCTATATGATATCTCCAATAATAAGTCAGAAGTATGCAATTTACCTATTACTAATGGAAATAGAGAGGGAATTATATAACTTCCATTTAATTTATAAACTCTAGCACTTTTAACTCTACCTAGATTTCTAAATTTATAACTAAAATTTATTTCTAATTGGTATCAATATTCCTAGTACCAATTTGTCAGACAACACCAGAAACTTTTTTATCAGGAATTATTAAGTTCTTTACTGACAATACATTAGGTATATAGTTTATTTTCTGCGTATTCTATTGCTAGCAGTTATAATAAGGTATTATACCTTCATAGAGTATCTCTAAATTGATAGCTAATATTAATTAACAAAGAATTTGTTTTTAATTTAGTATGAAAAGAGCTTGTTAACAAAGTTACAGTATTTATTCCTATAGTTGCAGTTTTACTAAATTTACGATTTGAAGAATAATTGCTTCTAACTCAATAAAAACATTATTCCTTATCTTTTTACCCCAAATTACACCATATATAGCTGCATTGTCTAATCGTTCTTTATAGTCATTTAGACTTATATAATCCCTATCTAAAAGCTTAAACCTTACTTTCATACTTGATATTGAGAAACCAACTTAAGGTGAAATATAATAATTGTAATTTGTAGAAACTAAATTAGGAATAAATACTAAAAAAGTAAAAAATATTAATTACACGTATCTTTTCATTTATTAATATCCTTACATTTATTTTTAAATAACAATTTAATTATACAAATTAAGTATTAATCTTTAATGAAGAAAGATTTTTATATTTTAACTTGCAAATTTATTTTTAACATATAGCGTTAAATAATATTATGCAACTAAATATTACAATTTATATTATTATATTTAAAATACTAATAATATATAGAGAATCTAATGAAAATATGCATAATCCATGTTTTGGGTTTACTGTTATACAAGAGAAAATTTTTAATTTAAAATATAAACTTAAGATCCGTATTATTAGTTAATTGAATACAATTATAAGTTAATAAGATAGGTATTTTTATGTGGTAATGTTAATCAAATTTCTTAAAGAAATTATTGTACTTCAGTGTGGGCCATAACGTTGTTAAATGTATGATTCATGAATACTGATTCAACATTTTTACTGCATAATCATTATTATATCTTTCCAGATAAGTGTTGTCACAAGATTTTGGCTCACATAACAATAGCTTTC
>JBGCXS010000022.1:0-4479 GCA_048496475.1 Rickettsiales endosymbiont of Dermacentor nuttalli
AAAAATCATCAATACAACTTTCTCGAGAACACGGAGATAAAATATTATTTTCATATGTAAATAGAAAACATATACCTCTTACAAAAGATGAGTTAAAACACAATCTTAAATCTTATTTACGTTGCTTACAGAACAATCCTAAACATATACAAAAATTATTCCAAATGCCTCTTAAGTCAGGTATTTAATTGGTGGGTTAATAGCTTGATATGTAAAACCAAGAGTAAGTTTAAAGCCACTACTGACTCTAATCATAACAAGCAAACTGCTCTTAATTTATTAAATAGGAAGTTTACAGTTTCTGCTGCTAATTGTTATTAGGTTGGAGATATAACATATGTGTCAACTAGTGAAGGTTGGCTATATTTAGCAACTGTTATTGATCTATTTTCTAGAAAAATTATAGGATGGTCTATGAATAATAATATGAAGGCTGATTTGGTTAATAATGCTTTATTAATGACAATATGGCAACGTAAACCACCGAAAGGGCTTATTTGGCATACTGATAGAGGTAGCCAATATTGTTCTGATAGTCATTTAAACATTATAAAACAACATGGTCTTAAACAGAGTATGAGTCGTAAAGGAAATTGTTGGGATAATGCTGTTGCTGAAAGTTTCTTTCATACTATAAAAACAGAATTAGTGTATCAACATAAATTTAAAACTAGGTAGGAAGCAAAACATGCCATATTCGAATATATAGAGGTATTTTATAATCGTATAAGAATGCATGCTGCTAACGATTTAGCTATCACCAGTAAAATACGAAGCAATAAAAAAATGTGCATAAACAACTGTCCGGAAAAGTGTTGACAGATCATATTAAGGAAATTATATAATAAGTAATTATGAAAGATTTAGAAAATTGGCAAGCAAAGTTTGAAGAATGTAATTATGCTAGAAAGTTATTGGATAAAGTAACTTCTTTAAATAGTATAATCCAAGCTCCACCAGTAGATGTTGTGGAAGTAAAGAAGGCAATATATTATGCCAAGAAATATCATGGCACTCAGATGCGTCAGTCTGGTGAGCCTTATTACTCTCATCCAATTGGAGCAAAGGTAGCAAACCAGGTAATGGATTTAACCAGAATAAAAGGAGATGGTATAAAGATTAGTTCTGCTAAAATGGTAGAGATATTATACCAAGAGAAGAAATATGATGTACTGCTGATAAAGTTGTTTGATAGACTGCACAATATGCAGACCATAGGTGCTAAATCTCCTGAGAAGATTAAAAAAATTATAGAAGAAACTATTACATATATTGTTCCTTTGTCTATGCAATTGCAGACACCAATAATAAAACAACAAATTGTTGAATTATGTTATCAACATTTGTATGTCAAGCAACATAAAGTTTTTAATTGGAAGCAATTTGATTCTCCTTGGCTTAAACCAATTTACCAAAATGTCGTAAACCAAGTATGTAACCAATACTTACTGGTATCATAATAAACAATATTGCGTAATGATTAAACTGTGTTGTGAGGTAAATCAACCCAAATGAACATAGAGAAAAAATCATAGCACGTGAACAAGCATATATTAGTCCACTACATGTGAAACGTTTAAAGAGAGGAAGACTATGTAGTAAAATTGGCACAGCCGGGATAGTGGTGGGGGAAAATGTAACAATAAAACTCTGAATCAACAACATACTTAATCCATTAGTAACATTATTAAGTAAGAAAGGACAAATTAATAAAAAAGGTAAAAAGATAAACAACTTTATTCGCAATAATTTCAAAGGATGTATTTTACAACTTAAAAAACTTAATGTAAGCCAAGGAACTATTTGTATTATTGAAAGTAATAGGTTTTGCTGAATAACTTGTTCCGTAGTAAAACCAAGAGTATCTTTTAAAATGACACCGCAATGAAAATAAGCAAAGTAATAACTTAATGGCCAAAAACAATCTAGTGCAAAATATGCTAATACATTTTTTTTATTAATCTTTTCATTTACAATGGGGTGATTTAACTTTTTGAGATTAATATTAGCAGCTTCTAGTGTCCTTTTAAGTTGTAGTTTTGCATTAGCAAATTCTGGAGTTTCTATTAAGACCCTTCTAGCGGTTCCACCAACTGTTGCTATTGTTGCACCAAACCAAAAAGCAATGCGCCAATTAAAATCACTTGACAACCGCAACAGTTGTAATAATTAATGCAACTGTTGCCCCTACAAGTCCTATTGTTTCAATTATAGCTACAGCAAAGTATCTAATAGGTGGATTAGTAATTTCTGTTATATAAATTTCTGCACTAACTATTTCCCCAATAGAAGAAAGTCCTTGAACAATTCTACAAATAATCATACATACGGATGCAGTATATCCCCATTCAGCATATGTCGGTAAATTAGCCATAATTAAGCAAGATGAAGCCATCCATAACTGTAGTAATAACAAAAGTGGCTTTACGTCCTATATTATCGCCTATGTAGCCAAATAATAATGCTCCTACAGGTCTTAATACATAAGATGAACAAAAAGTTGTAGCGAGAAGTAAAGCTGTAGTGTGTGAATCAGCGTTGGGAAAAAATAACTCATTAAGGAATGCAGACATATGAATGTAAAGAGAGAAATCAAAAAATTCCAAGAAAGTACCAATAGAAAGTAAGCCCACTGCTTCTTTTTGATCCCGTGTTAAACTCATTTGTTGCTTATCATATTCTAGCATAGTATTATTTACTATTTTATGCCCCAAGATTGAAATACTCCGCCTGTACTTTGTATAACAGTTCTATCTTTAATAATATCTTCTATTTCATTAAACATGTTGTCTATCTCTAAATTATTAACCAAATGGTGTTTAATAAAATATTCTCTTGTTTCTAATAAAGATAATTTTAGCAATAATTTTTTTTCTGCATTATTAAATACTGGAAGATAGAAATGATATTTTACTTTTTTTAAATTTAAATGACATAATGTATGAAAAAGCTTTGTACCATATGAATAATCAACATTAAGTTTCTGCTCAATTTCTTTTAATAACTCTTTATATTTATCTATTGAATAAGAATATGGATAATTAAACATAGTCTTATAATCATGTTCCTCACAGGCAATAATTCCACCTGGCTTTAATAAACTTAGCATATTATTTAAAGCTCTTTGAGGATTCATTAAATGGATTAGAAGAAATCTACAGTATACAAGATCATATTTTTCTTTACCTTGGTAATTCTGTATGTCGGCAACATGATACTTTACATTAAAAATATTTTGACTACATAATTTCCTTTTTGTTAAGGATATTTGTTCCTGATTTATATCCAAACATAGTAATCCCCATCTTTACCAATTTTCTTATATATTAGATCAATCGATTCCCCAGATCCACATCCAACAATTGCTACTTCCATTCCAAGTGAAAGTTTTAATTTATTCAGTAGTATCCTGGTATACTTACCATATATCTTATTTAAAATACTTAGTCTATATTTTGTCTGACTACCTATTGCCAAAATATAAGTACTATCTTTAATATTTGAATTTATTTGCATTTTTAGTTATTTCATATTGAACATATTTGTACTTAATTCTGTCTATAAATTTTTCCATATAAATTTATTTGATTGAACCAACTGCATAAGTGTGTTCAAAGCTAATTTATTCTCATTACCATTACCATGAATTAAAATAATATCACCATTGTGCACTGTATCATTTTTAGAGAGTTTATATATCCATGCACTAGCACCTAATTGTATTAATCCATAAAATGTCAATATATCTAATATTTTTTTATTAGACACTAATCCTGGAAATCTGAAAAATGGTGAAGGTAATTCTCCATTATCAATTAATAGTTTTTCAGTACTTAGTATTTCATGGTCTATATTAGTATTAGGAAGTAATAAAAAATTACCTATCATATCCCTATCATTATAGAAAATATGACTAAAACTATGGTTAACCCATGTAATTTTAATATTATGTGTTTGAAGAGATTGTAACCATCTAAAATCCTCAGGATGGGTTACTATCCATAAACCACTTATAGCAATTAATAAGTTTATTTGATGATTATCTTGTGAAGCTTGTAATATTTTATTAAATAAATCATATTCCAATTTTTTATTTGAAGGACATAGATCTATTGATAAAAAACATCCTTGTGTTCCTACAATATTCCTAAGTCCCTGATTCTCATTACTATCTTGTATTTTATTAAATAAATATAATGCTTTATAATAATTAGAAGACTTTACCTCTTTAAAGGAAAAGTATCTACCATCATCATCATGCTTACGGTAAGAACATAAATGTTGAGCAACAATGTTCACTTCTAAACTACTAGAATTTACTATTACAAAATAATGTTCATTATTTCTTTCAAATGATCGAATTGCAGTATAAAGTTGACCATTAAATGTACAAGGAATATGAGAGATATTATTATAATTTATAATTAAATCTCTTTTGGGTATATTCCCCGCCGCTTGCGGCGTAATATGGAGGAATGA
>JBGCXS010000023.1:0-2828 GCA_048496475.1 Rickettsiales endosymbiont of Dermacentor nuttalli
CAAATTGGTGAAGCTAAAGGTATCCAAATTGGAAAAGCTGAAGGAAAAGCTGAAGAAAATATCAGAGTAAAAACAGAAATAGCAAAAAAACTATTATCCCAAGGTTGTAATGTTTCTTTAATTTCTAGTGTAACCGGTCTTGATGAAGCTTTTATTAGTTCTTTAGAGTAAACATATTTCTTGTAAAATTTACTCTACTGTTTGAAAAATCATTTATAAAGATTCTGAAATAGTCCGTCCGCCAAAACTCAAGAAAATATCGCTTTAGGCACTAATTCCCAAAAATAGTGCAATTTTAGAGCAAATTACTATGATTTTGATGTCTAATTTTAAATTTTTGTATCAAAAAACACCATATTTTCCAAAACGCACTCAATTTTCCCATTGCGATTTTTTCTTATTCCCATAAGCTTTTGATATAAAACCCTTCATTTTCTTATGGATTTTACTATTAATTTTTGCCTTACAACCCTATTGTATATAAGGGTTTTAGAGTTTTGGCGGACGGACGCAATAACAAAAAAGTTTTTTATGCATAGCTTACCTCTAAAATTTATAATACTAAATTAGCGATTTAAAGGGCATTATAATAGGATTTTTCTTTATAAGGTAATCTCCCCCCCTATCAAATAATTGAAATCTTTTAAAAATACCATTAAAATGGCTTTTATGTTTTTGGATTTAAATCAAGTGAGTTGCAAGGCAATTATATACACATTGCTTAAATATAGCTGCAAATTACAAAAAATTAAATGTACTGAGAGTGTTGCAAGATAAAATTTTTATTTCAGAATGAAAGTATTACGATTTCAGGATATAGATTTTATAGTGTGGTTAAAAATTTTTTATCTTGCAACACTTTCACAGATGCTTAAGTAAATATGTTATATCAAAATATCACCAATAATTCATGCATTAATCAAGCTTTAGCGTTATACCATCAATACTGCTCTGATAAAACAACAACCTATCCTGACCAAATACATACCATTACAAAAGCATTACAACTAGATTCTTCCTCATTCACAGCAGTACTATTACATGAAAATATACAACATCTTAATCTAGAAGATTATAATCATTTTAATAATAATATTATATATCTAGTTGATGTTATTAATAAATTATCTACTATTCACTATAAACCATATGCTGAGCAATATATTCATTTCCAGAAGCTGTTATTAACTATTAATTCCAAACTACAGGAAACGGCGGTATTAACTGTGCTTGTGCCATTATTACATAAGGTGAGTATCTTTAACCTTGAGTATAATAACACCAATGCTCAGCATATATCAGAGATCCTCACTAATTGTTATATTCCGTATCTTTTATCATATACAGCACACAATGACCTTGCTTATCTTTTACAAGATTTATGTTTTAAGATTCAATATCCTGAAGAACGTAATAGAATTCTTCATTATATGAATTGGCTATATCCTGACATAGATAATATAATTCACAATATAGAACAGCAATTCAAAAATATATTTAGAAAACTAAATATAAAAGCTAACCTAAGCTACAGAATTAAGTCTCCATATTCTATATGGGTAAAAACACTTGTTAAAGATATTCATATTACAGCACTTAATGATATTTTAGCTTTTAGAGCAATTGTACCCAATAAAAAAGCATGTTACGATTTCTCTAAATTAATTCATCTACATTATAATACTGTCAAATCATGTTTTGTTGATTATATTAGATATCCCAAGAAGAATGGATATCAATCAATACATTTAGTCATATCAGGTGGTAGTAATAAAGGTAATATTGAACTTCAAATACGCTCTACCACTATGCATAGGCAAACACAATACGGTAGTGCACATCACACTTATAAAGCAAATAAGTATTATGTATCTCGTACTAATAATAATGTCAGTATAATATTATGTAATATTACATTAAGTTATAGTAATAGGATACTCAATGTTGATATAAGCATCATAACTATTACCAGTAAAATAATCAATAACGTGAGTACTTATAATACTTTTGCTTCATTTACCCACACTCAACATAGTACTCATTTTGTTGTCAATAACACTACAACATGCACATTGTCTCGGACCACCACCCCAGAATATATAACGTATTATAATAATAATTTATCACTTTTGATAAAAGACACTAATACTATACCTTACAACTTTTCTCTAAATATAAATCTCAATTTGCATAATATTTTAGAATATAAATTAGTACCTTTAGCAGTAGTACAGATTCCGGTAAGTAATCTATTATTCGAACATAATAGTGTTTTTATTAACATCACTTACAAACCAATATTAGCTGAATGTGCTTTTCCGGCAACTATAACTTATACAAAGAGACATGAAGATTCCAATATCAGATCAATATTTAAGCCACCCTCACCAAAAACAGATATAATTAACACAACATACAATACATTATTGGCTACCATAAACGATAAAGTTGTTTTGGAACAATATGGTCAAAAGGAATTTTTATCAACTACTATAAACACAAACATTACTCAAATGCTTCCTATAATAACCTTATTAGTAGATCCATCAGAGCTGAATAAGAGAATAAATGATATATCAGATAGTAATAAGGACCAGTTATTACATCTTGCACTTCAACTTGGCTGTGTAGAATCAGTGCCATTATTAATCACACATGGTGCTAATCCTAATGCTACAAATTGTCATGGTGTAATATCATTACACTGTGCTGCTAAGAATGGTAACTTAGATTTAGCGAAATTATTAGCTAAAAATGGTGCTGATGTTAATGCTAAAACTGATCGTATCGAAACACCATTGCACTATGCTGTTAATTCTGGTAACTTA